>NZ_JAEPIV010000027.1:0-71557 GCF_016632405.1 Azospirillum aestuarii
TGGACCCGGTGCAGTTCGGCATCGTCATGCTGATCAACTGCGCGCTCGGCCTCAACACCCCGCCGGTCGGCACCACCCAGTTCATCGGCTGCGCCATCGGCGAGGTCTCCGTCGGCGAGGTCATGCGCTCCATCACACCCTTCTACGGCGCCCTCTTCGTCACCCTCCTCCTCGTCACCTACGTCCCGACCTTCTCCCTCTGGCTGCCCCATCTCCTCATGCGCTGACCGGGCGCCCTCACCGCACACAAAGGATACCGCGGGGCGCCCCAATCACCGGGCGCCCCGCTGCAATGGAGACCAATCATGCTGACCGCCGAACTCTGGCCGCAACTCGTCGCCTTCGGGCAGGTGGTGGCCATCGATCTGGTGCTGGCCGGCGACAACGCCATCGTGGTCGGCATGGCCGCCGCCGCCGTTCCCCAGGAGCAGCGACGCAAGGTCATCATGTGGGGCATCAGCGCCGCGATCGTCCTGCGCATCATCTTCGCGCTGATGACCACGCAGCTTCTCGCCATCATCGGCCTGACGCTGGCCGGCGGCGTGCTGTTGCTCTGGGTCTGCTGGAAGATGTTCCGCGAACTGCGCACCGGCGGGGCGGAGGAGATCACGCCGGAGGAGGCTCTCGACGCCCCCGACGTCCTGCCCGGAACCGCCTCCATCAACGACAACACGGCGGTCGCCGCCGTGGGGACGGCGGCCGTGGGCGCCGCCGTCTGGCAGATCGTGGTGGCCGATGTGTCGATGTCGCTTGACAATGTGCTGGCCGTGGCCGGTGCTGCCAAGGAGCATCCGACCGTGCTTGTGCTCGGCCTGCTGCTCTCGGTGGCGTTGATGGGTGCCGCCGCGAACGTAATTGCACGTGTTCTGCACAAACATCGCTGGATTGGTTGGATCGGTCTTGCGATCATCACTTATGTTGCGCTCGACATGGTCTGGCGGGGCTCGAACGAGGTTCTGGCCCACACGGCCTGGCTCGGCTGACGGGAAGTGAGGACAAGGCCTGCCGCGGACGGCGAGCGGCGGCGCCAAGAGAAGCAAGACCGCCGTTGGGGAAGGGATGACATGTCCAAACCGTTAGAGATTGCCCAGGATAAGGCGGTGCGCCCAAGCCGGCTGGGGGGCGTTCAGGGGCGCCTGTTCACCGGTGTCGGCGCCGTGATGTGCTGCACGCTTGTCGCCGTCGGGGTGGCGCTGACCGGATACGCCGGCTTCGGCCGGACGCTCCAGGTCATCACCGCGGAGGCCGTACCGTCCGCGCTCGGCGCCCTGCGGGCGGCCCAGCACGCGGGCCGCATCGACGCGCTGGCCCCCGCCTTCCGCTCCGTCTCCAGCAAGGAGGAGAAGGCGGATCTGGCGGCGCGCATCGCCATGGAGCGGCACGACTTCGAGCGCGAACTGCGCGATCTGGCCGAGTTGGAACAGAGCAGCGCCAACGCCGCGTCCCACGCCGGCGGACAGTCCGAAACCGCCGCCGCCAGCAGCGCCGCCCAGGCCCTGCTCGCCAACGTCACGCTGCTCGATCAGGCGGCGGACAAGCGGATCGGGCTGAGCGACCGCCGCGACGCGCTGCTGGAGCAGGTGACCATCGCCACGCGGCGCCTGTCGCAGCTCGTGGCGCCCTGGAAGTCGATCCACGGCAGCGGGGTGGACATGCAGCGCGCCGCCTTCCGGGACGACACCCGCCCGGCGGAGGAGCGGCTGCAGGCCGGCGAGGAGTATCTCAAAACCGAGGAACAGCTCGCCATCGTCCGCGGCATCGACGACGGCGCCAGCACCGTCCGCGGCCTGCTGACCGAAGCCGCCGCCAGCTTCGACGAAAACCGGCTGTCGATCATCGAGGCGCAGACGCGCATCCTCGTGACCACGATGACCGCCAACGCCGGACAGCTGCCCGACGCCTCGCGCGAGGCGATGGCCGAACCGCTGAAGGCGATCGAAACCCTCTCGATCGAGCCGAACGGGCTGCTTCCCACCCGTCTGGCCGAGCTGGAGATCCTGAAGGCGCAGCGGGACCTGCTGACCAACAACCTCAGCCTGTCCGAAACGCTGTCCATGGCCGTCGTGAACCTCGTGCACACGCAGGAGGGCGCCATCACCACCGCCGCCGAGGTCAGCGAGAAGGCCCTGTCCAACGGCACGATCCTTCAGATCGGAGTCGGCGTGGTCAGCCTGCTGCTGTCCGCGCTGGTCGCCCTGGTCTTCGTGCGCCGCATGGTGGTGCGCCGCCTGCTCATCCTCCAGGGCGGGATGGAGCGGATCGCCGCCGGCGATCTCGACGTGACGGTTCCGTCCGGCGGCCGCGACGAGATCTCCGCCATGGCCCGCACGGTGGAGGTCTTCCGCGAGAACGCCCTCGCCAAGCGCCGGCTGGAGGCCGAGCAGATCGAATCCGCCCGCCGCGCCGAGGAGGACCGCAAGCGCTCCCTGGAAGAGATCGCCAGCAGCTTCGAGGGGGCGGTCGGCAGCGTGGTCAGCCGCTTCGTGGCGGAATCCACCGAAATGGAGGAAAGCGCCCGCAGCATGTCGGCCACGGCGGAGGAGACCAACCGCCTCGCCACCAGCGTCGCCGCCGCGACCGAGCAGACCTCGGCCAACGTGGAGACGGTCGCCGCCGCGTCGGAGCAGCTCACCAGCTCCATCGAGGAGATCACCCGCCAGATCACCGAGTCCACCAACATCGTCCGCGAGGCGATGACGCTGGCCGAGCGCGCCAACGGGCAGATCGGCGGCCTGGCGGACTCCGTGCAAAGCATCGGGCGTGTGGTCGATCTCATCAACGACATCGCCAGCCAGACCAACCTGCTGGCGCTGAACGCCACGATCGAGGCGGCGCGCGCCGGCGAGGCCGGCAAGGGCTTCGCCGTCGTCGCCAACGAGGTGAAGGCGCTGGCCGCCCAGACCGCCCGCGCCACCGGCGAGATCGCCGCCCAGGCCGCCGGCATCCAGAGCGCGACCGGCGAGGCCGTGCAGGAGATCCAGGCGGTCGTCCAGGTAGTCACCCGCGTCGGCACCATCGGCGCCACCGTCGCCGCGGCGGTGGAGCAGCAGAGCGCCGCCACCAAGGAGATCGCCCGCAATGTCCATCAGGCGGCGCTGGGCACCACCGAGGTGACGCAGACCATCGCCGGCGTCAACGCCGCCGCCGACCGCAGCGGCACCGCCGCCCGCACCCTCCTCGACAAGGCCCACGACCTCGCCGACGGCGCCAACGCGCTCAACCGCGAGCTGTCCGGCTTCCTCCAGCGCGTCCGCGCGAGCTGATGAAGACGCCCTTCCCCGCGGCGGTGCGCGGGGAAGGGCGTTCCTCCTTTACTCCGAAATCACGATCTGGCGTTCGCGCCCGCCCTTGCCGACGATCTTCAGCACGCGGCGACCACGCTCGTCGCGGCTGGATTCGTCCAGCACGACCCGCCCCAGCGCGGCCAGCAGGTGAAGAAGCTCACTGTTCGAGGCCACGCCGAAGCCCTGACGAAGCTCCGCCAGCAGAATCTCAGTCTCATCGCGCGTCGTCACGGGCATGGGCTCCGGTTATGGTTGCGGACATCAGCCTGCCGCAGGACGGGCGCCGCTGTCGAGTGGCCTGAAAGCGGAAGACAACGGCTTGACAGGCGGCTTGACAGGCGGCTTGACAGGCGGCTTGCCAGCGCGCCCTCCGGCCACTACGGTCACTGCCCATATCGTCGCCCCCGCGCCCAACGGCACCGGCGGGCCAGTCAGGAGAGGCAGCATGGCAAAGACAGGCAACGGGCGGAACGGCGCGGGCAAGCCGGCGTCCGGAACGTTCGCGGGCACGCCGGCGGACCGCCTGGTCCGCTATTGGCGCAACAGCGACCGCCGCTTCGACGAATTGCTCGACGAGACGCTGGACGCGGGTCGCCAAGCGGTCCTGGAAGCCGCGCTGGGCAAACTGCGCGAGGAAGAGCAGCCGGAATTCCTCGACGAGGTGGAAACCATCGCCGAGTCCGTCCGCCGCACCGACTCCCAGGGCGACGACATGATCGCCACTCTCTTCTGGCTGGCGGTCGAGGTGTCCGGCGACCTGTCGCAGCCGCCCGCCGTGGAGACCATCGAAGAGGCGCTGGATTCCACCGGCCTGCTGGAAACCGCCGCCGACACCCGTCTGCTGCCGGTCTGGCTGGAGCCGGAAGCGCTGGTCTATCTGGAGGCCGCCGACCGCCGCACCCTGCTGTTGCGCATGCTGGAGTCGACAGACGCGGCGCTGAGCTTCGTCCGGGACGGCGATCTGCTGGCCGATCCGGCGGACGCCGGCACCCGGCTGGTCGGCGTCGTCGGCCTGATCGAGGAGCAGGCGGAGGCCGTCGAGGCCGCCGGCGAGGACGCGGTTCCCGATTTCCTCGGTCTGGCCCGCGTCGGCGAGGACGGCGAACCCGAACTCGACCCCGCGGAGGAAACCCGCATCCGCGAGGCGCTGACCCGCTTCACGGCGGCCATCCAGGGAGCCGACCCGCGCGTCCAGCGCTGCGAGCCGGCCGGCGGGCTGAACGACCTTCTCGACCTGATCGCCGAGGCCGATTGGACGGACAACGGCGAGCTGGCGGAACTCGCCTCCTTCATCGACGTGGCGAGCGACGAGACGGCGGACGCCGTGGTGGACGTGGTGGTGACCAGCACCGCGCACGGCCTGTTCGTCCGCGCCTTCAACGCCGACGGGCGGCTGCTGGACGAGCGGGCCTTCACGCTGCAGGGCGACGAGGCCGCCCAGGCCGTCGCCCTGCTCCAGCAGCGCTGCCGGAGCGTCACGAAGGAGTAAAAAGAGGCGGTTCCCGCGCGTCTTGTGACGGGGCGCCCATTCGCCACCCTGTTGTTCGGCGCGGAAATCGGGTACACCCCTATTGGCAACCCGGTTTCCTGTCCCCACCCCAGTCTTGGAGCTTCTTCGATGCGCGACCAGTCACTCTCCATCGCCGAGGCGGCGGCCTGGCTGAAGTGCTCGGAAGCCGAGGTGGAGGAACATGTGCAGGCGGGCCGGCTGCGCGCCGACCGGCTGGAGCCGGCGATCGACCGGATCTCGCTCAACACCGTCATCGTCCTGGCGGAGAGCCTGCCGGTCGAACGCCGCATTTTCGAGGTGCGCGAGGCCGCCGGACGGATCGAATCCTCCGAATCCCGCGGCCACTACCCGTCCCGCTCCTCCGGCGGCATGGACCAGCGCCCGCCGGTCGTCGTGGAGCGCCGCCCCTCGCGGTCCTTTACCCCCCGCTGACGGCCCTCCCGCTGACGGCGTCAGCCGGGGTCCCGGTTTGAATCAGTCGCTGCTGGGCGGACAACCCGGCGGCGACTGATTCCCGTTGGCTCAGACCAGTTCGACGCGCAGCGCGGTCGGGCCGCCGTCGCTCGGCACGGCGACGAAACGCACGTCCTCGCCGTCGGCCACCACTTCCAGCCCGGACTGGCGCAGGATCGCCCGGTCGAAATAGACGCCGATGCCCGTCTCGTCGTCCCACGGGTCGATCAGGCCGGATTGGCTGTCCAGATTGTACCAGCGCACGGTTCCGTAGATCATCTCGCCTGTGGGCACCGGCATCAGGGCCGGGGCAGCCCGCTCGGCGCGCCGCGGCTTGGGTTCGCGAACGGCGGCCGGGGCCGGGCGGACGGCCTGGGGATCGCCGGCCTCCAGCTGGCGCTGCCGGCGCTGCTTCGGCGCGCGGGCCGGCTTGGCCTCCGCCGGGTCGGCGGGGGTGATGGAATGGATGGCCACGACCTGCGGCCCCTTCGGGGTTTCGGCGATGTCGCAGACGAGGCCGGTGCCTTCGGTCAGCGACACCTCGCCCAGCGAGGCGAGAACCCGGGAATGCAGAAACGCCTCACCGCTTCCGTCGGCGAAGCGGACGAAGCCGAAGCCCTTGTCGGCCTTGTACCATTTGACGACCGCCGTAACCTGCTGCTTTTGCTCTTCGCTCACTCTGGACACTCGATGCATGGAGGACAACCGGTCCAACAGTGACCGGATTTGTCGATCCGCGCAATGCGGCATCCGTTCGCCGCCCCCGCAATCGCATTTCGCTTTCACCCTTCTCCTTTGGGAAAGAGAGGCGTGCCCGGCCGCCGGCCCAACGGACGGCCGCCGCAAAAGAGCGGAAAATTTTAAGTAAACGCCTGGAAACGCTCTTTAAATCCGCTTTAAAAGCCGCCCTGTACTCTCCCTTTCGAAGTCCATCGCGGAGAATCCCGTGGCTCGCTTCCGGCCCAACCGATTTAGGATGAGGATCTCCCGATGAGCCTGTTCAGCGCCATGCGGTCCGGTGTGAGCGGCATGTCCGCGCAAAGCTCGCGGATGGCCGCCATTTCGGACAACATCAGCAACTCCGCCACCATCGGCTACAAGCGCGCCGCGGTCGACTTCTCGACGCTGATGACCTCCTCCGGTGCCACGAGCAACTACGCCGCGGGCGGCGTGCGCTCCAACGTGCATTATCAGGTGTTGAAGGACGGGACCATCCAGGGCACCCAGTCCGCCACCGACATGGCCATCGAGGGGCGCGGCTTCTTCGTCGTCGCCGACAACGCCGGCAACACCGGAACCTCGCCCGGCTACGCGCTGACCCGCGCCGGCAGCTTCCTGCCCGACGACCAGGGCTTCCTGCGCAACAGCGCCGGCCAGTATCTCCAGGCCTGGAAGCTGGGACCGGACGGCAGCCTGCCCGCGGTGAACCGCAGCAGCTTCGACGGGCTGAGCGCCGTCTCCATCGCCGGGCTGGCCTATGGCGGCAGCAAGACGACGCAGATGAGCTTCGCCGGCAACCTGCCGGCGCAGGCCACGAACGGCACCAGCTTCGACACCTCCACCTCGCTCTACGACGGTCTCGGCAACCCGCTCGACGTCACGATGACCTGGACGAAGACGGCCAACCCGAACGAATGGACGCTGTCGGTCACGCCGCCCGCCGGCTACACCGCGACGCTGTCCACCAACACCGTCACCTTCGACACCACGGGCGCCAACGCCGGCCTGCCGGCGGGCGCCCTGCCGCAGATCACGCTGACCTCGCCGGCCAACCCGACGCCGGACACCGTCAACGTCACCGTCGGCAACCTGACGCAGCTCAACGGCGATTACGTGCCGCAGTTCATGGGCGACGGCGCGCGCGCGGGCCGCGTCAGCACCGTGGACGTCGACAAGGCGGGGACGCTGTGGGCCGTCTACGACAACGGCGCCCGCCAGCCGCTCTATCAGGTGCCGGTCGCCGACGTGGTCAACCCCGGCGGGCTGGTCCCCCAGGACGGCAACACCTACACGCTGGGCATCGACAGCGGCACGATGACGCTGAGCAACGGCAACAGCGGCACCGCCGGCTCGGTCGCCGGCTACGCGCTGGAGCAGTCGAACGTGGACATCGCGGAGGAGCTGGTGTCGCTGATCGAGACGCAGCGCGCCTATTCCTCCAACGCCACGCTGGTGCGCACCGCCGACGAGATGGTGGACGAGACCACCCGTCTGAAGCGCTGACGGACGGGAAAGGGGATAGCCCGCCATGAGCCTCCAACTGGCCCTCAGCGCCGCCCTGTCCGGGCTGCGCGCGACCCAGCAGCAAGCCGCGCTGGTGTCGCACAACATCACCAACGCCACCACCGCGGGCTTCGTCCGCAAGGATCTGGCCGTCTCCACCGCGATCAGCGGCGGGCGCAGCCAGGGCGTGCGCGTCGACGGCGTGCTGCGCAGCGTGGACGAGTTCCTGATCCGCGACGCCCGGTTCGAGCAGAGCCGCTACAGCGCGCAGGAAACCCGCGCCTCGGCGTTGGCCGACTACGCCACGGCGCTGGGCCAGCCGCAGGACGAGCGGTCCGTCTCCACCGCGCTGGCCAAGCTCCAGCAGTCCTTCAGCCAGCTCCGCAACCAGGCGGACAACGAGGCGGCGCGCTCCGCCGTGGTGGACTCCGCGGAATCGCTGGTGCGCCGCCTGCACGACACCGCCACCGCGGCGATCACCGTGCAGAACGACGCCAAGGCGCGGCTCCAGTCCTCCGTCGACGAGGTCAACCGCTCGCTCGTCCGCATCGGGGAGCTGAACGGCGCCATCGCCACCCAGAAGGCCAAGGGCGCCGAGACCGGCGACCTGATGGACGAGCGCGACCGGCTGCTCGACCAGGTGTCGAACGAGATCGGCATCCGCACCCACACCCGCGAAAGCGGCGAGGTCGTGGTGATGACCCGCAACGGCCAGACGCTGCTCGACCGCGAGCTGCCGGCGGGCGCCCAGCCGCTTCAGCTCGTCGGCGGCGATCTGGTGGCCGGCGGCAAGATCATCTCCGACAACCCGGACCAGGACATCCAGAGCGGGCGCATCATGGGCTATGTCCAGACCGCCCACCAGGACATGCCGCGGGCGCTGGCCCAGCTCGACGAACTGGCGGCGGGCATCGTCCGGCAGTTCCAGGCGGCGGAGGCCGACCCCACCCAGCCCGGCCTGTTCACCGACGCCGGCGCCGCCTACGGCGCGACGGAAGGTCTGGCCTCGCGCATCGCCGTCAACGGCAGCGTGCGAAGCAACCCCTGGATGGTGCAGAGCGGCGTCCAGGCGGGCGCTCCGCTGCCGTCCGGCGACACCACGCAGATCGACCGCTTCCTGAACGCCTTCTCCGCCACCCGCAGCTTCGCCGCGGCGGACCTGCCCTCCTCGGCCACGCTGGGCGACTACGCCACCGGCATGGTCTCCACCCAGCAGGGCTACCGCACCACCGCCGAGTCCGAGATGAAGACCCGCAAGATCAGCGCCGACGCGCTGCAATCAGCGCGTCTCAACCGCGACGGCGTGAACGTCGACGACGAAATGCAGAAGCTGCTGCTGATCGAGCAGAGCTACGGCGCCAGCGCCCAGGTGCTCCAGGCCGCCGGGCGGATGCTCGACACGCTGCTCCAGATCCGGAACTGACGCCATGCTCTACAACGCCGTCTCCACCCTCGGCCTCAGCAAACGCCTCCAGACCGCCAACACCGAGCTTCAGCTCGAACGGCTGCGCAACAACGACGAGATCGCCAGCGGCAAGCATTTCGACGTCGCCAAGGCGCTGGGTGCGCGCACCGGGCAGGCCATCGCGCTGCGCAACCTGTATGATGAGACCGACCAGACCCTGAAATCAACCGCCCTGCTGCAGGGGCGGCTGGGCACCATGGACAGCGCGCTGACCAACATCCTGTCCGCGGGGCAGGACGTTCTGGCCGCCGCCTCGGTCGGGCTGGGCCAGCCCTCGCCCACCGGCAGCTCGCTCCAGGTGCGGGCGCGCGCCATGCTGGAGCAGGTGGTGGGGATGCTCAACGCCTCCTCCGGCAACGGTTACCTGTTCGGCGGGGTGGAGGTGAAGGCCGCCCCCATGCGCGCCGTGCAGGGCGACGAGTCCGGCCTGCCCTCCCCCATCCAGATCGTGCAGGACACCATCGCCGCGGCCACCGGGGGCACCTCGTCGCCGCAGACCCCGGCCGAGACCGCCGCCGCCGTGGCGGCTCTGGACGGCCTGTTCGCCGCACCGTCGGCCGCGCCTCTCGGCTTCGAGGGTGGGTTCTATCTGGGCGCGCCCTCGACCGCGCCGCGCCTCAGCGCCCGGCTCGATCGCTCGACCGAGATTCCCTACGGCATCCAGGGCAACGACCCGGCCATGCGGGACCTGCTCCAGGGCCTCTACATGCTGGCCAGCGTCGACACCAGCCAGCTGCCGCTGGACGCCTACAAGCCCTACATGGAGGCCGCGGTCGCCAAGGTGTCGGGCGGCATCGAAGGGGTGCGCGACGCCACGGCGCAGCTGGGCATCCACCGCGCGCAGCTCGACGACATCGCGGCGATGAACACCACGCAGCTGCGCATCCTCAACGACCAGCTCGACGCGATGGAAAGCGTCGATCCGGCGGAGGCCAGCCTGCGCATGAACCAGCTCGAGGTGCAGATCGAGGCGACAGCGGCGGCCACCGCCCGCATCGCCCGGATGAGCCTCGCCAATTACCTGTAGGACGGCACGGCCTGCCTGCGGGACGATGAAAGACGGTCTGATGAAGCATGGTCCGATCCGCCGAGCCCTCCGCGTGGCAGCGCTGGCCGCGGCCTGCCTGCTGGGCGCCGCCGCCATGGCGGGCGATGGGCTGGCCCAGACGCGGGTGAAGGATCTCGTCACCTTCGACGGGGTGCGCCGCAACCAGCTCATCGGCTACGGCCTCGTGGTCGGGCTGAACGGCTCCGGCGACCGGCTGATCAACACGCCCTTCACCGAGCAGAGCCTGAAGGGCATGCTGGAGCGGCTGGGCATCAACACCCGCGACGAGGTGCTGCGCACCCGCAACGCCGCGGCGGTGATGGTCACGGCCTCGCTGCCGCCCTTCGCCCGCCAGGGAACGACCATCGACATCACCGTGTCGGCGCTGGGCGACGCCACCAGCCTGCTCGGCGGCACGCTGCTGGTTACGCCGCTGCTGGGCGCCGACGGGCAGGCCTACGCCGTGGCCCAGGGGTCGCTGTCGGTCAGCGGCTTCTCCGCCGGTGGGGTGGCCGCCAACGTGACCAAGGGCGTGCCGACGAGCGCCCGCATCGCCAACGGCGCCATCGTGGAACGGGAACTGAAATTCGCGCTGGACGAGACGACCGCGGTCCGCATGGCGCTGCGCAACCCCGACTTCACCACCGCCAACCGCATCGCCGACGCGGTGGCGGTGCGGCTGGGCAGCAGCGCCGTCCATGTGCTGGACGCGACCACCGTCGATGTGCGCATCCCGCCCCGCTACACCGGCGCGGTCGCCCGGCTGATCGGCGACATCGAGCAGCTCACCGTGCGCCCGGACGGTATCGCCCGTGTGGTGGTGGACGAGCGCAGCGGCACCGTGGTCATCGGCGACGACGTGCGCATCAGCCGCGTCGCCATCACCCAGGGCAATCTGACCGTCCGCGTCGTGGAGACGCCGCAGGTATCGCAGCCGCAGCCCTTCTCCGACGGGCAGACGGTGGTGGTGCCGCGCACCGACGTGCAGGTGCAGGAGGGCAACGGGCGCCAGTTCGTCACCATCGGCGGCAACGTCAGCCTGCAGCAGCTCGTCAACGGGTTGAACGCGCTGGGCGTCGGGCCGCGCGACATGGTCGCCATCCTCCAGGCGATCAAGGCGGCGGGCGCCCTGCACGCCGACCTGGAAATCATCTGACAACTCGGGCTGGACGACAAAGCGATGGACATCTCCTCCCTTTCCATGACCGCCCCCACCGCGAAATCCGCCACCCCAAACCGTGCCGCCGAAAAGGCCGGGCAGGAGTTCGAGGCGCTGATGGTCGGGCAGATGCTGGAATCCATGTTCGCCGGTGTGGAGACCGGCAGCGCCTTTGGCGGCGGCCAGGGCGAGCGGACGTGGCGCAGCTTCATGCTCCAGGAGTACGGCAAGGCCATCGCCGAGGCCGGCACGCTGGGCATCGGCCGCATGGTCGAGGCCGACGTGGCCCGCCTCTACGGCCAGACAAGCGAAGGAACCAAGGGATGAGCCGCCGTTTCAAGGACCTGATCCGCGAATTCGCCCCCGACGCCAAGCCGGAGGCGGACGCCGCCCCCATCGCCACGCCGGAGCCCGAGATCCCAGCGCTGGCCGACGGGCCGACCGCCGTGGTGATGACGGAGTTCCTCGACACGGTGGCGGAACTTAGCGTCCTGCTGGACGAGGAGACGGCGGCGCTCGCCGCCGGCGATCTGGAGGGGCTGGAGGGCTACGCCCGGCGCAAGCAGGCGATGGCCGACCGTCTGGGCGGCATCATGACCCAGGCGCAGTCGGGCACGCTGCGGCTGAACGACGACCTGCGCGCGATGATCCTTGAGCGGGTGGAGCGGCTGGACCGCGCCATCAACGACAACGCGGCGGGGCTGGTCGCCATGCGCAAGGCCGTGCTGTCGATCAACCGCAGTCTTCTGGTGGCGCTGGAGAAGGCGGCCAGCGACGGCCTCTACGCCCCTTCCGGCCACGCGGTGCGCCCGGTCGAGCTGTCGGCGTCGGGCCTGAACGCGGAGCTGTAGGCCCAGCCCATCATAGCCTTCTCCCCAGAGGGGAGAGGGGATTGAAGGACAAGCGCCTTGCGGAGGGTTCCGCCGCCGGAGACGGGCCGCTATAGTCCGCCGTCCGCTTGGCCGCATCCTCCCGAGGCTTCCGCATGCCCGCAACCGACCGCGCCGGCTCCCCGTCGCTCGCCGTTTTCACCCATGGCGAGCTGATCGGCGACGCGCTCATCAAGATTCCCTTCGTGCGCGCCCTGCGGGGGCTGTTCCCGGATCACCGGATCACCTGGATCACCACCGAAGGCACCCATCTGGCGACCACGCTGCGCCCGATGATGGACGGGCTGATCGACGAGTTCCGCGCCGACACCGGCATCGGGCGGAGCCCGCTCGGCCTGCTGAAGCCGATGCCCATCCGCGAGCGCTTTTCCCTGGTGCTGGACACCCAGGCGCTGCCCTGGCGGACGTTGCTGGCGCGGCGGTTGAAGCACGACGTGTTCGTCTCGGCCTGCGCCGGCTACCGCCTGTCGGACCGCCGCCCGCCCCCCGGCTACAAAGAGCCGCGGCATGTGCTGGACCGCCTGTTCGACCTGCTGGAGGTCGCCGGCGGGCGGCGTCCGCCGCTGGACATGGCCGTGCCCATCCCGGCCGAGGCCGAGACCGAGGCGAGCGCCGTCCTGCCCGACGGGCCAAGCTACGTCGCCATCGCGCCGGGGGCGGGCAAGCGCGTGAAATGCTGGCCGCTGGACCGCTTCGTGGAGCTGGCCCGCGCCCAGGTCGCCGGTGGGCGGGTGCCGGTCTTCATCCTCGGCCCGGCGGAGCTGGACTGGCTGCCCGAGCTGCGCGCCGCGGTGCCGCAGGCGCTGTTCCCGCTCCAGGACGCCGAGTTGGCGGAGCCGCGCTACTCCCCGGTGCGCACCATCGCGCTGACCCGGCGCTGCGCGGCGGCGGTCGCCAACGACAGCGGGACCAGCCATCTGTTCGGCCTCGCCGATGTGCCGCTGCTGACCCTCTACGGCCCGACCATCGCGGAGAAGCTGCGCCCCAAGGTGACGCGGGGCACCGTGCTGACCGCCGCTGCCTTCGGCGGACGCGAGATGGAGCGCATTCCCGCCGACGCCGCGATCCGGGAGGTCGAGGCGCTGATCGGTTCGTGAACCGCACTCGCCATTCGTTCGGGCACCCCGCTTCCCCCCGCAAACCCGCCGTTGGAGAATTCCGGCGCCAAAGCCACCGCTCGCCTGTTATGGTTGCGGGAAGCCTCTCGCACCACGGGGTTCGGGCATGGAAGAAAAGCTGATCGCCTACATCGGCCGGTTGAAGGAGCAGATCGCCACCCTGCGCTCCGCCGATTTCACCACCCCGGAGGAACGGGTGTCGTGCGAGGCCGTGGCCGACAGTTTGGAACTGGTCGTGCGCGAGTTGACGGGCCTCATCGAAATCCGCTGACCCGCGCCGCGAAGATGTCCGTGGCGACGCCTCACGCCGGCTCGTAGAAGCGCGCCAGCTCGGACGCCGGGACCGGGCGTCCGATCAGATAGCCCTGGAGTTGGTTGCAGGACTCGTTCTTCAGCAGGGTCCGCTGCTCCTCCGTCTCCACGCCCTCCGCCGTGACGGCGATGTCCAGGCTCTTCGCGAGCGCCAGGATGGTGCGGATGATCGACAGCGACTCGCGGTTCTCCGCCATCAGCTGGACGAAGGAGCGGTCGATCTTCAGCTTGTCGAAGGTGAATTTCTGAAGGTAGCTGAGGCTGGAATAGCCCGTGCCGAAATCGTCGAGCGCGATGCGCACCCCGGCGGCCTTCAGGGCGGTCAGCGCGGCCAGGGCGCGCTCGGTGTCGTCGATCATCCCCCCTCGGTCACCTCGATCTCCAGCCGGTGCGGCGGCATTCCCTCCTCTTCCAGGATGCCGAGGATGGTGGCCGGGAGGTCGGAATGGCGGAACTGGATCGGCGACAGATTCACCGCCACCTTGACCGGATCGGGCCAGCTCCGGGCGTCCCGGCAGGCGGTGCGCAGCACGAACTCGCCGAGTTGCATCACCAGCCCGCTCTCCTCGGCCAGCGGCACGAACTCCGACGGCGGGATCATGCCGCGCTCCGGATGCTTCCAGCGCACCAGCGCCTCGAAGCCGAGGATGCGGTGCGTCCGGCAGTCCTCCAGCGGCTGGTAATGGACGCAGAGCGCGCCGTCGCTCAGCGCCTGGCGCAGGTCGCGCTCCAGGCCTCGGCGGGCCTGCAGCCGCTCGTCCATTTCCGCCTCGAAGAAGCGGAAGGTGCCCCGCCCTTCCGACTTGGCGCGGTAGAGGGCGGTGTCGGCGTGCTGGAGCAGAGCTTCCGCCGCGGTGCCGTCCTGCGGGAACAGGGCGATGCCGATGCTCGTCCCCACCACCATGCGCTGGCCGTCCAGCTCGGCCGGGGCGCCCAGCGCCCTCACCAGCCCGTCGGCCAGGGCCAACGCCTCGCCCGGCTGGGCGATGCGGTGCAGCACGGCGAACTCGTCGCCGCTCAGCCGCGCCACGGTGTCGTGGCTGGGCACCGCCTCCAGCATGCGGCGCGCCATCTCCTGCAGCAGCCGGTCGCCCGCCGGGTGGCCCAGCAGGTCGTTCACCGCCTTGAAGCGGTCGAGATCCAGATAGAGCACCGCCACACCGGTGTGCGCCCGCCCCGCGCTGGTCAGCGCGCCGTTCAGCCGGTCGAGGAACAGGGAACGGTTCGGCAGGCCGGTCAGCAGGTCGTGGTTCGCCATGTGGCGGATGCGTTCCTCCGCCCGCTTGCGCTCGCGGATGTCGCGGACGGCGACGACGCGGGCGGGACGGCCCTCGTGCGTGATGTCCTGTCCGTGCGCCTCGACCATCACCAGCGTGCCGTCGTCGTGCAGCAGGTCCAGCTCCACCCGCTCGGAGGTCGGATGGGCCAGCTTGCGCTCGATATCGGAGCGGCGGTTCTGCACCACGAAGCCCAGCATGGACTGGCCGATGAACGCGGCCGATGGCTTGCCCAGCAGCTCCGCCATGGCTCGGTTGACGTCGAGGACCACACCGTCGCGGTGAATGACGATGCCCTCCGTGGTGGCGTCGGCGAGCTGGCGGAACCGCTCCTCGCTGGCCCGCAGCCGGGCCGCCTCGTTCGCCGTCCGCGCGGCCAGCCGCTGGTCGACGATGGCTCCGGCGAGGCCCAGCGCCATCACCACCGTGGCGGTCACCGCGATGGCGACCGCCAGCAGGCCCGGCTCCATGATCTGGTCGGACATGTCGTGCAGCGGGTCGGGGATCAGGGTGACGCCGGCCATGCCGGTGAAATGCAGCCCGCAGATGCCCAGCGCCAACAAAGCCGCGCCGACCGCCAGCCCCTTCAGCGACCCGATCCGCAGGGCGGCGGTGAAGCCCGCCCCGCCCAGCAGGACGCCCAGGCCCAGCGCCACCGTGACGTAAACCGGGTCGTAATGCAGGTTTGCCGGCACCTGGAGCGCCGCCATGCCGGTGAAATGCATGGCGGTCGCCGCGGCCCCGGCGACGGCGCCGCCCAGCGGAGCGGCCAGCCGCCCGCCGCCGATGGCGTGGCGGATGCCCACCGCGGCGCCGCCGATGGCGATCAGGATCGACAGGACCGTCAGGCCGACGTCGTAGCCCATGGGCAGGCTGGTCCGGAAGGCCAGCATGGCGATAAAATGGGTCGCCCACACGCCGCCGCCGGTCGCCGTCGCCGCACCGGCCAGCCAGCCCCAGCGCGCCCGTCCTGCCGCCGCCGCCGCGCGGCGGGCGAGGTTCAGGGAAACCCAGGCACCGAAGCCACAGACCGCCGCGGCCAGCAGCACGAGCCACAGATCATGCTGCTGGGTTATGCAGGCATACACACGCATCATCCGGCGTTCATCCCGTTCCGGCGGCTTGGTGCCGCTTGCTCCGATTACCTTAATCTTTTGGTACGTTAATAATCCTTTTTCGGATCTGGCCGGAGCGCGGAATCGGCATGCGCAAGTTGCGCGGATGCTACAGTCGATAGCGGAGCGCATCGACCAGGGCGGCCAGGGCGGGCGGGATCTGCCGGCGGCTGGGGTAGTAGAGGTAATAGCCGGGGAACGGTTTGCACCAATCGTCCAGCACGCGGACCAGCCGCCCGGCGGCGATGTGCTCCGCCACCTCGTCCTCGAAGATGTAGGCCAGCCCCCGCCCGTCCAGGACAGCGGCCATGATGACGTCCATATCGTTGGACACCAGCGATCCGGTCACCCGGACGTTGACCGGATGGCCGTCCTCCTCGAACTCCCAGACATAGACGGCGCCGGACGAGGTGAATCGGTAGTTGATGCAGTCATGCCCTGCCAGATCCTGCGGGGCGCAGGGCACCGGACGCTGCGCGAAATAGGAGGGCGCGCCGACGATGGCCGCCCGGATGTCCGGGCCGATGCGCACGGCGATCATGTCCTTCTCGACCTGCTCGCCCAGCCGGACCCCGGCGTCGAAGCGGCTGGCCACGATGTCGGTCAGGCTGCTGTCGATGGACAGTTCGACCTGCACCTCCGGATAGTCGGCGAGGAAGCGCGACAGCACGGGCCAGAGCAGGCGCACGGCGGCGTGCTTGCCGGTGGTGATGCGCAGCGTGCCGGCGGGCTTCTCGCGCAGTTCCCCGACCGCCGCCAGCCCAGAGGCGATGTCGTCCAGCGCCGGCCGCAGCGTGCGGAGCAGCCGCTGCCCGGCCTCCGTCGTGGACACGCTGCGGGTCGTGCGGGCCAGCAGGCGCAGGCCCAGCCGGTCCTCCAGCGCCTTCATGGCGTGGCTGAGCGCGGATTGGGACATGCCCAGACGGGCCGCCGCCCGCGTGAAGCTCCCCTCCTCCGCCACGACGGCGAAGGCCGCCAGATCGCCGAGGTCGTTCCGGTTCATTCATGCACCACATTCATAAGCCCAAGCGGATTGTACCGGCTATTCGGCTCGCGGCGAAGCGGTTAGGATGCTCGTGGTTACGCTTGCGGGCCGAACGAACGGATAGGGCGGGCGCTTCCGCGGAAGACCGACTCCCACACTGGGATGTTTGCCACGCCCGCCGAACGGGACCACACTGAACACGGTCTTTTCGAAGCTGGGATTCACGCAAGAATTGCCCGCCGAAGGCCCGCACCATAATACCCGACAGGCAGAGTCGAGAGACAGGGATCATCCGATGATTCGTTTGAACATCAACGGGCAGGACCGGGACGTCGACGTGCCCGGCGACATGCCGCTTCTGTGGGTCCTGCGGGACGAGCTGAACCTGACCGGCACCAAGTTCGGCTGCGGCATCGCCCAGTGCGGCGCCTGCACCGTCCATATGGACGGCACGCCGATCCGCGCCTGCCAGACCCCGGCGGAATCCGCCGCCGGCACCAGGATCACCACGATCGAGGGCGTGTCCGGCACGGTCGCCCAGGCCGTCCAGGCCTCTTGGCAGAAGTTGGACGTGGTGCAGTGCGGCTACTGCCAGTCCGGCCAGATCATGAGCGCCGTGGCCCTGCTGACCGACAACCGCAACCCCACGGACGACGACATCGACGCGGCGATGGACGGCAACGTCTGCCGCTGCGCCACCTATCCGCGCATCCGCGCGGCCATCAAGGACGCCGCCAAGGCGATGGGGGCCTGAGCCATGCTGAACCAGCTCATCAAGCAGGCGGCGGCCGACGTCGCCTCCCCCTCGCGCCGCGGCTTCCTGAAGGGGGCCGGCGGCGCCCTGGTGCTGGGCGCCATGCTGCCCCGGACGGGATTCGCCAGCGAGGCCGCCGCCCCCAAGGTCGTCGGCCCGGCGGACCCGCGTCCGCAGGCCTTCATCCGCATCGCCGCCGACGACACGGTCACCGTGCTGGTCAAGCATCTGGACAAGGGCCAGGGCATCATGACCGGCCTGACCACCATCGTCGCGGAGGAGCTTGACGCCGACTGGGCGCAGATGCGCGGCGCCTTCGCCCCGGCGGACGGCGCGCTCTACGCCAACCATTTCTTCGGTATCCAGGGCACCGGCGGCTCCACCGCCGTCGCCAACAGCTGGGACGAGCTGCGCATGGCCGGCGCCGCCGCCCGCGCCATGCTGATCGCCACCGCCGCAGCGCGTTGGTCGGTCCCGGCCTCCGCCATCACCGTGGAAAAGGGCGTCGTCCGCCACGCCGCCTCCAACCGCAGCGCCCGCTTCGGCGAGCTGGCGGAGGACGCGGCGAAGCTGCCTGTCCCGCAGAACGTCGCGCTGAAGGACGCCAAGGACTACACGCTGATCGGCAACCCGTCGCTGCACCGGCTGGACCATGTGTCCAAGACCGACGGCACGGCGATCTTCGCCATGGACATCCGCCGCCCCGGCCAGGTGACGGCGGTGATGGCCCGCTCCCCCCGCTTCGGCGGCACGGTGAAATCGGTGGACGCCGCCGCGGCGAAGCGGGTGCCGGGCGTTCTGGAGGTGCTGACCCTGCCGATGGGCGTCGCGGTCGTCGCCAGGAACACCTGGGCCGCCATGAAGGGCCGCGAGGCGCTGACGGTGGAGTGGGACGACGCCAAGGCGGAGATGCGCGGCACCGAGGAGATGCTCGCCGACTACCGCAAGCTGGCCGACCAGCCGGGCAACGTGGCCACCGACACCGGCGACGCGGCGAAGGCCCTGGCCGGGGCCGCCAAGGTGGTGGAGGCGGAGTTCGTCTTCCCCTACCTCGCCCACGCCCCGATGGAGCCGCTGAACGCGACCGTGGAGCTGACTCCGGATGGCGGCTGCACCATCTGGGCCGGCTCGCAGTTCCAGGGGGTGGAGCAGAAGGTCGCCGCCGGCATCCTCGGCTGCAAGCCGGAGCAGGTGGTCATCAACACCGTCTGGGCGGGAGGCAGCTTCGGCCGCCGCGCCACCCCGGATGCCGACTACATCGCGGAGGCGGTGACCATCGCCAAGGCCTATGGCGGCAAGGCGCCGGTCCATCTGGTGTGGACGCGCGAGGACGACATCCGCGGCGGCCGCTACCGCCCGCTGTTCCTGCACAAGGTGAAGGCCGGCCTGGACGCCTCCGGCACGCTGGTGGCGTGGCGGCAGAGCATCGTCGGGCAGAGCTTCATGATCGGCACCCTGTTCGAAGGCTTCATGGTCAAGAACGGCGTGGACGCGACGGCGGTCGAGGGCGCCTCGGACATGGCCTACGCCGTGCCGAACCTGCATGTCGATCTGCATTCCCCACCGTCGCCGGTCACCACCCTGTGGTGGCGCTCGGTCGGCCACACCCACACCGCCTACGCCAAGGAGGTGATGATCGACGAACTGGCCGCGGCGGCGGGCAAGGACCCGGTGGCTTTCCGGCTGGAGATGCTGAAGGGCCACCCGCGCCTCCAAGGCGTGCTGAAGCTGGCGGCCGAGAAGGCCGGCTGGGGCCAGCCGCTGCCCAAGGGCAAGGGCCGCGGCATCGCCGTGCATGAGAGCTTCAGCAGCTTCGTCGCCCACGTCGCGGAGGTCTCCGTGGACGAGCAGGGCCGCGTGACCATCGACCGCGTGGTCTGCGCGGTGGATTGCGGGCAGGTCGTGAATCCCAACATCGTCGAGGCTCAGGTCTCCGGCGGCACCGGCTGGGCCATCGGCCACGCGCTGCGCGACGAGATCACGCTGACCGGCGGGCTGGTGGACCAGAGCAACTTCGACGGCTACCAGCCGCTCCGCAACTCGGAGATGCCGCCGATCGAGGTGCACATCCTCCCCTCCACGGCCCGTCCGACCGGCGTCGGCGAGCCCGGCGTGCCGACCGCCGCCCCGGCGGTCGCCAACGCGGTCTTCGCCGCCACCGGCAAGCGGCTGCACCACCTGCCCTTCACCCGCTCCGGCATGGTGTGAGGACGGTGCCGGGCGGACAGGCCGGGGCGTTTGCCCCCGGCCTGTCCGCCCCGTCCTGTCTGCTCTGCCTTGCCCGTATGACGTTTTTGCTGCAAATTCATGACGCCGGGCGTTAAGAGGGAACGGCCGAACCGACCGAGAGAACCGTTTCCATGCTGCTGCTGCGCGCCATCCGCTCCATGATGCCGAAGGAAGAGCGGGTCATTGAGCAATTCATCGAACAGGCCCGCCACATCGTCGACGCCGCCGCCGCCCTGGAATCCGTCATGCAGGCCGGGCCGGAGGAGCGGAGCGAGCGCACCGCCGCGCTGAAGCGGATCGAGAAGGACGCCGACCGCATCGCCAAGGACGCCGGGCGCGGGCTGCACCGCGCCTTCATCACTCCCTTCGACCGGTCGGAGATCCAGGCGCTGATCAACGCGCTGGACGACTGCATCGACCTGATGGACGAGGTGCCGGGCCTCGCCGCGCTCTACGGCATCGAGACCTTCGACGACCGGATGATGCGCATGGCGGCGATCGGCCGCCGCCAAGCGACCCTGCTGTCGGAGGTCATGCCGCTGCTGACCAAAATCTCCGTCAACGCCGACCGCATCCTGCACATATGCGGCCAGATCTCCGATCTGGAGGACGAGGCCGACGAGATCCTGCGCGACGCCATGAAGTCCCTGATCGCCGAGCGTCCGGAGATGATCGACTTCCTCGGCCGCCGCGAACTCTACGAGCTGCTGGAGGCCGTCACCGACCGCTGCGACGACGTCGGCGACCTGATCGAAGGGATCACCCTGGATCAGGCGTAAGGGCGGACACGCTCCGGTTATGGTTAACGGTGCATAAACCAATTCACGGCTAATCTCGAAGCATCGCCGCTCCGATCCCGAGAGATTGCCGCCGTGAAGCTGCGCCTCGTCACCGCCGCCGCCCTTTGCGCCTTCCTCGCGATCCCAGGGGGCATGACCACCGGACGAAGCGCGCAGGCGGCAGGCGACTCCACCCCCTATGGGCACAGCACGGAGGCGGAGGAGGTCGACCGCTTCCTGCGGGCGCTGCGCACCATCCGCGCACAGTATGTCGAACCGCTGACCGACCGCGAGTTGGTGGACATCGCCATCAAAGCCATGGCGGGGCGGGACCGCTACTCCGCCTATCTGGACGACGGCGAATACCGGCAGTTGCAGGCGTCGAACGACGGCGCCTTCGCCGGGCTGGGCATCCGCTACGAGGCCCACGGCACCCGCGTCCGCATCGCCGAGACCGTTCCCGAATCCCCGGCGGAAGCCGCCGGGCTGCGCTCCGGCGACGTGATCCTGGCGGTGGACCAGCAGCCGGTGGGCGGGGCGGAACTGGCGACCGTCAAGCAGATGCTGAGCGGGCCGGAAGGGGCAGCGGTGTCGTTGACCGTCCTGCGCGCCGGGACGACGGACCCCTTCGAGGTCAGCGTGGTCCGCGGCAAACTGCGCATCCCCTCGGTCCGGCTGGCCGCCGTCGGGACGGTGGGCTACATCCGCATCGCCCGTTTCGACCGCCAGACCACCACCGGGGTCAGCATGGCCATCCGCTCGCTGCGCGACCGGATCGGAACGGACATCGGCGGCTTCATCATCGATGTGCGCGACAATCCCGGCGGGCTGGTGCAGGCGAGCGTCCGCGTGGCCGACGCCTTTCTGGACAAGGGAACCATCCTGACCGCCCGCGGCCCCGGACGCGGGGCGGACAAGACCTATGTCGCCACGCCGGGCGACGAGACGGACGGTCTGCCGCTGGTGGTGCTGGTGAACGCGAAATCCGCCTCCGCCGCGGAGATTTTGACCGGGGCGCTGAAGGACCACCGGCGCGCCACGGTGATCGGCACGACGACCTTCGGCAAGGGGATCATCCAGAGCGTCATCCCCTTCGACAGCGGGGCGCTGAAGCTGACCACGGCGCGCTATTACACGCCGTCGGGCCAATCCATTCACCAGATCGGCATCCAGCCCGACGAGACCATTGTGGAACCCGCCGCGGAGGACGGGCAATCCGCCCAGCCCTCCGGCGGCATTCCCGACGCGGCCAACGATCAGGCCTTCGCCCGCGCGCTGTCCATTCTCCGCTCCCGCTGATTGGGGCCTCGCTGCCTGGGGCCCCGCCGAGGGGTCAGAAGATCACCTCGCCAGCCAGCAGGGCGAGAACCAGGAAGACCAGAAAGATGATCAGCGCGATCCCGAAGAGAATCTTCGCGACTCCCGCGGTGGCCGACGACACGTTGGTGAAGCCGAGCGCGCCGGCGACCAGAGACACCACGAAAAAGATCAACGCCCATTTCAGCATGGACCGCTCCTGCGTTTCCCGAAACCCAACCGGCACGTCCGGCAGGGTAGGAACCTCGCCGACCGCCGCGGGTTCCCGCAACGGCCGGTCCGGCTCTCCCTATTCGTCCGGGTCCGGAATTCCGCGGGATGGCCGTGCCGTTGCGGGTTACCACCCGGTGCCGGAGCGGTTCGGCAGGGATTGGCGCGTCATGCCCTGGTCCATACCGGACTCGTTGGGCGACCGCGTGCGGCTTTGCGGCTCGCTCACCCCGGACCCGCTGTAGGGACCGGGGGTGGAACTGGTCGCGTTCGGATTGACGTTCGGTTCGTCCACGCCCTGGCTGCCGGACATGCCGCCACCCGTCAGGCCGCTGCCGGAGCCGCCGCTGTTCATCCCGCTGCTGCCCGTTCCGCCGCCGTCCATGCCCGAACAGGCGGCCAGAAGCACCGCGGCCGACGCCGCGATCATCAGATTGCGCATGTCGCACTCCCTACGCTGATGTCTTGAAGGCACAGCCCTTCTCAACTGCCCCCGTCCGGGAGGGTTCCGATTTGGGAAGCCCGGGCACCCATGGGCTCAGCGTCCGGCGGCTTGGCGACGCAGGGCCTTCAACTCGTCGAAGCGGGCGGTGACGTCGCGCATGACCGCCGCCATTCCCATCATCGTCCCGTCCGCGTCTTTCAGCGGCACAATGGTGAACTCCACCGAGATTCGGGTTCCGTCCTTGCGCGTCGCCGGCACCGACAGCAGATCGCCGCTGCCGTAGCGGCTCTCCCCCGTCTTCATCACCTGATCGTAGCCATCCCAATGCCGCTGGCGCTGACGATCCGGAATGATGATGTCCAGCGATTGCCCGAGCGCCTCGTCGGCGGTGAAGCCGAACACACGTTCGGCCCCCGCGTTCCAGAAGCGGATGAGACCCTCGCGGTCGGAATAGGCGATGGCCTCGGCCGGGCTGTTCAACAGCGCCAGCCCCAGCCGTTTCAGATCGTCCTCGGTCATGCGCTCCCCCTTGGCTTTCCGTTTCGACTTGTTTGAACTCAGATGTCCAGAACCAGGCGTGCGCTGCGGGCACGCGACACGCAGATCATCATCGTCTTTCCGGCGGCGCGTTCGGCGTCGGACAGGACGCTGTCGCGATGGTCGGGTTCCCCCTCCAGCACCGCCGTCTCGCAGGTGCCGCAGATGCCCTGCTCGCACGACGAGGCGACGGAAACGCCCGCGGCGTCGAGCGCCTCCAGCACGCTGATTCCCTCCTTGACGGCGACGGTCACGCCGGAGCGGGCGCAAACGACCTCGAAGCGATCGTCCGGCGCCGCGTCACGCCCCGCATCCGAGCGCGGCGTGAACCATTCGAAGCGCACGTCCTGAGACGGCCGCGCGGCGCTCGCGACGGCGTCCATCAAGCGCTGCGGGCCGCAGCAGTAGATCAGAGCATCGTCGGGCGTCGCCGCGAGCGGGTCGGCCACCGCCAGCCGTCGGCCTTCGTCCGCGGCGTGAACCACCACGTCGCCGTTGCCCAGCTCGCGAAGCTCGGCGAGGAACGGCGCCTCGGCCGCGCTGCGCACGCAATAATGCAGGACCCAATCGGCTCCCCGACGCGACGCCTCGTGGATCATCGGCAGCAGAGGCGTGATGCCGATGCCCCCGGCGATGAACAGATAGCGTGGGGCGGCGTCGAAGCGGAAATTGTTGCGGGGCGGACCGATGGTGACGGTGGTGCCGAGCCGCAGGTCCCCATGGATGAAGCGCGATCCCCGCCCACCCGGCAGGTTCAGGACGGCGATCCGGTAGGCGGAGCGGTCCGCCGGGTCACCGCACAACGAGTAGGAGCGCACCGCCCCGTCCGGCAGATGCACGTCGATGTGCGCGCCCGGCCCGTAGGACGGCAAGTCCTCGCCGTCCGGGTCGCGAAGCTCCACCAGCAGGACTTGCGGTGCGACCCGCTCCATATGTTGGACGCGCAACGGCCGCGTCGTCGAAGACGGCCGCGGCGCACTCTCCCTTTGAACGGTTGTCGTCATTCTTTCGCCCGCCAGGGTGGTTGTCCGATCCTGCACACCGGCCTGTTCTTGGACGCCCGGATTGGGCAGAGCGTCACTGGCATGCCAGATACATTAACGCCACTCTAGAACCTCAACTTAACTTGAGGTCAAGAGCCAATTACGTCCCGCATGTCGGGGAACCGTCCCGGCTTCGCTCGGTTGCCGAAGGGTTGAGCGACTTCATCACGACCGTTTGCGACGGAGACTCCCGCATGGCGAGCACGGCTTCCGACATCCTGGTGGATGTCCTGGTGGATTGGGGTGTGGACACGATCTTCGGCATGCCCGGCGATGGCATCAACGGCATCGTCGAGGCGCTGCGCCGCCGCCAGGACGAGATCCGCTTCATCCAGGTCCGGCACGAGGAGGCGGCGGCCTTCGCCGCCTGCGGCTACGCCAAGTTCACCGGGCGGCTGGGCGTGTGCATCGCCACCTCCGGACCCGGCGGGCTGCATCTGCTGAACGGCCTCTACGACGCCAAGCTCGACCACCAGCCGGTGCTGGCGATCACCGGGCTGCAATACCACGACCTCGTCGGCACCTACACCCAGCAGGACGTGGAACTGGACAAGGTGTTCCAGGACGTCGCGCTCTACAACCAGCGCATCATGGGGGCGGCGCACGTCCGCAACATCGCCAATCTGGCCTGCCGCACCGCGCTCGCCCATCGCGGCGTGTCGCACATCACCATCCCCGTGGATTTGCAGGAGCAGGGCATCGGCGCCGACATGCGGGCGCCGCGCAACGTCAAGGGCCACAACACCGCCCTGTTCGCCCCCCAGCTTCCCGTCCCGTCGGAGGCGCAGACCCGCCGCGCCGTGGAGATCCTCGACGCCGGCAAGCGCATCGTCATCCTGGCCGGCCAGGGCGCGCTGAAGGCGACCGACCAACTCGAACGGCTGGCCGACACGCTGGGGGCGGTGATCGTCAAGGCGCTGCTGGGCAAGGCCGCAGTGCCGGACGACAGCCCCTTCACGACGGGTCAGGTCGGGCTGCTCGGCACCGCTCCCTCGCAGGAGGCGCTGGAGACCTGCGACACGCTGCTGATCGCCGGCTCGACCTTCCCCTACATCGAGTATTACCCGAAGCCGGGGCAGGCCCGCGCCATCCAGATCGACATCGACGCGGCGCGCATTGGCCTGCGCTACCCGGTGGAGGCCGGGCTGGTCGGCGACTGCGGGCTGGCGCTGGACATCCTGACCGAGCGGGTGCGGCGGCACGAGGACCGCTCCTTCCTGAAGACGGCGCAGGTGGGCAAGGCGGAGTGGATGAAGCTGATGGAGGAGCGCGGCACCCGCCCCGACCTGCCGATGAAGCCGCAGGTCGTCGCGTGGGAGCTGGGCAAGCGCCTGTCGGACACGGCCATCGTCGCCTGCGACAGCGGGACCATCGCCACCTGGTGGGCGCGGCAGATTCCGGCGCGGCGCGGCCAGATGCATTCCCTGTCCGGCAACCTCGCCACCATGGCGCCGGGCGTTCCCTACGCCATCGCCGCACAGCTCGCCCATCCCGGACGGCAGGTGGTCGCCTATGTCGGGGACGGCGGCTTTTCCATGCTGATGGCCGACTTCGCCACGGCGGTGAAGTACAAGCTGCCGATCAAGGTCATCATCAACAACAACAATTCGCTCGGCCAGATCAAGTGGGAGCAGATCGCCATGCTGGGCAACCCCGAGTATGTCTGCGACCTCCAGCCCATCGATTTCGCCAAGGTGGCGGAGGCCTGCGGCGGCCGGGGCTTCACCATCACCGATCCGAAGGACTGCGGCGCCACGCTGGACGCCGCCCTCGCCCATCCCGGACCGGTGGTGGTGGATTGCCTCGTCGACACCAACGAGCCGCCAATGCCGCCGAAGATTCAGGCCAAGCAGGCCCTGCACTTCACCGAGGCGCTGGCCCGCGGCACCCCCGACGCCCTGAAGATCGCCGCCACCGTCTTCAAGGGCCGCGCCCGCGAGGTGATCTGAGGCGCGGCCCGGTGGGGTTGGTGAGGCACCCGCTCAGGCGGCGCGCCCCACCCCCTGCTGGGCGCCCTGCTGGGGTGCCGCGTCGGTCATCGCATAGTTGCGCCCGAAGCGGTTGGCGATGAAGTCGGCGTAGCCCACCTCCTCCTGCTTCACGAAGCCCCGCTGCGGCAGCGTGCCGTCGGCCAGCAGGTCGAGCACGGCGCACATGCCCGACGCGGTGGTGATCTGGATGCCGTTGTAGAAGGTGCCGCCGATCTCCCGCCCGTAGATCTTGTTGGCGTAGGTTTCCTGGAGCAGCCGTCCCCGTTTCGTCCCGGTCACCGTCACGAAGATCAGCACGACGTCCTGGAGGGTCGCCGGGATCGAGTGCTCCAGAATGTCCTTCAGCAGTTCCCGCCGGCTGCCCAGCCGCAGGTCGTGCAATAGCGCCTTCATCAGGTCGCGGTGCCCCGGATAGCGGACGGAGCGGTAGTTGAGCGTCCGCACCTTCCCCGCCAGCGTCTCGCACAGCGTGCCCAGCCCGCCCGAGGTGTTGAACGCCTCGTACAGCACGCCGTCGAGGGAGAATTCCTCGCGCTCCTCCAGCGGCGGGACGGAGACGAGGCGGCCTTCGACGATGGCCTCGCAGGGCTCCAGATACTCGTTGATGACGCCCTCGGTGCTCCAGGTCAGGTTGTAGTTCAGGGCGTTGGACGGATACTTCGGCAGGGCGCCGACGCGCATCCGCACCGTGTCCAGCGTGTCGAAGCGCGAGGCCACGTCGTTGGCGACGATGGAGATGAAGCCCGGCGCCAACCCGCATTGCGGGATGAAGGCGCAAGGCGCGCCCTCCGCCAGTTCCTTGACGCGCCGTGTGCTCGCCACGTCCTCCGTCAGGTCGAGGTAATGGGTGCCGGCGGCCCGAGCCGCCTCCGCCACGCCGACCGTCAGGTGATAGGGCAGCGCGCTCAGCACCGCGAACTTGCCGCGCATCGCGTCGGCGAGATCGGCGGGGTCGGCGGCGTCCACCACGCGCGTCTCCATCCGCAGGTGCGTCGGCAGCCGCTCCAACGCATCCGCCGAACGGTCGGCGACGGTCACCCGGTAATCGCCCGTGGCCTTCAGGAAATCGCCGATGGTCTCGCCGATCTTGCCGCCGCCCATCAGAAGAATGTCGCGCATCGTCCCGTACCCCCTGTTCGTTGGCTTGCGTCGTTATGACGCAATCTTGACCGGACGGCCTGTCGATGTGCAGGGTGCAGGGTGCCGAAACGCCTGATATTGATCGGCGGATTGACTGAAAGGCCGGCGATATGATGGATGAGCTGGATCAGCATCTTCTCGACGCGCTTCAGGACAACGCGCGGGAGCCCACCGCCGCTCTGGCCCGCCGCCTGCGCGTGTCGCGCAGCACGGTGCAGAGCCGCATCCAGCGGCTGGAGGAGCGCGGGGTGATCGCCGGCTACACGGTGCGGCTGTCGGACGAGACGGCGCGCCGGATGATCCGCGCCCATGTCTCGATCAACCTGTCGCCCAAGCTGACCGCCGCGGTGGTCCAGGCGCTGAAGCGGATTCCGGAGGTGCGGGCGCTCCATGCCATCAGCGGCGCGCACGACCTGATCGCCGTGGTGCGGACCGGGACCATGGAGGAGATGGATGCGCTGATCGACCGCATCGGCGCCATCGACGGCATCGAGCGGACGACCTCGTCGATCATCATGGCGACGAAGTTCGAGCGGTGAGGGTTCGAACGGTGAAGAAAGGTGACAGCCGCCTGGCTGCCGCGATCAGCGCTTCACGGCGGGCGTGATCTCCCCCGCCTCTTCCAGCCGCCGCAGGCAGGCGACCAAAGCGCGCTGGAAGTTGCGGCCCTCGGAGGGCAAGTTCACCCCCTGGCCGGTCGTCCAGAACTCCACGAAGGCGCAATCGGCGGCGCGGTCCGCCGTCGGCCATTCGACGGCCACGCCCAGCCCGAGTTCCGCCGTGCGGCGGCGGCTGTCGGTGACCAGGATCTTCGCTTCCCAATGCATGCCGCCGCTGCCCGCCTCGGCGCGGCGGTGGCTCCACAGGCGCAGGTAGTCGCGGAAACTCTCGGACGAGCGGTCGTGCTGGAGGTAGCTGCCGCGGTCCACCACCGCAGGGGCGAGGCGCAGCGCGTAGCGGGCCTGGGCCAGCGCCTGGGTCACCTCCGCGATCAGCCGGTCCATCTCGGCGAAGCTGCGCCGCACGTTGTCGGCCAGCGCGGCGGCCAGCGCCTCCCCCTTCAGCGCGCCGGAGGCGGCGCGGTCGGAGCGGTACATCTCGAACAGGTCGTCGCTGTCACTCATTGCCGTGATGCGCCGCGGAAGGGGAGGAGTTCCTTCGTCTACCGCCAAACCCGTTGAGAAGACATTAAGCTGAATTCCCAACCATCCGGCCTCCGCCTCATCACGCCCGCCGCACTACGCCCGCTGCGCCGGCTGCGCGGCCCCACCGTTCTTCAGGCGCAGCACATACATCATCACCTCCGCCACCGCCTGGTAATGCTGGAGCGGGATCACCGCGTCGACCTCCGACGCGGCGTAAAGGGCGCGGGCCAGCGGCGGGTTCTCGATCACCGGCACGCCGTTCTCCTCGGCCACCGCGCGGATGCGCAGCGCCACGAGGTCGGCCCCCTTGGCGAGGCAGACCGGCGCCGGCATCTTGGAGCGGTCGTATTCCAGGGCCACCGCGAAATGGGTCGGGTTGGCGATGACCACGGTGGCGCGCGGCACGTTCGCCATCATGCGGCGCTTCGAGCGGTCGCGCCGGATCTCGCGCAGCTTCGCCTTCAGATGGGGATCGCCCTCGGTCTGCTTGAACTCGTCCTTCAGCTCCTGGAAGGTCATGCGCAGGCGGCGCCGCCATTCCAGCCGGTTCCACAGCACGTCCACGGCGGCCATCACCACCGTCGCCAGGAGGACGGCCAGCAGCAGCCGCAGGGTCAGATCCCGCAGCAGGTCGGGCAGCGCCGCAACGTCCATGCCCACGATCCCCTCCGTCCAATCGATGTAGGGCGCCACGGCGAACCAGACGGCGCAGGCGATGATCGCCAGTTTCACGAGACTCTTCACGAATTCGACCAGCGCGTGGCGCGCGAAGATGCGGCGCCAGCCGCTGAGCGGCGACAGGTGCGACAGCTTGGGCCGGATGCGGTCGCTCGCCGCCAGCAGCGGCCCCTGCCCCACCGCCGACACCACCGCCCCGCCGACCAGCAGGCCCAGCACCGGCAGCATCGCCACCGCCACCCCGCCGATCAGCCAGCGCAGGCTGTTCATCACGTCGTAGGGACCGCCGTCGAGCCGGATGTCGTTCGGATTCTCGATCAGCGGCAGCAGCACCTCGGCGATGCGGGAGGCGGCGAGCGGCCCGCCGGCCGCGGCGATCAGCCAGGCCGCCGCCATGGTGGCGGCCAGACCGACGTCGCGGGCGCGGGGGACGTCGCCCTTGTCCATCGCCTCGCGCAGCCGTTTCTCGGTCGGCTCCTCGGTTTTCTGTTCCTCGTCCTGACCGTCGGACATCGCCGCCCCCTCACCGTCCGCCGAGCCAGCCGGCCAGCGCCGCCAGCGTGGCGGTGACCATGGCGCCGGCCGTCACCAGGAAGACCAGCATCCCGCCGCCGACCATCGCCGGGGTGGCGACGAAATAGACGGGCATGGAGGGCATCACCCGGTTGACCAGGGCCAGCGCCATGTTGGCGATCATGCCGAAGACCAGGAAGGGTGCGGCCATCTGCACGCCCAGCCGGAAGGTGACGCCGACGAGCTGGGCGTAGCGCCCCGCCACCATGCCGGGATCGGGCAGTGTCGCCGCCGGCCAGCTTCCGTAGGAGCGCACCAGCGCGTCGATCATCAGGTAATGCAGGTCGAGCGCGAACAGCAGCGCCAGCCCGGCGATGACCAGCGTGCCGGACAGGATCGACCCGCTCTCGAACCCCGCCGCGTCGGTGCCGAAGGGGTTGGCGAGGCCCATCGCCTGGGCGGCGATGTTGCCGGCGACCTGGAGCGACGCCAGGAACAGCTTGGCCCCCAGCCCGAGGAAGGCGCCGGCCACCGTCTCCGCGAAGATCTGCTCCAGCATCACGGCGGCGTCGGGGGGCAGACGGTCGGGCAGGCCGGGCACCGTCGGGGTCAGCGCCAGCGCCACCGGGATCGCGATGCACAGCCGCACCCGCGGCGGCACCGCCAGCTCGCCGAAGCCCGGCAGCAGGCTGACCGCCGCGGCGACGCGGGCGAAGACCAGGAAGGCGCGGTAGACCTCCAGGCTGAGCAGGTCGGCGAGCGTGTCCATGGCCGTCCCTCCCGCTCAAACCTGATCGATGGTCTTGACGGACACCTTGCGGTGCAGCTCGGCGTGGCTGATGACCGGGGTCATCGGGCTGACCCGCTCCAGCAGGGAACGGACGAAGGGCCGCACCTCCGCCCCGACCAGTAGCGCCGGCCAGACCTGCGGCGTGGCGTGCTTCTGAATGGTGATGCGCAGCGCGGTCAGGAATTCCTGCACCTGGGTCGGCGGCATGGCGAAGCGGCGGTCCTCGCCATCGGCCACGACGCTCTGCTGGAGCGCCTGCTCCCAGCGCGGAGTCAGGACGATGACCGGAACGAAGCCGTCGGGTGCTGTCAGCGACTGGCAGATCTGCTGGCCGAGCCGCGCCCGCACATGCTCCGTCACCAGCGTGATGTTGCGCGTCCAGTTCACCGCCTCGGCGATGGCCTCGACGATGGCCGGCAGGTTGCGGATCGACACCCGCTCCGCCAGCAGCGCCTGGAGCACGCGCTGCACCACCACCAGCGTGATGCGCGACGGCACCATGTCGGCGATCAGCTTCTGGTACTCCCGCCCCAGCCCGTCGAGCAGCTTCTGCATGGCGGCGAAGGTCAGCAGGGTCGAGAGATGGTCCTTGATGACCTCGGTCAGGTGGGTGGTGATGACGCTTTCCGGGTCGACCACCGTGTAGCCCTTGGCGATGGCCTCCTCGTGACGGGCCGGGTCGATCCAGCGGGCCTGGAGGTTGAAGGTCGGCTCCCGCGTCGCCTCGCCGGGCAGGTCGGGGGCCGCCCCGCCGGACGGGTCGATGGCGAGAAGCTGCTTGGGCCGCACCTCGCCGCTCGCCACCTCGACGCCCATCACGCTGACGACATAGCCCTTGGGCGGCAGGAAGCTGCTGTCCTTGATGCGCACCGACGGCAGGATGAAGCCGAACTCCTTGGCGAAGCGCTTGCGCAGCGTCTTCACCTTGCCGGTCAGCGGGCCGTTCTTGTTAAGGATCAGCGGGACGAGGTGATTGCCGACCTCCACCTTCACCTCGTCCACCTTCAGCATGTCCTCCACCGATTCCTCGGTGGGGGCCGTGGGGGCCTTGCGGCTCTCCTCCAGCCGGGCCAGCGCGGCGCGGCGCATCTTGCCGCGCATCGCGTACCAGCCCGCCGCGCCGAAGCCGCCGCCGAGCAGGACGAAGGGCGCGGCCGGCAGGCCCGGCGTCACGCCCAGCGTGCAGAGCAGCCCGCCCGCCACCATCAGCGCCTTGGGATAGCCGCCGAGCTGGGCGAGCACCGCCTGATCGGCGGAACCGACGTTGCCGCCCTTGGTCACCAGTAGGCCGGCGGCCAGCGAGACGACCAGCGCCGGGATCTGCGTCGCCAGACCGTCGCCCACCGTCAGGATGGTGTAGACCGACGCCGCGGATTCGAAGGACATGCCCTGCTGCGCCATGCCGATGGCCATGCCGCCCAGCACGTTGATGGCGGTGATGACCAGCCCGGCCACCGCGTCGCCGCGCACGAACTTCGACGCGCCGTCCATGGCGCCGAAGAAGGTGCTCTCGTCCTCCAGCTCCTTGCGGCGGCGGCGGGCCTCGACGTCGTCGATCATGCCGGCGGACAGGTCGGCGTCGATGGCCATCTGCTTGCCGGGAATGGCGTCCAGCGTGAAACGCGCGCCGACCTCCGCGATGCGGGAGGCGCCCTTGGTGATGACCACGAAGTTGATGACGATCAGGATGGCGAAGATCACCACGCCGATCACGAAGTTGCCGCCCATGATGAACTGGCTGAAGCCCTCGATCACATGGCCGGCGGCGGACGGGCCGGTGTGGCCGTGGCTGAGGATCAGACGGGTCGAGGCGATGTTCAGCGCCAGCCGCAGCACCGTGACGACCAGCAGCACGGTCGGGAAGGAGGAGAAGTCCAGCGGCCGGGAAATCCACAGCGAGACCATCAGGATCAGCACGCTGACCGCCAGCGACAGCGCCAGCCCGAGGTCGAGGAACCAGGTCGGCACCGGCAGGAACAGCACGGCCAGCACCAGCACGATGGCCAGCGCGAACAGCACGTCGCGGTTCGCCAGCCCGGCATCGCCGAGGCTGGTCATCCGGTTCCGGAAGGTGTCCGTGAAAGCCATGCGGGAACTCCAGGGTGCGGCACCGTTGGTACGCTAGCGCCCCGCGGTAAAACCGGCTTTTACGTCTGTGCTACTCTGCCGCCGGCAGCAGGGGTCTCACCGCCGCGTTGGCGTAGAGGCTGGACAGGAAGGACAGCCGGCCCAGCTCCGCCTTGCCCCAGGCGGGCAGCGCGCCGGGAGCCGCTTGGGGGCCGGCGGTTTGGGGACCGGCGGCAAGCGCCTTCAGGTAATTCATGGCGCCGGCCACCCAGCGACGGTTGCCGCCGACCCGCTCGCGGTAGGCCGTCCCGCGCTCCGACTGGGCGGAGTGGTAGCGGGCGATGGCGGCGTCGAGCGATCCCTGCGCGCGGTGCAGGTCGCCCAGGAAGCGCGCGGCGTAGCGGGCGTTGGCGCGCGGGTCGAAGGCGGTCTCCAGGTCGGGGAAGGCGTCGGGGTGCCATTTCAAATTGACCTGAAGGCAGCCCACATCGATGGAGCGCGTGCCCCGCGCCTGCGCGGCGCGCACGAAGGCGATGGCCTCCTCCCGCGTCGGGAAGTAGCGGGAGGCGCCTTCGGTGTTGACGGTCCAGGGCCAGACGGTGAACAGCCGGTCGGCGGTCATCCGCCCGGCCTCGGTGAAGCCCATGGCGAGCAGCATGTGGTCGGTCACCCCCGCCTCGCGCTCCGCCGCCAGGATGGCGTCGATGCAGGCGGCTTCCGGCGGCAGGCTGCTGCGCGCGGGCAGGACGCGCGGCGCGTAGAGGGCGGTGGACCAGGTGCCGATCTGGGACGCGGGCGGCTTCACGTCCGCGGCGGTCGCGGTTCCGGCCAGGAGCAGCGCCGCCAGTCCGGCCAGCCGGCGCATGTCACCGCACCGAGACGATCAGGCTGCCCAGCCGGTCGGCGTAGGTGGTCAGGGCGCCGTACATGAAGGGCAGTGCCAGCACGGTGGTGACCAGGATGGCGACGATCTTCGGGACGAAGGTCAGCGTCATCTCCTGCACCTGGGTCAGCGCCTGGATCAGCGAGATCGCCACGCCGACCAGGACCGCGATGACCAGCGGCGGGGCGGCGATCAGCAGCATCGTCCAGATGCCCGTGCGCAGGACTTCCAGCACGTCGGCTTCGTTCATGGGGTTCTCCTGGGGAGCGTTTGCCCCCACCCTAACCCTCCCCCGCTGGGCGGGGGAGGGAACTGCCGGCCGCCTCGCGAAAACCTCCCTCCCCCGCCCAGCGGGGGAGGGCCGGGGTGGGGGCAAGACTTCCGAGCGAAAGCGCTCAAATCGCCATCCGCATGACGTCCTGATACGCCTGCACCATGCGGTCGCGGATGGACACGACCGTCTGCACGGTCATCTCGGCGGCGAGCACGGAGCGCACGACCTCATGCGTGCCGGCCTTGCCCGCGACGGCGGCGACGGACATGCGCTCGCCCTCGTTCAGCGTCTCCACCGCCTGCGACACCTGCCGGTCGAGGAAGGCGCCGAAGCTGCTTTCCGACGCCGCCGCCGTCTCGGCGGACGGCGATGCCGCGCCAGCCGCGGCGGGCGGGGTGGCGAGCGATGCGGCGGGCGCCGGCTGGGTCAGGGGCGCGCGGTGGAGGCCGTAGGCGGCGGCAGCGCGGCCGATGGGTTCGATCATCTCTGGTCTCCTCAGCCGCGCAGAAGGTCGATCATGCGGCCCATCATGCTGCGGGACTGTTCGATCACGTTGACGCTCGCCTCGAAGGAGCGGCTGGCCTCGCGCATGTCCATCATCTCAATCAGCGGCTGGACGTTCGGACGCTTGACGTAGCCCTTCTCGTCGGCGGCGGGGTGCGAGGGCTCGTAGACGAGCTGGAAGTCGCTGCGGTCGCGCCCGATCTGCTTGACCTTCACGATCTCCGACCCGGCGGCACGGTCCATCGCGGTGGCGAAGGACACGGTCTTGCGGCGGTAGGGATCGCCGCCCGCCGTCATGGCGGTGGAATCGGAATTGGCGATGTTCTCGGCGACCACGCGCAGCCGGGTGCCCTGCGCCTGCAGGCCCGAACTGGCGATCCGCATCGTCGCGGCCAGAGGATCGGTGAGCATGGGAAGGACTCCGAATATCGTCAGCCGGCGCGCCAGGCGGCGCGCAGGATTTGCAGGTTGCGCTGGAACAGGCCGGCGGTCAGGGCGAAGGCGTCGCGCGTCTCGCTGCCCTTGGTCATCTCCTGCTCCAGCGACACGGCGTTGCCGTCCGGCGTGGTTTCCCACTGCTCGGGCTTGCGCGCCTCCTGCACCGCACCGGACGGGTTGAAGCCGGTCAGATGCATGGGCGAGGTGAGCGCCGGCGCCACCGTCTGCGGGCCGTCCATCAGCGCCGCGAAGGGCTTGAGGTCCTTCGGCTGATAGCCGGGCGTGTTCGCGTTCACGACGTTGGCGGCAATCAGCTTCTGCCGCTCCGCCAAGTAATCGAGGCGTGCGCCGCTCAGACGGAACACCGAAATATTGCTAAAATCCATTTGAACGGCCCTATCGCAAAGCCGGAAACCAAGGCAAGGCCAAGATGACCCCCGGCGTTTAAAACTGGATTTAAAATCCCTGTGCCAGGATCGCTCCGTTCCGACACGGCGGAGACGACCCGGTCATGCGCGTGCTTTCCAACCTCCTGTCCGAGATCGAGCGGATGCCGACCCGATCCTGGCGCGGCGAGATCCGCAGCGCCACCGGCATGACGCTGGAGGTGGAGGGGCTGCGCCGCGTCCTGGCGGTGGGCGACAAATGCTGGGCGGAGACGGCGCGCGGCCAGCGGCTGCTGTGCGAGACCATCGGCTTCCGCCAGGGCCGCACGCTGCTGATGGCCTTCGACAACCTCGACGGCGTGGCGGAGGGATGCGCCGCCGTCACCGACGACACCGCCTTCACGCTGCGCCCCGGCCCCGGCTGGCTGGGCCGCGTCGTCAACGCGCTGGGCGAACCGATCGACGGGCGCGGCCCCTTGCGCAACGGCCACCACGCCCGCCCGCTGCGCGCCGCCCCGCCGCCGGCCTACGCCCGCCGCCGGGTGGGGGCGAAGATGGACACCGGCGTGCGCGCCATCGACGTCTTCACGCCCATTTGCCGAGGCCAGCGCATGGGCGTCTTCGCCGGGTCCGGCGTCGGCAAATCGACCCTGCTGTCGATGGTCGCCCGCCACGCCGGGGCCGACGCCATCGTGATCGGGCTGGTCGGCGAACGCGGGCGCGAGGTGCAGGAGTTCATCCAGGACGATCTGGGCGCGGACGGCCTCGCCCGTTCCGTCGTCGTCGTCGCCACCTCGGACGAGCCGCCGCTGATGCGCCGGCAGGCCGCCCATCTCTGCCTGACCGTGGCGGAGGAGTTGCGCGACCGCGGTATGCACGTCCTCTGCCTGATCGACAGCGTGACGCGCTTCGCCATGGCCCAGCGCGAGATCGGGCTGGCCGCCGGGGAGCCGCCGACCGCCAAGAGCTACCCGCCCAGCGTCTTCGCCGAACTGCCCAAGCTGATGGAGCGCGCCGGGCCGGGGCAGGAGGGCCAGGGCGACATCACCGGCATCTTCACCGTGCTGGTGGACGGCGACGACCATGACGAGCCGGTCGCCGACGCGGTGCGCGGCATCCTCGACGGCCATGTCGTTCTGGACCGCCGCATCGCCGAGCAGGGGCGCTACCCCGCCGTCAACGTGCTGCGCAGCGTGTCGCGCCTGCTGCCCGGCTGCCACACGGCGGAGCAGAACGCCCTGCTGCGCCGTGCGCGGAGCCTCGCCGCCACCTACGACAACATGCGGGAGCTGGTGCGCATCGGCGCCTACAAGCAGGGCACCGACCCGGAGGTGGACGGCGCCGTCGCGCTGAACCCGGCGCTGGAGGAGTTCCTGCGCCAGGGCAAGGACGACGCCACGCCGTCCCTCGACTCCTTCCGTTTCCTCGACCGCATCCTCGCCGTTCCCGCCGGAGTTGTCCCATGACCAACGCCACCGCGCTCGCCGCCCGCGCGCTTGCCCCGACCACCGCCGCACGGGACGCCGTGAAGGCCCCGACCAAACAGGAGGCAGCGGATCTCAGCCTGGATTTCGGGGACCTGCTGGACGCGGTGAACCCGCTGCAGCATCTGCCGGGGGTGTCGCAGATCTACCGCCACGCCACCGGCGACGGGATCGGCCTGCCGGCGCGGCTGGCCGGGGGGTTCCTGTTCGGCGGCCCCGTTGGCCTGCTGGGCAGCGCCGCCATGGCCGTCTTCGAGGCGGTGACCGGCGACGATCCGCTGGGCCACCTCGTCACGCTGGCGGAGGGCGGGGCGGAGGAGACGAAGGCTCCGGCGAAGGACGCGCCGTCCAACGCCCCGCCCCTGCCCTTCCTCGCCGGCCCGGCGCATGAACAGCCGGCGGACCATCGCCCGTCCCCCGCCGTGCTGGCGGAGGCGCTCGCCCGCAAGACGCCGGACACCGACGCCGCGGCGGACGTACCCACGCCCAAGGCGGAACAGCCCGCCCCGCAAATCCTGGCGAAGCTCTACGAGTTGCACGCCACCCAGCCGGCGGACCGCCCGGCCGTCCGGCTCTGACCCCGGTCAGCGCAGCGCCTTCCCCAGCGCGTCCATGAACAGCCGCACCTTCGGCGGCACGAAGCGCGCCGAAGGGTGGACGCCCCAGACCGCCAGCGGCTCCAACGCCCCGTCGGACAGGGTGAGCGCCACTAGGACGCCGCGCGCCACCTCCTCCCGCACGTCCCACTCGGACAGGACGGCGATGCCGAGCCCGGCGAGGCAGATGTCCCGCAAGCCCTCGATGGAGTTGGCGGTGAAGCGGCCGCGCACCCGGATTCGCCGCTCCCGCCCGTCGCCCGCGAAGCTCCAGTGGGTCGTGCCGGACAAGCACAGGCACTCGTGCTCCGCCAGATCGGCGACGGCGGCGGGCGTGCCGCGATCCGCCAGATAGCCGGGCGTGGCGTAGAGCCCCCGCGGGTTGTCGGCCAGCCGCCGCGCGATCAGCGCGCTGTCCTTCAGACGCGCAATGCGGATGGCGAGGTCGATCCCCTGCCCGACGATGTCCACCACCGTGTCGGTCAGCAGCAGATCGACCGAGACCTGCGGGTTGTCCTTCAGGAACTCCGCGACCACCGGCACCACGACCTTGCGCCCGAAGGCGGCGGAGGCGGTCAGCCGCAGCAGCCCGGACGCACCGGCGGAGGACGGGCGGACGCTGGCCCGCGCCGCCGCCTCGTTCTCCAACATCGCCTGGGCGAAGGGCAGCATCGCCTCCCCCTCCGGCGTCAGGGCGAGGGAGCGGGTGGTCCGCTGCATCAGCCGCACGCCCATGGCGTCCTCCAGCGCGGCCAGCCGCCGGGTCGCCATCAGCGGCGAGATGCCCAGCCGCCGCGCAGCCCCGGCAAGGCTGCCGGCCTGGGCGGCTTCCACCAGAACGGCGAGTCCGGCGAGGTCCATTGCTTCATATTCCGATATACAGGCCCTTCATTCTGCATGACTGATGCGGATTGTGAAAGTGCGATAGGGTCCGTTTCAGAGATCATCGCCTTGGGCTCAGTAGCCCTCTCCCCTCTGGGGAGAAGGGATGTTGCAAAAGGACCGCTGTCATGAGCATCACCGACACAATGCCCCACACATCAGCCCACACACCGGAACAGACCCGGCTCGGGCGCGGGCTGACCTTCGCGATGGCGACCGCCGCGGGGCTGGCCGTCGCGAACATCTACTACAACCAGCCCATGCTGGGCCTGATCGAAGGCGATCTGCCCGGCCAGCTGACCGGCATGATCCCGACCGCCACGCAGCTGGGCTACGCCGCCGGCCTGCTTCTGCTGGTGCCGCTGGGCGATCTGGTGGAGCGGCGTCGGCTGATCGTCGGGCAGTTCCTGCTGCTCGCCGCGGCGCTGGTCGCGACGGCGCTGGCGCAGGGTCCCGCCCTGCTGGTCGCCGCCTCGCTGCTGCTCGGCGTGTCGGCGACGGTCGCGCAGCAGATCGTCCCCTTCGCCGCCCATCTCGCCTCGCCGCAGCGGCGCGGGGCGGCGGTGGGAACCGTCATGTCGGGAGTGCTGACCGGCATCCTGCTCAGCCGCACGCTGGCCGGCTTCGTCGGGACGCACGAGGGGTGGCGGGCCATGTTCTGGCTGGCCGTGCCGTTGGCGCTGGCTGCGGCCGCGCTGATGGCCGTCATGCTGCCGCGCAGCCACCCGAACGCCACATCGCCCAACACCAGCCTGCGCTACCCGGTGCTGATGCGCTCGCTGGTCCATCTGTGGCGGGAGTTCCCGGCCCTGCGGCTGGCCGCCGTCACCCAGGGGCTGCTGTTCGCCGCTTTCACGACCTTCTGGACCATCCTGGCGCTGCGTCTGGCCGAGCCGCGCTTCGGCCTGGGCGCCGACGCCGCGGGGCTGTTCGGCATCGTCGGCGCGGTCGGCATCCTGGCCGCCCCGCTGGCCGGTCGGATCGCCGACCGCAGCGGGCCGCACCGGGTGATCCTGCTGGGCACCGTGCTGACGCTCGCCTCCTGGCTGCTGTTCGGGCTGTGGACGTCGGTCGCTGGGCTGGTCGCCGGGGTGATCCTGCTCGACTTCGCGGTTCAGGCAGCGCTGGTGTCGAACCAGCACATCGTCTACGCCCTGCGGCCCGAAGCCCGCGCCCGGCTGAACACCATCTTCATGGGCGGTATGTTCCTGGGCGGCGCGCTGGGGTCGAGTGCCGCGACGCTGGCCTGGAACGCTGGGGGCTGGACCGCCGTGACCGGTCTGGGCATCGCCGTCGCCGCGGCGGCCACCGCCCTCCAGCTCGCCGCGCGGCGCGGGTAGAGAAGCCAGAAAATTGGGAGATTGGGGGGCCTTACCGCCCCCCGCTCCGCGCCGAGCGTTCCAGGGAGCGGATGTGGGACAGGCCCGGCAGGATTTCGGAGCGGATGAACTCCAAGCGGCGCACCGGGCCGCCGCCGCTGGAGAAACGGGCCTTCCACAAGGCCATCTTCACCGCCAGCCCGCACAGAACCCCGCCGATGGTGACGTGGTGGTTGGTGATCAGGTCGCGGATGCTGCGGAAGCTCTGGGCGTTGATGTTGCGCCAGAAATCCTTGGAGCGGTTGTCGAAGCTCTCGAACCGCCCGGTGATCGAGGCGGCGATCTCCGTCAGGTCGCGGCCCACCTCGTCGAGCATCCGGGCGTGGCGGGCGTCGCGGCGGACCTCGCTGAAGCCGCGCACCGCGTCCATCCAGGCCAGGAAGGCCTGCACGTCGGGGACGATCTCGTCCAGGCACTGCTTGAAATAGGCCAGCGACAGGAAGATGTCGCCGTACTCCTCCAGGAAGGCCGGGATGTCGGCCATGGCGATGTCCAGCCGGTCGGCCATCATGGTGAGCCGGCGGCGCACCTCCGCCAGATCGGGCTCGGCGAACAGGCGGATCAGATCCTCGACATTCTGCACCTGCACGTCGTCGCTGCCGTAGACGCTTTCGATCAGCGGGCGGGTGAAGACGCGCATGTAGCGGGTCAGCTGCTCGCGGCGGCGCTGGGACAGGCGCAGGGCGGCGTGCTCGTCCACCGCGATCTTCAGGCGGCGCAGCTCGATGCGCAGGGAATAGACGTCGAAGCTGGCGGCCTGGGCGATCTGCCCGATCATCAGCAGGTCGCGGTCCAGCTCGGGCGAGCGATTGCCGAAATGCAGCGGCAACTGGCTGGGCATCACCTGCCCGCTGCCGGCGTGGACGTCGTTGAACAGCTCCACCACCGTCTGGAGCCGGACGTTCTTGATCAACCGCGCCCGGCGCAGGCCCGGAGTCTCCAGCGGCAGGATCGTCATCGGCAGGATATGAAGGGAGTCGCGGGCGGTGTCCTCGTCCCGGTCGTCCGGGCCGGGCAGCAGGGCCACGACGTGCGGCCACGCGCCCGGCGGCCTGGCCTGTCGGCTCGGCTGCACAGCCAGTCTCCCGAAATTCCGTCCGCCGAAATTCCGCCGCTCAGAAGCGTGGGAAGTTCAGCAGCGACATGGTGATGGACGGGTCGATGGCGATGATCGAGGAGCGTCCGCGGCTGTTGATCGGCCCGATGTAGGGCAACGTGGCGGAGGCCTCGGCGGGCGCGCCGTTCTTCAGGTCGTACATGGCCGAGAAGCGGTCCAGGAACTTCCCGAGCTTGGCCGGGTCCTTGAAGTCGGCGATGTCGAAGCGCTTCTTCAGCTTGTCGACCAGCCGGTCTAGATCGCCCAGCGCCGACTGCTCGGGAATGTCGAGCGCGGTGAAGACCACCTTCTGCAGTGCGCGGTCGGCCATCACCTGATACCAATTGGTGATGCGCGACGCCTTGCGGTCGAAGTAGAGCGCCAGACGGACCGCGGGATTGCTCTCCTCCGCCTTCACCTCCAGCGACACGTCGACGTAGCGGTCGACGATGGCCTTGACGATCGCCGGCTCCTTCAGCGTGGCGCCGCCCGTCTCCTTGAAGGACAGGACGGTGGCCATCTCCTTGAACTTGGCGTCGTTCATGCGGTTGGCCAACGCCTCCGGGTCCTTCACCCCCTGGTCCAGCACCTTGCGGATCAGGGCGCGCGCGTAGGTCTGGCTTTCCAGGTCGAAGGCCACCATGACGAAGCGGTAGAGCTTGTCGTCCTTCAGCAGCTCCTCGGCGCTGGAGATCTTGCCGATGTTGGCCTCGAAATAGGCGATGTTGCGCTTCACGTCGGGCCGCGAGCGGATCATCGCGTCGTAGCGGTCCTGATTGCGGACGATCTGGCGATAATCCTGGAGCGTGCTCATGCCGTCACCTCCGGGGCCTTCGGCCGCCCGCGCTCCTCGGCCGCGTCCTCCGCCGGGTCAGCGTAGGAGGGCGGGATGCGCAGGATCACCTCGCCGGTGTGGGTGTCGAGCACCTCGGTGGACAGGCGGCCCGTGCCGGGGTCGAGGTTGACCCGGTAGGGCGGGATGGGGTCGGGCCGGCGGCCGTTGTCGGATTCCGCCGGCGCGCGGGTTTCCTCGACCACCTCGGTGGCCTTGACGGCTTCGGCCTGGGCGGCGCGCAGGCGGTCGGCCTGGCGCTGGCGGGCTTCGGCGATCAGGTCGGCGCTGGCGGTTCCGCGCTCGCCGTTGACGCCGGACACGCCGCCGGTCAATCCCTGGATGGGTGCGGGCATGGCGGTCACGCCTCCACGCGAGTCTCGGGGGCGCGCTCGTCCCGCGGGGTGCGCTGCGCGTTCAGCAGCCCGTCCTCGTAGGCCATCACCGGCCGCAGGCAGGCCAGCGCCTTGTAGTAGTCGCGGTCGCTGACGTTGCGCATCCCCTGCATGATGCGGTCCTGCATCTCCGGATGCAGGAAGGCGGTGTAGAGCTTGGCCATCATGCCGGCGACGACGCCGCCGTACTGTTCCGCGGCCTGGGGGTCCAGCAGCATGCTCTGGATCACGAAATAGGCGCGGCGGACCGGGGTGTCGGCCTCGTCCTCCTGCATGATGTCGCTGCCGCGGATGATCTGGGCGAAGTTGCTGACGGTCAGCGTGTAGCGGCGGTTCTCGTTCTGCACGACGCAGCCATTGATGACCACGCGCTCGCAGGGCTTGAGGCGGAGCTTAAGCGCCATAGGACGCCTCCATCGCGGCGGGGGCCTCCGTGCGGGCCACACCCTGCAGGCCGCGCATGACCGACCGGTTGATGTCGATCAGCACGCCCGCGTCGGCCTCGCCGCGCAACACCTGAGTGGTCTGGCGCGCCACCGAGAAGGACAGCGAGACCAGCCCGGCGCGCAGCGCCTCGGGCAGCGCGTTGCCGTCCTCCAGAAGGTCGGCGCGCAGCGTGTTCCAAAGTTCCAGGTTGCGCCACAGCGCGTCCTTCAGCGCCGCCGACCGCCAGCCGGCGTCGCGGTTGGCCTCCAGATCCAGGGTGATGCGGAGGAAGACCAGATATTCGATGCGGCGCGGGTCTTCGCACTCGGCCATCGTCTGCTGGTAGGCGGCGATGCTCATGGTCGCACCTTATGCAACGCGCACGGGGGCGCCGGAATGGGGCTTGGGCTGGAGACGAATGGAAAAAATGGCCGGCGCCCCGTCGGGAGCGGGACGCCGGCCGGACCGGGTTAGCGGAACAGCGAGAGAATGTTCTGCGGACCCTGGTTGGCGATCGACAGCGCCTGGGTGGCGAGCTGCTGCTGGACCTGGAGGGCCTGCAGGCGGCTCGATTCCTCGTTCATGTCGGCGTCCACCAGGGAGCCGATGCCCTTGTTCATCGAGTCGGTCAGCTTCGACACGAAGTCGTTCTGCACCGACACGCGGTTCTCAATGGAACCGATCACCGCAGCCTTGCCGATGGCCTTGTCGAGCAGGCCGTTGATGACCTCGAGCGACTTGGTGGCGTTGGAGGTCACGTCGATCTGCGTCAGGTCGGCCAGGCCGCCGAAGGCGTCGCTTTCCTTCGACCCGACCCACAGGCTGTCCACCTTGGCAGTGAAGTTGCCGTCGGTGTTCAGGTCCTGGTCGGTGAATTCCAGCTTGTCGCCGTTGAAGGCCACCTGGAAGTCGCCGCCGGCCGTGGTCAGGGCCGCGTTGACCGCGGTCTCGATCAGGCCCTGGGTGGTCGCCAGGTCCGTGGTGTAGTCGATGCCCGACAGGTCCACCGTCACGGCGGTCTTGGTGCCCGCCTCGTTGGTGACGTTCAGGGTCAGGTTGCCCAGGCCCAGGTTCTGGCCGTCGATGAAGGTGGTGTCCGGCGCACCGATGGCGATGCCGACGCTGGCCTTCAGGTCGTTGGTGGAGTCCACCTGCTGCTCGATCGTGGCCTTGCCGACGATCGAGGTGACCTGCATGTCCTGGCGCTGGAAGCTGATGTAGCTCGGATCGACGGTGCCGGCGCTGCGGCTCAGCGACGCCAGGATGTCGACGTTCTGGTCCTTGGCCGTGCCGTCATTGGAGTAGGTGATGCGCAGCAGGTTGTCGCCGTTGAAGGAGGCGTCGGCGGCGGCGCCCTTCACCAGCTTGACGAGCTGGTCGATGTCGTTCTGGATCAGCGACTTGTCGACGCCGTTGGTCTGGCCGGCGATGACGCGGGCCTTCAGCGTCTGCAGGTTCTCGACGATGTTCTTGGACGCCACCGACGCGGTGTTGGTCGTGCCCGAACCCAGTTCCAGCGATTCCTTCACCGCCTTGAAGCCGGCGACGTCGGCGCGCATGGTCGTGGCGATGGACCAGTAGGCGGCGTTGTCCTTGGCGTTGTTGACCTTGAGACCGGTCGAGATGCGATCCTGGGTGGTCGCCAGATCGTCGGTCACGCGGCGCAGCGTCTGCAGCGCGGTCATCGCCGAGGTGTTGGTCATGATCGAGGCCATGTGTATCTCCATTCGCGAGATGCAGAGCGCCTTTCTGACGCTGGGGCCGGGCTGCGCGGGCCTTCCCACTTGGTGTTTATGGGCGCGCAACCGACCATTCGACTGTGACCGACCCCGTTTAAACCGGAGTAAAAAACCGCAGCATTTTCAGGGTGACGCATTCGTCTTTCAAAGATGGGCATCTTTTAAAAGTAATCGCGCATTTTATAAAAATGCGGCGACCGCGCAAAGCGGCTCAGCCGTCGTGCCCCGAAGGGCCGCGGCCATGGCGTCTTTCAAAGTGTTTGAGGCAAAATATCGGAAGCGGAGCGTAAGGCGGGATTCTGAAATAAGGCGCCGTCACTCGGCGGCGACGAGACAGCCGGGGTGCAGGCCGGACGCGGCGAAGGGGATGGCCGGGAAGCGGCGGGCGGCGGTGGCGGGTGCGGCGGCCGGAACGGCCTCTTCATGCTCGGGCGGGGCCTCGAACTTGTAGCCGCGTCCGTAGACGGTCTCGATGTAGCGGGAGCCGCCGGTGGCCTCGGCGATCTTCTTGCGCAGCTTGCAGATGTAGACGTCGATGACCTTGTCCAGCGGGTCGGCGCCGGACAGGCCATAGACCTCGTCGTAGATGTGCTCCTTGGACACCACGCGGCGGTGGTGGGCGGCCAGGACGCCGAGGATGGCGTGCTCGCGCTGGCTGAGCCGCAGCCGCTCGCCGCCGACCTCCGGGTCGCGCCCGTCGAGAAACACCGTCAGCCGGCCCACCCGCACCGCGTTGCTCAGCAGGCCGCGCGAGCGCCGCCGCGCCACCTCGATGCGCGCCCGCACCTCGGCGCTGACCACCGGCTTAACCAGAACGTCGTCGGCCCCGGCGTGCAGCAGTTCCACCGTCGTCGTCACGCAGCGCCGGTCGAGCAGGCAGAGGATCGCCGCCCCGACCTGATGCGCGCGCAACGCCGCCACGCAGCGCGCCGGGTCGTCGACGCTGCCCAGGACGATGGCGTCATAGCCCAACCCGTCCGCACCCTGCTCCTGCAGCAGTTCCTCCAGCCCCGCCCAATCCTGGCGGTCGTAGCGGATCTTCCCCATGCCGAGCTGACGGCCGAGCGCGTCGGCGATCAGGGGGTTCGGTTCAACCAGGACAGCGCGCATGGGATTCTCCGCAACAGGGGTTTCAACTAGAGAGCGGGAGGACAAGGCACTTAAAATTTTCCTTAATTCCGAGTGCTTTATTTTCTCACACCCTCAGGTAATAGCCTTCCTGTACCGCGAGTCAACCATTCGGCTTACCTCAAGGGATAATGTTACGGCCCGCTTTTATATGACTTTTAATATCCGTTAAGACGTAGATTCTTGGCTGCTCTTTGCCTCGAAATTCGAAGCATTTTCCTCCCGAGTTGCCCGCAACGCCGCACATCGGCGCACGCCACCCCACAGGCTTGAACCGGGCTTTAACCCGGTTGTATTTCACTGGTGGCGAGAGGATGCGAACGGGGGAGAGGAACCGATGCCGACCCGCAACCGACAGGCGATTGCCGGAACCGTCCTTGCGGGCGCCCTCCTGCTGGCGGGCGGCTGCGCGATGACCTCCCCGCCCCCCGACACCGCCTACCGACAGGCGCTGGAGGCGGCGGTGGAGGCCGGACGGTGCGAAGGGCCGACGGTCGAGGCGCTGTGGACCGCCTATGACCGCTGGTTCGCCGTGGCGGCCAGCCTCGTCTCCTACCATCGCGGGACGGAAGCCGGCGCCCTGCTGCGGCAAGGCGAGGCGTTCCGCATCCTGGGCTGCCCCGCCGCGGCGCGCGACACCTACGAGACGCTTCTGCAACGCTTCCCCGATCCCGATTACGAGTTGGAGCGCAACGCCGCCCGCCGCGGCCTGATGGATCTGCCGATCAACCCGCCGACGCCCCTGCTGCGCCCGGCGCCCGCTGTCACCTCGGCCCTGCGCGGCCCCGCCGCCATCGACCGCGGGGACGGCTGACCCACGGGCCCGTGTTGTGGATTCACGGGGCCGGGCCGTATGGCTGCCATGACGCTCCGCACCATTGTTCCCAGGCATGATATATCAGTAACCTGACGGTTAACCCGGCACTGGACCCGGGCCATCCTTCCGCTTGCTGCCCTCCTGCCTGGAAACACCCTCCGGCCATGCCCGACTGCTCCCGCCCCCCGGAAGGGGTGTCCGCTGCCCAGACCGTGCCGTCCTACGGGAGCGAACGCCGCGACGATCCCGTCCGCGGGATTCTGATGGTCGTCGCCGCGGTCTTCTTCTTCTCCTGCTCCGACGCGACGGCGAAGTATCTGTCCCAGACGCTGCCCTCCATCGAGATCGGCTGGATGCGCTACGTCGGTTTCACGACGCTGCTGCTGCCGCTGATGATCCGCGGCGGTCCGCCGGTGATGAAGACCGCCAGCCCCGGTCTGCAGGTGCTGCGCGCTCTGGGGATGCTGGGGTCGGCGCTGTTCTTCATCATGGGCATGCGTTATCTGCCCTTGGCGGAAGCGGCGGCGACCAGCTACGTCTCGCCGGTCTTCGTCACGGTGCTGTCGATCCTGGTGCTGGGCGAGAAGATCGGGCCGCGCCGCTGGGCGGCGGTGCTGGTCGGGCTGCTCGGCGTGCTGATCGTCATCCGGCCCGGCGGGGCGGCCTTCCAGCCGGCGGCCATCTTCCCCATCCTGTCGGCGATGAGCTGGGCGACCGGCGTGGTCATCACCCGCAAGATGACCGGGCAGGAGCATCCCACCACCACCCTGATCTGGACCGCCCTGACGGGCCTTGCCGTGCTGACCGTTCTGCTGCCCTTCAACGTCGCGACGCCGACATGGACGGAGGTGGCGCTGGGCGCCCTGATCGGGCTGGTCTCCACCATGGGGCAATGGCTGATGGTCCAGGCCTACCGCTTCGGCGAGGCGTCGGTGCTCGCCCCCTGCTCCTATGTGCAGATCGTCTGGTCCACCCTGCTGGGCTTCCTGATCTTCGGGGCGCTGCCCGACCATTGGACCTTCCTGGGCGCCGGAATCATCATCGCCAGCGGCCTCTACACCGCCCACCGCGAGCGGCTGCGCAAGAAGCAGCAGCAAAACGCCGCAGCGTCCACTCCATGACCATCGTTTGGCATGACCGGCGCCCGAAAAGCCTTGCCTCCAGCATTGATATATTAGTATACTTGACCCCAGGAGGCACGGGACTAAAAACCCGTGTTGTTCGAACTCTTTAGCAGGAACCGGCGGGCTTGTCCGCCGGACGGGGGATGGCGATGGGTGAGTCCGCGCGCCGGGTTGCGGCCCTTGGCGAATGCATGATCGAACTGGTGCGCCGTCCCGACGGGACCTTCACCATGGGCTTCGGCGGCGACACCCTCAACACCGCCGTCTACATGGCGCGGCTGGGCGTGGCAACGGATTACGTGACGGCGCTGGGCGACGACACCAACAGCGACGCCATGATCGCCACCTGGGAGGCCGAGGGCGTCGGCACCGGCCATGTGCTGCGCGTGGCCAACCGGGTTCCCGGCCTCTACATGATCGAGACGGACGACAGCGGCGAGCGGCGCTTCCTCTACTGGCGCGATTCCGCACCGGCCCGCGACCTGTTCGTACTGCCCGACAGCCCCGCGCTGGTCGCCGATCTGGAAAGCTACGACCTGCTCTACATGTCAGGCATCAGCCTGGCCATATGGGGCGAGCGCGGGCGGGAGGTGCTGTTCCCCATGCTCGACCGCCTGCGCGAGCGCGGCGGCCGCGTCGCCTTCGACACCAACTGGCGCCCCCGCCTGTGGCCCGACCGCGAGACGGCGCAGCGCGCCTACGACGCGATGCTCGAACGCACAGACATCGCCCTGCCGGGCGTCGAGGACCTGCGCGGCCTCTACGGCGACGCTGACGCCGACACCGCCATGGCCCGCGTGCGCGGCGCCGGGGTGACGGAGATCGTTCTCAAGCTGGAGAAGCCGGGCTGCATCGTCTCCGCTCCCGGTGTCGAGGAGACCGTGCCGTCGGAAAAGGTCGCCAAGGTCGTGGACACCACCGCGGCGGGCGACAGCTTCAGCGCCGGCTATCTCAGCGCCCGCCTGAAGGGCCTCGGCCCGGTGGAGGCGGCGCGCTCCGCCCACCGCATCGCCGCCGTGGTCATCCAGCACCGCGGCGCCGTCATCCCGCGCGACGCCATGGCGTCCGTGCTGGACGGCTGATCCCCTGACGGAGGGACCCTCCATGCCACGAGACCAAGTCCTCGCGGGCCAAGCCACCATCGCTCCCGGCGCCACCCCCGTCGCCGTCAAGCCGCCCCGCGCATCGCAGCGCGGCACTACGGCGGCGGCGGCCATCTACCGCGACCTGCGGGCCGACATCGTGTCGCTGGCCCGCAAGCCGGGCGACCCGATCGTGGAGAAACTGGTGGCCGAAGCCTTCGGCGTCAGCCGCACCCCGGTGCGCGAGGCGGTCCTGCGGCTGGCCGACGAGGGTCTGGTGGAGGTCTTTCCGCAGTCGGGCACCTTCGTGGCGCGCATCCCGATCGCCGCCCTGCCGGAGGCCAACCTGATCCGCAAGACGCTGGAGCAGGCGACCGTCCGCTTCGCGGCGGAACGCGCGACGCGCAGCCAGGTCGCCGCTCTCCAGGCCAATCTGGAGCGCCAGCGCGAGGTGGACGCCTCGGGCTGCGCCGACGGCTTCCATCAGGCGGACGAGGCGTTCCATGCGCTGATCGCCGACATCGCCGGCTATCCCGGTTTCTGGCCGATCACCCAGCAGGTGAAGGTGCAGATCGACCGCTGCCGCCACATGACCCTTCCCTATCCCGGCCGCCTGGCGACCGTCATCGCCGAGCACGAGGCCATCGTCACCGCCATCGCGGACCATGACCCCGACCGCGCGGTGAAGGCGCTCGGCGACCACATCGACGGCCTGCTGCTGACCATCGACGACATGCGGCTCGCCACCCCACTCTACTTCTCTCCTGCCGAGGCCCTGACATGACCCACCCGCGTCTTGAACCCTCCCTGTCCGGCCCGCGCATCGTCCCGGTCCTCGTCCTCGACGAGCCGGACACCGCGGTCGCCCTGGCCGAGGCGCTGGTCGCCGGCGGCCTGACCACGCTGGAGGTGACGCTGCGCACCCCCGCCGCTCTGGCCTGCGCGGAGGCCATCGCCGCCCGCGTTCCGGGCGCCCTGGTCGGCCTCGGCACGCTGATCCGGCCGGAGCAGTTCGCCCAGGCCCGCGACGCCGGCGCCCGCTTCGTCGTCAGCCCCGGCCTGACCGACCGTCTGGCGGAGGCCGCCAAGACCGCCGGCCTGCCCTATCTGCCGGGCATCGCCACCGTGACCGAGGCGCTGATCGCCATGGAGCATGGCTTCCGCGAGCTGAAGTTCTTCCCGGCGATGCTGAACGGCGGCGCCCCGGCGCTGCGCGGCATGGCGCCGCTGATGCCGGAGATCCGCTTCTGCCCGACCGGCGGCCTCAAGGCGGAGCATGTGAAGGAGATCCTGTCGCTCCCCAACGTCTTCGCGCTCGGCGGCACCTGGCTGACCCCGGCCGACGCCGTGAAGGAGCGCCGCTGGTCCGAGATCGAGCGGCTGGCCCGCGAGGCCTCCGCCCTGGCCCAGGGCTGAACCGGATGCGGCGCCGCGTCGGCGTGATCGGGCTGGGCATGGCGGCGACGCCACACGCCCAGAGCCTGCTGGATCTGGCGGAGCGGGTGGAGGTGGCTGGCTGCTTCAGCCCGTCGGCCGAGCGCCGCACCGCCTTCGCGGCGCGCTTCGGTCTGCCGGCGGTGGACCGGGCGGAGGCGATCCTCGACGATCCCACCGTCTCCGCCGTCCTGCTGCTGACCCCGCCGGACACCCACGCCGACCTCGTCGCCCGCTGCGCCGCCGCCGACAAGCATGTGCTGCTGGAAAAGCCGCTCGACGCCACGCCTGCCGGCTGCCGCGCCGTGGTGGAGAGCATGGAGCGCGCCGGGCTGACGCTCGGCGTCATGCTCCAGCACCGCTTCCGCGCCGCCGCCGAACGGCTGGCGGAGCTGCTGCGCAACGGGACGCTGGGCCGTCCGCTGTCGGCCTCCGTCGTGGTGCGCTGGTGGCGCGACGACGCCTATTACGCCCAGCCGGGGCGCGGCATGAAGGCGCGGGACGGCGGCGGGGTGCTGCTGACCCAGGCCATCCACACGCTGGACCTCTATGTCAGCCTGCTCGGCCTGCCGCGGGAGGTCGCCGCCTTCGCCAACACCAGCGGCCTGCGCCCCATCGACACCGAGGACGTGGTGTGCGCTGCCCTGCGCTACGACGGCGGGCTGCTCGCCACGGTGGACGCCACCACCGCGGCCTATCCCGGCTATCCGGAGCGCATCGAGATCGCCGGCACCGCCGGCTCCGCCCTGCTGACCGGCGACCGGCTGGAGGTGCAGCTGCGCTCCGGCGGGACGGTCCAGGCCGGGGAGACGGCGGGCACGCTGGGCGGCGGCGCCGATCCCATGGCCTTCTCCAACGCCCACCACCGCGCTGTCCTGGCCGACTTCCTCGACGCGCTCGACCGCGGCGGCCAGCCGCGCGTGTCCGGGCGGGAGGCGCTGAAGGTCCACCGGCTGATCGAGACGATCCTCAAATCCTCGGAAAGCGGCGCCGTCACGACGGTTCCGGAGGACTGACCTCACGTCACGCTCACGAACTCGTGTCCCGCGCTTGATTTGCCGGGAGCGGCGACCAAGGCTAGATGAGGGACGGGGGGCGCTGTCGCCTCCCGGCGGCTTTCCTGTGGAGAGTGTTCATGCTCATCAAAGTCCGGAGCGCGTCGCAAGCCAGCGAGAACGAGGTGACGCCCCGCGGCCTGTTCCTGTCCCGGCGCTCCATCATCGCCGGAGGCATCGCGGGTGGGGCGGCCCTGGCGCTCGGCGGCACGGGGGGGCTGCCGGGTCCGGCGCTGGCCGCGCCCTTCCAGGCCCCGCTGACGGTCAGCCCGAAGGACCCCAAGATGGACGCCCAGACTCCGATGAAGTCGGCGACCAGCTACAACAATTTCTACGAGTTCGGGACGGACAAGACCGACCCGTCCGAAAACGCCGGCACACTGCGCACCCGCCCGTGGGAGATCGCGGTGGACGGCGATGTCGGGAAGCCCACCACCTTCGGCATCGAGGATCTGTTGTCCTTCCCGCTGGAGGAGCGCGTCTACCGCCTGCGCTGCGTCGAGGGCTGGTCGATGGTCATCCCCTGGGTCGGCTTCCCGCTGGCCGAGCTGCTGAAGCGCGTGGACCCGACCGGCAACGCCAAATACGTCGCCTTCCAGACGCTGGCCGACCGCTCCCAGATGCCCGGCCTGAAGTATCCGGTGCTGCAATGGCCCTATGTCGAGGGGCTGCGCATGGACGAGGCCATGCACCCGCTGACCGTCCTGGCGGTGGGCATGTACGGCGAGACGATGCCCAACCAGAACGGCGCGCCGGTGCGGCTGGTCGTGCCGTGGAAGTACGGCTTCAAGTCGATCAAGTCGATCGTCCGCATCACCCTGACGCAGGATCAGCCGCCAACCTCCTGGAACCGCTCGCAGCCGCGCGAGTACGGCTTCTATTCGAACGTGAACCCGGAGGTCGACCACCCGCGCTGGAGTCAGGCGACGGAGCGCCGCGTCGGCGAGTTCTCCCGCCGCAAGACGCTGCCCTTCAACGGCTATGGCGAGGAGGTGGCGTCGCTCTACGCCGGCATGGATCTGCGGAAGAACTACTGAGATGGCCGCCGTGTCGAAAGGACCGGTCGCGCTGGCGCTGTCCTCGCGCTGGGCGAAGCCAGTGGTGTTCGCGCTGGGGCTGGTCCCGCTCGGCTGGATGGTCTGGCTGGGCCTGAGCGGCGGGCTGGGGGTGGAGCCGGTGGCCGAGGCGGTGCGGCAGAGCGGGCTGTGGGCGCTGCGCCTGCTGCTGGTGGCGCTGGCCGTCACGCCGCTGCGCATCCTCACGGGTCAGGCGGGGCTGGCGCGCTTCCGCCGGATGATCGGGCTGTTCGCCTTCTTCTACGCGCTGCTCCACGTCTCCGTCTATGTGGGGGTGGACCAGTTCTTCGACTGGGCGGCGGTGTGGAAGGACATCGTGAAGCGGCCCTACATCACCGTGGGCATGGGCGCCCTGGTGATTTTGACGGCGCTGGCCGCGACCTCGACCAACGGCATGGTGCGGCGGCTTGGCGGCCGGCGCTGGAAGGCGCTGCACAAGGCGGTGTTCGTCGCCGGCGCGGCGGGCTGCGTCCACTACGTCATGCTGGTCAAGGGCTGGCAGTACCCGCCCTTCGTCTACGCCGCGATCTTCCTGGGGTTGGTCGCCCTGCGCTATGCGAAGGGACCGGTTGCAGGCTGGAGCGGGGGTTCCGCCCTGGCCTGGGTTTCACCACGAAGGCACGAAGGGCACTGAGAATTTCACAAAGGGCTGCTCAGAGAAGCGCCCTCCTGCGGTGCGGGCGCTCCTTTGCGCGTCTCCGTGTCTTTGCCGCTCTCCTCCAGCATGCATAACCGCATCCCCGCTCCGCCATGGCCTACTGCTCCCCCCCTGCGAAGGTCACGCTTAGACCACGGGCGGCCTCCCCATCCGAACGGATAGGGTGCCGTGCTCCGCCCACCACCCCCGTGCCTTTCCATGACCGCGTCCCCGCTCCGCCGCGTCCTCCTTCCCGCCGCCGCGCTTCTCGCGCTGTCCGGCTGCGCCGGGTTCGGCTCGGCGGTCACGGGGGTGACCACGGCGGGCGTGGCGGCGACCGTCGGATCGGCCACCGGCAACCCGGTGCTGGGCATCATCGCCGGCGCCGGGGCCAGCTACGGCATCGACCAGGGGGTGAAATACGCGGAGCGGCGGATCACCGACAACATCCACAACGCCGTCGCCCGCACCGCCGGCCCGCTCGCCGTCGGCCAGTCCGCCACCTGGGCGGTGGAGGAGACGCTGCCGCTGAGCGGCAAGACCGGCACGGTGCAGGTGGCCCGCGGCTTCGGCGAGGCGATCCCCTGCAAGGACGTGGTCTTCACGCTGGACGACGCGCCCGATCTCAACGTCACCACGGTCTGCCGGGCCAAGGACGGCCAGTGGCGCTGGGCGCTGGCCGAACCCTCCACCCGGCGCTGGGGCAGCCTGCAATAACGCATGCAGTCCGCCATGTACGCACGGCCCGCGTTGGGGTAAAGCTCCGCGGGCAGTTGCGTCACGGGTTTGCGTCACGGGAGTCCGCGCATGTTCACGGCCAAAATCCTTCTTCTCGGCTCGGGCGAACTCGGGAAGGAGTTCGTCATCGCCGCCAAGCGCCTCGGCTGCGAGGTCATCGCCTGCGACAGCTACGCCAACGCCCCGGCGATGCAGGTCGCCGACGCGGCGGAGGTCTTCTCCATGCTCGACGCGGACGCCCTGCGCGCGGCCATCGCCAAGCACAAGCCCGACTTCATCGTGCCGGAGGTCGAGGCCATCCGCACCGAGGTGCTGCACGAGTTCGAGGACGCCGGCCTGACCGTCGTCCCCTCCGCCCGCGCCGCCACCATGACGATGAACCGCGACCGCATCCGCGAGGTCGCCGCGGTGGAGTTGGGCCTGCGCACCTCCAAGTACCGCTACGCCGAAAGCCTGGAGGAGGTGATCGCCGGGGCGGAGCACACCGGCCTGCCCTGCGTCATCAAGCCGGTCATGTCCTCCTCCGGCAAGGGGCAGAGCACCGTCCGGACCGCCGAGGAACTGGAGGCCGCCTGGACCTACGCCGTCGCCAACATGCGCGGCGACCGCCGGAAGGTCATCGTCGAGGAGTTCGTGCCCTTCGAGTACGAGATCACCCTGCTGACCGTCCGCACCCGCGAGGGCATCCTGTTCTGCGAGCCGATCGGCCACCGGCAGGAGCGCGGCGACTACCAGGAATCCTGGCAGCCGGTGCCGATGCCCGCGGCGCTGCTGGACGACGCCAAGGTGATGGCGGCGAAGGTCGTGGACAATCTCGGCGGCTACGGCATCTTCGGCGTGGAGTTCTTCGTCACCAAGGACGAGGTGGTCTTCTCCGAGCTGTCGCCGCGCCCGCACGACACCGGCATGGTCACCCTGCTGTCGCAGAACCTGTCGGAGTTCGACCTGCACGCCCGCGCCATCCTGGGCCTGCCGATCCCGGCGATCCGCGTGCACGGCCCGTCGGCCTCCGCCGTCATCCTGGCCGACCGCGAGGCCGAGCGCTTCGCCATCGAGGGTCTGGCCGACGCCCTGCGCGTGGGCAGCGCGGCGCATGACGTGGATGTCCGCCTGTTCGGCAAGCCGACGACCCGCAAGAACCGCCGCATGGGCGTGGCGCTCGCCGCCGGCACCGACACCGACGACGCGCGCGAACGGGCGCTGAAGGCGGCCTCGGCGATCAGCATCCGCTACGAGTAAGGTCGCGGAGCCGGGCGCGATCGTCGATCTCCGACGGCGCGGCCCGGCGACGGGCGCGGACCGCCTCTCAGCGCAGAGCCGCGCCGATCATCGGATAGAAAACGTAAATCCCGAAAAGCGCCATCCCCAGCAGGGTGAGCAGAATCCGGAACGACACCCGCCAACCGCCGTCCGCGCGGTGAAGGTCCAGGTAATGGGTGAGAATCCGATCGGCCTTGACGGTGGCCGCGGCAAGGACGAGACCGATTCCGAGCGGCCCGAGACCGCCGGCGCTGTCACCGTGCCCGGCCCACATCGAAACGGCGGTGAGGAGCATCAGAAGCATCCAGGTGCGTGTCAGAATCGTCATCATCTCACCTCAGCAGATAGACGATGGGGTAGAGCAGCACCCAGATCAGGTCCACCATGTGCCAGAAGGCGGCCCCGGTCTCCAGATTCTCCAGGCTGTCCCACCAGGTGACGATGCCCAGGATGACGATCCCCGCGGCGACGTGCATCGCGTGGAAGCCGGTCAGCAAATAATAGAGCTGGAAGAAGCTGTTGGTCTCCAGCGTGAGGCCCCGGCCGATCTTGTCGCCGTACTCGACGGCCTTGACGGCGAGGAACACGCCGCCGAGGGCCATCGCGCCGAGCATCGCCACCCGATGGGAGCGGCCCGAGACCCGGCGCCGCACGGCGATGGCGACCAGCCAGCCGCTCGTCACCAGAACCATGGTGTTCACGCCGCCGAGCAGACGGTCCAATTGCGCCTGCGAGGCATCGAAAGTCGCCGGGTCGAGGGCGCGAGTCACCGCGAAGCCGATGAACATGGCACCGAAGGCCGCCAGCTCCCCCAGGATGAGAATCCACATCATGGGGTTGCCGGGTAGGCTGGAGAGAGGCCCCCAATCGGCGGCCTCGCCATCCGCAGCGCCATCCGCAGCGCCATCCGCAGCGCCATCCGCAGCGACGACCGTCGTCGGCGCGGCAGTTTCCGTCATGTCCGCTGTCCTTCCGGAAGTGATGACCGGAAGGGACCATGACGCGGGACAGGGGCGCCGTCTTTGCCCGGGGGCAAACTCGCGGCCGGTTGCCGTTCAATTGGTGCCGATCAGGTGACGCCGGTCACTGATAGCCGCCCTTGTCCGCGCGCTCCCGCGCGGCGTCCTCCTGGGCCTTGGTCATCTCGTCCTTGGTGGCCGCCGGCTGGTCGGCGGGCTTGCCGGTCGCGCGGTCGTTCTCGGCTTGCGGTTGGGAGTCGGTGTTGCGGTTGTCGCCCATCGCGTCATCCTCCGGCATGAGGCGGGCCGATGCGGCCCGCCGTAAGCCTCACCAACACGCCCGCGCGCCGGTCGTCTCATTCCCGCGCGGTCAGGCGACGATGCCGGCGTCGTGCAGGCGGCCGATTTCGGCGGACGGCAGGCCGAGCAGGTCGGCCAGAACCGCGTCGGTGTCCTGCCCCAGCACGGGCGCCGGGCGGTGGTCGGTGCGCTCGCCCAGGCCGGGGAAGCCGAGGGGCGAACCAGGAACCAGCAGCGGACCGACCTCCGGCTGCTCGACCTCGCGGAACAGCGGGTTGGCGGTGGAGCAGCGCGCGTCCTCGGCCACCAGCTGGCCGAAATCCCGGTACGGCCCCCACAGCACCCCCGCCCCGGCGAAGGCGCTCTCGACCTCGGACAGGGTGCGGGCGGCGAACCAGGGGGCGAGCACGGCGGAGATGGCGTCGCGCGCCAGGAAGCGCCCGCCCTCGTCGTTCATGTCCACGTCCATCAGCGGGCCGATCATCGCCAGCCGCTCGGTCAGCCCGGTCGCCTTGCCCAGCGCCTTCCACTGGCGGTTGGAGATGGCGACGACCATCGCGCGCCGCCCGTCGGCGGTGGCGAAATCGCGCCCGTAGGCGCCGTAGAGGTCGTTTCCCATCGGCGGCCGCACGGCGCCGTTCACCCGGACATCGGCGAGGTAGCCGAGGTTGCCGACGGTCGCCAGCATCACGTCGGCCAGCGCCACCGTCACCTCCTGCCCGCGCCCGGTGCGGCGGCGGTGCCGCTCCGCCGCCAGCAGGCCGGTCGCCAGATAGAGGCCGGCGGCGACGTCCCAGGCCGGCAGCACATGGTTCACCGGCTCGCCGCCGCGACCGGTCGCCATCGGGAAGCCGCTGGCGCAGTTGACGGTGTAGTCGACCGCCGCGGAACCGTCCGGATTGCCGGTCAGCCGCAGCATGATCAGGTCGTCGCGCTTGGCCGACAGCGCCTCGTAGCCCATCCAGCCGCTGGCCGGCAGGTTGGTCAACAGGAAGCCCGCGTTCTCGCCCGAGGCGGTGATGATCGCCTGGGCGATCTCCCGCCCCTCCGGCCGGTCGAGCGCCAGCGTCACCGATCGTTTCGCCTTGTTCAGCGCGGTCCAGTAGAGGCTGGTGCCGTTCGGCGCCACCGGCCAGCGCCGGTAATCGATGTTGCCGCCGATGGGGTCGATGCGGATCACCTCGGCGCCCAGCTGGGCCAGCGTCATGCCGCCCAGCGGCGCGGCGATGAAGGCCGACACCTCGACGACACGCAGATCGGAGAGAAGCGAGGACATGGGAGTCTCGATCCAGATGGAAACAACGTGGTGAACGGGTGCCCCCACCCTAACCCTCCCCCGCTCTCGCTGGGGAGGGGACTGCCGCCACTCCGCGTAAGGCACCCTCCCCCGCCCAGCGGGGGAGGGCCGGGGTGGGGGGCAAAGGCCGATGCAATCCTTACACGCAACGCCCGCCGTCGATCTCCAGCACCACGCCGGTCAGGAAGGCCGCCTCGTCCGACGCGAGGTAGAGGGCGGCGTTGGCGACGTCGGTCGGCTGGCCCAGGCGGCCCAGCGGCACGATGCCCATCATGCGCGCGCGCTTCTCCGGAGTATCGCCGCCCATGAAGGTGGCGAGCAGCGGCGTCTCGGTGGCGACCGGGGCCAGGGCGCAGACGCGGATGTTGTCGGGCGCCAGCTCCAGCGCCAGCGACTTGGTGATGTTGTGCACCGCGCCCTTGGTCGCGTTGTACCAGACCAGGCCCGGACGCGGCCGCAGGCCGGCGGTGGAGCCGAGATTCAGGATCACGCCGGACTTCTGCGCCCGCATGGTCGCGACGACCGCCTTGGAATAGAGGTAGATCGACTTGACGTTCAGCGCGAAGACGCGGTCGAACTCCTCCTCGGTCACGTTCTCGAACGGGCCGTTGGCGTGGGTGGAGCCGGCGTTGTTGACCAGGATGTCCAGCCGCCCGAACGTCTCGACGGTGGTGGCGATGGTCATCTCGACATCGGCCGTGCGGGTCACGTTGGCGGCGATGCCGATGGCGGACTCGCCCAGCCGTTCGGCGACCGACTTGGCGGCGTCGCCGTTGATGTCCACGACCGCGACGCGGCCACCCTCGCGCACGAAGGTCTCGGCCATCGCGAGGCCCAGCCCCTGCGCCGCACCGGTGATCAGGGCGACCTTGCCGTCCAGACGCTTCGTCATTCTTGTTTCCTCCCCAAGGGATTATGTGGTGTTGGGGAGGCTATCCGCGCCGCACCGGCCGTGCTATGGACCATCCGTCATAGCTGCTATCAGCCCGCACAGCGGGTCATGACCATCGAGTCAGGGGGCGCTGTTCTCCCCGGCGCTGCCGGGGGCGACGACCTTGCCCTTCAGCACGCCGTTGGCGACGCATTTCGCCACCTCGGCGTGGATCAGCCGCAGCAGGGCGCGCGTCGCCTTCGACACCGGCTGGTGCAGCGGCGTCGCCGTGACGAGCATGGCGTGCATGTCCTTCGAGCTGATTTCGCGGGCGATCAGCCGGCCCTGCCGCACCTCGCGGTGCACGGCGCCGAAGGGCAGGATCGTCGAGCCCATGCCCTCCTCCACCAGCTGCTTGATGGCGGTGACGGAATCGATCTCCATGTCGACCTGAAGGTCGATGTCGGCCCGCCGCACCGCGGCGTCGACCACCCGGCGCAGCCCGTTCTCCAGCCCCGGCAGGACGAAGCGCAGGCCGCCCAGCGTCTCCACCTCGACCGGCCCGTCGTCGCCGGTCACCGCGTCCTTGGCGGACTGGACGAGCAGCAGATTCTCGACGAGCAGCGGCGAGGACAGCATGCTGCGCCCGCGCCGGGCGTCGTAGAGCACGGCGAGGTCGAGCCGCCCGCCCTCGACCCATTCCAGCAGCGTGCCGCTGAACACCTCGTGGATGCGCAGCGTGGCGTCGGGGTAGTTCTCGTGGAAGCGGCGGGCCAGCGGCGCCCCCAGCGTGGCGCAGATCGACGGGGGAAGACCCAGCGTGACCGACCCGGTCAGCCGTTCCGACTGGTCCTGGATCTCCTCCTTGATCTCCGACAGCGCGCCCAGCAGATGGCGCACCACGTCGTAGAGCTTGCGCCCCTGCTGGGTCAGCGAGACGCCGCGGCCATGGCGGTAGAACAGGCTGGTGCGCAGCTCGTGCTCCAGCTTCTGGACCTGCCGGCTGAGCGCCGGCTGGGTGATGCCAAGCTTGACCGACGCCTTGGAAAAACTGCCAAGGTCGGCCACCTGAACAAAGTAGCGCAGTTCCAGAAGTTCCATCGCGGGACAGGTCTCGTCGTTCGGCCTCCGGGTCGGATAGCGAATACGCCGGTATGACACAAGCGGAGTCCTGGCAGGTCAGTCCTGCCCGGTCCTCCGCCGTGTCTCGCGGTCAATTGCGCCGGGTGAGCAGGCCGCGCGCCACAACCTGGGCCTGGATTTCCGCTGCCCCTTCGAAAATATTCAGAATACGGGCGTCGCACAGCACACGGCTGATCGGATATTCCACCGCGTAGCCGTTGCCGCCATGGATCTGCACCGCGTTGTCGGCGTTCGACCAGGCGACGCGCGCGGCCAGCAGCTTCGCCATGCCGGCCTCGATGTCGCAGCGGCGGTCGCTGTCCTTCTCGCGCGCGGCAAAATAGGTCAACTGGCGGGCGATCATCGTCTCCACGGCCATCCAGGCGAGCTTGCCGGCGACGCGCGGGAAGGCGGCGAGCGGTCGGCCGAATTGGACGCGCTCCTGGGCGTAGCGCAGGCCAAGCTCCATCGCGTTCTGCGCCACGCCGACGGCGCGGGCGGCGGTCTGCACGCGAGCGGATTCGAAGGTCGCCATCAGCTGCTTGAAGCCCTGGCCCTCGACGCCGCCCAGCAGGTTTTCGCGCGGCACCGCGAAGCCGTCGAAGCCGATCTCGTACTCCTTCATGCCGCGATAGCCGAGAACCGGGATCTCGCCGCCGCTCATGCCCTCGGCCGGGAAGGGGTCCGCTTCGGTGCCGCGCGGCTTCTCGGCCAGCAGCATCGACAGGCCGCGGTAGCCGGGGGCGTCCGGATCGGTGCGCACCAGCAGCGTCATCAGATCGGAGCGGCTGCCGTGGGTGATCCAGGTCTTCGCCCCGGTGACGCGGTAGGTGTCGCCTTCCGGCACGGCGCGGGTGCGCAGGCTGCCCAGGTCGGAGCCGGTGTTGGGCTCGGTGAAGACGGCGGTCGGCAGGATCTCGCCGGAGGCGAGGCGCGGCAGCCAGCGCGCCCGCTGCTCGGCGGTGCCGCCCAGGCGGATCAGCTCGGCGGCGATCTCCGCGCGGGTGCCCAGCGAGCCGACGCCGATGTAGCCGCGTGACAGCTCCTCCGTCACCACGCACATGGCGAGCTTGCCCATGCCGAGTCCGCCATCCTCCTCCGGCACGGTCAGGCCGAAGACGCCCATCTCGGCCATCTGCTCGACGACCGGCATCGGGATCAGCTCGTCCTTGAGGTGCCAGTCGTGGGCGTGCGGCTCCACCACGTCGGCGACGAAGCGGCGGAACTGCTCGCGCACCATGTCGAGCGCCTCGTCCTCCAGTGCCGCCTCGCCGAAGCCGCCCCCATGCAGCGCGTCGGCCAGCAGCTCGGCGATGCGCAGCCGCAGGGCGGAGGCGTTGCCGGCGGCGATCAGCCGGCGCACCGCCTCGGTGCGGAAGGCCGCCCGCTCGGCGTCGTCCAGCCCGAAATCGGCGGGGCGGACGATCTCGCCCTGGCTCATCGCCAGACCGCCGTCGAGCTGCGCCAGATACTCGCCGAAGGCAGCCTGGAGCATGCACGCCTCCAACTCGCCCAGCCGGCCGGCGCGGTCCAGCCGCTCCGCCCAGCCCTGCATCTGGCGCAGCGCCTCGGCGTAGGTCGCCACCCAGGCGAAGCCGTGCGCCGCCACCTGATGGCGGTCGAGTGCTGCCGCGTCGACGCGCCCGTCCGGCGCCACCAGCGCGGCGACGCCGCGCTCAGCGGCCTCGGCCAGCCGCGCCACCGCGTCGAGCGCCGCCGCCGTGGTGGACAGCAGGTCGGGCAGAATGCCGGAGAGCGGAAGCGGGCCGTTGGAGGTTGGGGTGGACGACATGGCGCGTTTCCTCGGTGCGTGTTGTTTTGGTGTTGTTCTGGTTCAGTCCGCCGCGATCGTCTCGCGGGGCGGAAGGGACGCGGCGATCCCGGCGAAGGCCTGCTCGACCAGCCGGCGCTGGTCGGCCTCGTGGTCGCCGTGGAAGCTGCCGGCGGGCGAGGCCGCCTCGTCGCGGGCCACGCAGGCGACGCGCGGTTCGGCGCAGCCGGCGGCCGCGCGCAGCGCCTCCAGACGGCGGTCCAGATAGGTCCAGGCGCCCAGGTTGCACGGCTCCTCCTGCACCCAGGCGCAGGACGCGCCCGGCCAGCGGCGGAAAAAGGCCGACAGCGCGGCGTCGGGCAGAGGGTACAGCATTTCCAGCCGGACCACCGCCACGGCCTCGGCCCCCCGCTCGGCCCGTTCGCGCTCCAGCTCGTAGGCCAGCTTGCCGCTGCACAGCAGGATGCGCTCGACCCGCGCCCCGGCGGTGGCGATCACCGGCTGGAAGGCGGTGCCCGGCGCGCAGTCGGCCAGGGTCGACACGGCGGCCGGCAGGCGCAGCAGCGTCTTCGGGCTCAGCACCACCAGCGACTTGCGGTCGCGGCGCAGCATCTGCCGGCGCAGCAGGTGGAAGTAGTTGGCCGGGGTGGAGGGGTGGGCGACGCGGATGTTGTCGCGCGCCGCCATCTGGAGGAAGCGCTCCGGCCGGGCGGAGGAGTGTTCCGGCCCCTGCCCCTCCAGCCCGTGCGGCAGCAGGATGACGAGGCCGGAAGGCTGGCGCCACTTGTCCTCGGCGCTGACGATGAACTGGTCGATCATGATTTGCGCGCCATTGGCGAAATCGCCGAACTGCGCCTCCCAGATCACCAGCGCGTCGGGCCGCTCCAGGCTGTAGCCGTATTCGAAGCCGAGCACGGCGTATTCCGACAGCGGGCTGTTGACCACGTCGAACCGCGCCTGCTCCACACCCAGGTGATTCAGGCTGACATGGCGGCGCCCGGTGACGGTGTCGGTCAGCGCGAAATGGCGGTGCGAGAAGGCGCCGCGCACCACGTCCTGGCCGGTCAGCCGCACCGGCGTCCCCTCGGCCAGCAGCGTGGCGAAGGCCAGCGCCTCGCCGGTCGCCCAGTCCAGCGGCTCCTCGGCGCGGCGGCGGATGACGCGCTCCACCTTGCGGTCCACGGCCAGCCCGTCGGGAATGGCGGCCAGCGCCGCCAGCAGCCCGCGCAGCCGGTCGTCGGCGATGCCGGTGTCCGGTTCGGCGGGAAGCGCGCCGGCCGGGGCGAAGGGCGCCCAGCGCCCGCCGGGGAAGCCGTCGTGGTTCGGCCGGTGGTCGGAGGCCGCGGCCAGCGCCTCCTGGAAGCGGGTCTTGTGCCCGGTGGCCAGCGCCTCCGCCTCCTCGGGGCCGACCAGCCCATCGGCGGCCAGCCGCTGCGCGTAGAGGGCGCGGGCCGGCGGGTGGGCATCGATCGCCTTGTAGTCGAGCGGCTGGGTGAAGCGCGGCTCGTCGATCTCGTTGTGCCCGTTGCGGCGGTAGCCGACGAGGTCGATCACCGCGTCGCGCCCGTGCGCCTGCCGGAAGGCCACGGCAAGGTCGGCGGCGCGCAGGGCGGCGTCGGGGTCGTCGGCGTTGACGTGCAGGATGGGGCTGTCCACCGCCTTCCACAGACCGGTGCAGTGGAGCGAGGTCCGCGCTTCCTCCCGCTCGGTGGTAAAGCCGATCTGGTTGTTGACGATGACGTGGATGGTGCCGGCGACGGTGAAGCCGGGAACGCCGGACAGTTGCAGCGCCTCCGTCACGCTGCCCTGGCCGATCACGCTGGCGTCGGTGTGCAGCAGCACGCAGAGCACCCGCCTGGCGTCGCCCCCCTGCGCCCGCTCCAGGTCCTGGCGGGCCCGCGCGCGGCCCAGCGTGACCGGGTTGATGGCTTCCAGATGCGACGGGTTGGGCGACAGGGTCAGGGACAGCGACCGCTCGCCGAAGGACAGAGTGCTCTCCACCCCCATGTGATAAGGCACGTCGGCGGGAACCGGCGGGTCGGCCAGGAAGGGATGCATGCCCTTGATTCCGGCGAACAGCTCGACCAGCGGCTTGCCCAGCGCGTTGGCCATCAGGCTGAGCCGGCCGCGGTGCATGGTTCCGACCTGAACCTCGGTGACGCCTGCCGCCGCCGCCGCCGCAAGGATGCGGTCGAGCAGCGGGATCAGCGTCTCCATGCCCTCCGCCCCGAACCGCTTCTTGGTCGGGTAGCGGACGGCGAGCAGCCGTTCGAACTCCTCCGCGGCGGTCAGCAGCGCCAGCGCGCGGCGGCGCGCCTCGGCCGGCGGAGCGGTCTCCGCCCCCTCGTAGGCGTCGCGCAGCCAGGAGCGCAGGGCCGGATCGTCGATGTGCGCGGTCTCCAGCGTCAGCGTGCCCTGGTAGAGCCGGCGAAGGCGCGCGGTCCCGGCGTCCTCGGACGCGGCGACCAATGGAGCGGCGCGGCCCAGCGGGTCGAGGGCGGCGGCGGCGTGGCCGCGCTGGCGGATCTCTTCATGCCGCAGCGGAACCGTCGGATCGCCCGACAGCATCCCGGTGGGCACCCCGGCGGGAACGGCGCCCAGCTCATCCAGGATCTGGAAGACGGCGCGCCAGCTCACGTCCACCGACGCGGGGTCCTCGCGGAAGCGTTCCTGCAACGCTTCAAGATAGGCGGCTCCGGCGGCGTTGAGCGGGGAGGACGGCCTAGACATGGCGCACACCGTTCATGCGATTGAACATCCGTCGGTTTGATGGCGGTCGAAGACCAGTTGCCTCCAGCTTATCGACCCATCGCGCCGCGCGGAGCGCATGGCGTGCCTGTAACAGATATTCATTGCGGGCATAGCAAACCGTCCGCGCCCGCACCGGTTGGGGCGGGATCGCGCGGGTTTCGGGTGAAACCGTTCGTGTCGCTGATGGCTTGCCGCGCTTATGGCTGATATGCCGGCAAAACGCATTCCGCTGTGCGGCCGCCTGATCCACTGTCAGGGTCACCACACCCTCCCCGGCCACCGACCGGGGACCAAGCGCCTCGGACCGGCATCGGCTCGTCCGGGCAACAAAAATCTCGGGAGGAAGATCCACATGAAGCGCCGTCAATTCTTCAAGGGTGCCGCCGTCGTCGCCGGCGCCTCCACCCTCGCCGCCCCGGCCATTGCCCAGTCGGAGCCGACGATCCGCTGGCGCTGCGTGTCCAGCTTCCCGAAGAACATCGAGGTGCTCTACGGCAGCGCCGAGGTGCTGGCGAAGAACATCGCCGAGGCCACCGACGGCAAGTTCCAGATCCAGGTCTTCGCCGCCGGCGAGCTGGTCCCGGCGCTCCAGGCGCTCGACGCCGCCAGCAACGACACGGTGGAGATGGCCCACACCGCGTCCTACTACTATGTCGGCAAGGACCCGAGCTTCGCCTTCGGCTGCTGCCTGCCCTTCGGCCTGAACACCCGCCAGCAGAACGCCTGGTTCTACCATGGCGAGGGCGGCAAGCTGCTGGAGGAGTTCTACGCCGGCCACAATCTGAAGGCGCTCGCCGGCGGCAACACCGGTTCCCAGATGGGTGGCTGGTTCCGCAAGGAAATCAAGAGCGCGGAGGACCTCAAGGGTCTGAAGTTCCGCATCTCCGGCCTCGGCGGCCAGATCCTGTCCAAGCTGGGCGTCGTTCCCCAGCAGGTCAGCGGCGGCGACATCTACCCGGCCCTGGAGCGCGGCACCATCGACGCCGCCGAGTTCAACGGCCCCTATGACGACGAGAAGCTCGGCCTCTACAAGATCGCGCCGAACTACTATTACCCCGGCTGGTGGGACGGCACCTCGCTCCAGCATTTCTTCATCAACACCAACCGCTGGAACAGCCTGCCCAAGCATTACCAGGCGGCGCTGACCTCGGCGGCGGCGCTCGCCAACGTCGACAGCGTGGCGCGCTACGACGTGCTGAACCCGGCGGCGCTGAAGCGCGTGGTGGAGAAGGGCGCCAAGCTGCGCGCCTTCCCGCAGGACGTGCTGCAGGCCAGCCACAAGGCGGCCATGGAGCTTTACGACGAACTGTCGGACAAGAACCCGACCTTCAAGAAGTTCTACGAGAGCTACCGCCGCTTCCAGACGGACTCGAACCTGTGGAACCAGGCGTCGGAATACGCCTACGACAGCGCCGTCCTCCGCCTCGCCCGGCGCTGATCCGGCACCTCGTCAACCATGACCGGGGAGCGGGGCCGCCGCTCCCCGGCCGTGGCATCGTCGCGTTCCGCGCGACCGGCTTTTCCCGGAGGGCCTGCCCACCATGCCGACCCCCAACGCTTCCCCCTTCATGACGGCCCTGGTCGGGGCCTGCCGGCTGGTCGACGCGGTCACCGCGCGGCTGGGCAAGGCGATATCCTGGCTGATCGTGCTGGCGATCCTGGTGTCGGCCGTCAACGCCGTCGTCCGCAAGACGTTCGATGTCAGCTCGAATTCGTGGCTGGAACTGCAATGGGTGCTGTTCGCCGCGGTGTTCCTGCTCTGCTCCCCCTGGACGCTGAAGGAGGACGAGCACATCCGCATCGACATCGTGAACGCGCAGCTCGGCAAGCGCGCCCGCGACACCATCGACCTGTTCGGCCATCTGACGTTCCTGCTGCCCTTCAGCTTCGTGATGATGGTCACCTCCTGGCCCTTCGCCATCGCCTCCTACGCGATCGAGGAACAGTCGATGAACGCCGGCGGCCTTCCGCAATGGCCGGCGAAAATGCTGATTCCATTCGGATTCACCGTGCTGTTCATCCAGGGCCTGTCCGAGCTGGCCAAGCGCGCCGCGATCATGTCCGGCCACCTGGAGGACCCCAACCATCGGGCCGGCGGCCATCTGGCGGCGGCCGAGGCCGAGGCGGAACGGCTGCTGGCGGCCGAGCGCGAGCGCACCTCCCACCCCGACACCCTTCCCAGCCGGTGACCGCGCGATGAGCACGACCTCCCCCACCCCTTCGCCGCGCGCCGTCCGGCTGTCCGTCATCTCCCTGGTGCTGCTGGCCGTGGTCGCCGTGGCGCTCTACGTGCTGCCGGTGCCCGGCGCCGCGGCGCTCGCCGAACAGGACGGCTGGCGCGGCTGGTTCGGCCACAACATGGCGCCGATCATGTTCGCCACGCTGGTCGGCATGCTGCTGCTGGGTTATCCGGTGGCCTTCGCGCTGGCCGCCAACGGGCTGCTGTTCGGTCTGATCGGCATCGAGATCGGGCTGTTCCGCCCCGACCTGTTCCAGGCGCTGCCGGAGCGCGTCTACGGCACGATGAACAACGACGTGCTGCTGGCCGTGCCCTTCTTCACCTTCATGGGTCTGGTGCTGGAGCGGTCCGGCATGGCCGAGGACCTGCTCGACACCATCGGGCAGCTGTTCGGCTCGATCCGCGGCGGCTTGGCCTACGCGGTGATCTTCGTCGGCGCGCTGCTCGCCGCGACGACCGGCGTGGTGGCCGCGTCGGTGATCTCCATGGGCCTGATCTCGCTGCCGATCATGCTGCGCTACGGCTACGACCGCCGCCTGGCGTCGGGCGTCATCGCGGCGTCGGGCACGCTGGCCCAGATCATTCCGCCGTCGCTGGTGCTGATCGTCATGGCCGACCAGCTCGGCCGCTCGGTCGGCGACATGTACGAGGCCGCCTTCGTCCCCGGCCTGCTGCTGTCGGGCCTCTACGCCCTCTACGTCTTCGTCGTCTCGATGATCTGGCCCAAGGCCGCCCCCGGCCTGCCGCCGGAGGCCATCGCCCACCGCGAGCCGAACGGGACGCGCGGCGTCTGGCAGCTCGGCCTGCTGGCCCTGTTCGCGGGCGCGGTGGCCACCTGGGTGATGGGCCGCACCGACGTGAAGTCCGGCGCCGACTACGTCGTGCTGCTGCTGTCGGTGGCGGTGCTGGTCGCCTTCCTGGCGGCCGCCTTCAACCGCGGCTTCGGCGCGCAGCGCCTCGTCCTGCAGACCGTCGCCACGGCGGCGCTGACGGCGGGGGCGGCGTGGCTGACGGTGAACGGGTGGACCACCCTGGCGCTGGTCGGCGATTCCGTCGCGGCGGGCGCGCTCTACGCCCTGGCCGTGGCGGTGGTGGAGCGGACGAGCGGCCGCCGCCTGATCTCGCGCATGGCCGAGCAGGCGACCTTCGTCATGGTGCCGCCGCTGGCGCTGATCTTCCTGGTGCTGGGCACCATCTTCGTCGGCCTCGCCACCCCGACCGAGGGCGGCGCCATGGGCGCCGTCGGCGCGCTGGCGCTGGCGGCCATGAAGAAGCGGCTGAACCTCGACATGGTGCGGCAGGCGACCTACGCGACGGCCAAGCTGGCGTCCTTCGTGCTGTTCATCCTGATCGGCGCGCGGGTGTTCTCGCTGACCTTCTACGGCGTCAACGGCCACATCTGGGTCGAGGAGCTGATGGTCTCCCTGCCCGGCGGCCAGATGGGCTTCCTGATCGCCGTCAGTGTGATGGTTTTCCTGCTGGCCTTCTTCCTCGACTTCTTCGAGCTGGCCTTCATCGTCATCCCGCTGCTGGCCCCGGCGGCGGATCGTCTGGGCATCGATCTGGTGTGGTTCGGCATCATCCTGGCGGTGAACATGCAGACCAGCTTCATGCACCCGCCCTTCGGCTTCTCGCTGTTCTTCCTGCGCTCGGTGGCGCCGAAGCTGCCCTACATCGACCGCATCACGAAGAAGGAGACGGCTCCCGTCCTGACCAGCCAGATCTACTGGGGTGCGGTGCCCTTCGTGGTCATCCAGCTCGTCATGGTGGCACTGGTGATCGCCTTCCCGCAGATGGTCATGCATTACAAGTCGACCGCCGCCAAGCTCGACGACAAGCAGATCGAGGAACAGTTCAAGGGCCTCGGCGGCGACCTGAACGACGACCTGCCGCCGCTGGAATTCAAGTGATCGAGATCGAGACCAAGACCGAGAGAGGGAGAGCGACATGCGCATCGCCGTCGTAGGGGCCGGGGCCGTGGGCGGCGCGCTGGCCGGCTATCTCGCCGCCACGGGCCGGCACGAGCTGTCGCTGCTGGCCCGCGGCGCCCATCTCGCCGCGATCCGCGACGGCGGGCTGACCGTGCAGACGCCGAAGGGAACGCTGACCAGCCGACCGCGGGCCAGCGACTCCGCCGCCGACCTCGGCCCGCAGGACGTGGTGATCGTCACGGTGAAGGGGCACGGGCTGCCGGCCCTGGCCGCGTCCTTCCCCGCCCTGTGCGGGCCGGACACGCTGGTGGTGGCGGCGCAGAACGGCATCCCCTGGTGGTACCTGTACGGCGCCGGGGACGACGTGACGCCGGAGCCGCTGGAGGTGGTCGATCCCGGCGGCGCCATCTGGTCGGCCATCGGGCCGGAGCGGGTCGCCGCCTGCGTGATGGAGGTGCTGCCCGCCCGCATCGTCGAGCCGGGAGTCGTCGCCCACACCGCCCTGCCGGTGCTGGCCTTCGGCGCCCCCCGACCCGGCGACCACGCGGAAAAGCTGGCGGCCCTGGCCGACTCCTTCAACGCGGCCGGTGCCACCGCCCGCCTGCCCGCCGACATCCGCGTGCCGCTGTGGAGCAAGCTGATGCTCAACATGGCGGTCGGCCCGACCAGCGTGCTGACCGGCGCCACCATGGGCGCCATGGAGCAGGCCCCCGGCATGGCCGCCGTCCAGGGCCGGCTGATGCGCGAATGCCTGAACGTCGCCCATGCCTGGGGCGTCGCCCTGCCCGACGACATCGACGAGCGGCTGAGCCGGGGCAGCGGCGTGCCCGGCCACAAGCCGTCGATGCTCCAGGATTTCGAGGCGGGGCGCAGCATGGAGATCGACCCCATCGTGACCACCGTCCTGGAGCTGGCCCGCCGCCGCGGCGTGCCGGTGCCGACCATCGAAACATTGTGGGCGCTGACCGCCTTGAAGGAGCGGGTGGCGCGCGCCTGAGCGCATTTGCCCCCACCCTGGCCCTCCCGCCGCTTCGCGAAAATCCCCCTCCCCTGCGACAGCGGGGGAGGGCCGGGGTGGGGGCAAGGACCAGCGCCACCAAAGAACGTCCCCGGAGAAAAAACGACATGTCCCCCGCTTCCGATCGCATCACCAACTTCATCGCCGGCTCCTGGCGTCCGGGCCGCGACCGGCTCGACATCTTCAACCCGTCGGATCTCGACACGCTGGCCGGCTCCTACTCCCTGGCCGGCGCCGACGACGTGGCGGAGGCCGTGGCCGCGGCGCGCGGCGCCCAGCCGCAATGGCGCGCCGCCACGGTGGAGCAGCGCTCGCTGGTGCTCGACGCCATCTCCCGTGCGCTGTTCGACCGTAAGGACGAGTTGGCCCTCATCGCCGCGACCGAGGGCGGCAAGACCATCCCCGACGCGCTGGGCGAGATCACCCGCGCCGCCCACCTCGCCCGCTTCTTCGCCGCCGAGGCGCTGCGCGCGCCAGGCGAGACGCTGGGCTCGGTCCGGCCCGGCGTCGAGGTCGACGTGACGCGCGAGCCGGTCGGCGTCATCGGCCTCGTCACGCCCTGGAACTTCCCGGTCGCCACGCCGATGTGGAAGATCGCCCCAGCGCTGGCCTTCGGCAACGCGGTGATCTGGAAGCCGTCGGAAAAGACCCCCGGCATCTCCATCGCCGTCACCCGCCTCATCGCGGAGGCGCTGGAGGCCCACGGCATGCCCGCCGCGCTGTTCAATCTGGTGATCGGCGCCGGCCCGAACGTCGGCGCCGCCGTGGTCGACGCGGTGGACGCCGTGTCCTTCACCGGGTCGGTCAACACCGGGCGGCGCATCGCCGTGCGCTGCGCGGAGCGGATGATCCGCGTCCAGCTGGAGCTGGGCGGCCAGAACCCGCTGGTCGTGCTGGGCGACGCCGACCCGGAGCGCGCCGCCGAGATCGGCGTCAACAGCGCCTATTTCCACGCCGGCCAGCGCTGCACCGCCACCGGCCGCTTCATCGTCGAGGATTCCATCCACGACGCCTTCGTCGCCGCGATGACGGAGCGGATGGCGGCGCTGCGCGTCGGCCATGCTTTGCAGCCGGAGACGCAGATCGGTCCGGTCATCGACGAGTTCCAGCTGACCAAGAACCTGCAATACATCGACACCGGCCTGAAGGAAGGCGCCCGGCTGGCCTCCGGCGGCGGGCGGCTGGATCGGCCGACACGCGGCTGGTTCCTCGCCCCGACCCTGTTCACCGAGACCGGCAACGCCATGACCATCAACCGGGAGGAGGTGTTCGGCCCGGTCGCCAGCGTCATCCGCGTCAAGGATTACGAGGAGGCCCTGCATGTGGCGAACGACACCGACTACGGCCTGTCGTCGGGCATCATCACCAACTCGATGAAGCACGCCCGCCACTTCCAGGCCAACATCCAGGCCGGCATGACCATGCTGAACCTGCCGACCGCCGGCGTCGACTACCACGTCCCCTTCGGCGGCCGGAAGATGTCGAGCTACGGCCCGCGCGAGCAGGGACGCTCCGCCATCGAGTTCTACACCATCATCAAGACGGCCTATCGCGCGCTGTGACGCCGAACCGAAGCCCAGGGAGAGCCTTCTTGTCCAACGACACCCTGATCACCGGGCGGCCGGACTTCGCGACGGCCGTGCTCGCCCCCATCCACGCCATCGTCGGCGACCGCGGGCTGATCACCGATCCCGGCACCATGCAGCCCTTCATGGAATCCTGGCGCGACGGCTGGGTCGGCCGCTCCCCCGCCGTGGTGCTGCCCGACAGCACCGAGGCGCTGGCCGCCGTGGTGCGCATCTGCGCGGAGACGCGCACGCCCATCGTGCCCCAAGGCGGCAACACCGGTCTGACCGGGGCCAGCCAGCCGCACGCCGACGGGTCGGAGATCGTCATCTCCACCAACCGGCTGAACCGCATCCGCGAAATCGACATCGACAACGACACGATGACGGTGGAGGCCGGCTGCATCCTCGCCAACATCCAGAACGCGGCGCGCGACATCGGCCGGCTGTTCCCGATGAGCCTCGCCGCCGAGGGCTCCTGCCAGATCGGCGGCAACATCGCCACCAACGCCGGTGGCGTGCAGGTCGTGCGTTACGGCAACATGCGCAACCTCGTCGCCGGGCTGGAGGTGGTGCTGCCTGACGGGCGGATCTGGGACGGGCTGCGCGGGCTGCGCAAGGACAACGCCGGCTACGACATGAAGCAGATCTTCATCGGGTCGGAAGGCACGCTGGGCATCGTCACCGCCGCGGTGCTGAAGCTGTCGCCGCTGCCGCGCGCCACCGCCACGGCGCTGGTCGCGGTGTCGGCCCCCAGCGACGCCGTCGACCTGCTGACCCGCGCCAAGGGCGTGGCCGGCGACCGCATCATCACCTTCGAGCTGATCCAGCGCGACTGCATCGACGTGGCCCGCCGCCACGTGCCGGACGTGCCCGACCCGCTGCGCGACCGCTACCCCTGGTACGTGCTGGTCGAGCTGGCCGACCAGGACGGCGGCAACCGCCTGATGGAGATGCTGGAAGGCATCCTGGAGGCGGGCATGGAGGCCGGGGAGGTCCTGGACGGCGTCGTCGCCGCCTCCAAGGCCCAGGCCGATTCGCTGTGGCGCATCCGCGAGGGCATCCCGGAAGGCCAGAAGCGCGAGGGCGTGTCCTTCAAGCACGACGTGTCGGTGCCGATCTCCCGCGTGGCGCGCTTCCTCGACCGCGCCAACGCGGCGCTGGAGCGGGAATGTCCGGGCATCCGCCCCTTCGCCTTCGGCCATCTCGGCGACGGCAACATCCACTTCAACCCGATCCAGGCGGAGGGCGGCGACCCGGTCGAATGGAAGGCGAAGCTGGCGACGGTCAACGCCATCGTGCACGACATCGTGGTGGACCTCGGCGGCTCCATCTCCGCCGAGCACGGCATCGGACGGCTGCGCATCGACGAGATGCCGCGCTACAAGTCGCCGGTCGAGCTGGACATGATGGCGACGCTGAAGCGCGCCTTCGATCCGCACAACATCATGAATCCGGGCAAGATCCTGCGCGCCTGAGCGCGGCCCGCGCCATATCCGACCATATAAGGACCGTTTCCGATGAAGATCCTCGTCCCGGTCAAGCGGGTGGTCGATTACAACGTCAAGATCCGCGTCAAGGCGGACGGTTC
>NZ_JAEPIV010000028.1:0-71254 GCF_016632405.1 Azospirillum aestuarii
TGGTCACCCACCTCGATACGCCGCCCTCCTCAGACCGTCATCACCCAGATTCCAGCATAGCTCACCCTCTCCCCAGCGGGGAGAGGAGATCTCAACTGCGATAGCCCTGGACGCAGAAGGGCCGGAGCGTTGCCGCTCCGGCCCCTTTTGAACTGTCCGTAGACTGTTGCGCTTCGCCGGTCAGTGGACCTCCACGCTGACGATGGCCGGCAGGGTGCGCAGGAAGTTGACACCCGTGTCGGTCGCCTCGACGACGAGGTGACCGCAGCGGTCGTGCCCGCGCAGGCGGGCCTCCGCGCCCATGCCGGCGGTGCGCAGCACCTCCGACAGGTCGGACACTGCGGTGCGGACCCAGGCCCGATGCTCGGCCAAGCTCTTGTACGCTGTTGCTTCCGACTGATTCAGGGTGACGGTAAAGGTGTGCAGCTCGATGGTCATAAGAGCTCCGGAATGAACCGATTGTTCTGGGACAAGCTCAGTGTTTGACGCTGTTCGAGCATCCGCTCCGCCCCAACCGGACGGTGTATGAAAACAAGCTGGAAAGGGACGTGCGGACACTTGCCGGTTGGCGGATAAGCCGGGGATCAGCCGATCGGCGAAAAGGGTCCCTTTCGATTTGGGGAGCAAACAAACCGTAGTGTAACTGAATCTGGCGGCCGATGCTTGTGATATCGTGGGAACGCTGCCCTGCACCAAGCGCGTTCACGGGCGCAAGAGAAGGGCGCAAAAGGGGTAGCCTTCGCATCGCCACCCCGCAGCGTTTCACAGCTCCCTCGGACCGCCCTCAATCCAGGAAGATGTCCGGCGCCAGCGGGGCGCCCGGCTTGACCGCGTAGGGCTCCAGATCGGTGACGCCCTCCTCCGCCAGCACCTCGTCGTCGATGAAGAAATGGCCGGTGCAGGTCCTGGCGTCGCGGGTCAGGATGGCGTGCGCGGCGTCGGCCAGGATCTCCGGCTTGCGGCAGTTGTCGAACTCGGCGGCGCCCTTCAGCATGGCGATGGCCGCCGTGCCGATGATCGTGCGCGGCCACAGGGAATTCACCCCGACCTTGCCGCGGAATTCCGCGCTCATGCCCAGCGTGCACAGGCTCATCGCGTATTTGGCGATGGTGTAGGCGGTGTGATGCTGGAACCAGCGCGGATTGAGGTTCAGCGGCGGCGACAGGGTCAGGATGTGCGGGTTCGAAGCCTTCAGCAGATGCGGCAGGCAGGCCTGGGAGCAAGCGAAGGTGCCCCGCCCGTTGACCCCCATCATCAGGTCCCAGCGCTTCAGCGGGGTGTCCAGCGTGCCGGTCAGGCTGATCGCGCTGGCGTTGTTGACCAGGATGTCGATGCCGCCGAACGCCTCCACCGTGCGGGCCACCGCCTCGGCCACCTGGGCGTCGTCGCGGATGTCGCAGAGGATCGGCAGCGCCTTGCCACCGGTGGCCTCGACCTCCTCCGCGGCGGAGAAGATGGTGCCGGGCAGCTTTGGGTGCGGCTCCGACGTCTTGGCGGCGATGACGACGTTGGCGCCGTCGCGGGCGGCGCGCAGCGCGATCGCCTTGCCGATGCCGCGGCTGGCGCCGGTGATGAACAGGGTCTTGCCCTTCAGCGTGCGCGCGTCCGTCATATCGCTTCCCTCCCCATGGTTTTTCCGCCGGAGCTGGCCGCCGCAACTGGCCGCCGCAGCCGGTCCGTTGTCGACGATGCTACCACACATCCCCGGTACGCCGTCCAGACGCATGCGTCATTTAATTGACCTATGCGTCAATGAGCCTTTCCCGTCTAGACTGCGCTTGCCCTTCCTTTTCGGAAAAGCCCGCCCGATGACGACCCACCCGTCCCGCCGCTCCGTCCTGGCGCTGGGCGCCGCCGGCCTCGCCACGCTCGCCTGTCCGGTGCGGGCGCAGGACTTCGCGCCGGGGCTGCTCTACGCGGTGGGGCAGAAATTCGACAAGAGCTTCAACGAGGGCGCCTTCACCGGGGCGGAGCGGTTCAAGGACGCCACCGGGATCGCCTACCGCGATTATCTGCCCGCCAGCACGGCGCAATTCGACCAGGCGGTGGCCGCCCTGCTGCGCCGCGGCGTGACCGACCTCGCGATGATCGGCTTCTACTACGCCGCCCCGCTGGCCAGCCTCGCGCCGAGGCACCCCGCCGTCCGCTTTACCCTGGTCGATGGGGTGGTGGAGGCGCCGAACGTCCAGTCCGTGACCTTCAAGGAGCAGGAGGGGTCCTTCCTCGTCGGCATGCTGGCGGCCATGGCCTCGCGGACGGGCACCGTCGGCTTCATCGGGGCGCTGGACATCCCGCTGATCCGCAAATTCATTGCCGGCTTCCAGCAGGGCGCTCGCCACGCCCGCCCGGACATTGGCCTGCTGGTCAATTTCGTCGGCACCACCCCCGCCGCCTTCAACGACCCCACCACCGGAACGGAGGTGGCCAAAGCCCAGTTCCAGCGCGGCGCCGATGTGGTGTTCGCCGGGGCCGGCGTATCCAACTTCGGCATTTTCGCGGCGGCCAAGGATGGCGGGCGCCTCGCCATCGGGGTGGACAGCAACCAGAACCACCTCTACCCCGGCACCATCCTGACCTCGATGCTGAAACGGGTGGATCTGGCGGTGGAGCGCGCCTTCGGGGAGGGACGCGGCGGCGCCTGGACACCCGGTTCGCGCGCCCTGGGGCTGGCCGAGCGCGGCGTCGATTACGCGCTGGACGACAACAACCGCGCGCTGGTCAGCACCGTCATGCGCGACCGGCTGGAGGAGGCGCGCGAGGCCATCATCCAGGGCCGCATCCGGGTGCTCGACGCCTCGTAAGCACTCTCTCAAGCGTATTGCGGCTCGACCCCGACGGCGAAGCTCAGATCGGCGCCGCGCAGGGTCTCCGTGGTGGCGCGGATGCGCGTCAGGTCGGTGCCGTGCAGGATCGCGCGGGCGAGGCTGGTGTCGCGCAGATCGGCGCCGGTCAGGCTGGCCTCGGCGAGGTTGGTCGGCCACAGGCGGCTGCCGTCCCCGGCCAGATCCACTGGGCGCAGCCGCGCCCGCCACAGCTTGGCCCCCGCCAGATTGGCGCCGCGCAGGTTGCAGCCGGACAGGTCGGCGCTGGTGAAGTCCGCCTCGCGCAGGTCGCAGTAGGACAGATCCGCCATGACCAGCTTCGCCCCGGAAAAGTCCGCCCCGCGCAGCCCGCAGAAGCGCATCACGCTGCCGGCCAGCAGTTGGTTGGCAAAGTTGTAGCCGCGCAGGTCGACGCGCTGCATCTCCAGCCGCAGGCCGGCGGCGGCGTTGCGCTCGACCCAGAGCTGGTGCGCGGAAATGCTGTCGGCCATCCGCCCGGCGAGGCTGACCAGCCCGGTGCCGTCGACGTCGATGCCGCGCCGCTCCAGCGTCTGGCGCAATTCGTCGTCCAGCCGGGCGCCGCACAGCAGGGCGCCCTGCATCTCCACCCGCTCCATCACCGCGCCGATCAGATTGGCGCCGATCAGGATCGTTCCGGTCATGTCGCTGCCGGAAAAGGTCGCGCCGCAAAGATCGCAGCCGGAAAAGTCGCACTGTGCCAGACGCGCGTCGGACAGGATGGCGCGGGCCATCTTGGACCCGATGAAGGTGGTGCTGCCGTCGGCGTTGCCCGCCGGCTTGCGTTCGTCCGCCCCCAGCATCATGCCCTTGCGCAGGTCGGCGCCGCGCAGATTGGCCTCCTCCATCATGGCGCCCTCCACCCGCGCGCCGCGCAGGTCGGCGCCTTCCAGCGACGCGCCGGTGAGGTCGGCCTTGGACAGATCGGCGCCGAACAGGTCGGTGCGCGACAGAACGGCCCCCGACAGCCGGGCGCTGTGCAGGTTCGCCCCGCTGAGCTTCGCGCCGCTGAGGTTGATGCGGCGAAGCCCCAGGCCCGACAGGTTGTGGAAGCTGAGGTCGGCGCAACGGCCCTTCATGCTGGGGTCACGCGTCAGCCATTGCTGATGCTTGACCAGCGCGTTGCGGATCGCCCTCAGATATCGCTCTTCCACGTGCGACGTCTCCGCGCCGTCCAGCCGTTTCCGCCGGCATCGCACGCCGGTTGAACGATCGGGACCCTTGCCACGCTGGGATGTTACCAGAGCCGCCTGGAAAAAGCGAAAGCCCTGATTTGCCTCGCCTCAGCGCAGCGTGTCGGCCAGCAGCGCACCGCGCGACGCCATCATGTAGAGGCCCATGTGGTGCGCCAGCTCCTGCGGGTGGGCCGCCGTCTCCGGAAGGCCGAGGTCCCGCGCCGTTTCCGCCGGCAGGTCGTAGGTGGCGCAGCCCGGCTCGTAGACCACCACGTCCTTCAGCGTCGGCATCATGCCGTGGTTGCGCGCGGACAGCAGGGTCAGGACGAAATCCATCACGCACACGTCGGTGCAGATGCCGACGGTGACGACCGACACCAGCCGGTTGCCGTTCACCCAGTCCACCAGCCGGTTGCGCCCGGCCTTGCCATCCGCGCCCAGTTCCGTCGCGCCGATGAAGAAATTGATGCAGTCCTTGGCGATCAGGGTCGCCGACGGCTCCGACTCGAGCCAGGCCAGTTCGGACACCAGCTCGTCATGGCCGGTGCCGGCCAGGCAGTGCGGGGGATAGGGCGGCTCCGGCCTGTCCGGGGCGTGGCGGTCCAGCGAGACGCAGATCGGCCAGCCGGCCCCGGCGAAGCGGCGGGCCAGACGGTCCGTCTCGGCGATCATACGGTCGACCTGGGCGTTCGGTGCCGCAGGGGCGAGCGGGCCGCAACCGACGGCGGCAAACCCCTTCACCTCGTCGATGATCACCAGGCCGGTGCCTCCGGCGGGCATCGCGTAGTCGCCGAGCGCCACCGGAAAAGTGCGGCGGATGGTGTCCAGCGCCTCGTCGCTGCGAGTCATCAGGTCCAGCATGGGGCCTCCCCTTGAGATGTGGAAATGTCAGTCCTGTGACCGGAGGTGCACAACATTTCAGGACTGTGTCCAAGCACTGCGACATTGTGGCCGAACGCTTGCGCATGGGTCAGAAAAGATCAATGGAATTCAGGCTGATCGACCGGTTGTTGCAACCGCGGGACATATTCCTGTCTGCATCCGTCGGGCCGTGCGACGGAATACCGCAATGCCAAGCCGTGAAACCCGGTCCTCAATGAAGACAACGCGAAGCTTCCGCCGCAACCATAAGGTACACCAATGGTTTTATCGGCCGAGTTCCTGGGCATGCTTCTGCTGGTCACCAGCGCCGCGGCGCTCGGCCTGTCCATCGTCATCGACGTCGGGCAGATCACGTCGGAGAAGGCGCGCCAGACCATCATGATGCGCCAGCACGACCGGAAGAAGACGGCGCTGGGCGAATGGACCCGCAAGCTGGAACAGCGGCAGGAGGAGATGACCGCCTTCCAGGCCCGCTACACCGAATGCACCGGACGCCGGCAGAAGGCACTGTCCGAAATCAGGGCGCTGGAACTCACCAAGGTGGAGTTCGTCCATGAGCTGGGCGACGGCGAGGAGGCCGGCTGTTTCTGGGTCCGGCTGGCCGTGCAGGACGAATTCCCGTCCATCGAACGACGCGACGTGATCTTCGCCCGCCAGATCTGGAGCTACTCGAACGTCGGCCATGTCTGGACCTACTCCGTCGATCAGGCGGCGGCGATGGCGCGCGTCGCCTTCACGGTGAAGAACGGCGTCCTGCCGACCATGGTCGTCCCGCTCGCCCAGGCGCCCGCCCCCGATGCGGAAGGAGCGTCGGCATGACCGGGATGATGCTCTATCTCAGCCTTGGGCTGATGGTGCTGACGGTGCTGTCCAACCGCTACTGGCGGCGGCAATTGGAAGCTCTGCGGCAGGCCCAGCTGCGCATCCGCGAGAAGATGGAGGAGGTTGGGAAGGACGTGGAGGACATCGCCACCGCCTATTCCCAGGTCACCCAGAAGCACGCCGAGGCCGAGAAACGCGCCCTGAAGGCGGAGCAGGACATGCAGGCCGCCCTGAACGAGCTTGATGCCAGACAGGCGGCACCGATCGTGCGCTACCACGTGTTCGACCGCTCCGAGCCCCGTCCGGGCCGGTTCTGGGAGGCCGCGGTGCGTCATGTGCCGAGCGACGCCACGGTGATGACGGGCCAGCGCGGCTGGGTGGGCATCCGCCGCTGTCTCCTGACCGCCGAAACGGAACGGGAGGTGCGCGAGCGTGTCAGCGCCCGCTACCCGCGCAAGGCCGGATTCCAGGTGTTGGAGGTGGTGCCCTGCCGGGTCGCCGGCCTGTCGGTGAACCGCATCCCCGAACTCAGCACCTTCCGCCGCTCCGCCCCGCCGGAGGAAGCCGCACGCCCTCCCCGCCGGGCCGCCGGCGGCCGCTGACGAGCGCCCGCTCCGCGGGAAAAGGGCAGCGCCCCTTCCCGCGGTCGGGCCGCCCGCTTCAGCAATACTTGCGCAGCATCTCGCGGACCTTGTCCGCCATGTCCGGACGCTTCAGCGCGTGGGCCAGCGTGGCCTCGATGAAGCCGACCTTGTCGCCGCAGTCGTAGCGGGTGCCTTCGAAGCGCAGGCCGTGGAAGGGCTGGGTGCCGATCAGCTTGGCCATCGCGTCGGTGAGCTGGATCTCGTTGCCGGCACCACGCTGCTGCTTCTCCAGATGGTCGAACACCTCCGGCTGCAGGATGTAGCGGCCGATGATCGACAGGGTGGAGGGCGCCTCTTCCGGCTTCGGCTTTTCGACGAGGCCGCGGACGGTGGCCAGACGGCCGTCGTCCTTCTCGACGTCGAGGATGCCGTAGCTGCTGGTCCGCTCACGCGGGACGTCCACGACGGCGACGACGTTGCCGCCCACCTCGTTGTAAGCGTCCACCATCTGCTTCAGGCAGGGGGTGTCGCCCTGGACGAAATCGTCGGGCAGGACGATGGCGAAGGGGTCGTTGCCGATCACCGCCCGCGCACACCACACCGCATGGCCGAGGCCCAGCGGAACCTGCTGGCGCGTGTAGAAGCAGCGGCCCGGCGCGATCTCGCTGTCGCGCACCACCTCGAGGGCGTCCAGCTTGCCGCGCTCCTCAAGGGTGCGGTTCAGTTCCGTGTCGGCGTCGAAATGGTCTTCGATGGCGCGCTTGCTGCGGCCCGTGACGAACACGAAATCCTCGATGCCGGCGGCCCGCGCCTCTTCCACGGCATGCTGAAGCAGAGGCCGGTCGACCAAAGGCAGCATTTCCTTCGGAATCGCCTTGGTGGCCGGCAGAAAGCGCGTACCGAGACCGGCGACGGGGAACACCACCTTGCGCACAGGCTTTCGCATTGGGGTTCTCTTGTGGTTGCTTGCGGAAATACTTCGAATATGGAGACGATTCGCAGGTTTGCAAAACGCTCGTCCAGCTTTCTGCCACAGGCGATTCGGTGACGCAACTCCCCTTCCGTAACCCGGCAAAAGGTTAGTTGCGCAGCAGCAAATCCTTCGCTTGGTTGATCTTGGCCGCCAAATAGGTGGACCCCCCATGATCTGGGTGCACTTTCATCATCAGCCGTCGGTGGGCGTCCTTTACCTGTTCGGGTGTGGCGCCGGGCGACAACCCCAAAATATCATAGGCTTCGTCGTGGGTCATAGAACCGCTTCCGCGACCGCCGCCACTGTCCTTCGGACCGGAATTGTTCGTACCATCAGCGGATTGTTCTTCGGCGGTCTGCCAGTCGGGATGGGCACGCTCCAGCCACGCTTCGAGAACGGAGGCCGATTGCGGATCGTCGCGCCGGCAATCCTCCAGCAGCGCCAGCAGTTGCCCCAGGGTCAGCGACTCCAGCGTCCGCCCGCGCCACGGCCCGTGCAGCACCTCCCCCGCCATCGCGCCGGTGTCGTGCTGCAGCGTCATCCGCAGATAGAGGGTCTCGATCTGCGAGGTCTGCCCGCCACCCGCAGAAGACCCGTAGGACGACGGGCGGAAAGCGTCGCGCAGCGTCCGCCAGCGCGTCAGAAGCGGAAAGGCCAGCGCCCCCAGCATCATGGCGGTGCCCAGCCGTCCGGTGAGGGTCAGGACCACGACCGTCACGGCCGCCAGCGCGATGCCGCCATAGCGCACCGCCATGGCGAGCGTGTGCGGGTCCGCGGACACGAAGACGCGGGCCAGCATGGCGAGACCGGCCACCAGCGCGATGCCCAGGAGAAAAAACCCAAACATCCCGCTCCGCCCCTTCCCTAGCCGAATCCTACCCTATGATGCATGGCTTTGGTCCCCGCGTCCCCCCTGACCGTTCCCAAGCTGGCTGGTGAGCAGCCGAACCGCGTCGCCCCGCCCGCGGCTGTAATGCTCCAGCGCCGCCCGGCCGCCCGCCGCGTAGACGGCGACCGCGCTCAGCAGGTCCCGCAATTGCTGGGCGGACGAGCCGTCGAACGGGCAATAGGCGCCGCCGCTCAACCGCGCGATGGTCTGGAAGGCCCGTTTGGCGATCAGATCCCCGCGCTCGTGGAAAATGAAGACCGGGACGCCCAGCAGCCCTAACTGGCCCGCCTGATGGGCGAGTTGATCGACGTCCTCCTCCATGCAATCGCCGACGAAGACCAGCGCGTTGACCTTGCGGTCCCGCGTCTGCTTGATGCAGTGCCCCAGCACGCGGGCGATCTGGGTCTGGCCGGCCATGCAGGACACCGCGGTCATCCGCCGCAGCAGGTCCTGCGCGTTGCAGACCCATGGGCTGGCCTGGCATTCGCGGAACCCCCGGTAATAGACGAGCTGGATGTCCAGGCCACCGAGCGCGGAGGTCGCCTGGAACATCTCCCCCTGGATCTGGCAGGCGCGGTCCCAGGTCGGCTCGCGGCTGGCCGTGGCGTCCATGGCGAACATCAGACGCCCGCGCGGTCCCCCCGTTGCCCGTGGAAGGGCCGCCACACGGCTCAGGAAGTCATCCACCTCGGTCTGGGTGGACCGCTGCTGCGCCGGCAGATTGTCGCGTTCACCCATCGCCCGTATCCCTTCGCCACGGTGATTGGTCATTCCGTAAAGATGGGCGCCACCCAAGCACGAGACGGCGGCGTGGGTCCAGACGTGTCCACGGCGCCGCTTGTTGGGCAACAGGCCGTGCGCCGTTGTGGTTCCGTGGCGCGAAACCGCCGGCGGGCTTGCCCCTCCCCCCGCGCCGTGCTTGGGTGGCGCCCATGAGCGACGCCGGTACCACCTTCACCCCCGCCACGCTGCGCGCCCGAGTCCTGCACGAGGACGCGGACGTCTTCATCATCGACAAGCCCGCCGGGCTGGCCGTGCACAAGGCCGGGCGGATCACCGACCATCTCGACCTCTACCTGCCCTTCCTGGCGGAGGAGGACGGCACGCCGCCGCGGCTGGCCCACCGGCTGGACCGCGACACGGCGGGCTGCCTCGTGCTCGGACGGTCGCTCTGGGCGTTGAAGCGGCTGGGCGACATGTTCGCCGCCGGCCATGTCGAGAAGACTTACTGGGCGGTCAGCGAGGGCATCCCGGAGGAAGCGGAGGGGGTCATCGACTACCCTTTGCTGAAGCTGCTGATCCCCGGCGCCTGGAACATCGTGACGCACCCCACCGGCCAGCCCGCCGTCACCCAGTACCGTGTGCTGGGAACCGGCAACGGAAAAGCATGGCTGGAGCTGAGGCCGCGAACCGGGCGCACCCACCAGCTCCGCGTCCACAGCGCGGCCATCGGCTGCCCGCTGGTGGGCGAGCCCTATTACGGCCCGGTGCGCGTGCCGCCGGGAAACCTGCATCTGCTGGCGCGGTCGGTCACCTTCACCATGGCCTTCGACCGTGAACCGGTCACCGCCGTCGCACCACCCCCGCCGCACATGCGGGACGCGCTGGCCGCCTGCGGCTGGACGGAGCGAAGCGCGACCTAGAGGTCAGCGCCCGACCTCGGTGACGCCGTCGGCCAGCCAGACCATGCGGCCAAGCTCCGAGTCGCCGCCGCGCAGGGCCTTGCCTTTGGCGACCACCGTCCGTCCGGTGTTGTCCTGGATCGGCCCGCGGAAGACGGCGGCGTTGCCGTTGGCGAGTTGCATCCGCGCCGCGTCGGCGTGGGCCCGCGCCTCCACCCCCACCGCCGGTCCGTAGGGTGTGTTGCGGACGAAGCCCTGGTCGAACCCACCCTGGCGCAGATGTTTCCACGGCTTTCCCGCGGCGATCAGCGCGACGGCCTCGGCGTAGGCCTTCTCCCAGGCCCATTCGGCCCCGGTCAGGAGGCCCTGCGGCGCGAAGGCCGACAGGTCGGTGTGCAGGCCGCAGCACAGGATGCCGTGCGCCTCCGCCACCTCGCAGACCGGGCGCGCCCCGTCGAGCTGGGCGGCCAGCACGTCGGCCCCACCCTCGGCCAGCGCGCGGGCGGCCTCCGCGACCTGCCGCGGTGTCGCCGCCTCGCCGACGAAGGCGACGCGCAGCGCGGCGGCGGAATCGGCGCGCCGGGCGCCCAGCGCGAAGGCGTTCACGCAGCGCAGAACCTCCGGCGCCGGGTGGGAGGCGACGAGGCCGATCGTTTTGGCCCGGCTGGCGTAGCCGGCGACGAGGCCCGAGATGTGCTGCGCCTCGTCCAGATAGCCTTCGAAGAATCCGGTGTTGACCGGCAACCGGTCTCGGTCCAGCGGCGCGCCGGAAAACAGGAACACCGTGTCGCGGTGGGCGTCGGCTTGGGCCAGAAGCCCCGGCAGGGCGTCGCCCGCGGCGGTGACGATGACGATCCGGCAGCCCTGGGGGCCGACCAGTTCCTCCGCCGTGGCGGCCAGCGTGCCGGCGGCGTGCTCCCGCTCTTCCAGCCGCAGGCCGGGCAGCCCGACCAGGGCGCGGGCGGCCTCCGCATGGGCCTGGTTGAAGCCGAAATCCGCGCGGTCGCCGCAATAGAGAACGCCGACGCCCAAGTCGGGCGATCCAAGGGCGGGCGATGCCGAGGGTGCCGATTGCCCGAACGCCCGGGGCGCCGCCAGAAGCATGGCCCCGGCCCCGAAGGCACCCCCGAAAGCCCGGAGGACATCCCTGCGGTTATGGGTCAATGTCTTCATGCCCGCCTCCCGATGACGGGGGACTATAACCTCCGGATGGCGGTCGAACCAAGCAATTCGCCTCAATTCCCGCGCCGGAGCCCGTCCGGACCCTCAGAAAGGCGTATTGGACAGCGGAATCGGCGCCCCGTCCGGCCAATGCAGCAGATGGCTGGCGCAGCGGCGGCAATCGCTGCTGCCGAAGCCGGGAACCGGCACGGGCAGGCCGGACAGCGCCGCGACCAGGGCGCATTCGTCGCCCCCGGAAACGATCCAGGCGCCCAGCATCCGGCCCGCCGCGGTCAGCCGGTCGACGTGCCAGCGTTCCGGCTTGTCCCGGCGGAAATGGCGCCCGACCCGCGCCCGCAGGCCCCCCGGCCCCCGCGCGCTGCCGCAATAGAGGTAGCGGCCCGGCGGCAGCACGCTTTCCGGCTTGCCGGGCAGGCGAAGGGTAAGGTTCCGGTCCAGCGCGATCAGCAGCACATAAGCGCCGGGCTCGGGCGGCAGGGTGTCGGAGCGGTCGTGGAATTGTGGATCGGGCGGCATGGCCACGCCAGTCTACCGCCGCCGAAGCGTCGGGGCACCTGTGCTAATCGGACCTTTCGCCCCAGCGGCGCGCTCTGCTATCACGCCCGCATCATGTCCCTGCTCGACCCGCTGTTCCGCCAGCATCTCGACCGCCTCGACCAGCGCCATTCGCGCCGCACCTTGCTGCCCGTGCGCCCGGAAGGGGCGGGGCGCATCCGGCGCGGCGGGCGGACGCTGCTGAATTTCTCCAGCAACGACTATCTCGGCCTCGCCTCCCACCCCCTGCTGGTGGAGCGCGCCGGCGACTGGGCGCGGCGCTGGGGCGCCGGGTCCACGGCGTCGCGCCTCGTCTGCGGCACGCTGGAGCTTCACGCGGAGGTCGAGGCGAAGCTCGCCCGGCTGAAGGGCACGGAGGCGGCGCTTCTGTTCAATTCCGGCTGGCAGGCCAACGCCGCCGTCCTGCCCGCCCTGTTCGACCGCGAGCTTCTGGGCGCGGAGTCCCTGGTCTTCACCGACCGGCTGAACCACGCCAGCCTGCACCATGGCTGCGCCGCCGCCGGGGTGCGGCAGATCCGCTTCCGCCACAACGACCTCGACCATCTGGACAGCCTGCTGGCCCAGCACGCGGGCGAGCCGGGGGTGCGCTTCATCGTGACGGAAAGCGTCTTCAGCATGGACGGCGACCGCGCCGACGTGCCGACGCTGGCCGCGCTGGCGGAGCGGCACGGCGCCTTCCTGTTCCTCGACGAGGCGCACGCGACCGGCGTGCTCGGCCCGCGCGGGATGGGGCTGGCGGCGCTGGGCGAGGGGCGCGTGGACCTCGCCATGGGCACCTTCAGCAAGGCGCTGGGCGGCTTCGGCGCCTATGTGGCGGGGTCGCAGGCGCTCTGCGACTATCTGGTGAACCGCTGCGGCGGGCTGATCTACGCCACCGCCCTGCCGCCCGCCGTGCTGGGGGCGATGGACGCCGCGCTCGACCTCGTGCCGACGCTCGACGCCGAGCGCGCCCGGCTCCAGGCCGTGGCCGAGCGGCTGCGCGCCGCCTTCCACGGGCTGGGCATCGCCACCGCGGGGTCGAGCACGCAGATCGTCCCGGCCATCGCCGGAGCGGAGGAGGATGCGCTGGCGCTCAGCCGGCGGCTGGAGGAGCGCGGCATCCTGGGCATCGCCATCCGCCCGCCGACCGTGCCGCCGGGCACCAGCCGCCTGCGCTTCGCCCTGTCCGCCGCCCACACGGATGCCGATCTGGAGGCGCTGATGGACGCGGTGGCCGACGCCTGGACGCCGGCATGACCGCGCCGCTGTTCGTCTTCGTCCATGGCTGGGGATTCGGCCCCGGCGTCTGGGACGGTGTGCGGGAGGCCCTTCCGGAGGGGAAGAGCGTGGCGGTCGATCTGGGCTTCTACGGCCCACCGTCGATTCCCGAGCTTCCCGCCAAGCGCCCCGTCGTCGCGGTCGGCCACTCCTTCGGGGGGCTGTGGCTGCTGCACGAGCGGCCCTTCCCCTGGGACGGGCTGGTGCTGGTCAACGGCTTCTCCCGCTTCACCGAGGGCGACGGCTTCGCCCCCGCCACGCCGCGCCGGCTGCTGGACCGCATGATCGCGCGCTTCGACGCCGCGCCGGAGGCGGTGACCGCGGATTTCCTGCGCCGTTGCGGCGTCGAGGCTCCGCCGACTGCCGGGCTGGATGCGGCCCGGCTGGGTGTGGCGCTGTGGGCGCTGCGCGACTGGGACGCCCGCGCTGCGCTCACCGGGCCGGCACTGGCCCTGGCGGGAGCGCAGGACCCCATCGTCCCGCCGGCCATGACCGAACAGGCGTTTCGCGGCAATCCTAATCCTCTCCCCCCTGGGGAGAGGGTGGCGCCGAAGGCGCCGGGTGAGGGGGTTCTCGGGGAACCGGACGATCAGGCATTGCGCAACCCCCTCACCCTAACCCTCTCCCCAGAGGGGGGAGGGAATCGCGGATACCATGGGGTTTCGGTCGAGTGGCACCAGGACGGCGGGCATCTGCTGCCGCTGACCGCGCCGGGCTGGTGCGCGGAGCGGATCGCCGCCTTCGCCACCGGGCTGTCAGAATGACCGCCGATCCGCGCAAGGCCGCCATCGCCGCCGCCTTCGGCAAGGCCGCCTCCCGCTACGAGGAGCACGCCGCCGTGCAGCGCATCGCGGCGGAGCGTCTGGCGGAGCGCGTGGCCCGCCTGCCCCTGCCGCACCGCCCGCGCGTGCTGGAGATCGGCTGCGGCACCGGCTTCCTCAGCCGTGCCCTGCGCGAGCGGATCGGCCCGGCGGAGTGGCTGTTCACCGACCTGTCGCCGGACATGCTGGCGCGCTGCCGCGCCGCGTTGGGCGATCCGACCGATTCCGAGTTCCGGATCGTGGACGGGGAACAGCCGGACCTCGACGGCCCCTTCGACCTGATCGTCTCCAGCCTCGCCCTGCAGTGGTTCCGCGCCCCCCCCACCGCCCTGGCGCGCTGGGCCGGGCTGCTGGCGCCGGGCGGGCGCATTGCGGTCGCCACGCTCGCCGCCGACAGCTTCCGGGAATGGAGGGAGGCCCACCACGCGCTGGGGCTGGAAGCCGGGATGCCCGCCTACCCCACCCGCCACGCCCTCGACCGGCTGTGGCCCGCCGGCGGGACAGGATCGATGGAGGAGGAACGGCTGCTCCGCCGTCACGCCGACGGGCTGGAGTTCCTGGCCGAACTGAAGGGCATCGGCGCCCATCTGGCGGCGGAGGGCCGCCGCCCCCTGCCGCCGGGCGCCCTGCGCCGCGTGCTGCGCCGGCTGGAACGGCCGGGAGGACTGACCATGACCCATCACATCGCCTACGGCCTGTTCCGCAAGGACGGCGCCCGTCCGAACGGGGTGTTCGTCACCGGCACCGACACCGGCGTCGGCAAGACGCTGGTCTCCGCCGTGCTCGCGCGGGCCTGGGACGCCGCCTATTGGAAGCCGCTGCAAACCGGCCTGAAAGACGAGGCCGGCGACACGCCCGCCGTCGCCACCCTCGCCGCCCTGCCGCCGGAGCGCGTGCATCCGCCGGCCTACGCCCTGGCCGAGCCGTTGTCCCCCCACGCCGCGGCGGAACTGGAAGGCGTCGCCATCGACGCCGACACCCTGGCCCTGCCCGGCACCGACCGCCCGCTGGTGGTGGAGGGGGCCGGCGGGCTGATGGTGCCGGTGACAGAGGACGTCTTCATCATCGACCTGATCGCCCGCTTCGGCCTGCCGGTGGTGCTGGTGGCGCGCAGCACGCTCGGCACCATCAACCACACGCTGCTCAGCCTGGAGGCGCTGCGGGCGCGCGGGCTGGCGGTGGCCGGGGTGGTGCTGAACGGCCCGCCCAACCCCGGCAACCGCGCCGCCATCGAGCGGTTCGGCAAGGTCCGCGTGCTGGCCGAGATCCCCACGCTCGACCGCATCGATCCCGAAGCCGTCGCCGAGGCGGCGGCGCTCATCCCCTCCTTCGAAACCGTGTTCCCATGACCGACACCATTGCTCTTGACCGGCGCCACGTCTGGCACCCCTTCACCCAGGCGCAGACCGCGCCGGAGCCGCTGGCCGTCACCCACGGCAAGGGAGTCAGCCTGTTCACCGAGGACGGGCGGGAGATCCTCGACCTCATCTCCTCGTGGTGGGTGAACCTGCACGGCCACGCTCACCCGGCCATCGCCGGAGCCATCGCGGAGCAGGCCCACAGGCTGGAGCAGGTGATCTTCGCCGACTTCACCCACGCCCCCGCCGCCCGCCTCGCCACGCGGCTGGCCGAGGTGCTGCCGGGCGACCTCGACCGCGTCTTCTACTCCGACAACGGCTCGACCGCGGTGGAGGTGGCGCTGAAACTCGCCTGGCAGTACTGGCGCAACAAGGGCGAGGGCCAACGCCGCCGCTTCCTGGCCTTCGAGGGCAGCTACCACGGCGACACCTTCGGGGCCATGGCGGCGGGGGTCGGTTCCGGCTTCTACGAGCCGTTCCACGATCTGCTCTTCGCCGTGGACCGCATGCCCTACCCCACCACCTGGGACGACGACCCGGAGGTCGAGGCGAAGGAGGCCGCGGCGCTGGAGTGGCTCGACCGCTGGCTGGCCGCCAACGGAGCGGAGATGGTCGCCGTCATCATCGAACCGCTGGTCCAGGGCGCGTCGGGCATGCGCTTCTGCCGTCCGGAGTTCCTGAGGGCCATGGCGGCGCGGGTGCGGGCGGCGGGCGGTCTGGTGATCTTCGACGAGGTGATGACCGGCTTCGGCCGCACCGGCGCCCTGTTCGCCAGCGCGAAGGCCGGGGTCGCGCCGGACCTGATCTGCCTGTCCAAGGGGCTGACCGGCGGTTTCCTGCCGCTGTCGGTCACCGCCTGCGGCGCTTCGATCTACGAGGCGTTCCTCGGCGCCGGCTTCGACCGGGCCTTCGCCCACGGCCACAGCTTCACCGCCAACCCGCTGGGCTGCGCCGCCGCCCTGGCCTCGCTGGAGCTGACGACCTCGGCGGAGACCGCCGCGAACCTCGCGCGCATCGAGGCACGGCACCGCGCCGCCATCGCCGACCTGTCCAACCACCCCAAACTGTCGCGCGGGCGCGTCATGGGCACCATCGCCGCCATCGAGGTGACCGACGCGCAGGGCTACACCGCTGTGGTCGGGCAGACGCTGAAGCGCTTCTTCCTGGAGCGGGGATTGCTGCTGCGCCCGCTCGGCCCCGTGATATACCTGCTGCCGCCCTACTGCGTGACGGACGGGCAGCTGGACCACGCCTACGCCGCGATCCGCGACGCCGCCGATACCCTTCTCTGATTCGTTTTTCCCGAGGACCGACCATGCCCGACACCGCCATGCAGACCGCGGATTCCACGACCACCGCCGCCACCACCGCCCGGCGCTGGACCCGCGACGACATCCTGGCCCTGTTCGAGCTGCCCTTCATGGAGCTGCTGCACCGCGCCCACGAGACGCACCGCCAGCACCACGACCCGAACAAGGTCCAGCTCTCCACCCTGCTGAACATCAAGACCGGCGGCTGCCAGGAGGACTGCAAGTACTGCGCGCAGAGCGTGAAGTACGACACCGGCGTCGAGGCCGAAAAGCTGCTGGACCGCGCCCAGGTGCGCGCCGCCGCCGAGAAGGCCAAACAGGCGGGCGCCGGGCGCTTCTGCATGGGCGCGGCGTGGCGCGAGTTGAAGGACCGCGACGTCGAGAAGCTCGCCAACATCGTCCGCGACGTGAAGGATCTGGGGCTGGAGGCCTGCATGACGCTGGGCATGCTGACCCGCCCGCAGGCCGACGCGCTGAAGGACGCGGGGCTCGACTACTACAACCACAACCTCGACACGTCGGAGGAGTTCTACGAGCGGATCGTCTCCACCCACAGCTACCGCGACCGGCTGGACACGCTGGCCAATGTCCGCGACGCCGGGCTGAAGGTCTGCTCCGGCGGCATCGTCGGGCTGGGGGAAAGCCGAGTGGACCGCGCCGGCCTGCTGGAGACGCTGGCGAACCTGTCGCCGCAGCCGGAAAGCGTGCCGATCAACAAGCTGGTGTCGGTCGCGGGCACCCCGCTGGGCGGCGTCGACCCGCTGGACGCCTTCGAGTTCATCCGCACCATCGCGGTGGCCCGCATCCTGATGCCGCGCTCCTACGTCCGCCTGTCGGCGGGGCGCCGCTCGCTCAGCGACGAGGGACAGGCGCTCTGTTTCTACGCGGGCGCGAACTCCATCTTCTATGGGGACAAGCTGCTGACCACCGGCAATCCGGAGCATGAGGCCGACCGGCGGCTGTTCGACCGGCTGGGGCTGGAGGCCGACGGCGGCGCCCACTGACGCGCCGGCGTCCCCGGCCCCTGCGCAAAAAATGCCAAGGGGGAGGACGCCGAGCATGGACGACATCGCCGCCAAAGCACCCAAGACCCACTACACCTCGGCCGAGGTCACGGCCCTGTCGCATCTCTACAGGGCCGAGATCTACCGCAGCACCGTCTGGCGCACCCGGCTGGACGCCACGACCAACTGGGCGGTGGTCACCACCGGCATCGCCCTGTCGCTGACCTTCAGCAGCGCCACCGCCTCCCCCCTGCCGCTGGTGCTGGTGGGGCTTCTGGTCGCCGTGTTCCTCTACATCGAGGCGCGGCGCTACCGCTTCTTCGACTTCTGGCGAATCCGCGCCCATGTGCTGGAGCTGTACTTTCTCGGCCCGATCCTGCGCGGCCAGGGCGACCAGTTCGCCCGGGGCTGGAACGAGACGCTGTTCCAGGACTACCAGCACCCCAACCTGCACATCACCTACCTGGAGGCGGTGGGCCGCCGGCTGCGGCGGAACTACGGCTGGATTTTCCTGATCCAAGTGGTGGCCTATCTGGGCAAGCTGATGATCCATCCGGTCCCCCTGTCGAACCTGGACGAGTTGTTCGCGCGGGCGACCATCGGGCCGGTGCCGGGGGAGATCGTCCTGCTCTGCGGCCTGGCCTTTCACGGCACCTGGATGGCCATCGCCTTCCGGACCTTCCGCAGCCGCCGCGGCGCCGACCGCGAACGCCCACCGCCGCCGGCCACCGACGCCGTGCTGGATCTTGCCCGCGGTCCGTAAGGGCCACGGCGGATTTCCCTTTTCGCGCAAGGGATAAGGGGTAGTTTTCCGTCCGGCCTGCCCCTTTCGCGCGCCGTGGCATAAATGGGATCAGCACCGTCGCGCTCACGCTATGCAACGGATCGTCTTGTGTTCTCCTTCCGCGGGGGGCTAGAAGGGGCTCCATCGGATGCGGTTGCGCGGTCATACCAGAAGGACACCCGTTCGCGGAGCTGACCTTCACCGGTTCCCCGCACAGCCGACGGCCGGACGACCATAGAGGTGAACGAGGATTTCACGATGGCGAGCCAGGGCGAGAACAAGTGGGTTTACTGCTTCGGTGCCGATGCCACCGAAGGCCGGGCGGACATGAAGAATCTGCTCGGCGGCAAGGGAGCCAATCTGGCCGAGATGGCCAACCTGGGCCTCCCGGTTCCTCCGGGTTTCACCATCACGACCGAGGTCTGCACCTATTTCTATGCCAACGGCCGCAACTATCCGCCGGAGCTGAAGGCCCAGGTGGACGCCGCGGTCAAGCAGCTGGAGCAGGCCATGGGCGCCACCTTCGGCGATCCGGCCAACCCGCTGCTGGTCTCGGTGCGCTCCGGCGCCCGCGCCTCCATGCCGGGCATGATGGACACGGTGCTGAATCTCGGCCTGAACGACGCGACCGCCGCCGGCCTCGCCAAGCGCTCGGGCGACGCCCGATTCGCCTACGACAGCTACCGCCGCTTCATCCAGATGTACTCGAACGTGGTGCTGGACGTTGACCACCACCACTTTGAGGAGATCCTGGACAACCACAAGCGCGACAAGAACCACAACCTCGACACCGATCTGAGCGCCGCCGACTGGCAGGCCGTCATCGAGGATTACAAGAAGGCCGTCGAGCACGAGCTCGGCAAGCCCTTCCCGCAGGACGTGCAGGAGCAGCTGTGGGGCGCCGTCGGCGCCGTGTTCGGTTCCTGGATGAACGCCCGCGCCAACACCTACCGCAAGCTGCACGACATCCCCGCCGACTGGGGCACCGCCGTCAACGTGCAGTGCATGGTGTTCGGCAACATGGGCAACGACTGCGCCACCGGCGTGGCCTTCACCCGCAACCCGTCCACCGGCGAGAACGCCTTCTACGGCGAATACCTCGTCAACGCCCAGGGCGAGGACGTGGTGGCCGGCATCCGCACGCCGCAGCACCTGACCATCGCCGGCAAGGAGGCCAACAAGTCCGACCTGCCCGCCATGGAAGAGGTCATGCCGGAGGTCTTCAACCAGCTGAACGAGGTCCGCCTCACGCTGGAGAAGCACTACCGCGACATGCAGGACATCGAGTTCACGGTCCAGCAGAACAAGCTGTTCATGCTGCAGACCCGCAACGGCAAGCGCACCGCCCCGGCGGCGCTGAAGATCGCCGTCGATCTGGCCAGCGAAGGGCTGATCGACAAGGCCGAGGCCGTGCGCCGCATCGACCCGGCCTCGCTCGACCAGCTCCTCCACCCGACGCTGGACCCGAAGGCGGAGCGCAAGGTCATCGCCAAGGGCCTGCCGGCGTCGCCGGGCGCCGCCTCGGGCAAGGTCGTCTTCACCGCCGACGAGGCGGAGACCCTGGCCGGCCAGGGCGAGGCGGTCATCCTCTGCCGCGTGGAGACCTCGCCTGAGGACATCCACGGCATGCACGCCGCCCGCGGCATCCTGACCACCCGCGGCGGCATGACCAGCCACGCCGCCGTGGTGGCCCGCGGCATGGGCCGCGCCTGCGTGTCGGGCGCCGGTGACCTGCGCGTGGACTACAAGACCAGGACCATGTCGGTCCGCGGCGTCACCATCAAGGAAGGCGACATCGTCACCATCGACGGCTCGACCGGCGAGGTGATGCTGGGCCAGGTGCCGACGATCCAGCCGGAGCTGTCGGGCGACTTCGCCACGCTGATGGGCTGGGCCGATTCGCTGCGCCGCATGAAGATCCGCACCAACGCGGAAACCCCGCTGGACGCCCGCACCGCGCGGAAGTTCGGCGCGGAGGGCATCGGCCTGTCGCGCACCGAGCACATGTTCTTCGACCCGGACCGCATCCTGGCGGTGCGCGAGATGATCCTGGCGGAGAGCGAGGCCGGCCGCCGCGCCGCGCTGGCGAAGCTGGAGCCCTTCCAGAAGAAGGACTTCGTCGAGCTGTTCACGATCATGTCGGGCCTGCCGGTGACCATCCGCCTGCTCGACCCGCCGCTGCACGAGTTCCTGCCCAACACCGAGGCCGAGATGGCGGAGGTCGCCAAGGCCACCGGCACCGACCAGCTCAAGGTGAACCACCGCGTGGTGCAGCTCCACGAGGCCAACCCGATGCTCGGCCATCGCGGCTGCCGCCTCGGCATCACCTACCCCGAGATCTACGAGATGCAGGCCCGCGCCATCTTCAGCGCGGTCGCCGAAGTCTCCCAGACCACGGGCGAGACGGTGATGCCGGAGGTCATGATCCCGCTCATCGGCACCAAGAAGGAGCTGGACATCCTCAAGGCCGTCGTCGACCGCGTCGCCAAGGAGGTCATGGACTCGACCGGCGTCACGTTCGAGTACATGGTCGGCACCATGATCGAGCTGCCGCGCGCCGCGCTGAAGGCCGGTGAGATCGCCGAGACGGCGGAGTTCTTCTCCTACGGCACGAACGACCTGACCCAGACGACCTTCGGCCTGTCGCGCGACGACGCCGGCGCCTTCCTGCCGGAGTACCAGCGCCAGGGCATCCTGGAGCACGACCCGTTCCAGACGCTGGACCAGGACGGCGTGGGCGAGCTGATCGCCATCGCCACCGAGCGCGGCCGCAAGACCCGTCCGAACATCAAGCTCGGCATCTGCGGCGAGCATGGCGGCGACCCGGCCTCCATCTCCTTCTGCGAGAAGGTCGGGCTGGATTACGTGTCCTGTTCGCCCTACCGCGTGCCGATCGCCCGTCTGGCCGCCGCCCAGGCGGCGCTCGACGCCGACACGGTGAAGCGCGACTGACCGGTACCCGACGACGCGAAGGCCCCCACCCTGGGGGCCTTCGTTTTTTGAGGGATGGTTCCGTGGACACTGACGCCGCCCTTCCGACCCGGCACATCGACCTGTTGACCGACCGCCTCGTCGCCTGTCTCGACGAGGGCGACGGCCCCGCCGCGGCCCGCGCCGCGGCGGTGGCGGTCCGTTCGGGTCCGCGCTCCTGGACCGCCGGCCTCGCCCGCGGCGGCGCGGCGCCTCCGCCGGTCACCGCACGCTTCCTCGTCTACAGCATCACCAAGACGCTGACCGCCGCCGCCCTGCTGCGCCTGTGCGGACAGGGCCGGATCGACCTCGACGCTCCGCTGGACCGCTGGTTGCCGGACTTCGCGGCGGCCGACCGGATCACCCTGGCCCAGCTTCTGGCCCACCGCGCCGGGCTGCGCAATTACGGCGGCAGCCCCGCCTACCACGCCGCCGTGCGGGCGGGCGAGGAGCCATGGAGCGAGGACGGCTTCCTGGAGCGCTGCCGCGCCGCCGACCTGTTCGCCCCGCCGGGGCGGGAATTCTCCTATTCCAACATCGGCTATCTGCTGGCGAAACGGGTGCTGGAGCGGGCCTCAGGCCTGCCCTTCGCCCAGGCCCTCGACCGCGAGCTGTTCGCCCCGCTGGGCCTGACCGGTTGGTCGGTGCCGACGGAGCGCGACGACCTGTCCGGCCTGTGGACCGGCCCCAGCCCCTATCTCGGCGGCAAGGACGGTCCGCCCGCCGACGTGTCCGCCCTCTACCACCCTGGCTGGGTGGCCCACGGCGTGGTGGCCGCGACGGCGGCGGACATCGCCGGCCTTTTCCACGCGCTGTTCGCGGACGGTTTGCTGCCCGGCACCCTGGCGGCGCGCATGCAGGAGTCCTTTCCGGTGCCGGGGACGATGCGCGGGCGCCCGTGGGTGGAACCGGGCTACGGCCTCGGCCTGATGGTGGAGCGCGACGGGCAGGCTGGACCCTATTGGGGACACACCGGCGGCGGGCCGGGCGGGTCGGCCTGCGCCTATCACTTCCCCGCCCGCAAGTCGGGGGAGGAGCCGGTGACCGTCGCCCTCTTCACCGATGGCGAGGACAACGACCAGGCGGAGTGGATGACCGTGGAGGCCGCGGAAATCCTGCGCGAGTAATTTCCGTCAGCGCCGCTCGAACAGCTCCACCTCGCCCTCCAGGGGGGCAAGCCGCAGCGCCTGGAGATAGTCCATCTCCTGATGCACCGTCTCCCGCTCCGCTTCGGGGCGCAGCAGGCGGCGGAAGGCCCGCCCGGTGGCCGGGAAGAAATGGACGCGCCGCCCCTTGTCCCCGCCCAGATCCTGAACGGCCAGCCCCAGCCCCTCCCGCCGCACATAATCCACCGCGAAGGCGGCGTTGGCGGCGCCGACGTCCAGGCTGGTGTCGATGACGCGGGCCGCCCCGAACAGCTTGACCTCCATCCGCTCGCGCCGCGCGCCACGCGCCAGCAGGTCGTTGATCAGCCGCTCCATCGCCACGCTGCCGTAGCGGGTCGCCACCCCATACCCCTCGCCGCCGGACGGGGAGCCGGGCAGCAGAAAATGGTTCATGCCGCCGATCCGGGCCACCGGATCGTTGATGCAGGCGGCGACGCAGGAGCCGAGCGTGGTCACCAGCATGTCGTCGTCGCGACCGGAGATCCGGTGATGGCCCAGCACGACCGGCACCACATAGGCTCCGAACTCGTGGTCCAGATAGCTGCCGTCCGCGCGCGGCCCGTCGCCGTCCGCACCGCGGTGCTCGATTCCGGCGGAGGATTGGAAGTGAAGCGGTCCGGACAGAGGCATCACCGTCAGCCTGGAAAGGGCAGAAACGTCGATGATGGTAACCCGTGGCACTTAAGGAAAATTCAACAAGTCCGTGTGTCCCGCCATCACTCCAACGACCGGCAACCGCGTCACAGCGGCACGATCCAGGACGCCTCCCGCCCCTTCGGCGCGGCGCGCGCCCGCAGCAGCACCCGCTGGCCCGACTCCAGTCCGGTCAGGTTGCAGCGGCGCAGGACACTCTTGTGGACGAAGACATCCTTGCCCCCGTCGTCCGCCGTGACGAATCCGAATCCCTGCTCCGGCTTGAACCACTTCACGGTGCCCGCCAGCTCCTCCTCGGGACCGGACGCCGGATCGCGGCGCACGTTGCGGCTTTCGGCGGGCGTGCCGGGGCTCAGCACCTCCAGGACGTCGGCCACCTGCGGCCCTTTGCCACCCGGAACCACCCGGCACAGAAGCTCCGCCCCCGCGTCCACCTCGTGCAGCCCGGCCCGGTTCAGAACGGAGATGTGCAGGAAGGCGTCGGCCGTGCCGTCCTGCGGCGTCGCGAAGCCGAAGCCCTTGACCGGATCGAACCATTTCACCAGCACCCGGACCTGGACTCCCTCGCCCGAAAAAGGAGCTTCCAAGACGCCGCTGGATTGCGAATCGGCTGTAGACACGTCGGCTGTAGACACGAGTCCGAACCTTTCGGTCGAGGCGCCAGGCGCGGTGAATCGGGTTCGGCGCCACCCGGCATCGCCGGATCATCCGCCAAGCATGAATTTAGCCACACAGAAAATAGGGGTTCCAGCGTAATTTTTTCTTCACACCCACCCTTTGCGTCTGGCGGCGGCCCCGTCACAGGGACCATTTCTCCGGATGACGGGTTACAAAAAGGGCTACAATGCGCCAAAGGCCCCCTCCACAAGCCTGAATGGGCACCGGGGCCGAACAAGAGCCGAACAAGGGAGGGAAGAGGATGATGGGGGATGCTGCCCGCAGACTGCCGGACCAGAGCTGGACCCTGGGCTACCCGCCCGACGTGGACTGGAACGCGCCGATTCCGGTGAAACCGCTGACCGCGCTGCTGGAGGATGCGGCGGCCCGTTTCGCGGAACGTCCCTTCCTGGACTTCATGGGCAAGCGCTCGACCTACGCGGAGGTGGCGCGGATGGTGGACCGCGCCGCCCGCGGCTTCCAGGCGATCGGCGTCGGCAAGGGCGTGCGCGTCGGGCTGTTCCTGCCCAACACGCCCTATTTCGTGATCTGCTATTTCGCGATCCTGAAGGCCGGCGGGACGGTGGTGAACTTCAACCCTCTCTACGCCGAGCGGGAGCTGCACCACCAGATCACCGACAGCGGCGTCGAGCTGATGGTCACGCTCGACCTCACGGTGCTCTACGGCAAGATGGCGCGGATGCTCGCCGAATCGGGGCTGAAGCGGCTGGTGATCTGCCCGATGGCCGACATCCTGCCCTTCCCCAAGAACTGGCTGTTTCCCATCGCGAAGCGGGCGGAGGTCGCGCGCATCCCCGCCGACGACCGCCACCTGTCCTTCCGCCGGCTCGTCGCCAACGACGGCGCGCCGAAGCCGGTCGCCATCGACCCCGCGGAGGACGTGGCGGTCCTGCAATACACCGGCGGCACCACCGGTGTGCCCAAGGGCGCGATGCTGACCCACGCCAACCTCTACGCCAACACCGAACAGTGCAGCCTGTGGTTCGTCGGCGCGCGGCAGGGGGAGGAGCGGATGCTGGGCGTGCTGCCCTTCTTCCACGTCTTCGCCATGACGGTGGTGATGAATTTCAGCATCCGCATCGGGGCGGAGATCGTCATGCTCCCCCGCTTCGAGCTGGATCAGGTGATGGAGACCATCCACGCCAGGAAGCCGACGCTGTTCCCGGCGGTGCCGACCATCTACACGGCGATCAACCACCACAAGCACTTGGAGAAGTACGACCTGTCCTCGATCCGCTACTGCCTGTCGGGCGGCGCGCCCCTGCCGGTGGAGGTCAAGGAGGCGTTCGAGCGGAACACCGGCTGCGTGCTGGTGGAGGGCTACGGCCTGTCCGAATCCTCGCCGGTCGCCACGGCGAATCCGGTGACCGGGCTGAACAAGGCCGGCTCGATCGGCCTGCCCCTGCCCGGCACCCTGATCGAGATCGTCAGCCTGGAGGAGCCGCGCCGCGTGCTGCCCGTCGGCGAGAAGGGCGAGGTGTGCATCCGCGGCCCGCAGGTGATGAAGGGCTACTGGAACAAGCCGTCCGAAACGGCGCTGACCCTGGTGGACGGGCGCCTGCACACCGGCGACGTCGGCTATATGGACGAGGACGGCTACACCCACATCGTCGACCGCATCAAGGACATGATCCTGTGCAGCGGCTTCAACGTCTACCCGCGCAACGTGGAGGAGGCGATCTACCTGCACCCCGCCGTCGCGGAATGCGTGGTCGCCGGCCTGCCCGACGAGTACCGCGGCCAGACGGTGAAGGCCTACATCCGCGTCGACGACGGCAAGACCCTGACGCGGGAGGAGCTGATCGACTTCCTCAAGGACAAGCTCTCCCCCATCGAGATGCCGAAGGCGATCGAGTTCCGCGGCGAGTTGCCCAAGACGATGATCGGCAAGCTGTCGCGCAAGGCCCTGCTGGACGAGGAGGAGGAGCGGCGGAAGGGCGCGTAAGGCACCGCATGATCTTCCGGAGCCGCCTCTTCCGGAGTCGCACGGCGGCCATACGCCCCACCCCACCTTGCAGCCCCGCCCCCCGGACCCTATAAGGACGCTCGTCCTTTCTTTCGGTCCGGCGGCAAGGAAAAGCGCATGATCGTGGTCACCGGTGGGGCCGGTTTCATCGGCTCGAACCTCGTGGCGGCCCTGGCCGCGCGCGGGATCACCAACGTCGCGGTGATCGACCGCTTCGGCGATGGAGAGAAGTGGCAGAATCTCGCCAAGCGGGAACTCGCCACCCTCGTCGCGCCGGAGAACGCGCTCGCCTTCCTCGACCAGCACGCCGCCGAGATCGACGTGATCTTCCACCTCGGTGCCATCTCGGCGACGACGGAGCGCGACGTGGACCGGATCGTCGCCAACAACGTGGCGCTGACGCTGGACCTGTGGCGCTGGTCCTCCTGGCGGGGGGCGCGGCTGATCTACGCCTCCTCCGCCGCGACCTACGGCGACGGCTCCGCCGGCTTCGACGACGACGGGTCGCCGGAGGCGCTGGCGGCCCTGCGCCCGCTCAACGCCTATGGCTGGTCCAAGCATCTGATCGACCGCCGCGTCGCCCGCGTGGTGACGGAAGGCGACATCCTGCCGCCGCAATGGGCGGGCCTGAAGTTCTTCAACGTCTACGGCCCGAACGAGCGGCACAAGGACGACATGATGAGCGTCGTCGCCAAGCTGCACCCCAAGCTCAAGGCCGGGGAGCCGGCGCGCCTGTTCAAGTCGCACCGTCCGGAGTTCGAGGACGGCGGGCAGCTCCGCGACTTCATCTTCGTGGACGACTGCGTGGCGGTGATGCTGTGGCTGTACGACAACCCGCAGGTCAGCGGGCTGTTCAACGTCGGCACCGGCAAGGCGCGCAGCTTCAAGGATCTGGCGCTCGCCACCTTCGCCGCTCTGGGGCTGGAGCCGCGCGTCGAGTATTTCGACATGCCGGCCGAGCTTCAGGGCAAGTACCAGTATTTCACCGAGGCGCGCACCGAACGCCTGCGCGCCGCCGGGTTCGACCGGCCCTTCACCGAGCTGGAGGAGGGCGTGCGCCGCTACGTCCAGGATTTCCTGTCGCAGCCCGACCCCTACCGCTGACGGTCCCGCCTCTCCCCGACCGGGGAAACGCCCAGACAACAGCCCAAACAACACAAGGCTCCCGCCGCGCATGCTCGCCATCGCCTTTCCCGCCATCGATCCCGTGGCGTTCGAACTCGGGCCGATCGTCATCCGCTGGTACGCGCTGGCCTATCTCGCGGGCTTCGTGCTCGGCTGGCGCTACTGCCTGGCGCTGGCCCGCAGCACGCCGGGCCGTCCCTCGGCGGAGGATTACGACGACTTCCTGACCTGGGCCGTGGTCGGCGTCATCCTGGGCGGGCGCATCGGCTACGTGCTGTTCTACAACCTGCCCTTCTACCTCCAGAATCCGCTCGACGCGCTGATGGTCTGGCACGGCGGCATGTCCTTCCACGGCGGGCTGATCGGCGTCCTGGGCGCGATCCTGCTGTTCTGCTGGAAGCGGGGCCTGTCGCCGTTGGCCTTCGGCGACCTGATCGCCGCGGCGGCCCCCATCGGGCTGTTCTTCGGCCGAATCGCCAACTTCATCAACGGCGAGCTGTACGGCCGCCCGGCGCCCGACGTGTCCTGGGCGGTGGTGTTCCCGCGCGACCCGCTGCAGGTGCCGCGGCACCCCAGCCAGCTCTATGAAGCCTTCCTGGAAGGGGCGGTGCTGTTCGTCCTCCTGGCCATCCTGGTGCGGATGCCGGCCGTGCGCGGTCGGGCCGGCATGACGGCGGGCATCTTCTTCATCGGCTACGGCCTGTCGCGAATCATCGCGGAGTTCTTCCGCGAGCCGGACGCGCAGCTGGGCTTCCTCTACGCCGGGGCGACGATGGGACAACTTCTGTCGGTGCCGATGGTTCTGTTCGGTGTGTGGCTGGTCGCCCAGGCCCGCCGCCGCCCCGCCGCCGTCTGAGGTCGCAAGGTTCCGCCATGAGTGACGCCCCGGACAGCCTCGCCCACCACCTCGCCCGCCGCATCATGATGGACGGGCCGCTGTCGGTCGCCGCCTTCATGGCGGAGGCGCTGGGGCATCCGCGCTTCGGCTACTACATGCGCCAGGACCCCTTCGGCGTGTCCGGCGACTTCACCACCGCCCCGGAAATCAGCCAGATGTTCGGCGAGCTGGCCGGGCTGTGGTGCGTCGATACCTGGGCGCGGCTCGGCGGCCCCGCCCCCTTCCATCTGGTGGAGCTGGGGCCAGGCCGCGGCACGCTGATGCAGGACGCCCTGCGCGCCGCCGCGCTCGTCCCGGCCTTCCGCGAGGCCGCCCGGGTCCATCTGGTCGAGACCAGCCCGACGCTGCGCGCCCGCCAGAAGGAAACCCTGGCCGGCCTTCCGGTCGCTTGGCACGACCGGCTGGAGGATGTCCCCGAAGGCCCGGCCCTGATCCTTGCCAACGAGTTCTTCGACGCCCTGCCCATCCGTCAGGTCCAGAAGACCAACCACGGCTGGTTCGAGCGGCTGATCGACATCGACAGCACAGAATCCACGGACACACCCCTCTTCCGCTTCGTCCTGGAGGCCTTCGGCAGCGCCGGCGCCCGGCTGATCCCGCCGGCCCTGCGCGACGCGCCGGAAGGCAGCGTGGTCGAGGTCTCCCCGGCGTCCCAGGCGGTCGCCCGGCTGATCGGGGAGCGTCTGGCCGCCCACCCCGGCGCGGCACTGGTGATCGACTACGGCTACCGCGGCGGGCCGGTGGTCGGCGACACGCTCCAGGCGCTGCGCCGCCACGCCTACGCCCCGGTGCTGGACGCGCCGGGCGAGGCCGACCTGACCGCCCATGTGGATTTCGCCGCCATCGCCGCGGCGGCGCGCGAGGGGGGGGCGGAGAGCTTCGGCCCGGTGGATCAGGGCGACTGGCTGGTCCGGCTGGGCATCCAGCCGCGCGCCGCCGCGCTGAAGCGCAGCGCCACGGCGACGCAGGCCGCGGACATCGATTCCGCATTGGCCCGCTTGATCGCGCCCAACCAAATGGGCACCCTCTTCAAGGTGTTGGCCCTCGCCTCCCCCGGCCTGGGGCCTCCGGCGGGCTTCGAAAGCCCGGAATTGGCATCCTAGACACTGGCATCCCAAACAAGAGACCGCGACAGCAAAGGGACGGGTTCGTGATTACGCTTGGCGCGCTGAACGACATCACTCACATCCGACACGCCTTCTTCACCCGCACCGGCGGCGTGTCGACGGGGCTGTACGCCTCGCTGAACGTCGGCTTCGGGTCCGGGGACGCGCCCGCCGCCGTGGCGGAGAACCGCGCGCGCGCCGCGGCCCGCATGGACGTTCCGCCGGAGCGTCTCGTCACCTGCTATCAGGTGCACAGCCCGACCTGCGTCGCCGTCACCGAGCCCTGGGCGCCCGATCAGGCGCCCCACGCCGACGCCATGGCGACCGACCGTCCGGGCATCGCGCTGGGCATCCTGACCGCCGACTGCGCCCCGGTGCTGTTCGCCGACGAGAAGGCGCGCGTCATCGGCGCCGCCCACGCCGGCTGGAAGGGCGCCAAGGGCGGCGTGCTGGAAGCGACCATCGCGCGGATGGAGGAGCTGGGCGCCAAGCGCAACCGCATCGTCGCCGCCATCGGCCCCTGCATCGCCCAGCGCTCCTACGAGGTCGGGCCGGAATTCCCCGCCCTCTTCCTGGAAGAAGACCCGCGCAACCGCGACTATTTCGCGCCGGCCCGCCGCCCGGATCATTTCCTGTTCGATCTGGCCGGCTACATCACCCGCCGCCTGGGCGACACCGGGGTGGAGATCATCCAGCGCTGCCCCAACGACACGGTGGTCGAGGAGGATCGCTTCTTCAGCTACCGCCGGTCCTGCCTGCGCGGCGAAAAGGACTATGGGCGCGGCCTGTCGGCCATCGTCCTTCAGGGCTGAGCACGACAGAAAAGTACCCACCCGAAATTTGTTCTTACCTCTGACTGATTGCGATACGACCCATTTCGGGTAAGATTGATTCTCAGGGGTGAGGGCATTCCGGAGAGGGAGACGCCGGCATGACGATGGACGCGCACCGGGAAGACACGCATCGGGGCGACGGGCGGGGCGGCGACGGACGAAGCGACTGGCGCAGCGCGCGGATGGTGCTCGACAACGGCGGGCTGGACGCCGACCACCGGATGCAGCACGAGTTGATCCGCCGCTTCGTCGCCCTGCCGGGCGAGGAAGCCGGGCGCAAGCCGGCGCTGGCTCTGCTGAGCGAGCTGCGCCGCGTCTCGGTCCGCCATTTCCTGCGGGAAGAGCGGGTCCAGGCCTCGATGCGCTACCCGCATCTGGAGGAGCACCGGGCGCAGCACCGCCGGCTGGCCACCCTCCTGGACGACATCATCGGGCAGGTGGACGCCGAGGAGTCGGCCTTCGAATACAGCTATGTTAAGGCCAAGGCGGACGAGCTTCTGCAATTCTGGTTCTTCGACCATTTCGTGAAGGCCGACCTGCCCATGAAATCGCACCTTGCGAAGTTCGCGGTGCGGTGATGCGCAAGCGTCCTGCCGCCACGCTTGCGCCATGCGGGAATCGCAGGGCCGGCTGGCTGCGGCGTCTTGAACCGCCCGTCATGGAACGTTTACATAGGTCCGGCCCTTTGTTATGGTCCGCCGCGTTTTCAAGGGGCGGCGTCGGCAAGGGACTGACGGGCGCACCGGAACCTATTCCCTGCAGAGAGAGCCGACTGCGATGAAGGTGCTTGCCGGCAACAGCAACCGTCCGCTGGCCGAGGCCATCTCCACCTGTCTCGGCGTGCCGCTGACCAAAGCGAGCATCCGCCGTTTTTCGGACATGGAGGTGTTCGTCGAAATCCTGGAGAACGTGCGCGGCGAAGACGTGTTCGTGGTCCAGTCGACGTCGTTCCCGGCCAACGACAACCTGATGGAGCTGCTGGTCACCATCGACGCCCTGCGTCGCGGGTCGGCCCGGCGCATCACGGCGGTCCTCCCCTACTACGGCTATGCGCGCCAGGATCGCAAGACCGGCCCGCGCACGCCGATCTCGGCCAAGCTGGTCGCCAACCTCATCACCCAGGCCGGCGCCAACCGCGTGCTGACCATGGACCTGCATGCGGGCCAGATCCAGGGCTTCTTCGACATCCCGACCGACAACCTGATGGCCGCCCCGGTGTTCGAGAAGGACATCCGCGCGACCTTCGAGGACATCGGCGAGGTGACGATGGTGTCGCCCGACGTCGGCGGCGTGGTGCGCGCCCGCTCGCTGGCCAAGCGGTTGGACGCCGATCTCGCCATCATCGACAAGCGGCGTGAGCGCGCCGGCGTGTCGGAGGTGATGAACATCATCGGCGACGTCAAGAACCGCCGCTGCATCCTGCTCGACGACATCGTGGATTCGGGCGGCACGCTGTGCAACGCCGCGGTCGCCCTGATGGACGCCGGCGCGAAGTCGGTCCACGCCTATTGCACCCACGGCGTCCTGTCCGGCGGTGCGGTGGCCCGCGTGGCCGTGTCGCCGCTGGAGCAGCTGGTCACCACCGACAGCATTCAGGCGACCGAGGCCGTGCGCGTGTCCCGCAACATCCGCCAGCTCACCATCGCCCCATTGCTCGCCGACGCGATCACCCGCATCAGCGAGGAGCGTTCGGTGTCGAGCCTGTTCTCGTAACGGCACAGCCGATTTTCGTACGGTGTTGAACGGAGCGGCTTCGGCGGCTCCGTTTTTCGTTTCCGAAAGGCCGCGCTGAGGGAAACAAGATCGACACGGATTTCACGGATCGGAGCACGGATTCCACGGAATTTGGCTTCCGCGCTTTCATACGGAGCAACAAGATCCGTGTCATCCGTGTGTGAATCCGTGAAATCCGTGTCGATCTTGCCCGCGATTCCACGGCTCCACCCATGAGCCGGCCACTCTGCGCTTGACGACGCGTCCCGCATGGCTTAATCACCGCGCCCACGCGTCAGCACCCCTGGAGGCTGGCGCTTTTTTCCGTTCAAGGAGTTCTTCCGATGACGCAGATCGTTCCGCTCAGCGCCGAAGCGCGCGACCGGGCCGGCAAGGGGACCGCCCGCCAGACCCGTCGTGATGGCCGTATCCCGGCCGTGATCTACGGTGGCAAGCAGGCCCCCATCATGATTTCGCTGGAGAAGTTCGCGTTCACCCGCGTTCTGAACCAGGCGGGCTTCTTCACGCACCTGTTCGACGTCACCGTCGATGGCGCCACCCACCGGGTCCTGCCGCGCGACGTGCAGTTCCATCCGGTCACCGACGTCCCGCTGCACGTCGACTTCCTGCGCGTCTCCGCCGACACCCGCACCACCGTGCAGGTTCCGGTCGAGTTCGTCGACCAGGAGAAGTCGCCGGGCCTGAAGCGCGGCGGCGTGCTCAACATCGTCCGCCACGAGCTGGACGTGACCGTCTCCGCCGGCAACATCCCGGAGCAGATCACGATCTCCTGCGAGGGCTACGACGTCGGCGATTCGATCCACATCTCTTCGGTGAAGCTGCCGGAGGGTGTCGCCTCGACCATCACCGACCGCGACTTCACGATCGCCACGATCGTCGCCCCGTCGGGCCTGAAGTCCGAAGAGGCCGAGAGCACCGAGGCCGCCGCTTCCTGATCGGAAGCCGCCTTTGGGGTTGCGACAGGGGGCTTCGGCCCCCTGTTTCGTTTCCGGCTTGTGCTGTTTCGAGATGAGGAGAATGCGCCATGCTGCTGCTGGTGGGATTGGGCAACCCTGGCGCCGAATACGCGCGCAACCGGCACAACATCGGCTACATGGCGGTGGAGGAGATCGCCCGCCGTCACGGCTTCGGCCCCTGGCGCAAGCGCTTCCAGGGCCAGACCGCCGAAGGCACGATCGGCGGCGAGAAAGTGATCGCCCTGGAACCGCTCACCTTCATGAACCTGTCCGGCCAGTCGGTCACCGCGGCCGTCCAGTTCTTCAAGATGAAGCCCGAGGACGTCGTCGTCATCCATGACGAACTGGACCTGCCGCCCGGCAAGCTCCGGGTGAAGAAGGGCGGCGGCCATGGCGGGCACAACGGCCTGCGCTCCATCGACGCGCATCTCGGCAAGGAATACTGGCGCATCCGCCTGGGCATCGGCCATCCGGGCGACAAGGACCGGGTCAGCGGCTATGTGCTCCACGACTTCGCCAAGGCCGAGCAGAGCTGGCTCGACCCGCTGATCGACGCCGTCGCCGACGCCTTCCCGCTGGTCGTGAAGGGGCAGGCGGAGAACTTCATGAACAAGGTCACCCTGGCGACCGCGCCTGCCAAATAGCCATTCGCACCGGCAAGATCACGCCTCCGCCGGGGCACCGCCACGGCCGGTCCAGACCGCCAGCAGACCCTTCTGCAGCAGGATGAAGACGAACAGCAGGACGCCGATGGCGATCTTCGTCCACCAGCTGCTCAGGCTGCCGTCGAAGGTGATGTAGGTCTGGATCAGTCCCTGGATCAGCACACCGATGAAGGTGCCGATCACGTAGCCGTAGCCGCCGGTCAGCTGGGTGCCGCCGATCACCACCGCGGTGATGGTGTCCAGCTCCACCCCCGTCGCCGCCAGCGAATAGCCGGCCCCGGTGTAGAGCGAGAAGACGATGCCCGCCAGCCCGGCCAGCAGCCCCGACAGGGCGTAGACCGCCACCGTGGTGCGCCCCACCGGCACGCCCATCAGCTCCGCCGACTGGCGGTTGCCGCCGAGCGCGTAGAGATTGGCGCCGAAGCGCGTCCAATGGGCGCACACCACGGCGGCCGCCACCACCCCCAGCATCAGCAGCGCCGGCAGGGTGAGCTTGCCCCCGCCGTCGAAACGCAACGCCATGTCGCCCATCTCGGCGTAGAGCGGGTGGTTGATCGGGATGGAATCGGTGCTCAGCACGAAGCCGAGGCCGCGGGCGACGAACATGCCGGCCAGCGTGACGATGAAGGGCGGCATTTGGAAGACGTGGATCACGGCGCCCATCGCCGCGCCGAAGCCGCCGGCCACCGCCAGCGCCACGGCGAAGGCGGAGAAGGGGTGCCAGCCGCCCTGCTCGATCAGCACCGCCAGCAGCACGGTGGTGAAGCCGATCACCGCCCCCACCGACAGGTCGATGCCGCCCGACAGGATCACGAAGGTCATGCCGACCGCGGTGATGCCGAGGAAGGCGTTGTCTGTCAACAGGTTGCCGACAACCCGCAGCGAGGCGAAGGCAGGGAACTGCGCGGCGCAGAGCAGGAAGCCGACCACCAGGACGGCGCTGGTCACCAGCAGAGGCAGGAAACGGTGGATCATGGCATCACGCTCCCGCGCTCGGGCTTGGGCTCTCGGGCTTGGCCCGTGACGGCGCCGGCGGCTGGACGGGCCGGGGTCTGGCCGGGCGCGGCAGGAACAGCGTCAGGGTCGGCGATTGCAGCAGCAGGACGATCATCAGGACGCCCGCCTTGACGATCAGGTTGAACTCCGGCTTGAAGCCGCTCAGCAGGATGCCGGTGTTCATCGCCTGGAGGATCAGCGCCCCGACCACCGACAGCAGCAGCCCGAACCGGCCGCCGAGCAGGGACGTGCCGCCGACCACCACCGCCAGGATGGCGTCCAGCTCCAGCCACAGGCCGGCGTTGTTGGCGTCGGCGCCGCGGATGTCGGCGGCGACCACCAGACCGGCGACCGCCGCGCACAGGCCGCACCAGACATAGACGGCGATCAGCACGACCGGCGTGTTGACGCCCGCCCCGGCGCTGGACAGCCGGTTGACGCCGACCGCCTCGATCATCAGCCCCAGCGCGGTCGTCCGGACCAGCAGCGCGGTCACCCCCAGCAGGACGGCGGTGATGACCACCGGCATCGGCACGGTCAGGAAGGACCCGCTGCCGATGAAGGCGAGGCCGGGGCTGGTGAAGGTGACGATCTGCCCCTCGGTGACCAGCTGGGCGATGCCGCGCCCGGCGACCATCAGGATCAGGGTGGCGATGATCGGCTGGATGCGCAGGACCGCCACCAGCAGGCCGTTCCACAGGCCGCACAGCAGACCGGCGCCCAGCGACGCCGCCAGCACCGGGGCCAGCCCCCAGCCCGCCTGGGTCAGGGTGGCGGCGACCGCGCCGGAGATCGCCATCACCGCACCCACCGACAGGTCGACGCCGCGGGTGGCGATGACCATGGTCATGCCGACGGCGAGCAGCGCCACCGGGGCGCCGCGGTTCAGCACGTCGACCAGACTGCCGAACAGCCGGCCGTCCTGCAGCCGGATGGAAAAGAAGTCGGGGAAGAGCAGCCAGTTGGCCAGCAGCACGGCGGCCAGCGCGCCGTATTGCGGCAGGTTGCGCGACGGGCCGGGAAGCGGCCGCGTCATGGGCGCGCCTCGATGGGATCGGGCTCCGACGCTATGGCGGCGACGATGCGGTCCACGGCGACCTCCCCTCCCCTCAGCTCCGCGACATGGCGGCGGTCGCGCAGCACGACGACGCGGCGGCTGTAGGCGACGATCTCCTCAAGCTCCGACGAGACGACCAGCAGGGCCATGCCGTCGGCGCACAGCCGCTCGATCAGGCGGATGATCTCGGCGTGGGCGCCGACGTCGATGCCGCGCGTCGGCTCGTCGAGGATCAGCAGACGCGGCTCGGTCGCCAGCCAGCGGGCGAGCAGCGCCTTCTGCTGGTTGCCGCCGGACAGCAGCTGGATCGGCTGCTCCGCGTGCGGCGTGCGGATGTCGAGCAGCCGGATGAAGCGGTCGGCGATCTCCTCCTGGCGGCGGCGCGGGATCGGCCGCAGCCAGCCCTGGCGGGCCTGGAGCGCCAGGATGATGTTCTCGCGCACCGACAGCGCGCCGACGATGCCCTCCTTCTTGCGGTCCTCCGGGCAGAAGCCGAAGCCGAGCCGGATGGCGTCGCGCGGCCCGCGCAGCCGCACCGTTCGGCCGTCCACCGCCGCCTCGCCCCGGTCGGCGCGGTCCATGCCGAAGACCAGCCGCGCCGTCTCCGTCCGCCCGGAACCGAGCAGCCCGGCGAGCCCCACCACCTCGCCGGGGCGGATGTCGAGGTCGAAGGGCTCGACGCTGCGCGCCTTGCCGTAGCCGCGGAAGCGGACCAGCGGCGGCCGGGCGTTCTCCTCCCCCTCATCGTCCGGCGGAGCGATGCGGTGGGCCGCCGCCTCCAGCTCCCGCCCCAGCATCATGGCGACGAGGTCGAGGCGCGGCAGCTCCGCTGTGCGCCGCTCCCCCACAAGGCGGCCGTTGCGCAGCACGGTGATGCGGTCGCACAGCGCGTAGACCTGATCGAGGAAATGGGTGACGAAGACGATGCCGATGCCGCGCGACCGCAGGGTCCGCATCACCTTGAAGAGGACCACCACCTCCTGCGCGTCGAGGCTGGCCGTCGGCTCGTCGAGAATCAGCACCTTGGCCGACATGTCCACCGCGCGGGCGATGGCGACGATCTGTTGCGTCGCCACCGAGAAGCGGCCCAGCGGCGCCGTCACGTCGAGGGACAGGCCGTAGGGGATCAGCACCGCCCGCGCCCGCCGCCGCATGGCGCCGCGATCGACCAGCCCGAACCGCATGGGCTGCCGGCCGAGGAACAGGTTCTCCGCCACCGACAGGTTGGGCAGCAGGTTCACCTCCTGATAGACGGTGCCGATGTGCAGGCGCTGCGCCTCCTCGACGCCGCGGGGGGCGATGGCCCGCCCCTCCAGCGTCACGGTGCCGGCGTCGCGCTGGTAGACGCCGGTCAGCGTCTTGATCAGCGTCGACTTGCCGGCGCCGTTCTCGCCGAGGAGGGCGTGGATCTCGCCATGGCGCACGGTGAAGTCCACGCCGTCGAGCGCCTGGACGCCCAGAAAGGCCTTGGACAGGCCGCGCACCGCCAGCAGCGGCGGGGACGCGGTGGGGGTGGAGTCCGTCATGCGGGGGGCCTCGCCGGCGGTGCCGTGGGACGGCCGGGTCAGTAGGCGTCCTTGCGGCGCTCGTACTCGGCCTTGGCGGTGTCGGGGGTGAACAGGGACGACTCCGTCTGGATCCATTTCGGCGGCGCCTTGCCGTCCTTCTTGAAGGCGATCAGCGCGTCGAAGGCCGGGCCGGCCATGTTCGGCGTCAGCTCCACGGTCGCGTTCGCCTCGCCGTCGGCCATCGCCTTGAAGATGTCGGGCACTCCGTCGATGGACACGACCAGGATGTCCTTGCCCGGCTTCAGCCCGGCCTCCTTGATCGCCTGGATGGCGCCGACCGCCATGTCGTCGTTGTGGGCGTAGACCGCGCAGATGCCCTTGCCGCCGTTCTCCGCCTTGATGAAGCTCTCCATCACCTCCTTGCCCTTGGCGCGGGTGAAGTCGCCGGACTGGGTGCGGACGATCTTCATGCCGGGGTTTTTGGCGACGACCTCGTCAAAGCCCTTCTTGCGGTTGATGGCGGGGGAGGAGCCGACGGTGCCCTGGAGTTCGACCACGTTGCAGGTTCCGCCGGTCTGTTTGGCCAGCCACTCGCCGGCGACCCGGCCTTCCAGCACCGTGTCGGAGGTGACGGCGGTCATGTAGAGGTCGGGGTCCCGGGTCTCGATCTGGCGGTCGAGCAGGACGACGGGGATCTTCGCCTCCTTCGCCTCCTTCAGCACCGAATCCCAGCCGGTCGCCACCACGGGAGCGATGAAGATGGCGTCCACGCCCTGGGCGACGAAGGAGCGCACGGCCTTGATCTGGTTCTCCTGCTTCTGCTGGGCATCGGAGATCTTCAGGTCGATCCCGCGCTTCTCGGCCTCCGCCTTGGCGGTCTTGGTCTCGGCGGCGCGCTAGCCCGATTCCGAGCCGATCTGCGAGAAGCCGACCACCAGCTTCTTGTCGGCGGCCTGCGCCCCGCCGAGTCCGATCAACAAGGCCGCGGCGGCAGCGGCGGAGATCAGCCATGTCCTGGACATACCGTTTCACTCCCCTGGGTGTCTTGTCATCGATCCGGGCAGCGCCCGCTCGCATCCGTTCGTTGCGCCAACTTTAGGCATCCAAAACAATATCTGTCCAATACGATTCTCGACCGAAGCGATACCGAAACCGGCATGATCGCCCGATGCGGGCAAAGCCTTGCCGGTCCCTCCCTCACTCTTGTCCAAGCACGCCGTCGATCCGCCGCCACAGGCCGAGCGGGTTGCCGTCGCGCAGCGCCTCCGGCAGCAGGGCGGAGGGGATGTCCTGGTAGCAGACCGGGCGCAGGAAGCGCCGGATCGCCAAGGTGCCGACCGAGGTGGATCGGCTGTCCGAGGTCGCCGGGAAGGGGCCGCCATGCACCATGGCGTGGCAGACCTCGACGCCGGTCGGCCAGCCGTTGGCCAGGATGCGGCCCGCCTTGCGCTCCAGGGTCGGCAGCAGCGCGGCTACCGCGTCGACGTCCGCCGGCTCCATCTGCACGGTCGCGGTGAGCTGGCCCTCCAGCCGCTCGGCGACGGTCCGCATCGCCACCGTGTCCGGGCAGCGGATCATCAGCGACGCCGCCCCGAACACCTCGTCCTGCAAGGCCGGGTCGGCGAGGAAGGCGTCGGCCGTCGTCTCGAACAGGGCGGCTTGCGCCTGGTTCGGGCCGTTGCAGGCCATTCCGCGGGCGAGCGTCGCCACGGCGGCGCTGCCGGACAGCCGCGCCACCCCCGAATCGTAGGCGGCGTGGATGGCCGGGGTCAGCATGGTCGAAGCGGCGCTGCCGCCCAGCGCGTCCACCGCGGCGGCCAGGAAGCGGTCAAGGTCCGGCCCGTCGACGCCCAGCAGGATGCCGGGGTTGGTGCAGAACTGTCCGGCGCCCATGGTCAGAGACGCCACGAAGCCCTTGCCCAGCGCATCCGCCCGCGCGGCGAGCACCGCCGGCATCAGGAAGACCGGGTTGATGCTGCTCATCTCCGCATAGACCGGGATGGGTTCGGGCCGTTGGGCCGCCGCTTCCATCAAGGCCAAGCCGCCGCCACGCGAGCCGGTGAAGCCCACCGCCTTGATGCGCGGGTCGCTGACCAGCGCCGTTCCGATGGGGTTGCCGACGCCGAACAGCAGCGAGAAGACGCCCTCGGGCAATCCGCAGGAGGCCACCGCCCCCCGGATGGCCCGGCCGACCAGTTCCGACGTGCCGGGATGAGCGGAATGGCCCTTGACCACCACCGGGCAGCCGGCGGCCAGCGCCGACGCGGTGTCGCCGCCGGCCACCGAGAAGGCCAGCGGGAAATTCGACGCGCCGAACACCGCGACCGGGCCGAGCGGGATGTGGCGCTGCCGGACGTCGGGGCGCGGCAGCGGCTTGCGCTCCGGCTGGGCCGGGTCGATGCGGGCCTCCAGCCAGCCGCCCTCGCGCACCGTCTGGGCGAACAGGCGGAGCTGGCCGACGGTGCGCCCGCGCTCCCCCTCCAGCCGCGGGCGCGGCAGGCCGCTCTCGGCCATCGCGCGGACGATCAGCTCGTCGCCGAGGTCGAGGATGTTCCCGGCGATGGTTTCCAGGAAGGCGGCCCGTGCCTCCAGCCCGGTCTCGCGGAAGGCGTCGAAGGCGGCCCAGGCCAGCGCGCAGGCGCGCTCGACCTCCGCCGCCCCGCCGCCGCCGAAGACCGGCTCCAGCTCCGCGCCGGTGGCGGGATCGACGGCGCGGAACGCGCCGTCGGAGCCGCGGTGGCTGCGGGCGCCGATCAGCATCTCGCCGGTTATGGTCATCATGGGTCTCCCGGTTTGGCGAGGGGGGCGCCTTCCTCAGCGCGCCCAGCGCAGGACCAGCGGGTCGAGGCGGCGGGCGGCGTCGAGCAGGCCGGCGCGGCTGGCCGGGTGCGGGTCGGCCAGCGGGTGGCGCACGGCGTCGCAGGCGATGATGCCGCCCTCCTTCATCAGGATCTTGGCGGTGGCGAGCCCGCATTGGCGGTTCTCGTGGTTGATCAGCGGCAGCCAGCGCCCGTAGGCGGCCACCGCCGCCTCGCGGTCGCCGGCCAGGAAGGGGTCGACGATCTGGCGGATGCCGTCGGGATAGCCGCCGCCCGTCATGGCGCCGGTGGCCCCGGCGTCGAGGTCGGCCAGCAGGGTGATCGCCTCCTCGCCGTCCCACGGCCCTTCGATGGCGCCGCCGCCCAGCTCGATCAGCCGGCGCAGCTTGGCGGCGGCCTGCGGCACCTCGACCTTGAAGTAGGCGACGTTGGCGATCTCCTGCGCCATGCGGGCCAGCAGTTCCGCCGAGAGCGGGGTGCCGCTGACCGGGGCGTCCTGGATCATGATCGGGATGTCGATGGCGTCGGACACCCGCTGGAAGAAGGCGACGATGCCCGCCTCGGGCACGCGGATGGTGGCGCCGTGGTAGGGCGGCATGACCATCACCATGGCGGCCCCCAGCTGCTGGGCGCGGCGGCTGCGCGCGGCGCAGGCGGCGGTGCTGAAATGGGTGGTGGTGACGATGACCGGCACCCGCCCGGCGACGTGGCCGAGGATGGTCTCCATCAGCAGTTCGCGCTCGGCGTCGGTCAGCACGAACTGCTCGGAGAAGTTGGCGAGGATGCACAGGCCGTCGGAGCCGGCGTCGATCATGAAATCGACGCAGCGCGTCTGCCCGGCGAGGTCGAGGTCCCCCGTCTCGGTGAAGATGGTGGGGACGACGGGGAACACTCCCCGATAGGGACGGGCGCTGGAGGCCATAGCCGTTGGGGTCCTTCTGTCGGGTAAATTGCGGGCCGGGTCGGTTTGCGGAGGAGCCGGTCAGCCCGGCGGGCGCCCGAAGCGGCCGGGCGGCAGGCCGCGCACGCCGGGATCGCACTCGAACAGCGCGCCGGCCAGCGGTTCGTCCGGCCGGCCGTCGCGGCCGATGCCATGGGCCGCGGTGGTCACGAACAGCCGGTCGAGGGCGGGACCGGCGAAGACACAGGAGGTGACGCGCGACACCGGCAGCGCCATCGTCCGGTCCAGCGTGCCGTCGGGCCGGAAGCGGCTGACCCGCCCGCCGTCCCAATGGGCGACCCACAGGCCGCCCTCAGCGTCGCAGGTCATGCCGTCGGGATAGCCGTCGCCCTCGGTGAAGCGGATGTGGGCACGCTTGCCGGACAACCGTCCATCGACGTCCACATCGAAGGCGTGGATCGTCCGCACCGCGCTGTCGGTGTGGAAGAGCGTCCGCCCGTCCGGGGACAGGGCCGGGCCGTTGGCGACGGTGTAGCCCTCGTCCACACACGCGATCGAACCGTCGGGGTCGAGCCGGTGGAAGGCGCCGGACGGCGTCTCCTCCCCGTCGTCCATGCTGCCGATCCACAGGCGCCCCTGCGCGTCGGCCTTGGCGTCGTTCAGCCGGTTGCCCGGTCGGTCGGGATCGATCCGCGCCAGTTCCCCGGCGATCACCACGCGGCCCGGCTCCAGCCGCAGGCGGACCACCCGGCGCGAGCGCAACCCGGCGATGAAGCCGTCGCCATCGGCGCATTCCACCAGCCAGCAGGCGGCGTCCTCCAGCGCCCAGTCCATTTGGGTCCCGTCGTCGAGCCCGTGGCGCAGAATCCGCGATCCGTGGATGTCGACGAAGAAGACGGCGCCCTGCGTCGGCGACCACAGGGGGCCTTCGCCCAGGAGCGCCCGGACGGGCCAGACGCAACGAACCTCCTGCGGCATGCCGTGTCGCCTCCCCCTCGCGGTCCCGTTCTGAATTTTGTTGACCATGCGAACAATAGAGAGCGTTCTGATAATCGTCCAATACGAATATCGGCGCCGGCGATACGAGATTTCGTATGCACACGCCATCGCCAGACCGGAGGCCCCCGCCCGTGACCCCGCACCGTTTCCCGGCCAACTGGTTCCTCAAGGCCCGGCTGAAGCTGCGCCATCTCCAGCTGTTCGTGGCCCTGGACGAGCACCGCAACCTGCACCGCGCCGCCGCCAGCCTCACCATGTCGCAGCCGGCCGCCTCGAAGCTGCTGGGCGATCTGGAAGACTCTCTGGGCGTCACCCTGTTCGAGCGCCATGGCCGCGGCGTCGAACCGAACTGGTACGGCAGCCTGATGATCCGCCACGCGCGGACGATCCTCAGCGGCTTGCAGGAGGCGGGGGAGGAGCTGAACGACCTGCTGGCCGGCCACAGCGGCAGCGTTTCCATCGGCACGGTGATGGCCCCGGCGGTGGAGCTGGTGGTGCCGGTGATCACCACGCTGACCCGCGATCACCCCGACCTGAAGATCGCCGTGGCGGTGGAGACCAGCGACGTGCTGGCTGAGCGGGTGCAGCAGGGCGTGATGGATTTCGCGATCGGCCGCCTGCCCGATCACGTCGACGCCGCGTGCTTCGACTATCAGGAGATCAGCAGCGAGGAGCTGTGCTTCGTCTGCCGCGACGGCCACCCGCTGCTGCGGCTCGGCCGCCCGCTGACCGCCGCGGATCTTGTGGACGCCACCTGGATTCTCCAACCCTTGGGCAGCCTGCTGCGCAGCCGGGTCGAGGCGCTGTTCCGCGCCGAGGGGGTTCCGCCGCCGCGCAAGGTGATCGAAAGCGCCTCCCCGGTCATCTCCCTGGCGATGGTCGCCGAAAACGATTCGGTCACCGTCTTCGCCCGCGCGCTCGCCCAGGTGTTCTCGCCCACCGGCAGCTGCACCATCGTGCCCTTCCACAAGCGCTTCAGCGTCGAGCCCTACGGCATTTTCTGGCTGAAGGACCGCCCGCTGTCGCCGGGCGCCCGCACCGCACTGGCCGCCTTGCGGACGGCATCCGACGCGAAGATGCGCCGCGCGCTGGAGACGCCGCAGCCGGACCCGTCCAGTGATATCGACCCGCCAAGTGATATCGAAATGTGTATGGATTCCGCCAATAATCGTATTTGACAGTTATGGTTTTTCGGCCGATTGCTAGCCTTACAAACATTGCGCCACCCGACACCCGTTCAAGAGCCGCGGGTGTGGCCAACCCGGTGCCGCAGAAGGGGGAGGAATTCGGCCCATGTCTTCTTCATTCACGACCACACTGGCCGGGATGGCCGTAGGCGTGCTGGCCCTGACCGTTGCCACCGCGCCGACGCTGGCGCAGGACAAGCCCACCGTCGGCATCGCGATGCCCACCAAGTCCTCGGCCCGCTGGATCGACGACGGCAACAACATGGTCAAGCAGTTCCAGGCCAAGGGCTACAAGACCGACCTGCAATACGCCGAGGACGACATCCCCAACCAGCTCGCCCAGATCGAGACGATGGTCGCCAAGAACAGCAAGGTCCTGGTGATCGCCGCCATCGACGGCACGACGCTGACCGACGTGCTCCAGCAGGCCAAGGACCGCGGCGTGAAGGTCATCGCCTATGACCGGCTGATCCGCGGGTCGGAGAACGTGGACTACTACGCGACCTTCGACAATTTCCAGGTCGGCGTGCTCCAGGGCAGCTACATCGTCAACGCGCTGGGCCTGAAGGACGGCAAGGGTCCCTTCACCATCGAGCTGTTCGGCGGCTCCCCCGACGACAACAACGCCTACTTCTTCTACAACGGCGCCATGTCGGTGCTGCAGCCCCACATCGACAGCGGCAAGCTGAAGGTGGGCAGCGGTCAGGTGGGCATGGACAAGGTGTCCACCCTGCGCTGGGACGGCGCCACCGCCCAGGCCCGCATGGACAACCTGCTGAGCGCCTTTTACGGCAACCGGCGCGTCGACGCCGTGCTGTCGCCCTACGACGGGCTGAGCATCGGCATCATCTCCTCCCTGAAGGGTGTCGGCTACGGCTCGCCGTCGCAGCCGATGCCGGTGGTGACCGGCCAGGACGCCGAGGTGCCCTCGATCAAGTCGATCCTGGCGGGCGAGCAGCGCGCCACCGTCTTCAAGGACACCCGCGAGCTGGCCCGGGTCACGGTGGAGATGGTGGACGCGGTGCTGGGCGGCGGCACGCCGCCGGTCAACGACACCAAGACCTACGACAACGGCAAGAAGGTCGTCCCGGCCTACCTGCTGAAGCCGGTCAGCGTGGACGCGTCCAACTGGAAGAGCACGCTGGTCGACAGCGGCTACTACAGCGAAGCCCAGTTCAAGTGACGAAGCGGCGCGGAGCGGGCGCATTTGGCTTTCATAGCCCTCTCCCCTCCGCTCTCGCGCAAACTTCGTTTGCGCTGACGCGACAGGCGGACCTTCGGTCCGCCGAAAGCGGGGAGAGGGTGGCCCGAAGGGCCGGTGAGGGGGATGCGCGTGGCAGTGCGTCCGGTACAGGCGCACCCCCCTCACCCTAACCCTCTCCCCAGAGGGGAGAGGGGATTTCAAATGCGATCACCCTGCGGGGCGGGCGCCGGGCGGCGTTCCCCACGACCATTCGGCGGTTCGATCCTGCGATTGCAGGTTCTTCGGAGGTGTTCATGGACTCCATCCTGGAGATGAAGGGCATCACCAAGACGTTTCCCGGCGTTAAGGCGCTGGACGACGTCAACCTGTCGGTCCGCGAGGGTGAGATCCACGCGCTGATCGGCGAGAACGGCGCTGGCAAGTCAACGCTGATGAAGGTGCTGAGCGGGGTCTACCCGCAAGGCAGCTTCGACGGCGAGATCCGCTTCCGCGGCCAGCCCCAGGCCTTCCGCGGCATCGCCGACAGCGAGCGGCTGGGCATCATCATCATCCACCAGGAGCTGGCGCTCGTCCCCCTGCTGTCGATCACCGAGAACCTCTTCCTCGGCAACGAGCAGGCGAGCCGTGGTGTGATCGACTGGGACGCCGCCACCCTGCGGGCGCGGGAGCTGCTGCGCATGGTCGGGCTGCACGACCCGCCGGAGACCCTGATCACCGACATCGGCGTCGGCAAGCAGCAGCTCGTGGAGATCGCCAAGGCGCTGTCCAAGGAGGTCAAGCTGCTGATCCTGGACGAGCCGACCGCCAGCCTGAACGAGAGCGACAGCGACGCCCTGCTGGAATTGCTGCTGCAGTTCAAGGCGCGTGGCATCGCCTCCATCCTCATCTCGCACAAGCTGAACGAGATCGCCAAGGTCGCCGACCGGGTAACCATCCTGCGCGACGGCACGACGGTGGAGACTCTGGACTGCCGCGAGGCCGTGGTCAGCCAGGACCGCATCATCCGCGGCATGGTCGGGCGCGCGCTGTCGGACCGCTATCCCAGGCGGACCACCGTGCCCGGCGACGTGCTGTTCGAGGTCAAGGGCTGGAGCGCCGACCACCCGGCCCATCCCGGCCGGCGCGTCGTCCGCGACGTGAACCTGACCGTCCGCCGCGGCGAGGTGGTGGGCATCGCCGGTCTGATGGGCGCCGGCCGCACCGAATTCGCGATGAGCCTGTTCGGCCGCTCCTACGGCCGCAACATCCGCGGGCAAGCCTTCCTCGACGGGCGGGAGATCGACGTCTCCACCATCAGCCGGGCCATGGCGAACGGCCTCGCCTATGCGACGGAGGACCGCAAGCATCTCGGCCTCGTGCTCGACAACGACATCCGCCACAACGTCACGCTGGCAAACCTCAAGGGGGTGGCGAAACGCTGGGTCATCGACCATGAGCGCGAGGTCCAGGTGGCCGAGGAGTTCCGGCGCCGGCTGCGCATCCGCTGCCCCGACGTGTTCCAGGAGACGGTCAACCTGTCGGGCGGCAACCAGCAGAAGGTCGTGCTCAGCAAGTGGCTGTTCGCCGACCCGCAGGTGCTGATCCTCGACGAGCCGACCCGCGGCATCGACGTCGGCGCCAAGTACGAGATCTACACCATCATCAACCAGCTGGTCGCCGAGGGCCGGGGCGTCGTCCTGATCTCCTCGGAGATGCCGGAGCTGCTGGGCGTCGCCGACCGCATCTTCGTGATGAACGCGGGCGCGATGGTCGCCGAGATGCCGGCGGCCGAGGCCAGCCAGGAGAAAATCATGCGGGCGATCATGCGCTCCGGGGAGACGCTGATGTCCGGGGAGGCTCTGCCATGAGTGCCGAACTCAACCTTCCGGCGCGCGGCCCGCGGGTATCCATGGGGCGGTTCGTGAAGGCGCACATGCGCGACTACGGCATGCTGCTGTCGCTGGTCGCGATCGTCCTGTTCTTCCAGTACATGACCGACGGCACGCTGCTGCAGCCGCTGAACCTGACCAACCTCGTTCTGCAGAACAGCTACATCGTCATCATGGCGCTGGGCATGCTGCTGGTGATCGTCGCCGGGCACATCGACCTGTCGGTGGGCTCGGTCGTCGCCCTCATCGGCGCGCTGGCGGCGACCCTGATGGTGCGGCTCCATCTGGACATCGTCACCACGACGCTGCTGTGCCTGCTGGCCGGGGCGGCGATCGGGGCGGTGCAGGGCTTCTGGGTCGCCTATCTGCGCATCCCGTCCTTCATCGTGACCTTGGCCGGCATGCTGGTCTTCCGCGGCCTGTGCCTGATCCTGCTCGCCGGCCAGTCGGTCGGCCCCTTCCCGGTGGAATTCCAGCGCCTCAGCTCCGGCTTCATCCCGGATTTCCTGGCGCTGGACGCCTTCAACCTGGGCAAGTTCCACCTGACCAGCCTGCTGCTCTGCGTGGCCGTGGCCGCCGCGCTCGTGGTGATGAACACCATGGCGCGCCTGCGCCGGCAGAGCGTCGCCATCGGGCAGGAGCCGCTGCCGCTGTTCGTGGCGAAGAACGTCGCGCTGGCCGCCGTGCTGATTTATGTCGGGCAGTTGCTGGCCTCCTACCGCGGCCTGCCCAACGTGCTGATCATCATGAGCGTGCTGATCGCGCTCTACAGCTTCGTCACCCGCAACACCACGGTCGGGCGGCGCGTCTACGCGCTGGGCGGCAACGAGAAGGCGGCCAAGCTGTCCGGCATCGACACCCGGCGGCTCAGCTTCTACACCTTCGTCAACATGGGGGTGCTGGCGGCGCTGGCCGGGCTGATCTTCGCCGCGCGGCTGAACACAGCCACGCCGAAGGCCGGAGTCTCGTTCGAGCTGGACGTGATCGCCGCCTGCTTCATCGGCGGCGCCTCGGCCTCGGGCGGCGTGGGCCGGGTGACCGGTGCGGTGATCGGCGCCTTCATCATGGGCGTGATGAACAACGGCATGTCGATCCTGGGGATCGGCATCGACTGGCAGCAGGTCATCAAGGGCATGGTGTTGCTCGCCGCCGTCACCATCGACGTCTACAACAAGAACAAGGCGTGAGGGCCATCATGACCCGTTCCACCCCCGCCCCTCTTACGCTTGGCATTGTCGGCTTCGGCAAGATCGCCCGCGACCAGCATGTCCCGGCCATCGCCGCCACCGGCCTGTTCCGCCTCGCCGCGGTGGTCAGCCCGCAAGGCGGCGCCCCGGAGGAAGCCGGGCTTAGCGACGTGCCGGTCTTCCGCAGCCAGACGGAGATGCTGGCCGCCCTGCCCGGCCTCGACGCCGTGGCGATCTGCACGCCGCCCGCCGTCCGCCACGCCCTGACGGTGGAGGCGTTGCGCGCCGGCAAGCATGTCCTGATCGAGAAGCCGCCGGCCGCCACCCTGACGGAGCTGCGCCTCCTGCTCGACGCGGCGGAGGGTGCCAAGCGCACACTGTTCGCCGCGTGGCACTCCCGCTTCAACGCGGCGGTGGAGGAGACGCGGCGGCGGCTGGCCGGCGCCACCGTCCGCCACGCCGCCATCACCTGGAAGGAGGACGTGCGGCGCTGGCATCCGGGCCAGGACTGGATCTTCGCGGCGGGGGGCTTCGGCGTCTTTGATCCGGGCATCAACGCCCTGTCGATCCTGACCGAGATCCTGCCGGCCCCCGTCGTCGTCCGCGACGCCGAGCTGCGGGTCCCCGCCAACCGCGACACGCCCATCGCCGCGACGCTGAGGATGGAAGGCGTTGCGGGCTCCGCCGTCGGGACGGTGACCGCCGCCTTCGACTTCCTCCAGCAGGGCGAGCAGACCTGGACCATCGCCATCGAGACGGACGCCATCGGGGCGGAGGGCATCGGGGCGGGGGGTGGGCGGCTCGACCTGACCCACGGCGGCACGCGGCTGAGCGTGGACGGCGTGCCCATGCTGGCCGAGCCCGACGCCGAGTACCAGGGCATCTATCGCCGCTTCCACCACCTGATCGCGGACGCGGCGGGCGATGTGGACGCCCGTCCGCTGCAACTGGTCGCCGACGCCTGTCTGGTCGGGCGCTGGCGCACCACCGACGCCTTCCACTGGTAAAGCGCCGGGCACACCGCCCGAACGACACCCTGAACGAGGCCCCGAACGCCCCCGGCGCCGGCCGACCCCGGTCCGCGCCCCCAACCCGAATTGGTGCCGACATGTCCGATACGAAACCCTCCCCCCAGCACCCGCAGTCCGGTTCCGGCCGGCGGCTGCGGTCGCGCGCGTGGTTCGACAACCCCGACAACCCCGACATGACCGCGCTCTATCTGGAGCGTTACCTGAATTTCGGGCTGACGCGGGAGGAGCTGCAATCGGGCGCGCCGATCATCGGCATCGCCCAGACCGGTTCCGACCTCAGCCCCTGCAACCGGCACCATCTGGTGCTGGCCGAACGGCTGCGCGAGGGCATCCGCACCGCCGGCGGCATCGCCATCGAGTTCCCCGTCCACCCGATCCAGGAGACCGGCAAGCGGCCGACCGCCTCGATCGACCGCAACCTCGCCTATCTCGGCCTCGTCGAGGTGCTGCATGGCTACCCGCTCGACGGGGTGGTGCTAACCATCGGCTGCGACAAGACCACCCCCGCCTGCCTGATGGCCGCGGCCACCGTGAACATCCCGGCCATCGCCCTGTCGGTCGGCCCGATGCTGAACGGCTGGTTCCGCGGCGAGCGCACCGGCTCGGGCACCATCGTGTGGAAAGCCCGGCAGATGATGGCGGCCGGCGAGATCGACTATCAGGGCTTCATCGAGCTGGTGGCCTCCTCCGCGCCCTCGACCGGCTACTGCAACACGATGGGCACGGCCTCCACGATGAATTCGCTGGCCGAGGTGCTGGGCATGCAGCTTCCCGGCTCGGCCGCCATCCCCGCCCCCTACCGCGAGCGCCAGCAGGCCGCCTACGAGACCGGCAAGCGGATCGTCGGGATGGTCCGCGAGGACCTCAAGCCATCCGACATCCTGACCCGCGACGCCTTCCTCAACGCCATCGTCGTCAACTCGGCCATCGGCGGCTCGACCAACGCGCCGATCCACATCAACGCCATCGCCAAGCACATCGGCGTGCCGCTGACGGTGGAGGACTGGCAGACCCACGGCCACGACGTGCCGCTGCTGGTCAATCTCCAGCCGGCCGGCGAGTATCTCGGCGAGGATTTCCACCGCGCCGGCGGCGTGCCCGCGGTCGTCGCCCAGCTGATGGGCAAGGGGCTGATCCGCGAGGAGGCACCGACCGTCAACGGCCTCAGCATTGGCGAGAACTGCCGCCAACAGCCGATCCTCGACACGCGGGTGATCCACCCGATCGACGAGCCGCTGATGCCCAACGCCGGCTTCGTGGTGCTGCGCGGCAACCTGTTCGGCGCCGCCATCATGAAGACCAGCGTCATCTCCGACGAGTTCCGCAAACGCTACCTGTCCAACCCGCAGGACCCAGAGGCGTTCGAGGGCAAGGTCGTCGTCTTCGACGGGCCGGAGGACTACCATCACCGCATCGACGATCCCAGCCTGGGCATCGACGCCTACACCATCCTGGTCATCCGCGGCACCGGCCCCATCGGCTATCCGGGGGCGGCGGAGGTGGTCAACATGCGGCCCCCCGCCACGCTGATCCGCCAGGGCGTCCATTCCCTTCCCTGCATCGGCGACGGCCGCCAGTCCGGCACCTCGGGGTCGCCCTCCATCCTCAACGCGTCCCCGGAGGCGGCGGCGGGCGGCGGGCTGGCCCTGCTGCGCAGCGGCGACCGGGTGCGCATCGACCTGCGCCGCGGCAGCGCCGACATCCTGATCCCGGAAGGGGAACTGGCCGACCGCCGCGCCGCTCTGGAAGCCGCGGGCGGCTACCCCATCCCGCCGTCGCAGACCCCCTGGCAGGAGATCCAGCGCGGCATCGTCGACCAGCTCGACGAGGGCATGGTGCTGAAGCCCGCCGTCAAGTACCAGCGCGTCGCCCAGACCATGGGCATCCCGCGCGACAATCACTGACGGAAAGGCCGTGCGGTGCGTCAGCCCCCGCCCGCGAACCGGTCATCGAGCCAGTCGAGGACGCGGAGGTTCAGGAGGGAGCGGTTGCCCATCTCGCAATGCCCGTCGGCGCCCTCGGCGGCGGTGAAGCGCATCAGCGTCTTCGGGCCGGTGAGCGCGTCGAAGAAGGCGCCCGCACCGGCCGACAGGGCGTCACCCTCCGCCTGGGTGATCAGGGTTGGGCAGGCGATGAGCTGCGCCCGCCCCCGCATGGTGAATTGCTCCGCGGAGGCGAGGTAGGAACGGAGGTCCGTGACGCCATGCACCCAGAATCCGCGCTGCACGACCTTCCAGTTCAGTTGGCGGTTGCTGCGGATGAAGGTGTCCATGCGGTCGATGACGGTTTGGTCCAGGGCGCCGAGATCGGCCGCCGCCTCCGGCGCGACGCCGAGCGTGTGCACCACCACGTCGCGGAATCCGTCGGCGATGCTCCAGGTGCCGGGATCGGCGATCAGCGCCGCGATGCGCGGCTCGCCCGACGCGGCGCGCGGGGCGAGATGCCCGCCCAGACTCCAACCGCTGAGCGCGATGCGCGCCGCATCGACGAGCGGCAGGGTTTCGGCGAAATCGACCACCGCCCCGATCACGGCTTCCCAGTCCGGCCGCAGCGGCACGCCGTGCTCGTAGAGCATGGCTCCCTGGCCGGGACCGTCGAACAGCAGGCTGTGATAGCCCCGCCGCGAGGCCGCCACTGCCGACGCGAAATACATGTCGATGATGGTGCCGTCATAACCATTGGTGAAAACGATCAGGGGACGAACCCGAGTCTCGAAGCCTTCCGCCGGGATAAAGCGGCCGGGCAGCGACGTCGCGCCGAAGGGAATGGCCAGCGGGATGGCCGGGCGTGGTCCGAGCGAGAGCGCCTTGTCGAGCGCCGCCGTCCCCTTGCGGAACGCGGCGATCAGGCGCGGATCGACGGGCGAACCGTAGAGCGGATGGAACGAGGCGTTGTGGAAGGCGCTCGCCCGAAGATAGAGGGAACGGGCCGTCGCCTTGTGGCCCTTGGCCAGGGCGATGTCGGCCTCATGCGCCAGCCGGTCACCTGCCGCGGTCCAGGCGTCGTAATAGGCGCCGTCGTCACCGTCGCCGATGGCCTCGGCAACCGCCTTGATCTCGCCGAAATCCGCCCCGCCATAAGGAATGTAGGCGACGGGCCAAGTGCCGAAGTCCTGGTGCAGAGCGTCGTGAAAGAGGGTGGTCACGGCTGTCCTCCCCAGTCCCGCCCGCCGGTTCACGGAGCCCCGGCCACCCTCAATGGTCGCGTTGCCGGCACCGGTCCGCCACCGCGCAGAAGGTGAGACGCCCGAACGGACATAACTCCGATCACCGACGTTCCTCGGGTTGCGACGATCCGACACAGCCCGGAAGCGTGGAGGAACGCCGACACTCCCGCAATCCGTGCATCGTTCCGCCGAGGGTGTTCATGACCGCTCCGCCCGCGTTCGAGATCCTTTCCTTCGACCCGCACAGCGCTCCGCCGGACTTGTGGGCGGAGCGGCATGTTTTCCGCCGGGCGCGGCACGAGCAGTCCGGCGAAGACGACCTCCCGCCCTCGGACGCCTGGTTCGAAGCGATCGAACGCCAGCCAAGCGCTTTCGGACGCAATGTCCATTGGGTGGCACGGACAGAGGGCCGGATTGTCGGCATCGTCGGCGCCTTCCTGCCCAACCCGGACCAGCCGGACATCCAGGCGGCGCTGCCCCACCTGCACGCCGACGGCTTCGTGCTGAAGGAATGGCGGCGCCGGGGGATCGGCCGGCGGCTGCTGGCGGAAATCCACGGCCTGATGGCCGCGCACGGGAAGACCCTGCTGACCCTGGTCACCGACGATGCGGACGGCCACGCCTTCCTGAGCGCCATCGGGGCCGACGAACGGCTGCGGTCGGTGGACAGCCGGCTGGCGCTGGACGGCGTCGATTGCGTGATGGTGGAGGGCTGGCACGCGGCGATGCACCACGCGGTTCCCGGCCTGACGGAAACCATCCATGCCGGCGAGGTTCCGGACGCGGAATTCGATGCGATCCTGCCGCTGCACAACGCCCTGCTGCCCGACCTGCCGCGCGACCGGCTGGACCAGCCGCTGATCCCGGTGACCATGGCGATGGTCCTGGAATGGAAGCGCAACATCCAGTTCCAGCAGGTGGAGCATCACATGGTCGTGCTGCGCGGCGCCGACGGGTCGGTGATCGGCTTCAGCGACGTTTTCTGGCACCCGGAGATGACGGACCGGGTCCATCAGATCGTCACCGGCGTGCGCCGCGACAAGCGCGGGATGGGGGTGGGCAAGGGGCTGAAGGCCGCCCTGCTGCGGCATATCCGCTCCGCCCGTCCCTCCGTCCGGCTGATGATCACCCGCAACGCGGCGACGAACGGGCCGATGCTGGCGATCAACCGCCGCCTCGGCTATGCGGAGCACAAGGTTCTCGGAACCCACCAGATCGGCGTCGAGGATCTCGGCGCAGCCCTGGCCCGCTGACGCTTTCAAGCCTTCGACGTGCGGCAAAAACGCCCGCTCCGGCGGCGGGCGCTTTTCTCCTTCCGCCCCTCATAACTGATATATTAATATATCCAATATCCTTCCGGTCCAAGGGGCACCGACGCCATGACGCCTTATACCGACCTCCGGCGCGAGGATTTCCGCGCCACCATCGATGGCACGCCGACCGACCTGTTCACCCTGCGAAACCGTCGGGGCATGGCCGTCCGCATCACGAATTACGGCGGCAAGATCGTCCAGATCCTGGCGCCCGACCGCGACGGCGCCCTCGGCGACGTGGTGCAGGGCTACGAGACGCTGGAGCAAACGATGGCCGGCCAGCCCTCCATGGGCTCCTTCATCGGGCGCTATTGCGGGCGCATCGGCGGCGGACGCTTCACGCTGGAGGGGGTGGAGCACCGCACCACCGTCAACGCGCCGCCCAACACCCTGCACGGTGGCCAGCGCGGCTCGCGCTTCCGCACCTTCGCCGCGCGTCCGTTGGACGAGACGAGCCTGGAACTGACCTACGTCTTCCAGGACGGGGAGGAGGGCTTCCCCGGCACCCTGCCCATCCGGCTGGTCTATACGCTGGACGAGGACAACGCCCTGACCATCGCCTGGACCGCCGTGGCGGCGGACAAGGCGACCGTGGCGAACTTCACCGACCATACCTTCTTCAACCTGTCGGGCGACGCCGGGTCATCCATCCTCGACCATGTGACGACGGTCAACGGCAGCCGCTATCTGGCGCTGGACGCCACCGCCGTCCCCACCGGGGAACTGGTGGACGTGGCCGGCACCCCCCTCGACTTCCGCAGCCCTGCCGCCTTCGGGGCGCGGATCGGCGCCGCCCATCCGATGCTGGCGCTCGGCAAGGGCTACGACCTGCATTACGCGGTGGACAAGCCGGAGGGCGCGCTGGGGCTGCATGCCCGCGTAATCCATCCGGGCAGCGGTCGGGTGCTGGAGGTCTTCTCAACGGAACCCGGCGTGCAGGTCTACACCGGCAATTTCCTTGACGGCCAGACGCCGCGCGACCTGGGCAAGGGCGGCACGCTCTACACCCGGCACAGCGCCTTCTGCCTGGAGCCGTCGCACTTCCCCAACGCCGTCAACATCCCGTCCTTCCCCTCCACCGCGCTGGCCCCCGGCCAGTGGTGCACGGGCCGCATCATCTACCGCTTCGGCGTCGCCTGAATCCCCTGTCAGCGCATTCCGATCCTCAAAGGACCTTCCGTCATGCCTCATCTTTCCCGTGAATCGCTCGCCACCGGCGCCTTTGACGTGGCGCACACGGCGGGCGCCCCGCGGCTGCCCGCCACCGTCCTTCAGATCGGCGACGGCAACTTCCTGCGCGGCTTCGTCGATTGGATGGTGGACGTCGCCAACGGCGCCGGGCTGATGAGCGCCGGGGTCGCTGTCGCCCAACCGCTGGACCAGGGCGTCGCCGGCCTGCTGAACGCGCAGGAGGGGCTCTACACCGTCCTGCTGCGCGGCATCGAGCAGGGCAAGGAAGTGGAAGCCCGCCGGGTGGTGAGCTGCGTGTCCGAGGCGCTGAACCCCTACGCCGCGTGGAACCGCATGCTGGCCCTCGCCACCGCCCCGGCGCTACGCTTCCTGGTGTCCAACACGACGGAGGCCGGCATCGCCGACGTGGCGGAGCCCTACACCCCCGGCGCCTGTCCGCAGAGCTTCCCGGCCAAGGTCGCGGCGCTGCTGCACGCCCGATTCACCGCGCTGGGCGGCACGCCGGAGAGCGGCCTCGTCCTGCTGCCCTGCGAGCTGATCGAGGCCAACGGCGCCAAGCTGAAGCGGATCGTCCTGGCCCACGCCAAACGCTGGGGACTGGAGTCCGGCTTCGCCGCCTGGGTGGAGGCGCACAACCACTTCCTGAACACGCTGGTCGACCGCATCGTCCCCGGCTACCCGCGCGACGAGGCCGCGGCACTCGCCGCAAAGTGGGGCTATGAGGACCCGCTGGCCGTGGCCGGCGAGCCGTTCCATGTCTGGGTCATCGAAGGCCCGGCGGCCCTGGCCGAGGAGTTCCCGCTGCACAAGGCCGGGCTGAACGTGGTCTGGACCGACGACCTGAAGCCCTACCGCACACGCAAAGTGCGCATCCTGAACGGCGCCCACACCGCCAGCGCGCTCGCCGCCTTCGTGGCGGGGGTGGACACGGTGAAGGGCATGATGGATGACGCCACCCTGTCCGCCTACCTGAACACGGTGATGTTCGGCGAGATCGTGCCCTTCGTACCGTTGCCGGAGGCGGAGCGCCAGGACTACGCCCACACCATCATGGAGCGCTTCGGCAACCCCCACATCCGGCACGAGCTGATCGCCATCGCGCTGAACTCGGTGTCGAAGTGGCAGGTGCGCGTGCTGCCCAGCCTGAAGGATTACGCCGCCGCCCATGGCGAGGCGCCGGACGGCCTGTCCTTCTCGCTGGCCGCCCTGCTGCGCTTCTACAAGGGCACGCTGGCGGCGGACGGCGCCTGCAGCGGCAGCCGCGACGCTGGCCCCTACCCCATCCGCGACGACGCGGCGGTGCTGACGGCGCTGGCCGGCGCCTGGGACGCGCATGGCGGCGACCCGGCGGCGCTGGTCGACGCCGTGCTGTCCAACGCCGCGCTGTGGGGCGAGGATCTGACCCGCATCCCTGGTCTGGCGCACCGCACCGCCATTCATCTGGCGATCATCGAGGAACGCGGCATGCGCGGCGCCCTTGAGGCACTGGTGGCCTGACCCCCAAAGGGACCGGGCCAACGGATGGCTCAGCCGCGGGTCCGCAGCCGGTTGCGGACCCGCTTGAGCGGCTGCTTCAACTCCATCGCGTCGAGCAGCGCCACCGCCGCCTGCCGCAGCGAGGCGGAAGCGCCCTTCATCGCCCGGACAGGACGGGGTTCCGGACGGTTGAGGTCCGGCTGGATGGCGCGCACCCGCTCCTTCAGCCGCTCCAGCCACTCTCCCTCCACCTCGTGCTGGCGGGCGTAGTCGAGGATGGAGCGGAGTTCCGCCGCCTGCGGCTCGTTGCGCACGGGGATGCCGGCGATGCGCGCGGGGTCGAGCAGCCCGTCGAAGCAGGCCGGGGCGGCCACCCCGGCGGCGGCGAAGTTCATCCGGGTGCGCACGCATTTCTCGCACACGCCGCAGTTCCGGAACTGCTCCGCCCCCTCCCAGCAGACGCGCAGGGAACGCACCGCCTCCGGATAGGTGGCGACCGCCGCGGCCTTCTCCGTGCGGGAATAGGCGGCCCCGTCATGGACGATGGAGAAGCCGTCGCCGGACAGCAGGTGGTCGGCGATGGGCGTGGTGCCGTAGGGGATGACCAGCGCGTCGTAGGGCTTGGTGCTGCCGATCAGCCCGAACTCGAACTCCGCTTCGTGGAGGTGCAGGCAGGCCGCCAACTCCGCCGCGTGGGAATCCTGCCAGTTCTGGAGATGCAGTTCCTTGCTGTTGGTCCTCACCACGCGCAGGTCCAGCCCGACCAATTCGCGGAAGGGCCGGGTGCGCTCGACCAGCCGCTCGAAGTCTTCGGGCCGGTCCAGTTCCACGTCGAAGCCGTGCACCATGAGGAGCGCGCCGACATGGTGGCGGCGTTCCGGCGGCAGGAGAAGCCGGTGGCGCAGGATGGTGAAGGTGCTGTCCAGCCCGCTGGAGTAGGCGGCGATGGCCCGCCGCCCCGGCTTGGGCGCGTTGCGGTCGACGACCGACTCCGGGATGATCTCCACCGTCCGGTAGCGGTCGGGACGCCAGCGCCGCCACACCCCCTGGAGCGTGTCGATGTTGTGCAGCGCCGTACGGGTCAGCGGTCCGTGGACATGGACGGGAAGGCCCCGCTGCATGGCGTGGAACAGGACGGCCATGACCGCCCCGTCCATCGGCCGGTCCGCCGCGGTTCCGGCCGGGTCCTCGAACTCGTAGACCACGCGGTCCCGGCGGCGGGCGCCGTCCTCGGACAGCAGGACGGTGCGGCGGACCAGCCCGCCGCTCGCCGTCTCCTCGACTCCGATGTGCAGTCCCTTGCCCGCCATGCCCGCCGACGCCCTTTTCAGCCCGTGTTCCGGGATGACAGACGGATGCCGGCCGCAATCGTTCCCGAGATTCTTATCGTTTGCAGCCGGTGAGCCAACTGTCGATGTAGTTGGTCAGCTTGCCGTAGGAGTTGTCGCGCACCTGCACCGGCAGTCCCATCATCAGGGCCAGCAGCATCCCGTGCAGGCGGTTGGTGACCACGGCGTTGGCCGCGCCGAAATGGGCGACGGCCTTGCGGACCAACCGGTCGCGGATGGGATACCAGCTCCGCAGCGGATCGGCCGGGAGCGGCACCGCGTCGTCCAGCCGGATCAGCCGGGCGGCCAGCGCGAAGCCGGCGAAATCCTCCGGCCCGCACAGATCCTCCCAGTCGAAGACCGGCGAGTCCTGGCGCAGCCAGTGGCGCCCCGCGCATTCCTGGTCGCGCCGGGCCATGACGAGCAGGGTCGTGTCGTGGGCCGGGCGCACCGGCGTCAGACGCGTCGGGTAGCGGGTCAGGTAATGGGCGAGGTCCGGCACCTGGATCGCCCGCTCCCCCAGAAAGGGCCGCACCAGATCGAGCGACGGCGCGTCGCGCGCCATGAAGACCAGATTGCGGTGGGCCGCCCAGCGCTTCATGTCGTGGCGCAGCCGGTCGTGGTCGCGGTAGTAGACGGTCTGCGGCAGCAGCACGATGCGGCTGGACGGAAAGCTCTCCAGCACCTTCTGCCGGAACGTCTCGTGATGGGGGTAGAGGTCGCCGAAATTGCCGCCGCCGTGCAGCAGGATCGCCGCCTGCCCGTCGCGCTGGCGGCGCAGCAGGCGCCGGGCGTTGCCCAGCGTCACCCGCTCCCGGATATCCACGCCACCGTCAGCGAACAGGGTTTCCGCCGCCTGGTTGATCAGCAGATCCCCGACGTTCAGATGGACCGGGATGTCCGCATAGACGGCCGGTCCGCTGCCCAGATGCGGCAGAACCGAGTCCCGCACCCGCAGCGACAGCGCCTCCAGCGCCGCAAGGTCCGGGTCCAGCCACAGGTCCGCCGCACCGGCGGCGGCACCGCCGGCAGACCCACCACCGGACCCGGCGGCCGCGTCCCCCCCGGCACCACCGTCATAACACCACGTATCCATGGCCAATGGCCGCTCCCACAGAAGATTGGTCCCGGAACATTGGTCGCCGCCCCCGGAGATGGAAGAGAAGTGACACGTCCCCGTCCAATGTGAATGGGAGTGATGCGTGAAAGTTCGCTTCCAAAGGAATGCCCCTGGATTCGCCGATTTCACCCGTCCGAACGGGCATGGAGCATTTGCGGTAACCGTTCCGGCGCGGTCGGGACGCGCCGGAATATTCGTGTTCATATGGTTTGGTCGCACACCAATTCGGTCATCATCCCCGTCGCCATGTGCAGAAGGTTGTGGCAGTGCAGCGGCCAGCGCCCCGGATTGTCGGCGTCGAAGGCGATGGTGGCGGAACCGTCCATCGGCACCAGCACGGTGTCGCGAACCGCACCGGCCAGCGCCGTCCCGTTGAGCGCCGTCACCTGGAAATGCTGTCCGTGCAGGTGCATCGGGTGGGCCATCGGGCTTTCGTTGACCATGGTGACGGTCACGCGCTGGCCCTTGCGGACCGTCAGCGGCCGGTGCTCGCCGAAGGGGCGGTCGTCGATGGTCCAGACATAGGGAGCCATGCCGCCGGTCAGCCGGATGGTGAAGGCCGCATCGGTGGGACGCGGCGCCAGAGGGTCGAGCGCGGCCAACCGCCGCTCCAGCGACAGGTCCACCGGCCCGGTGGCGCCGTCCGCGAGGCCGGCGGTCCTGCCCACCGCCGCACCGGGAGTGGCGAGGACGATGCCGGTGCGCTGGCGCTCCCCCTCCCGCTGCGCCAGGACGGGAAAAGTGCCGCCGCCGGCGGGAAGCTGAACGAGGATGTCCAGCCGCTGGCCCATGACCATGCCGAAGCGCCGCCCGGTTACCGGCTGGACCGGGTTGCCGTCCGCAGCGACCACCGTCCCGTCGAGGGCGCCGAGGTCGATGTGGAAGGCCGTCGAGGTCGCCCCGTTGATCAGCCGCAGCCGGACCCGCCCGCCGCGCTCCACCCGCACCACCTCCGGGTCGTCGAGCGTGCGGTCGTTGGCGAGGTAGGCGTCATACTCCACGTCGTTGAGGTCCATGGCGGCCATGGTCATGCCGCCCATGCCCTTCATGGTCGAGTGGTCCATCATCGGCATGGCCCCACCATGCCCGCTGCCATGGCCTCCGTGGCCGCTTCCATGCCCGCCACCGTGATCCATGCCACCATGTTTCATGGTGCCGCCGGTCAGCCCGGCGAGGACCTCGGCGGGGTCCTTGAAGGTGAAATCATGCAGCAGCACGGTGACCTCCTGGACGTCCGCGCGCCGGTCTTCGGCGGTGCGGACGATCAGGGGGGCCGCCATCAGCCGCTGCTCCTGAAGGCCGTGGTGCGAATGCATCCAGTGCGTGCCGGGCCGCGGCTCGAAATCGTAGCTCTGGCTGGCGCCGTCGCGGATCAGCGGGCGGTTCGCGTCGGCCACGCCGTCCTGGGCGTAGGGCGGGGTCATGCCGTGCCAGTGGATGACGGCGTCCTCCCCCGCCCGGTTCGCCAGATCGACCAGGAAGCGCTGCCCCGGATTGAGGACCAGACCGGAGGTGCCGTCCGGCTGGCGGATGCCGAAGACGGAGGCGGGTTTGCCCATCACCTCCAGCACGCGCCGTTCGACGGCGAGGCGGAGGGGGGGGGCGGCCCATGCCGGGCGCGCGACAGCGGGAAGGAGGGTGGACAGGCCGCCCAGCGCGGCGACCGACGCCGCGGACATCAGGAATCGGCGGCGGGTCTGAAGAATCGTCATGATGCGATGGTCCGTTTTCGGGAAATGCCGGCCCATGGCGCGCGGTGAAGGCGCACCTCGGGCATGGAGTCCGGTCAAACGGCCATGCGCGGTGGCCTGAGGGCCGGGGGCGGGCCGATTCCCTCCGGCAGCAACCCGGCGGACCGGAATGGCGCGGCGGCACGGGGCATCGGCGTCGGAAAGGCCGCCGTGGTGGCGATGCCCGACAGCATCATCGGGCAGGCGCCGCCGCAGGACAGCCCGTTCCTGCCCGCGCAGGCGTCGTCCGCCGGCGGTGCGTGGTCGGCATCGCCCATCCAGACGCCCGCGGTCGGCGTTGGAGCCGAGGATGCGGCATGGCCTTGAGAATGGGCGCCGGAATGGACATGCGCCCGCGCGGGGGACGGCGCGAACAGGGCCAGCGCGGCCAGCATCAGCAGCCCCGCCACCAGCAGCCTGATCGGCGCCATCCCGCCAAGGGTGCATCCACCCCGCGCCATCGCCGTTTCCCGTTCCTGCATCGGCCTCACAACGCACAGTCTCCACCTTCCAGCGGCGGGAAGGTCAAGCGCAAATTCGCGCTGACGCCAGCGGTTGTAGGGAACCCGCTCTGGACAGCCTGACCGCGCCATGATATCTCCAGCCCGAACGAAGTGAGTTAGTACTCACTTATGCAATAAGGTTAAACATGGGACGGCTGGACAACTCGGCCCGGCGCGCGGCGATCATCGACGCGGCCCTTCCGCTGTTTGCGCGCAAGGGATTCGCCGCCACCACGACAAAGGAGATCGCGCAGGCCGCCGGCGTGTCGGAAGCGCTGATCTTCAAGCATTTCCCAAGCAAGGCCGCCCTGTACGAAGCGATCTTCCACTCCTGCGTGGACGGGGACGAGGATCTGGCGAAGCTTCTGGCGATGCCGCCGAGCACGGAGACGCTCGCCGCCTATGTCCAGGCGATGGTGAGCTGCTACGCCAACGACCTGCCGAGCGACCGCGACGCCATGCTTCCCCGCTACCGGCTCTATTTCATGAGCCTGCTGGAGGACGGGGAGTTCGCCCACATGGTGCGCCGCTGGATGTCGGAGCACATCGCCCCGCCCTTCGTGGCCTCGCTGCGCGCCGCCCGCGACGCGGGCGATCTCATCCCCTCGGCCCCGGTGACGGAAAACGCCTTCTGGCTGGCGGAGATGCTGGGGTCCACCCTGGCCACCATTCACCTGCCGCCGACGCCGCTCGTCCCCTCCTTGGCCGAGCCGCGGCGCACCGTTCGCGACGCGGTCGCCTTCATCCTTCGCGGCCTCGGCCTGAAAGAGGAGGCGGTCGCCCTTTACACGCCATCATTGCATTGCACCCAATCAACAGAACCAGAATCGACCTGTTCGAGAGAGGCTGATCGTGACGAGTGACATCGACCATTCCGCTCACGCGCCAGAGCGGACCACCGCACGCCGTCCGGTCACCCGCGGACGGCTGGCGTTCCGGATCATCATCATGGCCGTCATCCTGGCCGTGCTGTTCGGCGGCCTGTACGCCTTCAACAACTTCCGGAACAAGGCCATCGCCGACTTCTTCGCCGGCAACAAGCCGCCGCCGACACCCGTCTCGGTCGCCGAGGCGACGGCGCAGTCCGTTCCCAAATACACCACCGCCATCGGCACCCTGACGGCCAGCCGGCAGGTCAGCGTGGCGCCGGAGGTGGTCGGGCGCGTGACCCAGATCTTCTTTGAATCGGGCGCCCGCGTGAAGGCCGGCGCGCCGCTGGTTCAGCTCAACGACGCTCCGGATCAGGCCGACCTGCTGGCCTATCGCGCCCAGGCGAAGCTGGCCGAGAACAACCTGCAGCGCGCCCGCAACCTGCTGCGCAACCAGGCCGGCCCGCAGGTCACCGTGGACCAGAACCAGGCCCAGCTCGACGAGGCCAACGCCAACATCAAGAAGACCGAGGCGCTGATCGCCCAGAAGCTGATCCGCGCGCCCTTCGACGGCGAGCTGGGAATCCGGCAGGTGAATGTCGGCGAGTATGTCAGCGCCGGCGGCCCCGTCGTCACGCTGACCGACCTCACCATCCTGTTCGTCGACTTCACCCTGCCCGAGCAGGCGCTGAGCCAGATCCGCGTCGGCCAGCCGGTGCTGATCTCCGCCGACGCCGCCCCCGGCGCCAACTTCGACGCGGCGATCTCGACCATCGAGCCGCAGGTCAGCCCGGACACCCGCGCCATCAAGGTGCGCGCCACGCTGCAGAACCCGGAGCGCAAGCTGCTGCCCGGCATGTTCGCCAACATCCGCGTCGTCCAGCCGCCGGCCCAGAACCGCATCGTCGTTCCGGAAACCGCGGTGGACTACACGGTCTACGGCGACAGCGTCTTCGTCGTCACCGCCCAGAAGGACGCCGAGGGCAAGGACGGCCATGTCGTCAAGCGCGTTCCGGTGAAGACCGGCGACCGCTTCGACGGCAAGGTGGAAATCCTCGACGGGGTGAAGCCCGGCGACCGGCTGGTCGCCTCCGGCCAGCTCAAGCTGAACAACGGCGCCGCCGTGGTGCCGACGGAAGCGAGCGCGCTGGTGCCGCCGCAGACCGTTCCGCGCAACTGAGGACCCGGCCATGTCATTCACCGACATCTTCATCCGACGGCCGGTCCTGGCGCTGGTGGTCAGCCTGCTGATCCTGCTGGTCGGCGTCCGCTCGCTGACGGATCTGCCGATCCGGCAGTATCCGGAACTGCAGAACACCGTCATCACCATCACCACCTCCTACGCCGGCGCCTCCCCCGACCTGATGCAGGGCTTCATCACGACGCCCATCGAGCAGGCGGTGGCGACGGCGGAAGGCATCGACTACATCACCTCCTCCTCCACCCAGGGGGTGAGCCTCGTCACCGCCTACATCCGGCTGAACTTCAACCCCAACGTCGCGATGACCGACGTGATGTCGAAGGTGCAGCAGGTCAAATACCAGCTTCCGCGCGAGGCCAACGACCCCGTGATCCTGAAGTCCACGGGCGAGACGACCTCCATCCTCTACATGGGCTTCGCCAGCCCGGAGCTGTCCGGCGCGGCCATCTCCGACTATCTGACGCGCGTGGTGCAGCCGCTGCTGTCCACCGTGTCCGGCGTCGCCGAGGCGCAGATCCTGGGCGGCCAGACCTTCGCCATGCGCGTCTGGCTCGACCCGGAGCGGATGGCCGCGCGCAACATCGCCGCCGCCGACGTGCGGGCGGCGATCCAGGCCAACAATTACCAGTCCGCCCCCGGACAGACGAAGGGCGTCTTCGTCGTCTCCAACATCACCACCAACACCGGCCTGACCGACGTCGAGCAGTTCCGGCAGATGGTGGTGAAGTCCAAGGACGGCGCGCTGGTCCGCATGAAGGACATCGCCCAGATCGAGCTGGGCGCGCAAAGCTCCGACGCCAGCGTGTCGATGAACGGCCAGCAGGCGATCTTCATCGGCGTCAACTCCACGCCGACCGGCAACCCGCTGACCATCGTGGAGGACATCCGCAAGCTGGTTCCGGAGCTGGAGCGCAATCTGCCGCCGTCGCTGAAGATGGAGATCGTCTACGACTCCACCCGCTTCATCCAGGCCTCCATCGACGAGGTGCAGAAGACGCTGCTGGAGGCGGTCGGCATCGTCATCGTGGTGATCTTCCTGTTCCTGGGGTCCTTCCGGTCGGTCCTGATCCCCATCGTGACCATCCCGCTGTCCATCGTGGGTGCCGCGACGATCATGCTGGCGATGGGCTTCAGCCTGAACCTGCTGACGCTGCTCGCCATGGTGCTGGCCATCGGCCTCGTGGTCGACGACGCCATCGTGGTGGTGGAGAACGTCCACCGCCACCTGGAGGAGGGAAAGTCGCCCGTCGAATCCGCGCTGATCGGCGCGCGGGAGATCATCGGGCCGATCATCTCGATGACCATCACGCTGGCCGCGGTCTACGCCCCCATCGGCTTCCTCGGCGGGCTGACCGGCGCGCTGTTCCGTGAGTTCGCCTTCACGCTGGCGGGGTCGGTGATCATCTCCGGCGTGGTGGCGCTGACGCTGACGCCGATGATGTGCTCCCTCCTGCTGACGCGGGACATGAACGAGGGCCGCTTCGCCCGCTTCGTGGACGGGACCTTCGAGAAGCTGTCCGGCTGGTACGGGCGGCGGCTGGCCGGCGCGCTGGACTTCCGGGCGGCGACCCTGCTGTTCGGCTTCGGCGTGCTGCTCAGCGTCGGCTTCCTCTTCGCCAACACCATGTCGGAGCTGGCGCCGGAGGAGGACCAGGGCATCCTGTTCGGCATCACCAAGGGGCCGCAGTACGCCAACCTCGACTATATGGACGCCTATGGCCGCCAGATGGATGAGGTGTTCACCCATTTCCCGGAGACCGACACCCGCTTCGTGCTGAACGGCCTGCCGACGCTGACCCAGGGCTTCGCCGGCATGATCCTGAAGCCGTGGGACGAGCGCACCCGCAGCGCCAAGGAGCTTCAGCCGCTGGTTCAGGCCGAGCTGAACAACGTCAGCGGCACGCAGGTCTTCCTGGTGTCGCCGCCGGCCCTGCCCGGCTCCACCGGCGGCCTGCCGGTGCAGATGGTCATCAACAGCCCCGGCGACTACCAGACCATCTTCAACGCCATGGAGCGCATCAAGACCGCCGCCATGGAAAGCGGCATGTTCATCGTCACCGACAGCGACCTGCAGTTCAACAGCCCGGTCGTCCGGCTGCACGTCGACCGCTCCAAGGCGGCGGACCTCGGCCTGTCCATGCAGTCGATCGGCGACACGCTGGCGGTCCTGGTCGGCGGCAACTACGTCAACCGCTTCAACCTGAACGGCCGCTCCTACGAGGTCATCCCGCAGGTGCCGCGCGACAAGCGCCTGACGCCGGAGACGCTGACCCGCTACTACGTCACGGCGGGCAACGGCGCGCAGATTCCGCTGTCCACCGTCGTCTCCATCGAGATGGCGACGGAGCCGAACGCCCTGACCAAGTACAACCAGCTTCCCTCCGCGACCTTCTCCGCGGTGCCGATGCCGGGCGTGACGATGGGTCAGGCCGTGGACTTCCTGGAGCAGAAGGCCCGCGAGATCCTGCCGGCCGGCTTCGGCCACTCCTACCTGTCGGAATCGCGCCAGTACGTGACCGAGGGCAACCAGCTCATGGTCACCTTCGTCTTCGCGCTGGTGGTGATCTATCTGGTGCTGGCGGCGCAGTTCGAATCGCTGCGTGACCCGCTGGTGATCCTGATCTCGGTGCCGATGTCGATCTGCGGGGCGCTGCTGCCGCTGTTCTTCGGCCTGTCCACCATGAACATCTACACCCAGGTGGGTCTGGTGACTCTGATCGGCCTGATCAGCAAGCACGGCATCCTGATGGTGGAGTTCGCCCGCGAGATGCAGATCAACGAGCGGGTGGACCGCCGCACCGCCATCGAGCACGCGGCCCGCGTCCGCCTGCGCCCGATCCTGATGACCACGGCGGCGATGGTGGTGGGCCTCCTGCCTCTGCTGACCGCCGCCGGCGCCGGTGCCGCCAGCCGCTTCTCCATCGGTCTGGTGATCGTATCGGGCATGCTGATCGGCACGCTGTTCACGCTGTTCGTCCTGCCGGCGGTCTACACCGTGCTGGCGAAGGACCACTACGCGGCGTCGGTCTCCCGCCGCGCGCGGGAGATCGCGGCGGCCTCGCAGTAAGGCCGGTCCGTCAGCAGCCGGTCCAAAAGAAGACCCCCTCGCCCTGCAAGGCGAGGGGGTTTTTTCTTTGCCGGCCCACCTTATCGGGGCAAAGCGGCGGCCACGGCGGCGGACAGCGGCGTGGTCGTGCGCCCGATCAGCGCCGACAGCTGGCGCCCGTCGTCGAACAGCGCGCCCTTCGACGCATCGACGTCCCAGGAGGCGATGCCCTTCGCGAAGGCCTCGGGAAGGCCGAAGCCGGCGAGAATGGCGGCGTAGTCCGCTTCCGGCAGGTTCCGGTAGGGGATGTCCTTGCCGGACTGGCGGGAGATTTCCGCGGCCAGGTCGGCCAGCGTCACCGCCTCGTCCCCGGCCAGCTCGTAGGTCTTGCCCTCATGGCCGGTGCCGGTCAGCACCGCCACCGCCGCGTCGGCGTAGTCGGCGCGGGTGGCCGAGGAGATCCGCCCGTCGCCGGCGCTGCCGATGAAGGCGCCGCCGGCCAGCGCCGCGCCGACCGAGCCGGTGTGGTTCTCCGTGTACCAGCCGTTGCGCAGGATCGTGAAGGGGATGCCCGACGCCCTGATGTCCGCCTCCGTCGCCCGGTGCTCCTCGGCGAGGCTCAGCGGCGAGCGGTCGGCGTGGAGCAGGCTGGTGTAGACGATCCGGCCGACGCCCGCCGCCTTCGCGGCGTTGACGACGTTGCGGTGCTGCGCCGCCCGTTGCCCGATCTCGTTCGACGAGATCAGCAGCAGCGTGTCGACGCCGGCCAGCGCGCGGGCGAGCGCGTCGGGATTGCCATAGTCGGCTTCGCGGGCCTCGACCCCCAGGTCGGCGGCCTTGGCGGGGGAGCGCACCAGGGCGACGATGCCGGAGGCCGGAACCGTCTCCTTCAGGCGGGCGATGACGAGGCGGCCAAGCTGGCCGGTGGCACCAGTGACGGCGATGGTCATGGTCGGGTGTCCCGTTTGCGGTTGGGTGGTGACCACCTACCTAAGCCACTTGCTTACTTTTCGTAAGTACGTACATAAATGTAAGTGTCAAGATTCCTTGTCGGGAGAAGGACGGGCCATGCCGGAGCCGGACGATGATTACACACCGCTGCCGCTGTCGGAGCGCATGCAGCGCGGCGACCTGATGGCGGCGGCCTGCCCGTCGCGGGAAGTGCTGAAACACGTCACCAGCCGCTGGGGCGTGCTGGTGCTGATCGCCCTGGAAAGCGGAACGCTCCGCTTCAGCGAACTCCGCCGCACCATCGGCGGGGTCAGCGAGCGGATGCTGGCCCAGACGCTGCAATGGCTGGAGGGCGACGGGCTGGTCAAGCGCACCGCCCACGACGTGGTGCCGCCCCATGTCGACTACAGCCTGACGCCGCTGGGGCGGGAGGCCGCCGAGAAGGTGCGCCTCCTCGCCGACTGGATCGAGTTCAACCTGCCGCGGATCGCCGAGGGCTGGACGAACCGGCAAAACGCCGCCGTGGACTGACCCACCCCACAAAAAAAGCCGCCGGACGCGAGGGGGGGCGCATCCAGCGGTGCCGCGTGTTCAGGCGTTGGGCTCAGCCGGCAACGGCCGCCTCTTCGGACGCCGCGGCCGCCGTCATCCCCAGCCGCTTCGCGATGCCCGCGCCATAGGCGGGGTCCGCCGCGAAGAAGTGCCTCAACTGCCGCCGCTGGATGAAGCCCGGCGCCTCCCCCAGCGAGTTGGCGATGTTGTCCATCAGCCGCTCCTGCGCCTCCGCCCCGATCAGGCGGAACAGCGCGCCGGCCTGGGCGTAGTCGTCGTTGCCCTCGCGGTGGTCGTAGCGGGCGGCGTCGCCGGCGATGCGCAGCGGCGGTTCGGCCACCGCGCGATTCTGCACCGGCCCGCCAAAGCTGTTCGGCTCGTAATTCGGGCTGCCGCCGCCGTTGCCGTCGAAGCGCATGGCCCCGTCGCGCTGGTGGTTGCGGACCTCCGTGGCGTGCGGTCGGTTGACCGGCAGCGCCTGATGGTTGGCGCCCAGCCGGTAGCGGTGCGCGTCGGCGTAGGCGAACAGCCGGCCCTGCAGCATCTTGTCCGGGCTGAAACCGATGCCGGGGACGACGTTGGCCGGGCTGAAGGCGGCCTGCTCGACCTCCGCGAAGAAGTTCTCCGGGTTTCGGTTCAGCACCAGTTCGCCGAATTCGACCAGCGGGTAATCGGCGTGCGGCCACACCTTGGTCACGTCGAACGGGTTGATGCGGTAAGCGTTGGCCGCCACCTCCGGCATGATCTGCACCGAGACGGTCCAGGCCGGGAAATCACCGTCGCGGATGGCGGCGAACAGGTCGCGGGTGGCGTGGTCGGGATCGACGCCGGCCATGCGCACGGCCTGATCCGCCGTGAAGTTCTGGATGCCCTGGCGGGTCTTGAAGTGATACTTGACCCAGAAGCGCTCGCCCGCCGCGTTGATCCAAGAGAAGGTGTGGCTGGAGAAGCCTTCCATGTGGCGGTAGCCGCGCGGCGTGCCGCGGTCGCTGAACAGAATCGTCAGCTGGTGCATCGTCTCCGGTGACAGCGAGAAGAAGTCCCACACCGCGGTCGGGTCCTTCAGGTTGGTCGCCGGGTTGCGCTTCTGCGTGTGGATGAAGTCCGGGAATTTCAGCGGGTCGCGGATGAAGAAGACCGGCGTGTTGTTGCCGACCATGTCGTAATTGCCGTCCTCCGTGTAGAATTTGAGTGCGAAGCCACGCGGGTCGCGCTCGGCGTCGGCGGAGCCCTTCTCGCCGCCGACCGTGGAGAAGCGCAGGAACACCTCCGTCTCCTTGCCCACCGCCGACAGGAACCGGGCCGCTGTGTAGGGCGTCACGTCCTTCGTCACCCGGAAGACGCCGTAAGCGCCCGCCCCCTTGGCGTGGACCACCCGCTCCGGAATGCGTTCGCGGTTGAAGTGGGCCAGCTTCTCGATCAGGTGGAAATCCTGCATCAGCACCGGGCCGCGCGGGCCGGCGGTCAGCGAATTCTGGTTGTCGGCGACGGGGATGCCGGCAGCGGTGGTCAGGGTGCTCATGGCTCAACTCCTTGCGTTTCTTATCGGTCGGCTCGTCCGCTTTGCCCTCTGGTTATCCCGCCGCGTCGTTGATATATCCAAGACATCGTTTCAAATGCTTCGATAGCTTGATCCTATGAATCTCGCCGGCCTGTCCCTTCGCGATCTGGAATATGTGGTGGCGGTGGCCGAGCAGCGGCATTTCGGCAAGGCGGCGGAGCGCTGCTCGGTCAGCCAGCCGTCGCTGAGCGCGCAGATCCGCAAGCTCGAAGACCTTCTCGGCATCCCCCTGTTCGAGCGGACGAGCCGCCGCGTGCTGCCCACCGCGCAGGGGGAGGTGGTGATCCGGCAGGCCCGCGTCGTCCTGGAGGAGGCGCGCCGCCTGCTGGCGCTGGCCCGCGGGACGGCGGGGGCCCTGCACGGTCCGCTCTCCATCGCAGCGATCCAGACGCTGGGCCCGTACCTGTTCCCCCATGTCCTGCCCGCGATGCGCCGGCACCTGCCCGATGTCCAACTCGTGCTGTCCGAAGGCCGCACCGACGGCCTGCTGGAGGAATTGCGCGAGGGGCGGCTCGACGCGGTCCTGCTCGCCCTGCCCGTCGAGGCCGAGGGGCTGACCTGCGACGCCCTGTTCTTCGAACCCTTCGTGCTGGCCCACCCCACCGGCCACCGGCTGGAAAGCCTGTCCTCCATCGCCCTGGCCGACCTCGACCCCGGCGAGCTGGTGCTGCTGGAGGAAGGACATTGCCTGCGCGATCAGGCGCTGGCCGCCTGCGGCGCCACCACACGCGGCATGCGCCACGCCACCGGGTTGGAGACGTTGCGCCACATGGTCGCCAGCGGCACCGGCTACACCCTGATGCCGCGGCTCGCCACCGGCGACGGGGAGGCGGCGACGGTGGGCGGTCTGGTCGCCTACCGCGACTTCCAGGGCGATCCGCCGGGCCGCACCATCGGTCTGGTCTGGCGGGCCAGCGACCCGCGCGCCGCCGGTTTCCGCGCGCTCGCCCGGAGCCTGCGTGACGCCACCCCGCCCGGCATGCGCCGGATCGACGGCTCAGCCGACCCCTGAGTCCGGTTCCGCCATGAAGGCGAGGTGGTGCAGGACGATCCCGCTGGTCGTGGCGACGTTCAGGGAATCGAAATCCGGCGCCATGGGGATGCGCACCGTCCGCGTCCGCGCCAGCACGGACGCCGGCAGGCCCGGCCCCTCCGACCCCAGAAGCAGCGCCGCCCGCTCCGGACGGCGTAGGCCCGCCAGAGTTACCACCCCCGCCGGACTCAGCGAGATCGCCGCGAATCCGTGCCGTTCCAACAGCACGACCGGATCGGTTCCCCCCGGAATGCGGACGAAGGGCACCCGCAGCACCGCCCCGACCGAGACGCGGATCGCCTTGCGGTAGAGCGGGTCGCAGCAGCCGGAATCGAGCAGCACCGCGTCCACCCCGAAGGCCGCCGCGTTGCGGAAGATGCCCCCCACATTGTCGTGGTTGCCGATCCCGCACATCACCAGAACGGTCGCCCGCGGTCCCAGCCCGGACAGCAGCGCGTCCGGCTCCGGCATCGGCGCCGCTCGACCCAGCCCGAGGATGCCCCGGTGCAGCGGGAAGCCGGCGATGGCGTCCAGCACCTCCTGCCGGGCGCTGTAGACCGGCACCCCCGCGGGCAGCGCCTCCAACATCGGCGCCAACCCGGCGATGCGCTTCTCGGCGATCAGCAGCGACAAGGCTTCGTGGCGCGAGGCGGTCAGCAACGTCCGCAGCACCACCGCCCCTTCGGCGATGAACCGCCCTTCCCGGCCCACGAGGTCGCGCTCCTTCACGTCACGATAGGCGGCGATCCGCGGGTCGTCTGGGTTGTCGATGGGAATGATCGGAGGCATGGACGCCTGTGTAGCGCCCCTGTTGCCTCACCGGAAGTCCGGAAAGCGCGGGGCCGGTGTGAAGGGCGCCACTTCCCCGCCGGCCAAAGCCCGCTAGACAGGACCGGCAACGCGGGGCGGCAGTCCCCGCCCGAACGGAGGAACCACCCATGCCGACCCTGTCCGCCGTCCGCGCCTTCGGCGCAACCCTACCGAAATCACTCAGCGCCGCCCTGCTGGGAGCCTGCCGCAGCCTGAAGGAGCGCCGGAACCGGCGGGCCGCGGTCGCCCCCGACCGCATCGATGACCGCCTGCTGAGGGACATCGGCGTCAGCCGCAGCGACCTGATGGCCGCCGAGCGTCTGAAGAAGCCGCACCGGCGCAACGAGGGCCGCTGAACCGGTTCTTACGATTTGCCCGCCGGGGTCACCCGCAGGATCTCGCCCCGATTCTCGTCGGTCAGCAGATAGAGCGCCCCGTCCGGCCCCTGGCTGACCTGCCGGATGCGCTTGCCCAGATCGCGGAACATGCGCTCCTCGTGCTTGACCTTGTTGCCGTCGAGTTCGAGCCGCACAACCTCCTTGGTCGCCAGCCCGCCGTTGAACAGGCTGCCCTTCCAACCGGGCACGGTGTCCGCCGTGTAGAAGGTCATGCCCGAGGAGCCGATGACCGGAGTCCACTGGTACACCGGCTCCTCCATGCCGGGCGCGCTCGACTTGCCCGTCCCGATCGGCGTCCCGTTGTAGTTCACGCCATAGGACACCACCGGCCAGCCGTAGTTCTTCCCTGCCTCCGGCACATTGACCTCGTCGCCGCCGCGGGGCCCGTGCTCGTTGATCCACAGCGCGCCGGTCTGCGGATTCAGCGCGGCGCCCTGGATGTTGCGGTGGCCGTAGGACCAGATTTCCGGCAACGCGCCGGAGCGGTTCACGAAGGGATTGTCGGCGGGCACCGAACCGTCGCGGTTGATCCGCACCACCTTGCCCAGATGCGAGTCGAGATCCTGGGCCTGCGTCCGGAACCGCTCCAGCGAGCGCTCGCCCAGCGTCACGTACAGATGGCCCTGCCGGTCGAAGACCAGCCGGGACCCGTAATGCATCCGGCTTTCCGCCTTGGGCTTCTGCGAGAAGATCACCCGGACGTCGGTCAGGGCGGTCCCGTCGGCGTTCAGCGCGCCGCGCGCCACGGCGGTGGAGTTGGTGCCATCCTCCGTTCCGGGCTCGGAAAAGCTGAGATAGACGAAGCGGTTCTGCGCAAAGTCCGGGTCCAGCGCCACGTCCAGCAGGCCGCCCTGCCCGCGGTCATCGACCTTCGGCACGCCCTTCACCGGGCCGGACACCGAGCCGTCCGGCGCCACGATGCGCAACCGACCATCCTTCTCGGTCACCAGCATCCGCCCGTCGGGCAGAAAAGCCAGTCCCCAGGGATGGCTGAGGCCGCTGGCGACGGTTTTCACCGACACCATCGCCTTTTCGGTTTTGAACACCTTGTCCACGGCGCCTGCGTCCGTGACGCTCAGGCAAGCCGCAAGAGTGGCGGCGGTCATCAGGGCGGCGGTTCGGCCCATGCGCATTCCTCGTCCTCCCGCATCGTCGCTGTCGATGGGTAGGTGGGGGCGCCACGGCCACGAACAAGACACCCGGTCCCACTTCACCCCCATTCCCCTCCCCCGCCTTCGGCGGGGGAGGGTTAGAGAGGGGGCCGTGGCGACACCCGGACACGACGAAAAACCGGCGCTTCCCGTTGGGGAAAGCGCCGGCCTTGTCGTTCATGAAGCCGATTGTCAAGCGATGCTGAAACCTTGTCCAAGCCGCGCCGGGCTGGTTTGGCGTGTGCCGTGGTGACCTGGCGGCGACCTACTCTCCCACGTCTTAAGACGC
>NZ_JAEPIV010000029.1:0-64987 GCF_016632405.1 Azospirillum aestuarii
CCGTTCTACGCCCCGCCGTGTTTCGAAGATGGGCAGGAAGTGTAACGAAGTGTTGCAGAGCGCCGGGCAGGGCATGCGGTCATCGGCGGCATCCCGTACGCGGCGCGAAAGACAGCAACAAATCAGGGTTTACGCGCCCCTCGGTCGACGCCATCATCGTGGCAACCCCACCGCTCTTGCGGAAACCTCTCCCACACAGCTCGTTTCATCATGCTTCACATCCTCGTCGTTGATGACAATCCGGAGATTCGTGATCTGCTAAGTCGCTTTTTGCGCAAGCACGATCTGAAGGTCTCCACCGCCCGCGATGGCTACGAGATGCGGGAATGCCTGCGAAACGGACCGGTTGATCTGATCGTGCTCGACCTTATGCTTCCGGGTGATGATGGGCTGAGGCTCTGCCGGGATCTGCGCGCGGACTCCGCGATCCCGGTCATCATGCTGACGGCGATGGGCGAGGAAACCGACCGCGTCGTCGGACTTGAGATGGGTGCGGACGACTATCTGACGAAGCCCTTCAGCCCGCGCGAACTGCTGGCCCGCATCAAGGCCGTGCTTCGCCGGACCGGAGCCGCTGCCGAGCACTCCGACCGGCCGAACAGCGGTGGTCGCATCATGCGTTTTGCCGGATGGACGATCGACCTCATCCGTCGCGAACTTCGTTCGCCCGAAGGTGCGCTGGTCGACCTGACCGGCGGCGAGTATGACCTGCTGGTCGCTTTCGTAGAAAATCCCAACCAGACGCTCTCTCGCGACCGGCTGTTGGACATCACGCGCAGCCGGGCTGCATCGGCGTTCGATCGCGCCATCGATGTCCAAGTCAGCCGGCTGCGCCGCAAGATCGAGAGCGACCCGGACCAGAGCATGATCAAGACGGTGCGGGGGGTCGGCTATGTCTTCACGGTTGCCGTGGAGCGGGTCTGATGCGTCTGTTTCCCGACAGCATGGCAGCCCGCACCATCGCGGTGATGGTGGCCGGTCTGACGTTGTCCCATCTCGTCAGCATGGGGGCTTACGGGATCGATTTGCTGGCGCAATCGGATCGGTCCGTCGAACAGGAGACGGTGGAACGCTTCGTCGCCGCGCGCTCGGCGATCCTCCAGGCGCCGGAAAGCGAGCGCGAGCGGGCAGCCGCTCTCTTATCGCGGCGAGCGCTCGATGTACGATGGGGGCGCTCCGCCGTGGTCGAGGAGCGGGAGCCGGAGCATCCACAACTCATCGCAATACGGGCCCGGTTGTTGGAGGTTGCCCCCGACCTGCAGGGGCAATCGCTGCGGCTTGCCTTGGCCGACGATCCCGACCATCCGGAAACGACCGGCAACATGGTGCTGATCTCGGCTCCGCTGCCGGGTGGCGAGTGGCTCAATCTGCGTTCCTCGCTCGGCGATCCAGCGATGCACACGCCGACCAACCTCCTCATTTCGACAGGGCTGATGGCACTGGCGGTCTTTGCTCTGTCTATTCTGCTGATCCGGTCCGCAACGGCCCCGTTGCGGACTATGGTCCGTGCGGCCGAGCGGCTCGGCGTCGACGTGACCGCTCCGCCGCTGCCGGAGCAAGGTCCGACCGAGGTGCGGCAAGCCGCGCACGCCTTCAATGAGATGCAGGCACGCATCAAGCGGCTCTTGTCCGACCGCACACAGATGTTCGCGGCTCTGTCCCACGATCTGCGCACCCCGCTTACGGTGCTGCGCCTGCGTGCCGAATTCGTTGAGGACGAAGAGCAGCATGACAAGATGCTGGCGGACATCGCCGAGATGGAAGAGATGATCAACGCCACACTGGTGTTTCTGCGCGACGAGGGCGTGCAGGAAGAAAGCATGATGATCGATTTGGCGGCCACCTTAGCCACGATGTGCGACACGTTGACCGATGCGGGACGCGACGTGGAGTTCTCGGGCGATCCACACGCACTCTTGTATGCCCAGCCTATGGCACTGCGCCGCGCCTTTCGGAACTTGGTCGATAACGCCATCAAATATGGCCAACGAGCACAACTTGTTCTTTTCACCGATGCGGAACGCATCGTTGTGGATATTTTCGATGAAGGACCGGGAATTCCCGAGGCGGAGCGCGAGAAGGTGTTTCAGCCCTTCTATCGGATGGAGCGGTCCCGGAACCGCGAGACCGGAGGCTTCGGGCTCGGATTGACCACCGCCCGTACAACCATTCGCGCTCACGGCGGGAACATCGTGCTCTCCGACCGGCCGGAAGGAGGCCTTCGCCTGACGGTTTCACTCCCGCGCGTCTCCGGTTGAGATGCCTCCCCAAGGGCAACCGATCGTTGGCTGGGTCCTTCTCCCGGCGGATTTGAGCCTGAAGGAATCAACTTTCTTAGCCGAAGGTCCGAAACAGGCCGGCGCGCCGTGCGTCGTCAGGTCCGGTCCAAGCGTGACATTCCGCCCCATCCTCCTTCGGACCCATACTATCTCCTCTCGTCATGCAGTACCCTGTTGTTGAATAAGCCGCATGGTCGGCTTAGGGTTATCGACGAAGGACGGAGCGGAGAAGGCTTCCCGTTCTGACATTCCGCAAAGGACGAAGGCGGTTGCCATGTGGCGTGCAACGCGGTCGTTGGTGAGGAGGGTGGTGGTGAGCCTGTTGATGCTGGCCACCCTGCTCGTCTATGCCGCGCCAAGCCACGCCAACCAGAGGCCCCACCATGCATCCCAGGCCTCTCACGAGCACGTTCATGTCGACGCCCATGGCGACGCCATCGCGTCCGTCCCGGACCACGAGCGCAAGGAAGCTCCGTGTGGGGACCTTGGCCTGCTCGACGAAGGGGCCTGCTGCAGCGTCGCTCAGTGCGTTACCATGCACGGCGGCCTCCCCGCGGTGGTGGTCGAGGCGTTCATCCCGCGCCTGAACACGTCCCAGCGTCTGCCTGCCTTGGCCACGCCGGATGGCATCGGCATCGGCCCGGCTTTCCGCCCCCCGCTCTGATCATCTAACGCCACGAGTCCGTCCGCGCCCAACCTGAGTCTCGGCTCGGCGAAGGACGCCGACTCCGGAGTCGTGCGCTTGGCTTTCGCGTCCCCGGCGCTCCCTCATGGAGTCCGTCCGGGATGGCATGAACCAGATGATCCGATGGAGGACGCCATGTCGTCTCTCACCCGCACGTTGCTCCCAGCCTTCGCACTCGCCGCCATGATGTCGGTCGCGCAGGCCCAGACCACCACCGATCAGGACCACAACGCCCATCATCCCGACGGTGCTACGGCCGCAACGCCCGGCACGCCGGGCAACGCGCCGATGATCGGACAGGGCATGGGCAGCGGCATCATCCTTCAGCCCGGCGCCCAGGCGCAGGGTGGCCAGCCCGGCATGATGGTGAACATGGACCAGATGCGCTCGATGATGGGCGGCATGATGGGTCAGCAGGACGGGCAATCTGGCATGATGGGGCCGGGCATGATGGGGCCGGGCATGATGCCGATGATGCGCCAGATGATGATGGGCCAGCATGGCGCCATGGGATTGCCCTTCGAGCACGTCGAAGGCCGCATCGCCTTCCTGAAGGCGGAACTCAAGATCACCGAGGCCCAGGCGGGACCGTGGAGCGCCTTCGCCGACACCCTGCGCTCGAACGCCAAGGCCCATCAGGCGGTGCACGAGCAGATGACCAAGGGCGGCATGCCGTCCTCGTGGCCCGACCGCCTGGCGGCGCAGCAGACGATGCTGGGCATGCGCCTTGACGCCGTGAGGGCGCTTGAGGCGGTCGCCAAGCCCCTCTACGCCGTCCTGACCGACGACCAGAAGACGCTCGCCGACCGGTTGCTCACCGGCCCCATGGGCATGATGTGAGGAGGCGGCCATGACGAACCACGAACACACCCACCACACGCCGGAGCCGCAGGCGCGCACGCCCTGGTACCGGACCTGGACCGGACTGGCCGGGCTCGGCGCCGCCGCCCTGGGGGCTGTGTACCTGTCGCTCTTCCACGTCAACCATGTGCTCGACGCGCTTCCGCTTCTCGTTCTGCTCCTGTGCCCGCTGATGCACCTGTTCATGCACGGCGGCCACGGGCATGGCGGCCACGGCGGGAGCGGCAACGACCGATCAAACCAGGGAGGCTCGCCATGACGCACGAAGCCTCGGCCTACGGGCTGTGGGTGCTGGTCGCCCTCAACTCGGCCATCTTCATCGTCTTCGCCTTCAGCTTCGGCAAGCCGCAGTCACCGCGGGACTGGCGGTCCTTCGGGGCGTTCAGCGCCTTCATCGTGGCTCTGTTCACCGAGATGTACGGCTTTCCGCTGACCATCTACCTGCTCTCCGGCTGGCTCCAGACCCGCTACCCGGGCCTCGACATCCTGTCCCACGACGCCGGGCACCTCTGGTCGACCGTCTTCGGCCTGGAGGGCAACCCACACTTCAACGTGCTGCACATCCTCAGCAACGTCCTGATCCTCGCGGGCTTCGTCCTGCTCTCGGCGGCCTGGAAAGTGCTTCACGCGGCGCAGAAACAAGACCGGCTCGCCACGACGGGCGTGTACGCCTATGTACGGCACCCGCAATACATCGCCTTTGTCGGCATCCTGTTCGGCTTTCTGCTCCAGTGGCCAACCATCCTGACGCTCGCGATGTTCCCGCTGCTGGTCCTGATGTACGTCCGCCTGGCCCGGTCCGAGGAGCAGGAAGCGCTGCGGGTGTTCGGCGCCGAGTACGAGCGTTACGCGGCGGCCACGCCGGGTTGGTTTCCGCATTTTTCAAGACATGGGCCAGGCCGCCCCCCTGTTGGAGGGCCCTCCGGTGCCTGAGTCCGCGCCCAAGCGTAGGACGCGTGCGGAGCTCCTGCTGTTGGAATGGACGTCTGGGTCGAGAGACCGGCACCGAAGTAGGCCCGAGCGGAGCCCTCTTTGTCCGGCACAGTGGCTCCGAGCGCCCTTACGGGAACGCCGGCCGGGAAGCCACCGATCGACCAGCGTCCGACCCTGACCATGCTCAGTTGAACACTCCCGCCTCATGAAAGGGGCGCACCGCCCACAAAGGCGCGCGACCCGCTTTCGCAACGGGCATCTGAGATCGAGGACACCGGGACGGCGCCTTGTTGTGTTGTTCCCTGCCATCTGGCAGATGCAGATAAGGAAAACGCGATGACGTCTATTTCCAAGCAGACACGGGCACCGAAGGTACGAGGGAAAGCCCGTTTGGTATGCAAGCGAACCCTCCTCAGCGCCGTGTTCATCAGCATGCTGCTCGGCGGCGGGCTGTTGGTGGCGCCACCCTTCCTAGGCAGCGCGCCAGCTTTAGCCCAAGAGGTTGAGGTCTGGAAGACGCGCGCCTGCGACTGTTGCGAAGGCTGGGTGAAGCACATGAGGTTGGCCGGCTTCAGCATGAAGGTCCATACCGTCGACACCTTGGACACGGTCAAGACCGTAAAGGGCGTTCCGGACAGCCTCGTGTCCTGCCACACCGCGGTGGTGGACGGTTACGTCGCCGAGGGGCACGTGCCAGCCAGCGACCTTCGGCGGCTTCTGAGAGAACGTCCCCGAGTCACGGGTCTTGCCGCTCCGGGGATGCCGCAGTCGGCACCTGGCATGGACATGCCGGGACAGCCCTATGAGGTGATCGCGTTCGGCGCCTCCGGAGGCTCGATGGTCTATGCACATCATTGACCATGGGAAGGCCGCCCGGTTCCGCTGGGCGGTGGCGGGTGGAGCCGCGCTGATTGCCGGGACGGTCGGAGCCTACTTTTGGCAGCCTGGCGCATCGGCGGCTGGTGCCGATCCGCGGAACACGGCGCAGGTCGAGCAAGGGAGTGTGGTCTACGCTGAACAGTGCGCGTCGTGTCACGGAGATCGGCTGGAGGGACAGCCGGACTGGCGGAGCCGCAAGCGGGACGGCCGATTGCCGGCGCCGCCACACGACGCCTCCGGCCACACGTGGCACCATCCGGACGCCGACCTCTTCAAAATCACCAAGCAGGGCATCGCTGTGTTTGCACCTCCGGGCTACGAGAGCGACATGCCGGCCTTTGCCGGCATCCTGAGCGACGCCGACATCTGGGCTGTCCTGGCCTTCATCAAGAGCTCGTGGCCGGAAGACACGCGCCGCCGGCAAGCCGAGACGAATGACCGTGCTCAGAAATGAGATGGGGATCGGGCAACCATTATAGGGCTTGACCTTCCAATAACTGGAGAGAGGAGCCTTCAAGGGAGGCCGTACGAGACACCGTCGAGTGGCGGTCGCAACGTTGAAGGCCGCCAAGGGAGTGCTGGATATGAAAGACGCGCACCATGACCACAGCTATCACCAAGCGGGGCCTGATGGCTCTGCGAAGGTGAAGGACCCTGTTTGCGGCATGATGGTCGCTCCCGAACGCACCGTGCACCATGTCGAATATCGTGGCGAAACCTTCCACTTCTGCTCGGCGCGCTGCCGGGAAAAGTTCGTCGCGGCCCCCGAGCAGTACCTGAAGCCGGAAGCCATGCCCGCAGCGCCCGAGAAGGCAGCGCAGGCATCGCCGCAGACGGGCGTGATTTACACCTGTCCGATGCATCCAGAAATCCGCCAGGAGGGACCCGGCAACTGCCCGATCTGCGGCATGGCGCTGGAGCCGGTCGGCGCCAGCCTTGAGGAGGAGCCTCATCCCGAACTCGTCGATATGACGCGGCGGTTCTGGATCGGCTTGGTGTTGAGCGTGCCGCTGTTGGTGCTGGAGATGGGCAGCCATATCCCGGCGTTGGGCATGCATGACATGGTGCCGCCTCGGGTCTCGGTCTGGATTCAATTCCTCCTGGCGAGCCCCGTGGTGTTGTGGGCAGGCTGGCCGCTGCTGAAGCGTGGCTGGCAGTCGTTTATGGGACGACGCTTGAACATGTTCAGCTTGATCGCGCTGGGTGTCGGCGTCGCCTATCTGTTCAGCTTGGTTGCGACCTTCCTGCCCAATCTCTTCCCGTCAAGCTTCCGCGGTATGGATGGTGTGGTCGCAGTTTACTACGAAGCGGCAGCCGTCATCACGGTGCTGGTGCTGCTGGGACAAGTGCTCGAATTGCGTGCTCGGGAGCAGACCGGCGGCGCTATCCGCGCCCTGCTGAACTTGGCACCGAAGACTGCACGCCGGATTCGGGAGAACGGCGAAGATGAGGAGGTTCAACTCGACCAGGTCCAGGTCGGAGACCGGCTGCGCGTCCGGCCCGGCGATGGCGTGCCGGTCGACGGCGAGGTGATGGAGGGGCGTAGCAGCGTCGACGAGTCGATGGTCACCGGCGAAAGCATGCCGGTGGAGAAGGAACCCGGCACGAAGCTCATCGGCGGCACGGTGAACCAGACAGGCGGATTGATCATGCGGGCTGACAAGGTCGGCTCGGACACCATGCTGTCGCGGATCGTTACCATGGTGGCCGAGGCGCAGCGCTCGCGGGCACCGATCCAGCGGATGGCCGATGTGGTGTCCGGCACCTTCGTTCCGGCCGTCATCGCCGTGGCGATCCTGGCCTTCGCCGGCTGGATGATCTGGGGACCGGAGCCCGCCTTCGCCTACGCGCTGATCGCCGCCGTCTCGGTTCTCATCATCGCTTGTCCCTGCGCGCTTGGTCTGGCAACGCCGATGTCCATCATGGTGGGCGTGGGTAAGGGGGCGACCGCGGGCGTGCTCATCAAGGATGCCGCCTCGCTGGAGCGGTTCGAGAAGGTGGACACACTGGTCGTCGACAAGACCGGCACGCTGACCGAGGGCAAGCCGCGGGTGACCGCGTTGGTTCCAGCGCCGGGAGTCGACGAGGTGACTCTGCTATCGTTGGCGGCAAGTCTGGAACGCTCAAGCGAGCACCCGCTGGCCGCTGCGATCGTGGCGGCGGCCAGGGAACGAGGCCTGCCCGTGCATGAGGTCGCTGATTTCCGGTCCGTGACCGGCAAGGGCGTTCATGGTGGTGTCGGCAGTCACTTGGTTTCCTTGGGCAATGCCGCCATGATGCGGGATCAGGGCATCGCCCTTGGCGACCTGGAGGGGGACGCCGATGCACTCCGGCGAGAAGGTGCCACGGCGCTCTACGCCGCCATTGACGGGCATCCTGGCGGTATCATCGCGGTGGCGGACCCGATCAAGGTGAGCACGCCGCAGGCACTGGAAACCTTGCGGGCCGATGGTGTTCGCATCGTGATGCTGACCGGCGACAACCGGACCACGGCGGAGGCCGTCGCACGCCAGTTGGGCATCGACGAGATCGAGGCTGAGGTCCTTCCGGACCAGAAGCATCAGGTCGTCCGCAAGCTGAAGTCCGAAGGACGCGTGGTGGCGATGGCGGGCGACGGTGTCAATGACGCCCCGGCGCTTGCCGAAGCTGATGTGGGCGTGGCCATGGGCACCGGGACGGAAGTGGCCATTCAGAGTGCCGGGGTGACGCTCGTAAAGGGCGACTTGGCAGGCATCGCGCGGGCGCGAACCCTGAGCCGGGCAACTATGGGCAACATCCGGCAGAACCTGTTTCTGGCGTTTGTCTACAACGCGCTCGGTGTACCTGTTGCGGCGGGCGTCTTCTATCCGCTGTTCGGCTGGACGCTGAACCCGATCATCGCCGCCGCGGCAATGGCCTTGAGTTCCGTGTCGGTGATCGGAAACGCTCTTCGGCTGCGCGGACTGAAGCTGTGATCCGGTGTGTTCGTCCGTCATGCGGCGACCTCGCTCCAGGGCTTCTTAAGGGGAGGCCCTGGTGAGCCGTCGAAGCTTTAAGATCCGAAAACGGAGAGATCTAAACGCAGTTCCGGTTGCCGCCGGGGCTGCCCTGACCAGGAGGTTGCTCAATGTTGTCTGTTGGTCGCCGCGTCTCTTCCTGTCTGCACTCCGTCAGGCGCCTGTGTCCGCAGTCGGCCGCTCGTGGCGGTTGTTGCTCCCCTTCTCTGTTCACAGCGCTGCTGGTCATGCTGTTCGACCTGCCTTTCAAGGTCACGCGGAAGGAAAAGCCCCCCAGCCGTCTGTGATCGGCACCGGCACAGGATCAGATGCTGCTCGGCGATGGAATGGACGACCGCCTCCAGCGATGAGCCGTGGTAGGTGTTTCCGAACGTGGCGGCTTCGATGCCAGCTGCCACCTGCTGAATGCCGCGCCGGATCGAGCGAAAGTTCTTTCCACGCTCTTTGGCACTCCCCCATTCTCGCGGGGGAAGCTTACCAAACGCCTTCAATCATTGGGTGGACTGCCAACGCCCCAGCGTCCGGCCCAGGTACCACAACGCTCAAGGCGCTCCTTAACTGGGGTAAGGGGGCGATCGCCACGTAGAGGCCGACCGGGCGGGGCCGCGCGGCCGTGACAACGATCGCGCCACCGCCCGAGCTCTTGCGACCGGCCGAAAGGCCCTCAGCTTCGAGCCCCCCGAAGGTGGGGCGGGGTCCGTCCTCACTGCGGCGGCTGTTTCGACGTGGTGCCGCCTTGCGTGCCGGATTGCGCGCCGGAGGTTCCGAACTGCCCACCGTGCGCCTTCATCATCTGATCGCACTGCGCCGCCATCTTCTTCGTATCCGCGTTCATCCGCGCACGGTCCATGCCCTGGATCTGCCGGCAGTGCTCCATCATCTGGTTCATGTCCATGGTGGACATGTTGTGGCCCTGCGTGCCGCCGGATTGGCGATTCTGCGAGGTTTGGGCACTCGCCGTGGACAGAACGGCCACGGGAGCCACGAGCGCGGTCACCACGACCACGGTGCGAACGAGTTTAAGCATGTGCCTCTCCATGGTTGGGTCGTGCCCCGGTTGCCAAGGCGGATCCTCACGCCTCGAAATCGCGTACGACGTTGCCGCCGCTGTCAGGCCCCACAAGGAAGGCGTCCGCGCCCGAGTCCTCGACCAAAGCGTCGTTGCCCATGCCGCCGTCGAGCATGCCGTGACCTGCTCCCTCGTCGAGATAGTCGTCGCCGCCGCCCATGAGCTCGTCCATTGCCCCACCGCCGAGCAGGGTGTCCTAGCCAGTGCCCCCGTCGAGGCGATTCATGCCCACGCCGCCGTCCAAGCGGTCGTCACCGGCGTCGCCGTTCAGCTCGTCGTCGTCGCCGTAGCCAATGTAGCGATCGTTGCCGGTGCGCCCGAAAATGTGGTCCGACGTCTCACCACCCCCGCGATCGTCGTCCCCCAAGCCGAAATCGAACCTCAACCCGTCTTTCGCCAGTTATTGCGCAGCGAGATCCCCGTTCGCAACGGTCCCATCGGCGCATGTCGACGTCGCTTCTTCCGGCACGCTCTCCTCCGTTTTTAACCAGGGTGGATGGGAGCGCCACAAGGCGCACACGGGGTCGCACCCACAACGCCCCTAAACAGGCGCCGTGCGGTGCGCGTTGCCAACCGACGATCATTTGTAACGTTTCGTAACAAACACGCCTTGCCACCCCATCGGCGGGCTTCGGCCGCAGCCACCTCCAGGTTTGCCGAGAAATGGAGCGGCACAACCCGCGACACGGTGCGTTGGCTTCCGGAGTCTCATCCTTCAGATCGCGTGCGGATCGCCATGTTCAGGCGTAGAATCCTGGTTGTACCAACCGTCGCGAACGAACCCACCCGTGCTCGAGGGTGCCCTCGCATGAGGCTCACGCTCATCGTTTCGACCGTTCTTGGCGCCCTCATCGTCGTGTTCGGACCGGCGGTGGCCATTGAGGGTGGACGTCCCGCGCCGAAAGGGTCCCCCGTCGCGAACAGCGTCGTTGCGGTTTACAATGCTGCAATGGACACGCTGTGCACGGGCGTGGTGGTCACACGAACCGCCGTCATGACCGCGGCTCATTGCGCCACTGCGGACGAGGCCGTCACCGTCATTTTTCAGACCGACACCAAAAATCGCATGGAAGAAGGCGCGGCCATCGCCGCTCATGTCGTTGCGGCACCCGTTTGGCACGAGCGCAAGAACACGCAGATTGATCGCGGCGATGTTGCCCTTGCGCTCCTGGACCGCCCGGTACCCCCGACATACGCTCCCGTCGTTCTGTTGGACGTGGATGCCGTCGATCGCGCCAGACACACCACGCTGCGGCACACGGCCAGGGGAACCCTCGCTGGGTATGGCAATAAAAGTTGGTCCCGGACGCTCGGCGCAGGGCACCTTCGCGTCCTTTCTCTGGACGAGCCGGTATGGGCGTGGGGAACATCTGAGTTTCTCGTTGAAACGGTGCATGGAAGTGTGTGTGAGGGAGACTCCGGAGGCCCCTTGTTCCTAAGCGTGTCGTCGGATGTCACCGGGATTCTTGCCATTGTCAGCCGCAGTCTGTTGAATTACGGCGACCGTTTGTGTTTCCACCGCGTTGGGCTGACCGCCGTAGCGCCCTTCCGAACGTGGATTGATGGAGTCCTGACAGCCCACCGATCGGAGCCGGCGCTGTGGTGGCAAGGGTCACGTCCCTGAACGTGGTGTAGGAATTGGGTGATCTTGCCCCCGAACATCACCGCGTTGTCGATCAGGTTTGTGAAGGCGCGCTTGAGAGCAAACGGGCGGCCACGCAGCGTCACGTCGGTCGGATCGTCGTAGGTTACCGGCCACCCCGCGTCGGCCAGATCTTTGCAGATGGTTTCCAGCAGCGCGCCAAAGTGCAGAACCTTCGCCTCCTCGCGACCGCTGTCGTCGCGAAGGAAGGACAGGGTTGCGGACACCATCGCTTCCATCTCATCCAGCTGGGCAAGGATCCGGTCGCAAGCGTGTTAGGGAAGGCTGTCGGCACGGGTTCGTCATGGTACGGGCTGAGCGCTTAGGCACTGCATTGTCCAGCTCTTATTGAGGAAGAGAACATGCTGAAGCTGAAGGTCACCGGTATGACCTGTGCCGGGTGCGCCAAGTCTGTTTCCCGCGCCGTCGAGCGGGTTCCCGCCGTTGAACGGGCGTTGGTCGACCTGCAATCCGGCGAGGTGACAGTTGAAGGCAACGCCGAGGAAACCGCAGTGCGGCGCGCGATTGAGGACGCTGGGTTTGGCGCCCACACGGCCACCTGATCGCATCCGCTGTCCATCGGACGCGCCGCACCAACCACTCGGCACGAGCACCGAGATGGGTGCGGCGTGAGCGTAACATCATCATTCTTCCCCGCCACGAACGTACTCTGAACAGCCATCGAAGAAAAATCTTTACCTTCCAGTGGCTGGAAGCATCACGATGAATCCAGCGCTAATCAGGGAGGCAGGGATGTCGGAACTCAAGATCGATGTGATAACCTGTGGTTACGGCGCTCGAGCTGTCACCAAGGCTGTCGAGACGGTGTCAAGGGACGAACGCGCTCTTGTAAACGTGACAGCCGGCGGCGTGCGCGGTGACGGCGGTGTCGATGCAATCACCGTCCGTCGGGCGGCCAAGGACACCAACAAGCACGACCTTCGCGAGACGGCGTAAAACTGCCGCAACCGAAACGTCCCGAGCACCGTCGCGCATCCAAGGTCTCCAACTCTTGGGTGGCCACGACGAGCATTGGGGTGCCATTCTTATGGCATCCTCAGCTGAACCTCTGCGTTTTCGTCAGGCACTTGCGCTCTCAGTGTCAGCGCAGCTATGTTGAAACAACACGGGCACGGTCCGCGGACATGGGTTCAACGGCAGGCATGCGTCTCACTCGTCTCTTGACGGCAGTGTTGTTCGGCGTCCTCCTCGTCGGCTGGGGAGCCTTCGCCATGCCCAACGTCGCGGTCGCCGCTATGCCACACCAAGCGATGGCGATGGGCGCCGAAGCTACGGTCGACTGTGACCAGCAGGCTGAACACCGCGAACATCAGGATCACGGCACGGACCATTCCAAACTCACCCACGACGGGTGCTGCGCGATGGCCTGCGGCATGTCCGCCTTGGCGCCAACCCAACTGCAGATGATTCCCATCGAGTGGACAACCGCCGGCCTTCTATTCGGCGACGATACGCTTCGCGACCGGACCGTTTCTCCCTTGCGCCGTCCGCCCAGACCGGCTGCCTAAGGCCACACTGCGTAAGCAACGCGGAGTGAGGCTTACTGCGCTCGTCCTATCGGCGGAACGAGCCCACCCCAGCGTCGAACCAGATCACGGTTTCTGAACGGGAACGATTGCCTCGCAAGCCTCAGTGGCACCTGCCACCTGGGATGCTCGCCTGGGCTCGCCGGCTTTATTCTCGTGCCCAGCCGTCGTCGGTTTGCTCGCTGACTGCCATTCCATCGCTACCAATTTCGGCGCTTCCAGTGCTGGTCGACCAACCGACACCGGCACCGGAAGGCGAACCCCTTGTGGCGACTCCGCAGTGGAATCGTCACCAGATGAAGGACACCCAAAATGCGCCTGAACAACCGGACCCTGTGCACCGCCGCCGCGCTGATGATCGGTGCCAGCCTCCTCGCTGCTCCGGCTGCGACTTTCGCCGCCCCCGGCGGGGCCGGACACAAGCATGACACCGCCGCCATTGGCGAGCCTGCCAAGGCGACCGCCAAAACGCGGACCGTCCAGATCACAATGGGCGACAACTACTACGAGCCGAACACCGTCCAGGTGAAGGCGGGCGAAACGGTCCGCTTCATCGTCACGAACAAGGGCGAATTCCTGCACGAGTTCAACATCGGCACCGCCGCTATGCACGCCGCCCACCAGAAGGAGATGGCGATGATGATGGAGCACGGGATGCTCACCCCGACCGGTATAAACAAGGAGATGGCCAACATGGACCATTCCAAGATGCCGAGCATGGAAGGGACATCCATGAAGCATGACGACCCGAACAGCGTCCTCGTCGAGCCCGGCAAGACCAAGGATCTCACCTGGAAGTTCACGAAGAACGCCGTCCTTGAGTTCGCTTGCAACATACCCGGCCACTACGAGTCCGGGATGGTCGGCAAGGTCGACATGCAGCGCTGAGGGAGGACCACATGCACATTGCACCTCGCGGCCTCTCCCGCCGGGATGCCCTGAAGCTCGCCGGAGCGGCGGGCTTGGCGGGCATCGTCACGGCCTATCCTGGGCGCCATGTCTTCGCGGCCTCCGGCCCGCCCCTCGAATTGGCGGTCGAGCGAACCCGCATCACCATCGACGGGGAGACCAGCAACGCCATTGCCATCGGCGGTTCGATTCCGGCACCAACGCTCCGATGGCGCGAAGGGGAGGAGGTGGTCATTCATGTGACCAACCGGCTGAACGAGCCTACCTCGATCCACTGGCACGGCCTGCTGCTTCAGGGCGTCATGGACGGGGCGCCGGGCTTCAACGGCTACCAGCCGATCATGCCGGGACAGACCTACACCTACCGCTTCAAGCTCCGGCAGGCAGGGACCTACTGGTACCACAGCCATTCCGCCTCGCAGGAGCAGGAGGGCATGTACGGCGCCATCGTGATCGAGCCCGCTGATCGCGACCCGGTGCGGGCCGATCGCGACTACGTCGTCCTGCTCTCCGACCACACTCCCGAAGCACCGGAGGCGGTGCTGCGCAAGCTCAAGGTCAGCGAAGGGTACTACAACAACAATAAGCGAACCCTAGTGGACCTCTTTCGGGACGCCAGCCGCGATGGCTTTGGAGCTACCATGCGCGACCGGCTCGAATGGGGCGAGATGCGGATGGACGCGACCGATCTCGCCGACGTGACCGGCTACCGGTTCCTCGTCAACGGTAAGGGGCCACGGGACAATTGGACGGCGCTCCACAAGCCAGGCGAGCGCGTGCGGTTGCGGATCATCAACGGCTCCGCGATGACAATCTTCGACGTCCGTATTCCCGGTCTCCCGATGACGGTCGTGGCCGCTGATGGGCAGAACGTGGTGCCGGTGAAGGTCGACGAGTTCCGCTTCGGCGTCGGCGAGACCTATGACGTCATCGTCATGCCCACAGAGGACAAGCCCTTTACCTTCTTCGCCGAGCCGATCGACCGCACGGGCTTCGCCCGGGCCACGATTGCGACCAGCCAGGGCGTGGAGGGCGAGATCCCGGAGCGGCGCCCGCGTGCCGTCTTGACGATGGCCGACATGGGGATGTCGCATGGCGGCATGGACCATGGCTCGATGGCTGGCATGGACCGTGGGGCGATGAAGGGCATGGATCACAGCAGCATGCCCGGCATGGACCATGGAACGATGAAGGGCATGGACCACAGCAGCATGCCCGGCATGGACCATGGAACGATGAAGGGCATGGACCACAGCAGCATGCCCGGCATGGACCATGGAACGATGAAGGGCATGGATCACAGCAGCATGCCCGGCATGGACCATGGGGCGATGAAGGGCATGGACCATGGTGCGATGGGGAGCACGGACCAGGCGACTGGATGGGCCGACGCGGGCACGCCGCCCGGCGCGAAGGCGCTGTCCTACACCGATTTGAAGTCGCTCACGAAGAGGAAGGATTTCCGCGATCCCTCGCACGAGATCGAGGTCCAGCTGAATGGTATGATGTCCCGATACATCTGGACCCTGAATGGCAAGAAGTTTGATGAGGGCGCCCCGATTCGGGTGGCCTACGGAGACCGCGTCCGCATCAAGTTCGTCAACACGACCATGATGGCTCATCCCATGCATCTGCATGGCATGTTCGTGGAGCTTGAGAACGGGCAAACGGACAGAATGCCAAAAAAGCACGTCGTCCTCGTGCCTCCTGGTCAGAGCAGCTCAGTCCAGCTGACGGCGGACGAGCCCGGCGAATGGCCGTTCCACTGCCACCTCCTCTACCACATGGCCTCCGGCATGATGACGCGGTTCATCGTCGAGCCGAGGACCGCGAGCCTCTGAGCGGGAAGCAAGACATGCGAACGACAATGACGAGCCTGGGAAGGGCTGTGCTCGTGGCCGGAACCATCGCCCTGGCGCTTTCGACGGCGGTCGCAAGGGCCGCCGAAGAGCCTCGGCCCGACCACCAGTCCGAACGGTTTCATGAGGAGCCGTCGATCATCGGGACCTTCCTGGTCGACCGTCTGGAGCACCGCTGGCGGGACGGTGAGAACTCGGTAGATTGGGAGGCACAGGGCTGGATTGGCGGTGACACCAACAAGCTCTGGTTCAATTCCAAGGGCAGCAAAGTGGTCGACGGGAAGCTGGAAAAAGCCGAGTTCCAGCTTCTCTACAGCCGCATGGTTTCGGAGTTCTGGGATGCACAGATCGGCGTGCGGCACGACGTGCGACCCGAGCCGCAGACGACCTATGGCGTACTCGGGTTTCAGGGGGTGGCACCGTACTTTTTCGACGTGACCGCCCAGCTGTTCGTCAGTGAGGACGGTGACCTCAGCGCCCGCCTGGAAGCAGAGTACGATCTGCTCATCACGCAGAAGCTCATCCTCCAACCGGTGGCTGAGGTGAATGCCTCGGCTCAGCGGGTCTCGGAAATCCATGTCGGCCAAGGCATCAACAATGTCGAACTCGGCTTGCGGCTGCGCTACGAGTTCGCCAAGGAGTTCGCACCCTATGTTGGTGTAACCTGGGAGCGTAAGCTGGGCGAAACCGCCAACATTGCTCGTGGTCATGGCGAGGACCCAAGCGACTTGGCCTTCGTAGCCGGTGTTCGATTCTGGTTCTAGTTTGACCGGGCCGGTCGCGCCGAGCGACCGGCTCACCCCAAAAGGGGACAGGCCATTGAGCTTGAACCGCGCGGAGTTTACCGGAGGTCAAATGGATTGATTTGCGCTGCCACGTCACGAGGACACTGATATGGGTGGATCAACGGATCCTCAGGGATCGTTGCGGCCGTTGGCCACACGGAACCAGTGCTCCGCGTGCTGACGGCAGGTTTCGGCTTCAACGGCATCACCGGATCGCTCGGCGTCGCCGGCACGGGCGAGCCATTGGATGTGCTTCTGCTGGGCGGAACCGTTGACCTTTGGGTGCGCTCGCGCGGGAGCTCCCTGCACGGCTTTCCGTTGGGTTGCTTTGCCGAACCGTGGCTGCCGACGGGCTCGGTCGCCCGCCGGATTGTCGAAAGGCATGAATGCTGTTCCTCGGGGGCAGTGGACTACGATCAGGAGCGAATGATGATTTCGGAACGCTTAATCCTGGCGTTCTTTCATCACGCTGGAAAAAGCTCGGAGAGCGTCGGTCACATCATTCATGACCTGCGGAAAGAAAGCAACGCGGCCGGCAAGCGGACCGTCGTTGATCGGCGTGGGGTGGGGAAGCGGACGCGGCACAGGGGGCGGTTTGCCGGGGTCCCTCTCGTCGGCACGGGGAGGTTCGTAGAAATGCAGGGCGAGCTGACCGTCGGGTTCGGCGGCGTAGGGAAGGCCGGGCTCAGTCCGGAGTTCCGCGCCGGGAAGGACATACTAATCGCCCTGGGCGGTCCTTTCCGTCAGCGGCATCCAAGACACCCCTTCGCCGGTTGAAGCCGCGCTCAACCTATCAGGTTTCAGCCGATCCGCTCCAGCGAATACGGCAGATTACCGGGCTTTCGAAGTGGTGGAGAACCGTTGAATATGCCGTTGCATTTTAGAATAGGGTTAGTCGACTGAAATTTGCGCGGGAGCCAGTCGTAATTGGTGCGAACTGTCGGCATAATTCTGATGCTGATTGGCGTCATTCCTATGTCATATTCTAAGATACGGAGGTTCTGAAGCCGTGTTGTGCGTCCATCATTACTGTTTATTCAAACCGGCTGTACAGGCGGCCAAACGATCGTTTTCTCACAACTGGCCTTTCTGTACAGCGCCCGCAAACGTACGCCAACAGAGAACACATCTCTTGACGGAATGTTCTCTACACGCGAACATTCGGCGGGTTGTTGCGGAGTTGATCATGCAGGTTCAGATCCTGGCGAAGGCAGTGAAGGACCTCAAAGCGCTGTCTCCGCCGGATCGCGCCCGCATTCTCGGGAAGATCGAGCAGTACGCCGCCGACCCGACGACGCAGGCCAACAACGTCAAAGCGCTGCAGGGTTCCGACCTGTTCCGGCTGCGCGTCGGCGACTATCGTGTGCTGTTCACCGTCGCCGCGGACGGAACCGTGACCGTCATGCTGGTGCATCGCGTCCGCCATCGGAGAGAGGCTTATGACTGAGACCGTCACCATTCCCCGTGCCGAGTACGACGCTCTCACCGCGCGTCTCGAAGACCTGGAGGACATCCTCACCGCCATGCAGGCGCATGGCGGTCAGCCGATGCCCCTGGAGTGGGCCAAACGCATCCTGGAAGGAGAAAGCCCGGTCCGGGTATGGCGCGAGTTTCGCGGATTGTCCTTGCGTGGTCTCGCTGGAAAGGCGGGTGTGAGCGCAGGCTACCTGTCGGAGATCGAAGCGGGCAAAAAGCCCGGTTCGGTGGAGGCTTACAAGGCGCTTGCCGAGGCCTTGGACACGTCCGTCGACTGGCTGGTCCTCTGATGGCGGCCAAACGCCCCACGGGCAGGCTGATCCGACGAGCACGTCGATGGCCCTGATCGGATACGCCCGCGTCTCCACCGAGGACCAGGCGACCTTCAGCCAGCTCGACGAGCTGAAGGCGGCCGGCTGCTCGGTAATCTTCGAGGAGAAGGCATCGGGCGCCAGCCGGGCACGCCCGGAACTCGCCAAGGCTGTCGCTCAGGTGAAGCGCGGGGACATCCTGGTCGTAGCGCGCATCGACCGGCTGGCCCGTTCGCTCTCCCACCTGCTCGACGTGATCGAGGGGCTGGAGGCGGTCGGCGCCCACTTCAAGTCGCTGCGCGACCCGATCGACACCTCCACACCGCAGGGCAAGTTCGCCCTCCAGGTGCTGGGCGCCGCGGCGGAGCTGGAACGCGCCTTAATCCGTGAGCGCACCAAGGCCGGCCTGGGGGCGGCCAAGGCTCGCGGCCGGGTCGGCGGCAATCCCGCGCTCAAGCGCCGCGATCCCGACGCCATCGCAACGCTCTCCGCCATCCGCGACCGCCGGTATGTGGCCGACCTCTTGTCGACGATGGAAGCTTGGTTGCCCAAGGTGCGGACCCTTCGGCCAGGGAACTCCTGGGAAAAGGTGGCCAAGGCGCTCGGCCGGCTTGGCTCGCCCGACCGGCCCTGGACCGCCGACCGGCTGTCGCGCGCGGTCCACCGCCTTGTCGCGGAAGGCTTGGCCGAGCCGGACCTGATCGCGCCGGCACCGCGCAAGCCGCCCAAGGACGACCTCCTGCTGGTCATCGCCGGCATCAAGGGGGCAGACCCGACCATCAGCCTGCGCGCGATCGCCGCGCGCCTGGAGGAATTGCGCATCCGCACGCCGCGCCGTGGCACGACTTGGTCGGCGTCTTCGGTCAAAGCGTTGCTTGACCGCGCCGAGCGTCAAGGCTTGATCGGAGGTTCTGACGATGGCCGTCGTTCCTCCGCGTGAATAAGTGCGAAACAATGAATGAGAAAAGACAGCGCTTTGGATGCGCTACATACTATGATATGCAGTCTACTGTGACGGCAGAGTGAGGTCGTTCGCTTCCCTTCATGTGTGAGCACTCCAAGCGATGTGCGGCAAAGTGTCGCAGTTCTGTGCTTGGAAATGTCATGTCATGACACGGGACATATAATGTCGCGGGTCCTTTGACAATCTTTCGAAACTCTAGAAAAATCCGGTCTATCGGCGGGTAGCCGGGCACGTTGCGACGTCGCGCCCCCCCTTGCGGCGACTCGCTTTGTTTGCAGAAGCCTCAGGCTTCCACAACCACAAAACCAATCCTTAACCTCTGAAGCCTGACACGCGTCCGTCGCCACGGTTCTCTTCCGACACAGTTTGCCCGATAATTTGCGCAGCCTGAGAGGGCAAGCCTGGACGTCTCCTCCTGAGTCGGACGGGTCCATTCCAACCGTTCGACCGTCGCGAAGGCCCGCCGACATGACCCTCGCCGCCCAGCATTCCCCGTGTGACGGGGCGACCACCGCCGCCATCGGCCCGATGGCCGGAGCAGCGAAGAACACGGTCGCCTCGCCGGCCCTCGACCGTGCCCGGGAGGATGGCGGCGCCACGCCGTCCCTCGACAGCACGATCCATCTCGCCATGCGCATCCTCGACCTCGCCGTTCAGGACGCGTTCGGCCGAATCCCCCGGAACCAGGCGCGCAACAAGGGCAGAGGGTTGGAGTGGGGCAGGGCCGATCTCCAGGCCAAAGCCCTCGTGTGGATCATCGGCACGACGCCCGCCGATCGTGAGGATTTCGCGGCGATCTGCGATCTCGCCGGCGGCGATGCGCCGGCTCTCCGCGAGGCGTTCCTCGCCCAGATCGTCGACGGTGGCGTTCTCACCGCGGTGGAGATCGCCGACGCGGCGGCCAAACGCTGGCGGGCGCCGCGCATGCGCGAGCATCTGCTCGGCCGCATGGCCTTCGGTGAGGCGGACACGGTCGCCGCCCGCTGACGGCGACCACAAGATTTAAAAAAAAGCGGAAAATCCGTTTGCGGGTGCTCGAACCCCGCTCCACCGCCTCGGCACACTGAGCCTCGATACCACTTTAGTGCGAGGCGTTCGTGGACGCGAAGAAGCGCGGTGTGGAGGTGACGGAGCCCGGGCGTCCTCTCGTCATCGACGTAGAACCGCTGGAGATCATCGAGGCCCCCCCGGCGGCGCCGATCCGCCCCATCGGATCGGCGGTCGCCCGCCGGGCCGCTTCGCCGGCGGCCGATCCGGTCCTGTTTGTCGGTGAACATCCCGTGGACCGGCGCCGCCGTCTCGACGCCGAACGCAAACGGCGCTCCCGGGCGCAGCAGCGCGAGACGGCAACGGCGACGCGCCGCCGCCGCCGCTTCGCCGCAGCGGCGGCGCTGATCGCCATCCCTTGTTTCGGAGTCGCCGCGGCGGCCTTCACTTACGACCGCTGGTCCTCCACCAGCGCCGAGGTCGCGGAGGTCGGCGCCGCCGTCGACGCCGTGGGCAGCGATGTTCGGCGGGTCGGTGGAACCCTGTCGGCGTCCATGGCCGGTCTCGGCCTGTCCGTCGCGGGGGTCGAGGAGGCCCTCGCCGGCGTCTCCGGCCAGTTGGCCGCCATCCCCGACACGCGCCCCGACCTCGACCGCATCGCGGAGACCGCCGACGGCCTCGACCGCCGGATCGGCACCCCCGCCCAGGCGACCCAGGTCGACAGCGTGCTCGCTGCGGCCAACGCCATCGGCTCGCGCGTCGACCAGCTGTCGATGCAGGTGGCGGCGCTCGACAAGAAAGTCCGGCTGGCACCGCCCGCCGCGATGGCCGCCGCGGCCCCCATCCCCCTCACGCCCCCGGCCGACTGCGTGCCGTCCGACGACCGCGACTGGTGGGCACGCCAGGGAGAGCATCTCGAGACGACCTTGCGCCGCTGGGCGGCCAAGGCCTGCTGGAGCCTCGTGTGGAAGATCCACGGCTTCTACGAATGGGAGGTCGACGCGCGGTTCACCGACGAGGAAATGCGCGACGCCGTTCGCGCGGCTTTGCGCGCCTTCCAGCGGGCGCCGGTCCGCCCGGTCGGGGAGGCCTTCCCGGACAACCGCACCCTCGTCATCTCCCCCGCAACCGACGACACCGGTGGCTGACATGCCTTTTCACGCTGCCCGCCTCGGCGGGTGCCTCCTCGCCGCCGCGGCGGCGCTCGGCGGATGCACGGCGCTGGACGCCAAGCGCACCGCCACCGCCCAGGCCCAGGACGCGGCGGCTCTGACCGCGGTGGCCCAACGGCCGGCCCGGGCGGCCGCCGCGGACCCCCTGCGCGAAAGCCGGGGCGCCTATGGCGGGAGCATCTTCACCCCGTCCGTCCACGGCGATCCCCTGCCCGCGCGTCTGGAAGGCCCCACCGGCTTCGGCTTCTCCAGCCAGGTCGGGATGACGGTCCACGAGCTGGCCGCCGCCTTCACCGCGGAGACCGGCGTGCCGGTCCGGATCCGCGACGCCGCTCTGACGCCGGCTCCGGGGGCGGCCGGCACGCCGTCGGGGAATCCGGGGCCGAACGCGGAGATCGCCGCCCTGATCGCCAACTCAAACGCCAATCTGCTGCCGGGGATGGGGGGCGTCGCAGCCGCACCGGCCGCCGGGGCCGGAGCGTCGCTGCGCTCCGGTCAGCCGACCATGGTCTTCGACTTTCCGGCGGGGCCCTTTTCGCGGGCTCTGAGCACGCTGGCCGGCCGCTTCGGCATGGAATGGGAATACCGGGGCGGTGCCGTCGAGCTGTTCCGTTACGTCACGCGCAGCTTCCAGATCGCCGCGCTGCCGACCACCAACACCTACACCGTGTCGAGCGGCGGCTCCGGAGGTGGCGGTGGCGGCGAGAACCGGCAAGCCGGCGGCGACACGGGCAGCAGCGCCAGCACCGGCCTCTCGCAGGAGGCGACCAGCTCGGTGCAGCTCAAGTTCTGGGATGAGCTTCGCGAGACGCTCTCCACCGTCGCCGGCACCGACTCCCGGATCGCCACCTCGCCGTCCACCGGCACGGTGACGGTGACGGCGACCCCGGGCGCCATGCGCTCGGTCTCCCGCTTCATCGCCGAAACGAACCGGCGGCTGTCGCGGACCGTCGCCATCACCGTCCAGGTGCTGTCGGTCCGCCTCGAGGACAGCGACGCCTACGGTCTCGACCTCAACCTTCTGTTCCGCCAGGCCGACCTGAACCTGCGGTTCACGGGGCCGCCGTCGGGGCTGGCGACGGGCACCGGGTCCGCCACGATCGGCATCATCGACAGCGCCGGCAGCAACTTCCGCGGCTCCTCCCTCGCCGTTCAGGCTCTCACCGGGACGCAGAGGGCCGTCGTCGACTCCGGCGAGTCGGTCACCACCTCGAACAACCGGCTGGCGACCAAGCGCGTGGTCCTGCGCAACGACTACGTCCGCTCGGCCGGATCGGCGGTCACCTCCGGCGGCGGAGCCGAGACGGACATCCGGACCGTCACGCGCGAAACCGGCTTCATCGCGACCTTCCTGCCGCGCATCCAGGAGGACGGCAAGATCCTGCTGCAGTACGGGATCTCGCTGAGCGATCCCAGCATCTTCGAACCCTTCGAGACGGGCGGCGTCACGGTGCAGCTGGAGCGCGGCTCGGCGTCGGAGGCGAGCAACGAGATCGCCCTGCCGTCGGGCGCCACGCTCGTCGTGAGCTCCTTCGCGTCGAACCGCACCACCAGCGACGCCCGTGGCACCGGCAACCCCTACAACCTGCTACTCGGCGGCGGCATTTCCGGCGGCGTCGAACGCCGTCAGGTGATCGTCCTGATCACGCCGGTGGAGCTTGCCGACGGCCTGCGCGCCGACGACGGGACCGGCAAATGGGCGTTGCCGGACATGCCCGAGGGCCTGCGTCCATGACGGCCGACGCCCTGCTGCCGGTGGTTGCCGACGCCGATGCGGCCGGGTCCGGCCGGAGGGCCGATCCCGCTCCGGCCTGCGTGATCGAAATCGACGGCCGGTTGTACATCGCCGGCCTCGCCTGGCGCTCGCACCTCGACATGGCCGTGCGGCTGAAAAGCGCCGCGACGGCCGGCGCGCGGCGAGCGGGAGCCAAGCGCATGGTGCTGCGCGAGCGCGCCCGGCAGTACGGCGTCCCGACGGTTTCCCTTCCACCGGGTGCCGCGGCGCGGAGCGCCTGGAGCCTGGCGGCCGTGCTGGCCGACTCGATTCACGGCACCTGGGTCGGTGCCTGGCGCCTGCCCGATGCCCGTTTCATCGTCATCGTGGTCGGACCGTCCGGCATCCTGCCCGACGGTGATCGTGTCTTCGGCGACGAGACCGCGGCGCGCGATCACGTCGAGACCGTCACCGCCTCGACGAGCTGGCGGCACCTTTACGTGCCTGTGGAGTGGGGACTGGCCGAAGCCAAGCCGGTGCCGCTGGAGCGTCTGCTCCAGCAGGCCCGGGCGCTGAGCAAGGCGGGGCAGCTCCAGTCCGTCGAATCCGGAATCGGCCGGCTGCCCGCCGCGGCCGGGCTGGCCGCGTTGCTCGCCGCCGGCGGTGCACTCTGGTGGGCGACCGTCCGGACACCAACCGTCGTCTCGCTGCCTCGGTTGGCGACCCAGCCGTCCACGCCTTCGGTGTCCCTGAGCTGGACACCGGCCGCGGCGGGCTTCGGCGCCTGCCTCGATGCCTACGTCCGCGACGGCCGGCTGCGGCTCCTGCCGGGCTGGCCGGTGTCCGAGTACCGGTGCGATCCGGGCCTCGCCACGATCGGCCTGCGCATGGAAGGGCCGGTCTGGCTTCTCCGCGCCGCGGTGCCGGATGCCGCCATCGATGCCATGGCCGGAACCGCGGCCGTCCAGCGCCCTTACGCCGCCCCGCCACCCTCGAGCTGGCCGGCCGGCACGCGTCTCGGCGCGCGGGCGGACTACGCGGCTTACCTGCGCGACGCCCTGGAGCGGGTCGGCGGCACGGCGAGCCTCGACGGCATCGCCGCGCCGCTCCCCGGCGCGGCATCCGCGCAGCCCGCTTCGGCCGGACCGGCGACCGCGGTGCGCCTGAAATGGACGGTCAGCGCCGCGGTGACGTCGTCGTACCTGCTTTCGGTTCTTCATCCGCTCCTGGCCGGCGAGATGACCAGCGCGGTCTACACCCCGTCGAGCGGGCAGTGGACCATTCAGGGGGTGCTCCATGTCGACGAGTAAAGGCAAGACCTGGCTGTGGGCCGCCATGGCCGCGGTCGCCATCGGCGTTCCGGCCGCGGGGTTTCTGGACGGAGACCCGTCGCGCCATTTCCGGACGTCCTCCGCCGCGGTGGCGGCGCCGGCGCCAGCTCTGCCGGCAGCCGCACTTCCGGTCGCTCCCGACGGAGCGACGGTTGGGGGGGCGCCCGGCTTCGTCATGGGGCCGCCGACAGAGCTGTCGGACATGGCGTCGCCACCGTCCCTGGCGCTGCGCCAGGACCAGGGCGATCCGGACCCGGAACTCTCGCGGGAGCTCGCCCGCATCGAGCGCGACCGGACCATGATCCAGCAGCTTCACCGGCTTGCCAAAGCCAAGGCGGATCTGTGCACCACCGGCTTCGGCCCACCCGACCTCTGCGTGCAGCGGGCCGGTGCCGGGCAGGCCGGGAGCGGCCAGCAGGCCGCCGCGGCCCAGACCGACGGCCCACCCGCCGGTGTGATCCGCATCGCCGTCGTCGAAGGCAAGGCCCGCGCGACCCTGGTGGTCGGCGGAGGACGCACGATCACGGTGGACGGCGCGTCGCTGTCCCGCACCCCGTCCGTTCTGCCCGACGGATCTCGTGTGGTCGCCATCGATGCGGCCGGCCGCAAGGTCGAGGTCCTCGACCCCGCCGGCCGCCGCGTCCAGCTTCCGTGGGTGCGCTGATGACGCTCAGGGATCTCGGTCATCGCCTTTTCCGCTTTCCGGCCCGCGGCTCCCGCTCGCCCGCGGTGGATGGCGCCGACGGAATCGTCCGGCTCCACGAAGGGCCCATCGCATCGCCCGCCGCCGCCGTGGCCGGAACCCGGCATGGCGACGAGCGCGGCCCGCGGCTTCTGACCATACCCGGCGGCGGCCTCGACGTCCCCGACGACGTCCGCCAAGCCTGCGCTCTGTACTCCGACGGCACCTTCCTGGTGCACCGTCCGCACCTGCACTCGGCGCGCATTCTCGAAACCCAGAAGCAGGCGCACGAGCGCCTCAACGTGCCGGTCCGCCCTCCCGAAGCGGTCGACCTTCCGCGTCTGTTCCAGGCCTACGGGGAATCCGCGACTCAACGCCTGCCCGACGCGACCGGCGCCCGCCAGAGGCTTCTGCACCACATCGAGCAGGCGGCGGCGGCGGGCGCCAGCGACATCCAGATGACCTGGCGGGGTGACCGCGCCGAAGTGCGCTTCCAGGTGCACGGCTATCTGACCGACGTGATCGACGAGCTGCACGCCCGCGAGGCCGAGGCGCTGATGACCACGGCCTTCTATCTCGCCGACCACAGCGATTCCTGCGAGAAGCCGGCCGAGGCCCAGAAGTCGTCGGTGACCAACCGCCGGCTGCTTCCCGCCAACGTCCTGGCGCTGCGCATGCAGTTCGCGCCGCTCGGCGACGGGCGGCATCTCAACATCCGCCTGTGCTACGCGGTCATTCCGGGTGTCGGGCAGACCCTGACGTCGCTGGGCCTCCCCGGGCATGTGCTTCGCCACCTCTACACCATGCAGCAACGGGCGAGCGGGCTGAAGACGATCTGCGCGCCGACCGAGCATGGGAAATCCACCACCCTGCATTTCTGGCTCTGCGACCTCAGCGACAGCCGGAACAACCGGCTCACCATCGTCTCCTGCGACGACCCGCCCGAAGGGCTCGATCCCCGCATCCTTCACTTTCCCGTTCCGTCGCGGGCGCCCGACGGGCGCGATCCGCTCGACGTCGCCTTCGAAACGGCCCTGCGCGTGGCGCCCCACGCGGTGCGCCTCGGCGAGTGCCGCACGCCCTGGCAGGCGCAGAAAGCCTACGAGACCGCCAATTTCGGCAAGCTGGTGGCCACCACGCTCCATTGCGACCAGGTGCTGGAGATCCCGTCGCGATACGTCGAACTCGGCATTGCGCGGGAGACCGCCTACGCGGCCCACCGTCACGCCGGCTGGACCGGCCAGCGGCTGATTCCTTGCCTGTGCCGGACCTGTGCGGAACGGCTGACCGACGTCGCCCGGCGCGACGAGCGCCGCGCCGCCCTGCTCGACGGCTACCGCGCGGTGGGCATACCCGTCGAGAACATCCTGGTGCGGGGTTTGGGAGTCGTCGGCAAGGAGCCCTGCCCCGAATGCTGCCATCCCGATCTGCGGGTGCCGATGCCGGGGCTCGTGCGCCGCCAGCTCGTTGCCGAATGCGTGCGGCCCACGCCCGAACTGATGACGGTTCTGCGCGACGACATGGACGAGGCGCGCCGGCGCTGGATCGCCGGAGGCGGGACGAGCATGCGGCTCGTCGCCCACGGCCTGCTTCTCGAAGGCGTCATCGGTGCCGACGAATGCGCGGAGTTCGGCGGGTCCGCCGAGCAGATCGGCTTCGACCTGCGGGCGCGTGACGCGGTGACGACCGGCAGCGCGAGGATCGCGGCATGAGCATGACCTATGAGGACGGGGCCTACGGGGACGCGCTGGAGGAGCTGACCCGGCTGGGCGGCCTGACGAAGGACCGGCCGTGGCTCCTCCGCTACGCCGTGTTCCGCTTCGGCGCCCAGGCCCGCGCCGATCTCTACCGGGAGGTGGCGGTCTACCTGGACCGCGAGGTCCGCCTGCCCGAGGCGCTCGCCACGCTCTACGCCATCGAAACCGGCGGCGAGGAGGATGGCGACCTGGTCAGGATCGGCGCCACGAAGCTGTCGGCGCTGGGCATCCTCATCCCGTACTGGCTGCACGCCATGCGCCAGTCGGGCCACGACTGGTACGAGGTGCTGGCCGAGATGGTGCCGAGCCGCGAGGCCCAGATGATCGGCGCCATCGGCGAGGCGGGCATGACCGGCGACGCCCTGCGCAAGCTCGCCCTGTCGATCCGGCGGCTCAATGAGGCGCGGACGAAGATCCGCAACGCGCTGCTGCCGGTCGCCTTCATGCTGCTGGTGATCGCCGGCGCCCTCTACGCGGCCAGCGTATCGCTGCTCCCGGACCTCTTCAAGGCGTTGCCCAACATGCAGCTGCGCGGCGAAGCCGCGTCCCTGAAGGAGGCGGCCGACTTCATCCGGGACTGGGGGCTGCCCACCTGCGGCGGGGCCGTCCTGTTCATCGCCGCGGTCTGGTGGTCGCTCGACAACCTGACCGGACGCGTGCGCATCGTCCTCGACCGCATCCCGGCATTGCCATGGGCGCTGCACCGGCAATGGACGGGCGCGTCGTGGCTGGAGGCGATGGCCCTCCTGATCGGCGCCGAACGGAAGATCCCGGAGGCTCTGCAGCTGCTGCGCGTCAACGCCTCGCCCTACGTCGCCGAGCGGCTCGACGCGCTTCTGGTGCAGGACGACGCGCGCCTCGGCGCCGCTCTGGCGCGGACCGGCTTCGGCTGGCCGGACGACCGGACGATCCGCGCCATGCGCGTCTACATGAGCGGCAACCGGCCCCAGGACGGCTTGGCGGCCCTGGCGGCAGACCAGCAGCAGGATCTGTCCGACCGCATGCTGGCCGCCGCCGGCATCGCGACCTACGCCGGCGCGAGTCTCATCGGCTGCCTGGTCGGCTGGCTGCTTTGGGCGAGCTGGGACCTCTACAAGAGCGCGGTTCCGGGCCTCGGCCCCCTGTAGCTGCGGCCGCACCGTCACGAGTCACGTCAAACAAGAAGGCAGAGCGTCATGAAAGACCTGTTAGCGTTCATCATCGTGGTCATCCTCTCGGTGGCGGGCGCCTTCTTCGGCCCGAAGATCTACGCATCGCTGGCCGCCGGTTCACGGGCCAACACCATGATCGAGCAGCTCACCACCGGCCGCAGCACGCTCGTGGCCCGCTTCGCCAACATGGGCATCGCGCGCTTCGGGACCGGCGCCTACACCGCCGCCAACGTCATCGCCTGGCGCGTCCTGCCGGACGAGGCCATGGACGCCTCATCGAGCGCGCTCGGCAACCCGTTCGGCGGGACCTACGCGATTTCCGGAGCGGGCCGCAACTTCCACTGGGACGCCGACACCATCCCGCAGGACGGCTGCATCGCGACGCTGACCGGCTTCCCTCCCGGCTCGGGCTACACCGGTGCCGGCGTCGCCACCTCCGTGTCCGGCCTCGGCGCCGCGACGGTCAACGCTTTCCCGATCAGCCCGAACACGGCGGCCAACGTCTGCTCCAACGGCAACAACGCCATCCGCTTCGTGGGCGGCTGATGGATCTCGCTCTGCCCGGACTGGCCCATCTGCATGTCCTGGTCGACGCCGCCGGGGCGATCCGCAGCGCGCACGCCACCATGAGCGGCGGCGCCTGCGCGCCGGTCGAGGACGGCGGGGCTCTGCTCGATGCGCTCGTGCGCGAGGCGATGCGGGTCTGCCCCGGACCGGGCGGCGGACGGGTCGCCGACGACCGCGTCGGCCTCTGGCGCGTCGAGCGGTACGACACGGCGCAGGGGGCGGCCCTCGTCCTGGTCCGCACGCCCTCGGTCACCGACCGCCTCGAGGACCTCGGGCTCCCCGAGGCAGTCTGTCGCATGCTGGAGGAGCTGGGCGGCCCCGCAAGGCGCGGACTCGTGCTCGTCCTCGGCGACATGAACGCCGGCAAGAGCACCCTGGCCGCGACCCTCCTCAAGCGGTGGCTGGTCCGCCACGGAGGCATCGCCTTCGCCTGGGCCGATCCGCCCGAGCATGATCTGGACGGACCGGTCGGCAGCGGATGCTGCATCTCGGTGAACATCGCCGCCGAACAGTACGGGGACGCCGTCGTCGCCGCCCGCCGCAGCCGCGCCCGCTACTTCTATTTCGGCGAACCCCGTCTCGATCCGGCCATTCTCGCGGTGGTCCAGGCGTCGTTGTCCGGCCCGGTGTGCCTGTCGACGGCCCATGGCGCGGGCCTCATCCCCGGGCTGATCGCCTTTTCCGCGGCGGCCGCGCGCGTGGACTCCCGCGCCTACGAGCAGCTCGCCTCGGGACTGGCCGCCGCCTTCCACGTCCGGGTCGAGAGCGGCGTCCGGCGCAGCCGCCTCGTCGTCACCGAGCATCTGGTGCTGGGGCAGGGGCACGGCGACACCGGCCGCAGCCACATCCGGGCGGGCAACCTGGGCCAGCTCGGCAATCTGATCCGACCGTTGAGGGCCGCCTGATGAACTGGGCCATCGTGTTCGCGGTCACGACGGCGACTCTCGTCGCCCTCAAGGTCGCCACCGATCCGCGGCCGTCCGACCGGATCGCCGACCGCGGGCGCGCCGCGGCGGTCGCCGAGACCACTCTGAGCGCCCACCGCGCCGCCGAGCGCTGGGTGACGGCGAATCCCTCGGCGACCGGCGCTGTGCCCCTGAGCCCGACGAACGGGAGACGCTTCGACGGGGTCGCGTCCTGCGTGGCGGCGATGCGCGTGGCGACCTGGGCGACCGAAACGGCGGGAGCTCCGGCCGCCGAGGTCGGGCGGGCGATGAGGGCGCGGCTTCAGGGCTGGCCGGCGGCCGGCGTCTCCGGCTCCGGCCGGGTGCTGGCCGGGAGCGAGAGCCGCGCGACCCTTCCCTGCGCCGTGCCCGACGGCGCGCCCGTCGTCGTCACCCCCGTCGTCATCACCCTTGCGTCGCCCTGACGGCATGGAGGCGTTGGAATGAAGGACCTGTTCGCCTTTGTCGTCGTCACGCTGCTGAGCATCGCCGCCTTCATCGGGGCCGCGCCGGCCTTGCGCCGGGCCGTCGACCAGCCGTTCGAGAACTCCGCCGCGTCCATGGCGTCGCTGGTGACCGATTCCGCCGTCGAATACATCCGGACCTACTACGGGGCGGTGCTGTCGGCCACCGCCGGCGGAACCGTCGCCCAGATCACGCCGGCGATGCTCCAGGCCACCGGGAAGCTCGATCCGGCCTTCACCGACGGAAACTACTTCGGTCAGACCCACCGCGTGCTCGTCCGCCGGCTCTCGGGAAATCAGCTTCAGGCCGCCGTGGCGACCTGCGGCGCGGCCATGCCCGAGGATGTCCTGTTCCGTCTGGCGCCGCTGGCCGGCAAGCACGCCGGACTGGTGTCGAGCACGGACCCGGCGACGATCCGCGGCGCCGTTGGCGGCTGGACGGTGCCGTCGTCGGCCTTCGGCGGCGTGGCCGGATGCGCCATCGCGCCCGGCTCCCTGGTCAGCGTCGTCTTCTTCGACGATGGGGCCGTCCTGTCGCCCTACATGTCGCGCCTTCCCATGCCCGAGTTCGGCACCGAGCCGAACACCATGCGGACGAACCAGTACATGGGCGGCAACACCATCGAGGACGTCATGGACATCCGGCTGTCCAACGGCCAGTGGCTGTCGACCGCGCTCTCCGAGATCGATCTCGTCCAGGACGGCGCGGTCCTGCCAAAGCCGGCCTGCGTCCATGGGGTTCCGAGGCTCTGGATGGCCAGCGGCGTCTTTTCCGGGAACGGGACCGGCCATCCCCTGGTCGGCGTGCAGCCCTGGGCCGAGGACAACCCGGCCGACAGTTCGACCTGGATCGTCCATGTGCCGATCTGGACCACCAACGCAGCCGGCACCGGCACGGAGTCGGCCGGCAGCGGACCGCACGGCCTCGCCATGGTCGTGCGCAAATGCCAGCAGACCTGACCATTCCACTGAGAAAGGGAGACAATGATGAAACGATCGACCGCCGCTCTTCTCGCCGCCGCTCTCCTCGGGTCCGTATCGAGTGCCCCTGCCATGGCGGGGCCGGACAGCACGTCCATCCGCCCGCCACCCGTCGGTTCGGCGCCTCTGCGCGCCTCCAGCGCGGCACGGGCGGACACGTCCGACGTCTCCGCCCGTGCTCTGCTGCTGGACAGCAACGCGACGATCGACGGCTCGCGCATCACCGGCGTGGTTCAGAACGCCAGGACATCCTTGGAAGCAAACCAAGCGAACGGCTTGGCTTCCGGTGCGACCATCGATGGAAGTCAGGTGACCGGGACGGTGGCGAACGCTGCACGATCGCAAAGCAGCGGTTCTGCCGACTATGCGTCTCAAATCTGGGATGCCCGGACCAACACTTGGCAATGGGTCAACAACGTCAGCGTCACGCGCGCGGACAGCAGCGGTTACTCCGACACTGCCGGTACGGCCGGAACGGCTGGCCAAGCCAATCAGTTGTACAACAATTACACCGGCGGCTACGACTGGGCTTCCAATCTCCGAGTTGGTTATTCCGAAAACTCGGAAAGGCTTAAGCAGCAATGGGCTGGTTTCGGGGGGCCGCTCGTTGGCCAGTATGTGGCTTCAAATCAACTGGTGACGATGGGGTCGGAACACTCCGCCAACGCGGATAATGCGGGCTTTCTCTGGCGTGATGGCCAGAAATTGCTTGGATCGCAGTTCTGCACATACTACAACCCATGTTAGAAAAATATAACTAAAGTAATTGGAATCAGCATTATTGTTATGCTGAAAAATCTGCTAGCGATGAGTCTTTGATTGGATCTCGTCGTGATAATGGATGCTGATTTCCACCTCAAGGCTCCCATCCTCGGCTAATTCGGTAGCGCCGGTGCCGAGGATGGGAGTCAACTCGTCGCTGCCCTCAATTTCAAATAAATCCTCCATCTGCAAGTGTATCTTCCAACCGTTTCATCGGAATACGCCACGACTTGTTGTGAGGGCTCAACGGCTCCCAAGAGCCTTCATTTTCGCCGACAACACAGCCGTAGCGCAGATTATTCAATGAGCCGAGACGACGGAACAGCCAATTTAGGTTCAAATCCATTTGCAGTTCGCACAACGCCACATGACTGTTACCGTAAACAAGGTTTGTTAATCCAGCGCCGTGTGGAGCAACGATGTGGGAGGCTTCAGAAAAGAGACGAATCTGCTCGTAAAGAGATAGCTTCTCGCACTCGATAATCGCGTAGCCGGCTTTGCTCAGGAGGTTGATGATATCTTGCTCATTCACAAGCCTACGATGGCTCGCATTCTGTCGCGTAATATACACTCGGCGGTGCGGGTCAAAGGTTGGAATGTCGCGAGCGACGCTTTGGAACACACGGAGTTGCTCGGAACGCGGCGAGCGACCAAAATCCCCGATATTAGGGATAAGGATCAATTCATCAACCTCTACCGTCTCGGCTCCATCAATAGCCTGTAACAGAATTGCCCTGTTCTTTGCAATGCCATGCAAAAGATCCCATTGGTATTGGAGGTTCAGTGGCGGAACAAGGAATAATTCATTAAAATGATCGTCTGGTAGCACAGAAAGGCGTGACACCACGTCGATGTTCCAATGGTAGTAATTGTATGCTCCGCCGGGCGCCAGAAGATGGATGGCGCTTTGTTGAAGGCGACTACGCTTATTACTGGAAACGGTAAATTCGCCTGCCTTCTCGTTTATATTAATGCCGTGCTCGGCGAGATCAATGTATTGGATGGTTTCGTCCAGCAGACACAGGCGTGTTTGGCTGGAACCGGGTTCGCATAGCTTCACCATGACGATACCAGACGAAGAATGAACGACAGCGTCACGGATTCTATAGAGGCGTACGGGGGCAGAGCGGTACTCTGTCTCATGACATGCGCCTGAGAAAGGCCGTTCAAATATGCGACGCTTCGAGAAATCTGTGTCACCGAAGGTTAACGGCGCTACCGAGATGTTGCATGCCGGCAGCAAGTCATATGACTCTACAGCAGGGAATCCTTTCTTGTTAGAAAAAGCCCTCGCTTCTATTTCGGATAGAGAAAGGTGAGTTGGAATATGCATTCCCATATTCTTCATTAGATTGCGAAATTAAAGCGTACATTACAGATATGCGGTGCCGCTCTGCCCCGATATCTCGTCGCGGGGCAACGCTTTACCCCGAGCCCGTTTTTGCATCATCTCGTCGGCAATCCACCCGCCCCCTCTGCTTACGGGATCACTGGGACACCGTATCTGGCGATGTTCCGGTCAGCCGATACGAGTGTCATCCCCTCGATCCGCGCCTGCGCCACCAGTGCCTGGTCGAAGGGGTCATCATGATGGCGCGGGAGTTCCCCGGCGGCGATGGCGTGCGCAGCCGTCAGGCCCAGCACTTCGACACCCATCTCGGCGAGCAGGGCGTCGAGCCGTTCCAGGGGAAAGGTCAGCCGCCCGAGAGCACGCTTGATGGAGATCTCCCACACGCTGACCGCGCTCACGAAAACCCCGTTGTCCGGGTCCACCACGGCCGCCGCCGCTGCCGGCGACAGGCGTTCGGGTTCGCCGGCCATCCACACCAGGATGTGAGTGTCGATCAGCAGCTTCACGGCGCTTCGCCCCGGAAAACGTGCGCCATCTCGTCGGGGAGCGGCGCATCGAAGTTTTCCTCCAAGGCAGCCTGACCGCGCGCCAGGCCGAGCGGTCGTGGCGAGGTGCGCCGGCGCAGCGGCACCAAGCGGGCCATCGGCCGGCCCGACTTGGCGATGACGATCTCCTCGCCGGCGGCAGCCCTGTCCACAAGCTGCGAGAGGTTGGTCTTGGCGTCGTAGAGGTTGATCGGTTCCACCGCGTCACCCTTTGGTCTGTTCTGACCAATGTTACCATTCAATGATCAATTGGTCAACTTTGGCCAACCCTTTTGCGGCCATGCCGATGTTGGAGCAACAGAACGGAGCCGGTGGCATTAAGGGCGAGCGTCATCATGATTATGATGGAGGGATGCGCCTGAAATCATCGGCGACGTACCAACTGTCGCAGATGGTTTTTACCTAACACTACCTTCGATTAATCGGATTACTTGCTTGTATGTTACTCGAACCCCGCCTCTGGCAGCTTTGGCAAAAAGCCTTGGGGGATTTCTCTGCCATGCCGCTCTGCAAGTTGAGCAACCAGTGGCCGATCAGCCCTCGGAACGCCCCGCTTCAGCCAGTTGCTGACATTCGCTTGCGGCCGCCGAAGAGCTTTGGCCACCTTGCCGGTTCCCAACTCCTTCACGAGCTGGCGACCGTCCGGGTCGCTCATCCCATCCGCTTTTTCAGTCTTGTCGGTCATCGTCCCAACATGTAGCGGCTCTCAAGTCCACGGAGATTAAGTTCACAACAAGTTGACCGCGTCAAGTGGATCAGAGCGTTGACTGACACCACCGATTGGGTACGGCAGATTGCGTCTGTGTTATACGAACCGCTGCACCCTCCTCAAAGCCGCCAGGAAATTGGGCGTCGCCTCAAGGCGACGCGTGATGCCCTTGGCATGAGCGTAGCTGAAATTTGCGACATGCTTGGGATCACCAAGCAGGCATGGTCGCAGTATGAACACGGCAACCGCCGCCCTGACTTAAACCCTATGTTGATTCTTGCAGATCGAAAAGGCGTATCCCTCGACTGGATTTACCGCGGAGTCACGTCGCATCTGCCCATGGATTTGGGGCTGAAGATTCTGCAGCATCTGGCTACGCCACCAGCCTAAGCACCTTACCCCAAGATCCGGCGCCGGCCCTCCTGCCAAGGTCAAGCCTCGGCACCACAATCCATGAGCGCTTCTCTTGGAATGATGACGCATTGTTCGCGAGTGGCTTGTTCACGTTCTGTGAACTACCGCTTGTGAAAGTTCACGCAGCGTGATCATATTCGCGAACAGTGTTCTCAGCAGAATACCCTCTGAGAGGTTCACGTTATGTCCAGGAAGCAGTCAAAAAGCCGCAAACTCGCATTTCCTGTCGTGTCCGGCTGCGCGCCGGAACGACCAGGGGCCCGTGACGCATGAGCATTCCGAGCACGGAATCCGTTTCCGTTCCTCATCACTGGCCGCTCCGCGGCGTTCACCGGAGCGATACACCTCAACCACAACTGGCTTAGGGGTGCAAGCGGACCAAGCGAGCAAAGGGTGGAGCTTTCATGTGGTGTCTCATCAAGATTTCATGAAGATATCCCGGCAGGTGAGGTTGGTTCGGGGAAGGACCACGATCTGTCTTGAGCGGATATACTGGGACGATATCGATGGTGCAGCGCGAGGAATTGGATGGACGACTCAGAGAGTGATAATTTTTGTTGAGAGTGAATGCAGGAGAGTTCTCGAATGTGAGAATATGAAAGGGTGATTTAACCTTTCTTCTGCACTGATGGTCTTGGTCCTGGATCGCAGAAGACGGTGAGCAGGTATGAAGAGGAAAATACTATGCATTATCTACAAAGAAACGTTCAGTCGACCAAGCCAGCCGAGCCTGTTTTATCGTCTGTGGAACCATATTTTCAGATATCCATGAAGGATATTGCGGATCGCGAAGGCGTTCCCCTCCGCGATTTGGTGGACTGCATCGAGCGGCGCTGTCTCATCCGGTCAGCGAGGGGCAAGGGTTTCCGGAGGAACCCACTGGCCTCGGCGATCCGCGCCTTTGTCGTCACCTACTTTCGACGGGCAGCGCAGGAGACCTCAACGGTGGTCGGTCATGAAGGGCAGGGGAACGTTCTTGTCGACCATGCCTTGGATGACGCCTTCCCCATCTGCTCCGAGCCGGTCAGCGACCCCGGGATGGGGGGCAACGTCCGAGGCAAACCGCAGTGAGACCGCAAGCACTCCAACCGAACGTCCACAGCACGGTTCGCCGCCCTCTTCGGACTGCCGGCGAGGGCAGCCCTGGCCGGCGCGCGCCGAGGAGTTGACGGAATGACGGGAGCGGGTGCGGCGCAGCAATATGTGGGGGAGCCGGGCGGCTCAGCCGGCCACGGTCACGCAGGCCCGAACGATCGCGTCCGGCCTGCGCAACCGTTCATCGAGTCGGCCCCCCGGGTGGGCAATGATCCGGTTTTCGCTCAGCGTGCGTGGTGGCGCCGAAGCCCCCTTTTACTCGGCCGCATTTCGGATCTGCATGACTTCCAAGGTCAATTGATCGATCCGACCGTCGAGCCGCGCTATCTCCTGCATGCGCGTGACGCCCACCACTTCCTTGACTTTCCGCATCTCTTCTTCAAGGCGAGCCTGTCCAGCCTTCAGGCCGGAAACGTCAGTTTTGAGGGTGGACACGTCGGTCTTGAGGGTGGACACGTCGGCCTTGAGACCGGACACGTCGGTTTTGAGGCCGTTGAACTCGTTCACGAACAGCGTGGTAAGCTGATCGAGCTTTGCCAGAACCTCGCTGTTGTCCTTGCTCATCGGTCGATTCCTCAACCCTCAACGACGCGCAGATACCCCTCAAACGTACCTTATCCAAGGTGGTGGCGACAGGGGAGATTTCAAACGCGCCCCCGCTTCCCCCCGATCGGTCGGCCCAGTGATGCACGTCATCGACGTCGGTTCGGCGCGGCAAGGCGCTGTGGTCCGACGGGGCTCGACGTGGTGCGCAGAGTCTTCGGCATGCCGGGCGTCCGATCATGGACGGCCCCCGGCGCAATCCGACAAAAGGGGGCGCCGATGTTTGATGCTTACGGCCGCGTCGATGCCGTGTGGCTGCGGTTGCGCGGGGCCTGTCGGATCGCGCCGCTGTCCCGGTCCTGGGATTCGCCCGACCGGTGGCTGCGCGGCATGGGGCTCGATCCCGCCCGGCTGTCCCCGTCGGACGCCGAGTGCGCCTGCATCGCGATGGAGCGCGAGTTGCAACGGTTGAGGTGGCTACCCCAAGTTCCTCCGGAGGCATTATGAGCGCCGACGGCAACAAGACGTTCCGCGCGGTCGTCGGACGGCTGCGTCATGCGATTCTGCTGGCGCCGGGGCTGGCCGACCGGGACCGCCGAATCGGCCTGGTCATGCTGGAGCAGGTCAACCGGCGGATATGGACGTCGTCCGGTCTGCTGCTGACCTGGATCAGCGTGGACCGGCTGGCCGGAGCGCTGGGAGAATCCGGAAGAACCGTCCAGCGCGCCCGCTCCGAGCTGAAGGCGGCCGGTGTGCTGATGGTGATCAAGCCCGGCGGTCAGGGCCGGAAGGACACGGCGCAGCTTGCCTTCAATCTGGCGTGGCTGGAGGACGTCGAGCGGGATCTGCGGGGCCGGCTCGCCCAGCTCGGCTATGCCGATGACGATCCGGATCAGGGTGACGGGGTTGTCACCCTGAAGCCTGCCATCGCCTCACCTCACGAGGTTCCGGGTGATGCCGCTGTCGCCCTGACCGGCCCTCAGGGTGACAGCGGTGTCGCTCCAACCATCACCGCTGCTGTTCAGGGTGACAGTTCCATCACCCTGAACGCTTCGGCGCCTGTGGACATCTCCGCCATCACCCGTCTCCCTGTGGACAACACCGATCGTAACGTGGCCTTCGACGGGCTTAGGGTGACAGGCTTGACCGTTAAGGGTGACAGAACGGCTCCGGAAAGGGTGACAGCCGTGTCACCCGAACCCTGTATTAACCCTGGGATTAACCCCGCGCGCGCGAAGCGGCGGACCAAGGCCCGCAACGGCCCGCCGGATGCCCAGCGGTCGTTCATGCTTCCCATCGCCGGTGCCAGGACGATTTCCGACGCCAGGACGGAACGCCGCGCCCAGACGCTGCTGGATCGGGCCGGGCGTCTGCTCGGCGATCGGGGGCGGGGCAGTCTGGCGGTGTCGGTGCTGCAAACGGCTTCTCCGGATCTGCATGACGGGATTCTGCGTGGATTGGCGGTGGGGGATGTGGAACTGCGCCACGCTCTCCTGTCCGCCCTGGAAGCCGTCCAGGGCGACAGGTCCGTCACCCATTCGCCGGCGCAGGCGGCCCGAACCTCGGCGCCTGCGGCCGAGCCGGCGAGCCGGCTCGATGAGCAGCGCGTGACGGCCGCGGTGATGGCTGCCTTTCAGGCGGCTGCGCCCGGCATCGTCGCCGCAGCCGTGCAGGCACTGCGCTCGGATGGCGAGTGCTCGAAGGTGTCTCCCCTCTTTTCCTATGCTGGTGCTTCAGCCGGCGGATGACCCAGCCGGCCGACGAGGGGGCCGGAACAGCATGAAACGGGAAGCGAAGGAGTGGTCGCCATGCCGATGAACGCACCCCCGGACAGCGCCTTTCGGGGCCCTTGCGAGCGCGCGCCGGACTCTGCCGCGGGTCATCCGCCGGACGCCAACCCCGTGGTGGCCGAGATCCTCAGCTTCCTTCTTCAAATGGGCCGGGCCATGCCCGCCGAGATCCAGGCGGCGACCGACGAACTCGGCATGGGGCAGGCGCCGGACGTCGGTGACGGTGCGCTGCTTCGCGCGATCATGGAATCAGCCCAGGCCTTCTCCGCGACGTTGCGCGCGACGCCTTCGGCCGGCGCCTGGATGACCCGCGCGCAGATGCTCCAGTCCGTCCGCTCGCTGTTCGCCGCGTTGCGCGCGGCTCCGCGTCCAGACATCGAGGCGGCGCGCGTCCACTTCGGATCGGCTCCGGAAGAGGCGTTCACGGACGCGGAGCATGCCGTCGCACAGGCGGCGCATGCCGCGGCGGTGACCATTTGTCTTGGCGCCCTGACCCGCCTTGCCGCACGGCAAGGCGAGCCCACGCCGCGGCCGGACGCCTGATGTCCCTATCGCCTGATTGCCCTGTCGCAGGGGCGCGCCACCGAAGACAAGCCACGAACGAGAAGCGAGGCGTACCATGGACGATCAACCGGCACGGCCCTCGACGCCGAGGATCAGGGTGCTGTCCGCCGCCGACAGGGCGCTGCTGCTGGACTATCTACGGGCCGTCGCCCGGGACGAGCGCCCCTGTCCGGGTATGGCGACGCTTGCGGACGTCGTCGGTTGCGGCGAAACCCCGGTCGTGCGTTTCCTGCAAAGCCTCGAAGACGACGGCACCATCAAGGTCGAGCGCCGAACAGGCGGGAGGCGCCGCTTGCGCATCGACGCTTGCTGGACCGCATGGAGTGGCGGGCGGATGCGTCGTGCCGCGTCCGTCACGGCACCGGTGTCCGATTGCATCGTCGATCAGGCGCGCCGCCACCTGATGAGCCGCGATCACACCATCGTCGGCGCCGGGCCCGGGCTGTTCAAGATCAACGGCCGTGTCCGGTCACTGCCGGAAATGCTGGAGATGGCCAACCGCTCGCTCATGAGTCTTGGGCGGTCACCTCTCGACGGCACAGCTCCTTGCGGCACCGGTGTCCATCCATCACCCGTCCGGCCGCCGATGGTAGAGCGATGATCGCTTCGGTACCGGATGCGCTCGAAAAGCAATTCGACCTGCCATGCTACCGGCCTCCTTACGTGCTGGTGGTGCGCGGCAACGAGGTGCTGAGTACCTGACCGCTGAGCGCGGGTTCCTTCACCTCAAGGCCTCAGCCTTGGCCGACCTCGTGCCGGAGGATCAAATTCAGATAGGCATTCGGACCGGACGCATCCTCAACCCACTGTGCCTTTGCAGGGGCGCCGTAGTATGCGTTCTCGCATACTATAGTATGCTCGACGTGGGTAGGTGTCGAACACAGTAAAAATTGCAAGTCCAATAGTAAGTTTGCCTACCACTCATTTCCACTTTCTTAGTAAATGTTATCTGTGCATGCTGATGGCGTGCCTCCAAAATTGGACTAACCTGCCTTACGAGATGAAGGCAGGCTTCTCACGCGTTGAGCATTACAATGCTAGCCTAATGCTCCTGCTCCTGCTCCTGCTCCTGCTCCTGCTCCTGCTCCTGCTCTGCAGCAATCGTTATCATGATTGAGGGCGTCATGCATAAATCTCTTAAAAGACAATTCGAGCGCGTCATTATCGTTGCTGCATGTGCGTTTTTTATTCTCCAGCATGAGCAGGCATTGGCGTGGGGGCTCAAAACCCATGCCTGGATCGCGCAAGAGGTCATCAAAGATGTTGAAGGCGACGGTGCCGTTACATTGGGTGGGCAATCGTATCCTGTTCCCCAAGAAGTCGCCGCTGCATTGAGATCTCACCCAGAGCGCTACAGAATGGGCAGCTTGGGGCCAGACGTATTTCCAGATCCTATCGTCGGACAAACTACCACGCACCCAGGGATTGCTGGAGGTTGGCAAACGGACGATTGGCTCAAACAAATTCTTTGGGCGGCGAAGAATACGGAGGAGATTGCCTTCGCCTACGGCTTTGCCGCTCACGCGGCCGGAGATATTTTTGCTCATACTTATGTCAATGCATATGCAGGAGACATTTTCGAGTTGACTGACGGCGAGGTGGAGGTCGAGCGACGGCACTTCGTCCTTGAGAAATACATCGAATCTCTGACGCCGGACTTGCGCGATGGCGCAGGCAATCCAATGCCTTGGACTTCGGGGTTCGGAACGGCGACCAGCTTTTCGCGCGATGCTTTAATTTTGAACTCGGCGGTCGCGAGCCAATACAGGAAGTTGAGCACCGGACAGCATCTCGCCGCCATGTTTGACGTCAGGACTGCGGTCGACTATGCCGACAATCTGACTCAAGACATAGTCGGGCGAATCACCGGGTGGGGCGCGGACTACTTTAAGAAGCAGTTGGATCTGCAACTCGACCTTGCGACGGGAAAGACGGCTCTCGATGCGGCTGAACTGATCTTGAAAGGACACGAGGAGGCTCTGAAACTTCGCCGTAAGGCCTACGAGGCCGCTCTTGGGGGACTAGACGAGGCAAGAGACCTAGTCAACAAATACCCCGAGATCATCAATCCCCAATTAGCGTTGTTGGACATCCAGACGAACGCTGTATCCAATGCGACAGTCGCCTTGGCTAAGGCAAGCAGCGATCTTGCCGGTAAAGGAGGCGATATCCAGAAAGCGATTGACGGCTTGGTCGGTAAGCTTGGCAAGCTGGTGTGTAACATCATCGGTGGTGTGCTGCCGGAGTGCGATGAGCTGAACGATAAAATCAACGAACTACGAGGTCAGTTGAACGTGCTCAAAGCGGCCGAAGCCGCAGCCCAGGAAGCCGTACGGCATGCCGAACGTCTGCGTGACGAGACGCAAGCAGCGATCAACAACCTAAAAGATGCCCATGACAGAGCAGTCCGTGGCCTCGCCGATGGTACATACGAAGCGGCAGTTTCCGCTGCAAAGGTGGATCTCGACCTTCAGGAGGTCGCCACGCGAGAAGCTCGCAATGCCGTTGCCGAAGCCGAGAAGGTCGTTGACCGCATCAGGCGAGAGCTCGACGTGGTAGGCGCCACCATCGACGAGATCAAACGGGCAATCGACAGCTACAATCTTGTTACGCTTTTCCTAAGAAATTGGAAGGCGGATATCGGCGTGGCGTCCGAGGAATACATAAAGTCTAGCCATAAAGTTGGAACGATCATGCTTTTGAACTCCGGCAACCCTGTCAGCGAATACTGGGATTGGTATCGCTGCTATGGTCAAGTGTTTGTTGCGCAGCCTAAAGAAATTGGGCAAGCAGGGTGTCTGGTTCGGGAAGGTATCGAACGAATTAAAGGAGAGTTCGACCGCGCCATTGATTCGCTTCCGGAACTACTGCGCTGGGTCGTGGCCCCTTCGCGCGAGGCCCAGAAGTTGGTGATGAAGCGCCTCGAACCGGAGCTCAAGAAGGCGGAATTCACTCTTGTCGAGTTCCTAACCAACCGGTCAACAGCTGACTTCCTGACCCTGCTGTCGGCCCCGGAAAACGCGACGCGTGAAAAGCTGGTCGAAGTCTTCTCAGGGGATTCTTCCGGTAAAGGCCTGTTGGTTTTTAATAATGTGAACGATTTTGTCGAAAAAGATCTGGCTCTGATTGATGGTCGGATCGATCCAGACCGGTTCGCCCCTCTCCGCCACTCAGTGACGCTGGCCAAGATGACCTTGCTAGGCCACGACCAGCTCAACAAGCTTGCCCGGAATCTGTCGGGCATTGAGGGCTCACCTCTTTACGGCAACCGGATTTATCCAGACGTCCCTGGAAACTTTACCCTGCTGTTCGACATGGTGCGCAGTATCGATGGCAATCACCAGTGGCAGGCCTATGGATTGCCTTGGCCAAGGAGAACTGGCGTGGCTTCGCCGTCTCCCAAGAAGTTGCACTATGGCCACGACTATCATCAGGATCACACCAAGGGGTTCCGTTTTTGGGTCGATCCATTCTTGCGTGAGCGCGTCTTCCTTGCCTTATTCCCCCAAGGGGTCCTCGGTGCCCTGGGGGAGCGTAGTGAACTACAGTGGTCAGCGTATAAATTTCCGGAATGTCCACATAACCCTTTTCCTGCGACGCAAGACATCAATGGAACCTTGAGGACAAGGGACACCACCTGCGTGCTCGCCGTCGATGCCTCGCGGCCGTCGTACGATGTCGCATTTTCTGACCGGAATACCTATCGAGGTCGCTACTTCCAGTGCGGACAGCCAATCGCTGAACAGCCGCACTGGACAGTCGTTGGATCTTTCCTGACAAGGAATGCTGCTAGCCGGCATGCGGAGGAGATCAACCTACGCTATCCAGACCAGACAGTCGAGGTCTGGGAACCGCGGAACTCGAACCGGCACTGGACGGTCATGGCCGCTGCCTGCACTTCGAAGGCAAGGGCTGATGAGGCGAGAGACATTGCCATTCGGCGTGGGATCGCTCGGGATGCCTTCGTTTGGTCGCCGCGATTGCCTTGGAAGCCATATGAAGCGCCAGCGGACGCGCTTGCCTCCGCACGTTGATCCTGATCGTGCCCCGAGGCGTGGTGCCTGATACCGGTGAGCGTTGTCCGAAGTGCGGCATGCTCGTGGCTCATCTTCCCGGTATCGCGCGCCCCTGTGACTTGACCGCGGAGGAATGGTGGGCGATGGGCCGGGCCCGACGGAGCGCCGCCCATGCCGACATCCGGAAGCAAGCCGGGCCTTCGTCCGGGGGGCGGCCAGCATGATCATCATTCCTCTTGCGTGTAAGAGGTATGACTTGCCCAGAGTCATGCGCCATATGTTATGGTATGATGAAGTGCTGTCGATTGACCGATGGAGATCGCGGTGAGGTTTATCACGGGTTTGTTCGGGAAGAAGCCGGAGGTCCAACTGAAGCCGATGAAGCGCTCCAGCGACGTGCCGTTGCCGCCCGTTCGCACCATCGTGGTGGACGGCAAGCGGCGCACCATCGTGCGCGACGACGTATATCAGGACGCCATCAGGCTCAAGCACGACGACCGAGCTGCATGACCGACCGGACTACGCCGGCGCCGGATCACCCGACGCCGGCATACCAGGACGGCTCGCCGGCCGCTACCCCGCCCAACACGTTCAGCCAAGCCTTTCGGAACTTCGTGGGGGATAACCCGAAGGACATCGAAGGGCTGCTCGCGTATGCTCTCTATAAACAGAGCATCACCGAGGATCGCGAGCGCGGTCTACCGGTTCAGCCGGGCGCATCGCGCAACCCGGGCTCGAACACCATTGACAATCTGCGCCGCGCTGCGCGGACGCTGTTGCAGGAGTACAGCTCCAAGATCCTCGAAGCAGAAAAGCCCGGTCTGCAGCGCACGGCGATCTGGGCGAAGCTGGACGAGGTGTCGGGCAACCTGGCGACGCTGCAGACCAACATCATCACCCATGTCGAAAGACGCACACGGACCTGGGCGGGAGTGAAGGCCAGCGTGTACGGCTGGTTCCTCTCGATCGCCCTGACGATCCTCATCGTGGTCGGTTTCAGCACTCCCAATCCGGTCAACCGGATTATCGATTGGTTAAAAGCCCTGATGTCCTAAATTTCGGACCTGCGACGTCGGCCCTGATTTCAGCCGTGTCGGTGTGCCGCTCGGCGCCGACCGGCCGATGATCCGGGGGAACCGCTCAGCTCAGCGCCCGGCGCATTGTGGAGCGCATCAGCGCGCAGCCGAATGCGGTTGACCGAGATCCTGAAGGGCGAGGTACTGCCATGAGGCGCAGATCCATACACCCCGCTTAACGGGCCGCACCGGGCGTGGTCCCGTCGGCCCGTGCTGCGGGAATGGCCGCGTCTCCGAACAGCTGCCGGCGTCTCCTTTCCAGCAGATCCTGATAGGCTTCCTTGATCCCCGGTGTGGCGCTGTTGTAGCGGCCGAGGGCGTCGTGCCGGTCGCCTTTGGCCGCCCGCCGCTTTTCGACGAGCAGCCAGCCGGCGACATGCGCGTTCAGGCACCCGTCGTTCGTCACCCGGCGCATGGCCTCCTCCGGTGTCGTGCCGAAGAGCCTGGCGAGGGCTGGGCCGTTCCCGGTGTTGATCTGAAACGGTCCACAGTCCCACGACGTGATCTTCCCGGTCTTCCGGTCCTTGTTGGGAACGCACTCGCCGACGCGGCCGCGCTCGGCACCAAAGAGCGTGTAGAGGTCCTGCTCCACCAGGGAAGGGGGATCGCCGAGCAGCGGCGCGTAGGTGAATGCAACGGCGGCAATGCAGGCGGCGGTCAAGGGCACCATGACACGTCGGGGTCCGGGATGGTGAGGTGGCTTCGTCGACCATGCCCGTCATTGCGGCCGCCAATCGAGCCCCAGCGGTCGGCTTGGATGCTTGACCGGGCGTCGCTCGGTAAAAATGCCCGGTTTCGAACACTGGGCGCCCGGCAAACGACGCTGGGCGCCCAGCGTTTCGGGTTGGGCGCCCAGACTGAGAAGTTGGGCGCCCAACCTCTTCATTCAGGCGCCCACTGGGCGCCCGCTTCGGAATGTTGGGCGCCCAAGAGCAACCCACTGACTGGAAACAGTTTTTCCGATTTGGGCCCTATGCTCGGGCGCCCAGTGGGCGCCCAGCTCGAAAAATTGGGCGCCCAAAGGTAACCGCATGATCGGAAACGCCTTTTGCGATCTTGGCCGGATGCTTGGGCGCCCAGGTCGAAAAACTGGGCGCCCACGTCGGAATGTTGGGCGCCCAATCACGGGGCGGGACGGGGCGGGGGACGGACCGTCGGCGGAGAAACGCTCCGTCGCCGGCCCGTTTCGGGAGGTCCAGGCGCCCATTGGGCGCCCCGCATTCCGCCCTTGTGTCGGCTCCGGGCGAGGCGGGCGCCCGCGGCCGTTCCGCGACGCCGCCAGGGGTGCTTTTTGCCCGGAACGTTTCCATCCCCGTGCGTCCCAAAGCCCTGAAAATGGAGCTGCCGCACTGCCTGGGCCGGGCCGCCGGCTGCCCCGGGCGTTCGGCCACTTCCGCTATCCTGGGCTGTGCGGCATCGCCTTGCCCTCCGGTCCGCCGTCCCGGTGTGCGGCTTTCCCGTCCGCCCGGCACGCCACCGGCTCCACGACACGGCTCGTTGGAAAGCCTGGTCCGTTCCTGCGGACATCCGCCGGACGTCCGCAGGACGTCCTCAACCGTCCGCCGGGGCGCGCTCAGCGCCTTCCGCTTCCGCCGCCCGCGTCGACGGGAGACTTCTGCCGCCCCGTGTTCGCGCTCGGGTTGCCGAAGGGACGTCCCGGCGACCTGCTCTCCGTCCCCCGCGCCGACGGCGTGGCCAAGGTGGGCGCCCGTTTCCCCCATCCATCCCCAAGGCGGGCGCCTTCCCTTGGTCGCAGAGCCTGAAAAAGCCTTCCGTGCGTGGAGGCTGGGCGCCCAACCTCTTCATTCAGGCGCCCACTGGGCGCCCGCTTCGGAATGTTGGGCGCCCAAGAGCAACCCACTGACTGGAAACAGTTTTTCCGATTTGGGCCCTATGCTCGGGCGCCCAGTGGGCGCCCAGCTCGAAAAATTGGGCGCCCAGCCTCCCGCCGGTGCTCGAACGCCCATGCCGACCCCGGCTACCGTACTGCCATCGGTTCTTCAGACAGCCCCAACATGGCAAAGCGATCATCACGTTCACCGGAGGCCATGGACGCGCCGCGTCCACCGCCCGACGACGGCGACAGCGGCATTCACCGCCTGAACTTCAAGGGAACGGCTCCCGCGAAGGAGATGGCGCAGCGCCTCGCCACACTGTCGCGGGAGAACCGCGAGGCTGACGCCGCCGGTCTGCTGGACCTGCTCGCCGCCGATCAGGGGTTGGCCGTGGTCGGCGACCCGCTGAGCGTGCGTGCCGCCAATCTGGTGCGCGACGGGGCGGCGAACGTCCGATTGCTGGTCACGGCCCTGCTGAAGGACGGGCCGGGCGACGTCGAACTTCATCCGCCAGGCGCGCTGCAGGAGCTGGAGCGCCGCCTGGGCGAGATGGCGGCGGATCTCGCTGATGCCCGGCGTCAGAGCGAGGAGAAGGCGGCGGCTCTCGCCGACGTCCGGCGCCGGGGCGAGGAGAACGCCGCCCATGCGAGCGATCTGCAGCGCCGCCTGACGGTGGCCGACCAGGCGCTCGGCGCGGCGCACGCGCGGATCACCGAGCTGGAGGGGGTTCTGGAGGCGGCGCGGCAAAGCCTGCTCCAGGCGGAACGGATGGCGGCGGAGCATCCCTCCGTGCGGACGATGGCGACGCCGGTTCATGGGGCGCCGAGCGCCCGCTTTGGGGGTGCCGGGGATATACCGGGGATGGAGTCCGCTCCGGATGCCGCCGGCCGGGCCGGCACCGATGTCCGCGCCGATCGGCCCGTAACGCCGCCGACCTCACCGCAGTCCAAGCTGGGCGGCAGGGTCGACCGCTTCTGCAAGGCGGTTCTGCGCGGCACCAGGAACGCCGCGATGGTCCTTATCGCCAGCACCGCGGCCATGGCCATCCTCGGCGTCGTCATGACCCAGAGCAACGGCGTCACGGCGCCGCCGAGCGAAGCCGACAGCCGGGAGGCGCCGATGCTGCTTGGGCTGTCGTCCGCCGGAGGGGAGGGCGATGCCGGTCGCAGTGTGCTTCCCGGCCTCGCGGCTCCGCAGACAACACCGCCGGCGGCGGCCATCGAGGTGGCCTCGTTGCCACCCGCCGCGCCGGCGTCACCAGCGCCGGCCTTCGGAGGGCAATCGCCACCGCCACCGGCTGCGGAAAAGGCCGCGGCCGACGCCAAGCCGGTCGACCGCTCGCCGTCGCCACCGCCGGCGTTGCCGCCGCCGGACGCCGCACCGCCTTCTCCTCCAGCGTCGCCTCCCTTCATCGCCGTGCCGGCGGCGCCGCCCCCTTCGGTCGAGCCCGAGGCCGTGCGCCGCTTCGCCGACATGCTGGACCAGGCCGGCCGGACGCTGGAGCGGCTGAGCGCGGCGGAGACGGAACTGACCAAGCGTCTGGCCGGGCTGCCCGCCGCATCCGCACCCGCGCCGGACAAGCCGAAGGACCCGCCCAAGACGGCTTCCAGCGGCCCCAAGGCGGCCCCCGTCAAGCCGCGCGCGGACGCCCGGCGGCGCGTGGCCGACATCCGGGACGACGAAACCCTGGCGCGGGCGGCGCAAAGGCACGGCGTCCGGCTGGAGCGCATCTACGACCTGAACCCGGCTCTGGAAGCCGTCCCTCCGGACGTGCCTTTGACCAAGGGGCAGGTCTGGATTCCGAATGATTTCTGAGCCGTGGGTGGCGACCGGATGCATTTTCCGCCGCCGCCCGTACACTGGGTTGTCGTTGGCGCGCGAAGGTTGGACTCTAGGGTGCGGTGACCGTAACCCGGGATTGCGGCGTGGACGCCCAACCCCAAGGCGGTCGATGCGACAGACGATTTGTGCAGGCAAGATTAGGTGCATGTCGTGACAACACATTACAGTCGTGCAAGCGCCCGCCCCGAAGGGCCTCCCTTGCCACGCGGCGAGCAGCGGAACGAGCTGGTGCAGTTCCGGATCTCGCCGAGCGAGCGGGCTCAGCTCAAAGACGCGGCGTGCCGGCGTGGCTTTCTAGACGGTGATGGGAAGCCCAATGTCAGCGGGTACCTCCGTGCGATCGTGAAGGCCGACTGCGCGGCGATGGACGGGCCCATGGACACGCGATCCCCGGCCACGAACCCCGCGCCGGCACGCTCGGCGCCGCCGCCTCTGGCCCCGGCGGCAACCGAGGCGTTGCGCAGCATCCTCGCCCAGGTGACGGGCGCCTGCTCCAACCTCAACCAGCTCGTCCGGGACGTTCATCTGGAGAAACGCGGCTCGCGGCCCTCGGCGGAGGTGAGCGGGCTTCGTATCGAGGGCGTGCTGGTCGCCATCGAGCGGGACGTCCTCGGGCCATTGTCCCACCTTCTCGGACGTCGCTCTCCGAAACCCGTCACCTCGCCCATGACCTCGGACCGCCCACCGGAACCGCCCGCTCCACCGTCGTCCGAGGGCGCGGTGACGAGCACCGCCGAGCGCTTCCGGCGCGCCGGCGGTCTTTCGCCGAAGCCGCAACGCGATTACGTGCGGCGTCCGCCGCACCGCTGATCAGGAGACCGAACGTGAGCCTGAACCTGCAAAGCGCGTTGCGCGCGGCCCTTCTCGAGCGGGCGGGCATCGCCGCCGGGGCGCAGCAGCGCGGCCTGCGGCCCTGCGTCGTCAAGTCGATCGGTGCCGGACGCCGCACCAGGGCCTCGGTGGCGCGGCTGGTGGACTACATCGCGCGCGCCGACCGGCTGGCCCCCGAGGACTTCGCCGCGGAGCAGAAGGCCGCCCTTGCCGATGGCGGCGTGATCCGTCCGGGCGATGCCGTCGCCGTCTTCGACGAGTGGAGCCGCCCGGTCCCGCCGCAGGAGATCGACGCCGTTCTGGCGTCCTGGCCGTCCATGGAGGGCCCCGATGATCACCGGGTCCGCGCGCGCCATCTGGTCTTCACGGTTCCCGTCGACCACCCGGCCGACGCCCCGCGCGTGGAGATCGCCGTGGCCTCGGCGATCCGCGAGACTCTGGCGGTGTGGGACAACACGGTGCTCTGGGCCTTGCACACCGATCACGCCGACCATCCGCATGTCCATGCGGTGATAGGCACCCCGCCCGACGCTCCGCTGCGCCTCGATCGCGACGGCCTGGTCCTCGACGCCCTGCGCGCGGCCCTTGCCCGCAACGCCCGGGCCAGCGGCTTCGACGTCAGCGCCGAGCGGCGCTGCGACCGCCCGGACGCGGAGCCGCCGCTGATGAAGGAGCTCGACAACCTGCAGCGCCGCGTCCCGAACTGGACCGCCGCGTGGGGGTCCGGCTACATCGAGCGGGCGCGGGCCGGTCGGGACGGTCACCCCGTCGATCCCACCGCAGCCGCCCGGTCCCGCGACGCGATGGCGGCGGAAGACCCGAAGCTGGCGGCGTGGTACGCCGCCCATCGCCCGCTGGCCTTCGGCGATCCCGGGGAATTGAGCTGGGAGGCCGCCCGGGCAAGCGCGACCGATGCGAAAGCCTTGCGCGACCGCGCCGCCCGCCGTCACGGACTCGCCGTTCTGGCCGACACCGTGGATCGGACCTTCCCCGCCGGAGACGCGGATCATCTCGTGCACGCCATCCGCGCGCGCGTGGAACGCATGGCCGCCGCGATGCCACCGGAGCGTGCCGGCACACCCTCGCAGCCACGCCGGGAACGTCGGGAAGGGCGTGTCCGCTGACCGGTGCACGCGGGTGCTCGAACGGCGAATCCCTGCGTCGCTACGCTGCCTCCATCGTCCATTCTATGAGCTGGAGGCAAGACATGGGATACGGCCGCGGTGACCGCCGGGGAGATGACCGGCGCGATGACGGGCGTGCGGGGGAGCGTTCCGGCGCCGACCGGAGCGCGCGCGGCGGAGGCGACGACCGCTCCGGTCGGTCGACCGACCGAGGGCGGGGAGACCGGAACGATCGAGGCGACCACGGCCGCAGCGCGGAGGATCGCGGCGCACGCGGTCGGAGCGACCGCGACCGGAACGAACGGGGCGATCGTGGCCGCGGCGGAGAGGATCGCGGCAGCGGGCGAGGTCGTGGAGACCGCGGCCGTGCCGACGACCGGACGCAGACCGATCCGGGGCGCAGCGAGATCGAACTGGTCGGCACTGTCGCGGGAGAGCCGACCTACAGCCAGGGCCGCAAGGTCGCGTCGCTCTGGCTGTCGGTGCACACCCAGGTCCAGCTCGAGGGCGCCGACCGGGACATCCGGGGCTACCACCCGATCAGCGTCTGGGGGGATCTCGCCACCGACCTTCGCGACGAGTTCCGCGAAGGCGACATCGTCCGGGTCCATGGCCGGATCGCTTACGAGCCGGGGGAAGGCGACCGCGACCCGCAGCGTGTCCGGGTGAAGGTCGACGCCGACTTCGGCTCGATCGGCCGGATTCCGGACGACGAGGCCAAGGGGGTCCAGGACTGCAACCGCGTTCATCTGGAAGGCGTCGTCCACGGCGATCCGCGCTTCAGCGAAGGCCGCGGCGACAAGGCGGCTTATCTGGCCTTCGATCTGGAAACCGTGGTCGAGGCGCCGGACGGCAGACAGAGTCGGGCCTGCCACGAGGTCGTGGTGTGGGACCGGGCGGCCATCGAGGCGAACGGCTTCGTCAACGACGGCGTGCGCGTCGAGATCACCGACGCGCGCCTGCAGTACATGCCCACGCGGCGTGACGGCAAGGACTTCGCTCCCCGGATCATGGCCGACGATCTGGCCGGCCGCGTGGCTCCGGCCGCGTGACCCGGCCATGATGTGGACCGTGGTCGGCTTCGATCCGGGCGCCCGCACGGGGCTGGTCGACCACGTCGACGGCGGCAGCACGCTCGAGGCGGCCCGCGAGGCGCGCCGAAGAAGCGGTTTTTCCGACTTCCTCTGCGTGGCCGTCTACCGTGACCGCCTGGAGCCCTCCGCCCTGGTTCAGGACATCGATGCGTTCCTGCTCGGGACCGGGGCGCGGGCCGCGCCGAACGGTGAGGTGGCGGGCGAACACACGGTGGTGGCATACTGGCGGTACAGCGGCGACGTCCTGACGTCGGCCGCTGCGCACACCCGGGCGGCTTCGGGGCTCGCCGCGATGGGGCTGGTGCAGTTGCGCGTGGCGCCGCCGCACGAGTTGCAGGTGGTGGCCGCCTTCCCGGGACACATCGAGCCGTCGCTGACGGCAGAGGCTTTGGCGGACGACTGGTGATGGGGATGGACAGGGCGTTTGGGAGTGAACAGACCGCAGTGCCTTTTGCGTCGGCGCGCTCCTTTCGCCGGCCGGGAGCCGGCTTGGGCGTGCCGGAGCAGGTCGCGGCCCTGCGGGTGGAGAAACTCCTGGTCAGGCTGGCCGACCCTTTCCATCCGGAGCGCCGGATGAGCCGCCGCTTGCCCGCTGCGGCGTTCACCGTCGGCCTCGTCCGGGAGTGGAGCGACAGCGGCTACGACGTGAGCATCGCACCCGAGGCGCCGGACGGTCTCGTCGTGATCAGCCGCGTCACCAAGCCCGGCCTGGCCAAGCTGTCCGCGGCGGGTCTGGAGCCGGCCTGCGTGGTCCGGGGGTCCGCCCGCTACGACGCTTTCGTCCGTCTGGCCCCCAAGGGGGACCCGCTCGGCACGGCGCCACGCGTCCTGACCGCCGCCGCCAGGCTCGTGACGGCCATCGCCGGCCAGGACCCGCGCGCCGTGCACTGGCAGCGCGGAGGCATGGTCGTCGGGACGAAGAGGCAGCTCTCCGGCGGGCCACCGGTCAAGTTGTATGCCGACGACGGCGGACTCGCCCCGGCCGGCCGGATGCTTCTGGAGCGGGCCGCGGATGTCGTGGAGGGGGTCGAGGACAGCCGGAGCATGGCCTACGAAGGCGCTGTGGACCCCATCGGCGAGCTGGACGGCATCGCGGGGTACAACGGCCCGCTCGCCGAGGAGCAGGCCCGGCAGGTCTACGAGCAGCAGGCCGCCATCGCGCGCTATTACGGTCTGACCGATCCGGACGCCGTCGACCGCGTCGTCGCCGTCGCGGCGCTGAAGGCCGGAGCCGATCCGGACCGCGTGCGCGCGATCATCCGGGCCGGGTCTCCCGACCTCGTCCGGCGGCATCGGGCCGTGAAGCCGTACTTGGCCTCGCTGGTGGCCGACGCGCTCGCCTCCCCGGAGGTGCGTCGACACATTGAGCAGCAGCTGCAGCGATACAGCAAACTGTCGTCGCTGATCGACACCAAGCTCACCTCGGTGCAGGCGTCCCTGCTGATCCAAGCGGAGCAGAAGGGGCCCTGACGGGAAAGGCCACGGCTGCGCGGGGAGGCAAGGCCTTGACGGGAAACACGGACAGTGGCGGCGGCCGGCGCGGGCGTATTTGGAGGATGGCGCCCTGGGGAATCGCGGCGCTCATGTTGTTGCTTCCCTTGATCGCAATGCGCTTCACCGATGACGTGGTCTGGGACGTGACCGACTTCGCGATCTTCGGCGCCATGCTGTTCGGCGCTTGCGGCGTCTATGATTTGACGACAAGGATGACGGGGAGTGGCGCCTACCGAGCCGCTATCGGCATTGCGGTCGTGGCGGCATTCATCCTCATTTGGATAAACCTTGCCGTCGGCATCATCGGGTCTGAGGAGAACCCAGCCAACCTGATGTATGCCGGCGTGCTCGCGTTCGGGTCGCTCGGCGCCTTCATTGTGCGCTTCCAGCCCCTTGGCATGGCGGGAGTGTTGGCCGCTACGGCGCTTGCTCAGGCACTGGTCGGCATGATCGCCTTGGTGACTGGATCGGGTTCCGTCGAGCCGGACTTGCCAGGAGCTGCCATTTTCTTGAACGGTTTTTTCACCGCGCTATGGCTCACATCGGCTTGGCTGTTTCGGAAGGCGGCGCGGGAATAACTCCCAGGCGCAGAACAGCTGAAAAGTCAAAAGTCTCCGTTTCCGAGACCGCCGGCGAGATCAAAGACGGCGCCGATCGGTGGGACGGTTGTGGCCAGCGAGCGCTTTCCAAACCCTACGCGCTGAAGTAGTCTTTTCTCGCCAAAACGGGAGAATAGCGCGATGCGGGTTGCGTTGCAGAGCTGTTTGCTGGCTATCTTTCTGGTGTGCCTAGTCGGCTCCGCCGTCATCGGAAGCGTGACGGGACATACCGCTCCAGGTTTCGATCTGTTTACCCAGGTTCGCCATGGAACAATGTTGGCCCTCGCTTCTGTCTGGCTGACATTCAGCCTTGCCATAGGGCGTTGGTCCCCATTACCCGTTGCTGAGGCTTGGTTTTGCGCACTGATTGCGGCCGTCTGGACGGTTTGGTGGCCTGTGCTGGATGATTTGGGATACAGAGCCGCCGGCATTCCCCAATCGACAATTGACCACGACGGCCTCTGGCAGGGCCTTCTGCCCTGGTATGCCACTTGGTACGGTCAATGGTGCGTCACGATCGGCTTCGGCGTTGTCTCCGGCATTCTGCTGTACCGTCGACTGCTCGAAGGGATCGAGTATTGGGAGTAATGACTGTTCGGCAAGAGCTGTCCGTTTCTGAACCACCCTGCGGCGGTTGGGAAGCGTTCGCTCGCAGCCACCCGATTCCACGGGTGCACCACCACAACGCCCCGACCCAAATGGGTCGGTGACATTGTGCCTCATCTGCGCCGGCACGGCCATGAGATCAACCGCAAGCGGGTTCGCCGCCTGATGGCGCGGATGGGTTTGCAGGCGGTCTACCAGCGCCCGAAGACGAGCGTGCCGCATCCGGAGCACAAGATCTGGCCATACCTGCTGCGCGACCTGTCCATCGACCGCCCCGACCAGGTGTGGTGCAGCGATATCACCTACATTCCCATGCGCCGCGGCTTCCTGTACCTGGTCGCCGTGATGGACTGGGCATCGCGCCGGGTGCTGGCGTGGCGGCTGTCGAACACCATGGACGTCGAGTTCTGCCTGGAGGCGGTGGAGGAGGCGATGGCGCGGCACGGCCGCCCGGACATCTTCAACACCGATCAGGGCAGCCAATTCACCAGCCCACGCTTCACCGGCCTCTTGACCGCGGCCGGCATCCGGGTGTCGATGGACGGCCGTGGCCGGTGGATGGACAACGTCTTCATCGAACGGCTGTGGCGATCGATGAAGTACGAATGCGTCTACCTCCATGCCTTCGAAACGGGCAGCGAGGCCCGAGCCGGGATCGGCCGCTGGATCGACTACTACAACGCCGACCGCCCGCACTCGGCGCTCGGCGGCAGAACCCCGGACGAGGCCTACGAGGGTACACCCAACAGGATCAGATTGGCGGCATGATTGGCGGCATAACACGAACCTGAACCAAGCTTATCCCAGCCGCAAATCTGTCCGGGAAACGGGGACCATGTGTGGACGGCCCCTCCGGCGCAAGAGGGAAATCCGCACTGACTGGCCGAGAAGGATGCATCCATGTGTCCGGCCTGTTGTCGCAGCCACTGGCTGCTGGCCTTGATGAATTCCGCGGATCGACGCCCAAATCAGCTCATCGCGCTCGGTGGCGCTTGGTCCCCGTGGGTTTGGCCGATCCCCGGCCCTGCCGGTTCGTCATCACGTCTCACCACCCTTGCCCATCCGCCCCGCCGAGCCATCCGACGCCGACAGGGCGAATGCCGTCTACGCCGCGCTCGGCGCCGCGTAGGTCACTCCCCGCGTCATCACCACCCACGCGATGCGCGCGGTCTTGTTGGCCAGAGCCACGGCGGCCAGCTTTGCCGGTTTGCGCTCCAGCAGCTTCGTCGCCCAACTGCGGCTGGCGTTGTCCTTGCGGGCCAGCCGCATGACCGCCGTGGCGCCGACGACGAGCAAGCGCCGAAGGTAGCCGTCGCCCTGCTTGCTGATGCCGACGTGGCGTTCCTTGCCGCCGCTGCTGTGGGCTTTCGGTGTCAGACCGAGCCATGCGGCGAACTGCCGACCGGAACGGAACAGCGTGCCGTCCGGCACGGCCGCCGCGATGGCGCTCGCGGTGATCGGCCCAATGCCGGGAATGGTCGCCAAGCGCCGGCTGACCTCGCTGGCCCGATGCCAAGCGAGGATGCGCTTCTCCAGCCGGTCGATTTCGGCCTCAAGCTGCCGAAGTTGATCGACGATGCCGTGCAGCGCCAAGCGTGCCAGTTCGGGCAGACGGTCCTGTGCTTCATGGAGGGCTGCGGTCACCGCCTTCACGCCTTCTGGCCCTTTGGCCGCGATGATTCCGAATTCCGCCAAGTGCCCGCGCAACCCGTTGATCAGCATCGTTCGCTGCCGCACCAGCAAATCGCGGGTCTTGTGCAGCATCAGCGCGGCCTGCTGGTCCACCGTCTTGATGGCGACGAAACGCATGGTCGGACGGGTGACCGCTTCGCAGATGGCCTCGGCATCGGCGGCGTCGGTCTTGCCCCGCTTCACATAGGGTTTGACATAGGCGGGCGGCATCAGCTTCACCCTATGCCCCAGGGCCGCGATTTCCCGCGCCCAGTAATGCGCTGTGCCGCAGGCCTCCAATCCGACCAGACACGGCGGCACGCTCTGGAAGAACTTCAGAACCTCGCCTCGACGCAGTTGCCGACAGGCCAGAACCTTTCCATCCGCGGCAATCCCATGGACTTGGAAAACGTTCTTCGCCAAGTCCAGACCGATCGTCACCACCTCTCCCATGGACGGCCCCTCTGAGCTGGTTTCTTCGACGACCTCAGCTTGCCACCGTTTCAAGAAGGTGGAAGGGCCGTCCACCACATCAGCTCAGTCGCCCTCACCCAGCCCGACGCCATTGACGTTGTAGCGATGCCGTGCAGCGATCACACCTACAACCGCTATGGGGCTCGGTTCCATGCCAACGTGACGTGGGTTTCGGCGATGACCTGTGTCTTCGACACGGAGACCTCTTACCGCAACCTCACTGCTGCGCTCAGCTACATAGAGAAGGATGTAGAAGAGTCACGCCGTTACCGCCGCCAGCCCGGCAACAAGGCTTCAGTGGCATCGAAGGCGGCGATTAACGCACCGCCACACCGTGACAATCCGTGCCGTTGATGCTGTCTCGTAATCGAGCGCCATCGAGGCGCTGAACAACAAAAAAGGACTCCGGGACCGTGAACAGCAACACCGTCCAACCATCCACTGTCGCCGCCAGCAGCCACGGGCTTTTCCTTATTCCTGGCTCGACCACCTATACCGCGCGCAAGCTGGCAACGATGGGCGCCGTCGCGGCGGCCATCACCTCCGAACGCCCGGCATGGGATCTGTTGGGCGGTTTGCCGGACACCGCCACCGCCGCGCACCCTGAACCCGGCCCGGCCTCATATGCTCATCAGGCGCAGCAGCGCGGCAAGCCAGTGGTCTTCATGGCACTGCGCAATTCCGCCGACGTTGCCGCTGCCTATGCAATGGCCGAGGTTACCACCGTTGTTGCGCGACTACACTGCATGCCGTCCGAAGACGGTGTCCGGAGACGCATCGGCGACCTTTGGCCGGACGACGCCGAACGCTTTGACGCGGTGTTCCGCGGTATCGTGGCTGATCCCGCGGAACAGGCCATACGCATACGGCTTCACCCCGTGCTGCATTTCAATGGCTTCACTGCGGAGGCAACGCTCTGGCGTAGCGGCCAGGACGACATGGTGCGAGTTACGTTGTGCAACGGCGGTTCCGTGCCGGTGGCAAGCTACCGCTTCGCACTGGCGGCACCGGAAGGACGGCGCTTCAATCGGAGTTACGTCGCCGCAACCGGCTCCGAACCATACGACTGGAGCGACCTTGGTGATTCTGCGGGTGGCTCGGTCTGGAATATCGAGATTAGCAGCCTGTCACCTGGAGCGCGCGTTGCTCTCGATTTCGCGCTTCTTCGCACCGCTGCCGAGGCCCTTTGAGGACTTGACTGGTTAGAACCCCGCGCCGACCGGTAAGCTAAAGAGCCTTCACCCGCCAGCCCCGCACGTCAGCCGACGGCGGGGCTTAAGGCGGCATAGCGCCTGGACGAGCTGGTGCGCGCCGGCGGGACCGGGCGCACCAGTGTCCCTAGCGTTTACCGGAGGGCGCAGTCAATCAGCGCCTGGACTGCCGGAGCCAGAGCCGGCACGGCGAACCAGAGCAGCAAGGGCCAAAAGCGAAGCATGGTAGATCTCCCGATGGGTTGAAGGTTCTCTAGTCTGCCAGACTGTGCCATGCCGCCGCGCCGCCGAAAGACGCTCAAAAACAACGTCTTTCGCTGACAATTCGGCGCGACGGTTAATCGTTGGGCGCCATCTCACCACCAGTGATAGCCTCGGCATCCATCCGTACCGCCAACTGCAATGCCGTTCACCTTCGCTCAACCATCATTCGTTAGCATGCGTATGTAGTTGATCTTAACGTATGCCACAGGTTCCTCGGTGACCCACTTGAGCCAATGCCAGATCGCAACCCTGCGCGACAATGAGCTGTTCTCGATGCTTGGCGATGCCGAACTTATGGCCCTTGCGTCGGTCGGCTCGACCACCAAAAAATCCCGTGGTGACCTTCTGTTCAATGTCGGCGACCCGCCTGACGGCCTGTATGTCGTGCTTCAGGGCGAGGTCGGAGTGTACGCCACTGATCACCGAGGCAATCAGCTGCTGCTCAACGTGTTGGCTCAGGGGGCCGTCGTTGGCGATATCGCTGTCATGGACGGCCAGGAACGCACCGCCGCGGTAACCGCCCATACCGCTGCGGATCTGTTCTTCGTTCCTCGCGGCGCCTTTCTAACCTATTTGGAAAGCTGCCCAAAACTGTGCATCCACTTCGCAGCTCTGTTGGCATCCCGGTGCCGCTACGTGACCAGGAACATGGAGGGGATGTACTTCATGACGGCGCCACAACGGGTCGCCCATGCCCTGTTGGCGCTCGCTCGAGATGGCCATAAAGCCGACGATGGGTTACGGCTGCGTGAGCCGGTCAATCAAAGCGCTCTGGCGTTGCGTGTCGGTCTTTCAAGGGAGTACGTCAACAAGACCATGCGAATGTTCGTGCGTGGTGGCATCATCACATACCGTGCCGGTTACGTTACGCTTTGCGATATGGACCACCTGAAGGGGATTGTGGACGGCGCGATAAAGGAATTCGTCGAATCGGCCGCGGCCTAATTACCTGCCTGCGCTTCCTGGCTGCGACAGTCATTTCCTGATCCCGATGTCGTTCCGCGGCTCGTGACGTTGCTGGACGCCTTCGGTTCTGCTGACAAAGCCCGCGTCAATTTGTCGCGGTTTTGCTGGTAGCGACGTGAACCACCCATACGGATGCTGGGAATGTGGCTCACAATTGCAGGTTATCCCATGGTCGGCATATCCACTTGGGTTCCCACGTCGCACGCAGCGGTCTTCGGCCTGACCGATCTCAATCGACCGACCTCCGATGTCGACGGAGGCGTGTTGGGACGCGATCCGGGCGTCTTGGTTGCCGGAGCCATTGCCGTCCCGGTAACGCTGCCCGATCCGGCGCTTGCCGCCATTCAACCAAGCCAAGCGCCTTGGGAAACGCCGAACAAATTCGGCAAATGGGGATCGCAGGAAACAGCCGCCCCGGTCACCCTGAGCTACAGTTTTTACGACACCGGAAGCCCAGCATTTCCCAACGGCGATCCTGCCCAGCCGGCCGCGCTGGACGCCGCGCACCGGGCTGCCGTCCGCAGCGCGCTTGCCTCCTTCGCTGATGTCGCGAACATCACCTTCGTGGAGGTGGCGGAAGCGGCGGACACCATCGGGACTTTGCGCTTCATCGACGATCGGGCGCTCGATACCAACGCTTATACGGCGGCCTACGCAGCGTCACCGCTGATGAACAGCCCGCGGTCGGGGCTCGTCGCGTTCGACGTGGACCGGTTCGGAATTCCCGACGATCTCAGCCGGGGCGGGCTGTTTTACGGCACCATCGTGCATGAAATCGGTCATGCGCTCGGTCTCACGCATCCCTTTGACAGCGGGGATCCCGCTCCGGTGGCAGGAGACCCGCGTGCGGCTTGGGAGCAATGGCACCGCGGCTGGACCATGATGGCGTACACGGCGCCGGGCCGCGACCTGCTGGCCTCCGGGCAGACGGTCGAACCCATCGGCCCGATGCTTGCGGATGTCGCGGTGCTGCAAGCCTATTATGGAGCCAACCGCAGCACGCGCACAGGCGACGACGTCTACGCTGTGGACGGCCGGTATCCTTTGGCTGCGCTCTGGGACGCCGGAGGCCGCGACATTGTCGACGCCTCTCTTACGTCGGTCACCCTCGCCGGTGAAGCGGGGAGCGGGGCGCTTCTCCGGCGTCCCGGCGATCCGCTTCCCCTCGCTGGGTGGTTTTCCGGTTGGTCCGGAGTGCATCTCGATTTGCGGCCGGGCGCCATAAGCCCTCACCTCGCCGTTGCCTATGGTGCCGCCATCGAGGACGCAATCGGCTCCCGCGGCGACGATCTCATCGTCGGCACCGACCCTGGAACGCTAACGGCGGGGGATGGGTCAACGATGTGGACCGATGGCGCCAATCGTCTCGAAGGAGGCGCCGGCAATGACACGCTGCTCGGACTGGCCGGAGATGACACCTTAGTCGGCGGCTCGGGTAACAATCTGCTCGATGGCGGCGATGGCTTCGACACCGCAGTGTTCGGCGTTGCCTCGACCGCGGTGACGATTGCCCAGGACGGCGCGGATCTCGTCGTGACGGGCGCAGGTTTCGTCGACCGCCTGCGCCGTATTGACTCCCTGGCGTTCACGGACCGAGCCCTCGACGCCGTGGATGCGGTATCGCAACTCGCGCCAACCCCTGTACCGAGCCAACCTGGCACGCCGACACCAACACCGACGCCTGGTTCAGAGGCGCCAGCTCCCCAAACTCCGCCCCCAGCTGCACCGTCCCCGCAGGCTCCGCCCGCACAAGTGCCCGTACCGGTGATCGATCCCAGCCGACGCTTGGCCGTCTGGTCGGGAGGGGTCAGTCGCGAGCTTGAAATGCAGCTCTATGTCGGCCCGGTTGCGGGCCTGCGGAACATGCACATCGGCGATAGCTCATCGGAAGCCATACGTGGAAGCGACTTCAACGATTTCATCAATTCGGTTGCCGGAGACGACGCGATCGATGGCGGGGCCGGCGACGACGTGCTGGACGGCGGCACGGGATCGAACTTCCTCACCGGCGGGGCGGGGACCGACACCTTTTTTGTGGATGCGCGTGGTGGTGGCGTGACCTGGTCAACCATCACCGACCTGGAACCGGGCGAGTGGGTGACCGCCTGGGGCTGGCGCCCAGGCGTGTCCACGCTGAAGTGGGAAGAGCTGGCCGGAGCCGACGGCTTCAAGGGCGCCACCGCACGCATCGACCTCGACGGCAACGGCACCATTGACGAGTCCATGACCTTCACCGGCAAAGGTTCCGGCGCAATCTTTTCCACGCCCGGCCAAGTCGGCGACAGCTCCTATATGGCGTTCATCCTGAGGTGACCAAGCGCAATTCATGTATGGCCAGATCTGCGTGGAGTGGTGTTGATCATCGACTTCAGTCGGTGCGCAGCGTGCCGTGCGGTTGACCTAGTTCACAGGCGAGCTAATTGAGAATACCAATGAAAAGCTATTTTTTCTGTCGCGCCAATCTATCCATATGGCTATCCCTACTGTTGATAGGATGTCAGCCAACGTCGCAAAGTCTCCGCACGGGCCTGCTTGGGACCGAGATCGGTCTGGGCACGCCTACGTCTTTAAATGATCTTGCAGAACAGATCGGAGGTGAGCGGAAAGCCTCAAAAAAAGGTGAAGCAATCGCTGTCGACATCAAACTGGATCGATGGTCAAGGCCACGCCTTTCGGTGATCGATTCACAGTTTGATGCTTGGTGTTCGGGACAGGGCGGTAAGCCGACCACGGACCTTAGGTCCCTGGGCATCTTCGAAGCAATACAGCTTCCGCGACCAGCGCGCGGTTGCCAGCATCCTGACAACGGCATGTCCGTGATGGTCGTAACTGGTGGAGACGTGACACATTTTGATGGGTTTCCGTACTACCGGTATGGGTTTTACACTCCGGAAGGCATTTATGTCTACGCGTTGGAGGTAAAAAACGCGGAGCTTGAAAAGCAGAAACAGCGAAACGAAGAAATTGAAAGGGCAATTAGAATTAAAGAAAACGCAAAGGCGCAAGTGAAAGTTTTCCGAGAGCGCCTCAAGCCTGGCGACGTAACTGATAAGGGCATGATCGTTGAGATGAAAAGGCCAATAGCGTTGGTGCAGCATTGCGTCGTCATGCAATTCAACCTAGTTCGCGCTAGGTGCGCTGATGCGCGCCTTGAATGGATGAGAATTGAAGATCTTTACCCTCGCAATTAATATATCTCTAGAAGGAAGCTCCCACCTGAATGTCACCCTCAAGCACTCGTGCCAACCGCGGCTCTCAGCAGAATTTCAAAACTGCACGGCCTCATGGCACGGCCGGTCAATCGGTTACCCGACCGGCATTCCGAGTGAATGGATCGGCTCAGCAGAAACATGCGCAGTGGCTCACTCGCGCCGTAGAGGCTGAGCGGAGTGGGGATGCTGTGGAGGCGGAGCTTTGTCGCCAGCATGCCGAACACTGGTTTCGCGTCTCACGAGGGCAGGATTGAGCGGTATCGCAAATGTCGGCTGTCGTAGGCATGCTGGGCGCATAAAGAAGATCCTCCGCCACCCTATTGCAGAGCATGAGGTGGATACATCTATCTCTCCAGCGCTGAGGAGCGTGCCGAGCTCCGCGGCGCCTGCCGTCCAGCCCCTTCTCCCACCAGCAGCTCGATTCCCGTCCGCAAGGCCGGGAGGGCCGTGGCTCGCGAGGGGTCGCCCTCCCACTGGCCGGCGAGCGCTTCCGACACGGTCAGGCGCAGCCGGATCTCATCGGGACTCATCGCCCGAACCAGCGCCTTCGCCTTCCGGCGGCCTTCCTCCGTCGGTTCGGCGAAAAACGGCTGGAGCGTCGCCGGTGCGATGTCGGCCGGGGCCAAGGGACCGGCGAGGCGATAGGAGCTGTTCTTGCTTCCGCCCGGATTGGCGGCCAGAAGCCCTTTGGCCACGAGGTCGGCAATGTCCCGCTGCGCCGTCGGCACGCTGCAGTCCGTCAGCTTCGCCCACTTCGGCGACGTCATAAAGCCTTTCCATTCCGGATCCAGCATGCGAACGAGCACAGCCTCCTGACGCGGCGTGACGCCGGCCTGGCGCGCCTGGTCCAGTATCTTCGTGCGGCGGAGCACGCCGCCGATCGCCACCTCGGCGTCGCGGGCCGAGCGGTCGTAAGCGTCGACGAACCACGCCAACCAGCCGGTCACATCGCCGTTCCCCTTCTGGGTCTCCTCCAGCCGGTCCCAGTACCCCTCACGGTCCCCCGCGATGGCCTGCGACAGGCTCAGAAGCCGCTGCGGCATCGCCTCGTCCTGGGCAAGGGCCCGGTCGGCGATGGCGCGCCCGATCCGGCCGTTGCCGTCCTCGAAGGGGTGGATGGTCAGGAACCACAGCTGCGCCAGGCCGGCCCGCAACACCGGGTCGAGCGCCGCGCGTTCGGCCGGGTCGTTGAACCAGGTCAGGAAGCGGGCCATCTCCGCCGGCACGGCGTCCGCCGGAGGCGCCTCGTAATGCACGACGGGGTTATGCGCCGGTCCGGACACGACCTGCATCGGCTCCGGCCCCGGGCGCCATTGCCCGACCGGTATCCGCCTCATCTCCGACCAACCGGTCGGAAACAGGGCGGCATGCCAGCCGAAGAGGGTTTCGTCCGTCAGGGGACGGCTCGGGTCCCGGGTGGCGTCCAGCAGCATCGCGACGGCCCCATCCGCCCGGCGGTCGCTCGATCCTCCGGGACCGGCTTCTAGTCCGAGGCGTCGGCGGGCGGACGCGCGCACGCTGTCGCGGGCCAGCGTCTCGCCTTCGATGCGCGACGACTGGATCGCGTCCTCGGTCACCGCGTCGGACTGGACCAGCAGCCGGTCCTGTTCTCCCAAGGGGTAAAGGAGCCCGGAGAGGGCTCCATGCCGGCGCGCCGCGGCCGCCAGCGGTTGGATCAGGCGGGCGGCGTCCCATCGGAAGCTCGGCCAGTCGTCGCGTTGCCAGATGTACATCCGCTTCCCCGATGAGGCGAATGAGGCAAAATTCGCCTCATGTCGTGATGCGAATATCGGCTCATTGGCCTCACGGCGCAAGCGGGTCGCTTTGGTTATGGTCCGGGGGTCTTCTGCTTTCTCATCCGAGACTGGCGACGATTTCGCCAGGGAGAAGCCATTCCTTAGCCGGAGTGGTCCGCTCATCAACCCACCTCTGGGCAGCCTCGCGGTCGCCGGACAAGCTCCGCCACGTAATCGACCGCCGACCGTCAAGCTCGTAGAACTCCACGAAGAAGTTGCCTTCGCAAATTCGTACCGTGTCGCCTGGAAGAGCATCGGCCATGCTTAAGCTACCTCCTTCACGCGCCGGTTGGCACGCCTCTGGGATGACCGGACAACCACTATTCTGTATGTGATTGCAAAGGTTCGATTTCTTCTATGGTCCGATTGTCAACTTCCTCCTGGGCGTCCCAGAGATCGATGGCCCGCTGCAGAGCCAACCAGTAGTCCGGCGATTGCCCGGTCAGCCGCCCCAGCCGCAGCGCCATGGACGCCGTCAGCGCGCGCTTGCCCTTCACCAGCTCGTTCACCGTGAGGCGTGATACGCGCAGGCGCTGTGCCAGTTGATCCTGGGTCAAGCCGTACTCTTCCAGAATATCGCTTTGGATGAAGCGGCCGGGCGGTGTCGGCCGCCGCTCCAGGGGGCGACGGTCGACACTCATGCGCTCCTCCTATGTTTCACTCGAGCCGCACATCCAGACAGTGCGGGTGCTGCCATACGAAGCTGATCCATGCCGAATCCTTGACGTGGATGCGGAAGCGGTTGGACTCGCGCGCATCTTTGGTGAGGCGCAACGAGCGGGGAAAGTGCAATTCTTGCAAACGTGCGACAACGTCCAGACGGTCCAGCGCCATGAGGATGCGCTCGATCAGATCCGCGCTGTGTTCGCGTGACGTGCCGGTCCGGTACAGCTCTTCGAGCTGGGAATCGGCAAAACTGAGGATGGCCATGTCGGTCTCCACACAACAGAAGGTCAGTCCGCCGGCGGCCATACACCATGGCCGCGGCGCATTCGTCCGCTGTGGAGACCGGCGGGGAATGTCCGGTTTGTAAGTTGAACGACAGAATTTGCTCACGCGTCAGCGGCGGCAAGCCGGTCGTGACGGCAGCGCAGCCTCGGCTCAGAACCTTAACCCGCGTCGCCACCCTCGCAAGGACCCGGGGAACGACCAGCGCCCAGATGCCCGCTTCGAGGTCCTCGATGAGAAGGAGCTCGGAGGTCGTCCGTTCCTCCAGACCGGCCTGCGCTTCCCATTGCACCGTCAGTTCGCGGGAAAAGCTATCCCAAAAGACCTGACGATCCCGACGGCTGAACCCGGCGAGGTGCTTGGGAGCGACGCCGAGTTCAATCAGGAAACGGTCGGGCAGGTCGTTCGCCAGAAGATAAAACGCGCGGCGGAACAGCTGGAAATCGCCCAACGCCCACTCGTAGACCCGGACGACTAGGTTGGCGTATCCGGAAATCTCGCCGATCCGCATCGCCGCCAAAAGAGCCTGTGCCGCGTCGGCGTGATCCGCCCCCGAAAGAGGTGCAGCGCAGGCGCGGTCAGGGGTGGCCATGGTTCGACCGGAGGGTCGCATGGTCCGACGCCAGCACATGGAAACGGTGCGCCGGAAGCCGAGCCCGGCATAGGCATCCTGACCTTCTTCTGTAAAGCGGCGTGCGATGTTCATGTGAAATGATGTAACATACCCCATTACAAAGCGCAAGGGTTCCTTCCGTCCGAATTTGAATCGTGTGCTCGGCCCTCCAGCCCCTACCGCTCCCAGACGGTAAGGCCCGATGCCCCTCCACCAGCTTAAAATTCCCGCCGATAAAAGCTGTTCGCCGGTGCTCGAACCCCGCACCGCCGTGCCTGCATGCTCAAGGCATGAACTCATGGTGGTGGCCGAACAGGAAGAACAGAGCCGGTGAGCGGCGGGCGGCGCGCCCGCGCGTGACGCTGCTGCTCGCCGCCGTTCTCGCCGCAACGGCGCTGCCCGCAGCGGAAGCCCGCGCCCGCGCCCCGTCCGGCTCCTGCGAAGAGGCGATCCAACGGGTGGAGCGCCTCGTCGGCATTCCGTCCGGGCTGCTGCTGGCGGTCGGCCGCGTCGAGTCCGGCCTCAGCACCGGTGGCGAACCGCGCGTCTGGGCCTGGACCATCAACGCCGCGGGGCGTCCCATGCGCTTCGGCAGCC
>NZ_JAEPIV010000003.1:0-377711 GCF_016632405.1 Azospirillum aestuarii
CATGGCGGTTGTCGAATACCATGGACGTCGAGTTCCGCATCGAGGCCGTGGAGGAGGCGATGGCGCGGCACGGACGGCCGGACATCTTCAACACCGATCAGGGCAGCCAGTTCACCAGCCCGCGCTTCACCGGGCTCTTGACCGCGGCCGGCATTCGGGTGTCGATGGACGGGCGCGGCCGGTGGATGGACAACGTCTTCATCGAACGGCTGTGGCGATCGATGAAATACGAGTGCGTCTACCTCCACGCCTTCGAAACGGGCAGCGAGGCCAGGGCCGGGATCGGCCGCTGGATCGATTACTACAACGCCGACCGCCCGCACTCGGCGCTCGGCGGCAGAACCCCGGACGAGGCCTACCAGGGCACATCGGACCGGATCAGATTGGCGGCATGACACGAACCTGAACCAAGCTTATTCCAACCGCAAATCTGTCCGGGAAACGGGGACCAGCTCATTGTAGGCTTGTGCCTACATCTCGTGTAGCGCGAGTCGTCTTTATGTAGTATTGTACCATCATCGTAGTGGATGGGGTGCATAGCATGGGCCGAATGATGTCCAGCAGAGAGTTCAACCAAAACCCAAGCGAAGCGAAGCGAGCAGCCGAAGATGGCCCGGTGATCGTCACGGATCGCGGCGAACCGGCCTTCGTACTTCTGCGTTACGACACCTATCAGCGCTTGTCGGGTGAACAGGGTGGCTCCATCGTCGAGATGCTGCGCCAGGACGACGCCGGGGCCGATTTCGACTTCGAGCCGCCGCGCATCGGCGACATCGCCCGGCCGGCGGTGCTGGACTGATGTTCCTGCTCGACACCAACGCCATTTCCGAACTGCGGCGGCCGGCGCGGACCAACCCTGGCCTTCTCGCCTGGGCGGGCGGCGTGCCGCCGGCCGACCTGTTCATCTCCGCCATCACCTTGTTCGAGATCGAGCTGGGTGCCGGCCAGGTCGGCCGCAGGGATGCCGCGCAAGGGGCGGTGCTGCGCAGTTGGATCGACACCCAGGTAATGCCGGCCTTTAGAGGCCGCATCCTGCCGGTGGATGCAGAAGTGGCGCAGCGCTGCGCGACGCTCCACGTTCCTGACCCACGGCCACAGGGCGACAGCCTGATCGCGGCCACCGCGCTGGTTCATCGCTTGACCGTGGTGACCCGCAACGTGCGTGATTTCGAGCCGATGGGCGTTCCGTTGCTCAACCCCTGGAGCAACAGCTGACACCCTTCCGCCTTTCCAGAAACCGCCGGTTTGGCACCCTTCCGCTCCCCCTGGACAGCCCCTTACCCGCCCCCACGGTAGGGGCTTGTCGCGCAGAAGACCAGAAGAGGAGGCAACCCTATGCTCCGCAAAATCCCCGGCACCGCGCTGTCCTGGACCACCATGCGGGACTGGTTGGCGCTCGTGTACGCGGTCTGCGGCCCGATCCGCGCCAGGTCGCGCGAACACGCCCGTCGCGAAAGGCTTTGCCGATCGCTGACCATCGCCAACATTCGCGCGTGCCTCGATGTCGAGACACTGGAGGAGGCGGCCGACCTGTTCGACCGGTCCCGGTACAACAATGCCCACCTGCATCACGGACCCTTCCGCTCTCTGACCCGAGCGGAGTGTGCCGAGCGCATGGTGGAGTGCCACAACCAAGCGCACCGCATCCGTTCCGGAGCGGCCTTCCGAGAGAGGATGCCGGGTCCGCGCTTCGACCCGGCCCGCACGCCCATGCGCGCGCTGGACCGGCTGCTTCAGACGCACCCCGACCTCGCCGTGGTCGAGGCGCTGCGTGCCGAAAAGCGACGCCGCTTCGAACACCGGGCCCAGCCGTCCCCCATGGCCGCCTGATCGTCCAACTGACCTCACTAAGACGTTGGCGCATAAGGCGAATACGTGAGTCGGGTCAGTTTTATTGTAGAAGTGCCGGAATCAGGTCAGTCTTATTGTGGAAGCGGGGTCACGCCAGTTCGGGAAAACTCAGCCTTTTCAGCATGTTAATAGGGTCAGTCTATCTGTGGCCTGACATGAGGTTGTCGGGCCACAGATAGACTGACCCTGAACCACACACGAATTGACCCTGAAACCACAATAAGACTGACCCGGAGACGGCCCGCTTCGGCGTCGCGCCAGCACTCGTTGGATGGCCGCTGACCGGCCTCCTCTCGCCGCAGATCGCGCTATGAAACGGGCGGCGCGACGGAAGGGAGCAGGCCGTCATGAGAATGATCGGCGAGTGCCCCCTTCTTCCCGAACCGGGTTCTGTGATCGAGATTGCGCGCGGGTTCACGGGACGCGGAGGGCACGATGGAGGATGGTGTCGGACTTCATCCCAGGCTTGAAGTCATGGATGAAGGCAGGCCGCATCGGCGGGTCTCGGCTGCATCACTCCAGAGCGGGCCAAGCTTCGGGCCGCATAACACGCTGTCCATTCTCCCAGGGGAAGCTCACCTCAGCCATTGCCCAGCATCGCGTGCACCTGGGCGATGAACTGGTCGATGGCGATGGGCTTGCTCAATAGCCGTGTGCGCGGCCCGAGTGCTTCCTTGTCCGTGGCTGCGTTGCCGGCATAGCCGGTCAGGAACAGCACTTTCAGCTCCGGCCGCATTGACCGGGCCGTTTCCGCGATCTGCTGTCCGCTGATGCCGGGCAGGCCAATATCCGTCACCAGCAGGTCGATCCCCGTCGGGGAGGCGAGGATGGTCAAGGCTGCATTTCCATCTTCTGCCTCCAGGACTGTCGAACCCTGCTCCCGGAGCGCCTCCACAAGCAGCATGCGGACAATCGCTTCGTCCTCCACCACCAAAACCGTTCCCGTCACCGGCGGCGGCGGCTGATCGGGTGCCTTTTCGGGGGTGGGTTCCGCCTTCTCCGCACCCTGATGGCGGGGCAGGTACAGCTTCACGGACGTTCCCTGTCCCACCGCGCTGTCGATGCGGACGCATCCGCCCGACTGCCGGACAAAGCCGTAGATCTGACTGAGCCCCAGGCCGGTTCCCTGGCCAACGGGCTTCGTCGTGAAGAACGGTTCGAAGGCACGGGCGAGAACCTCCGGCGGCATGCCGGTGCCGGTGTCGGCCACATCGAGCAGCACATAGTTGCCAGGCTGCATTCCGGCTTCCAAAGCCACCGCAGCCTCGTCCAGATGGGTGTTGGCGCCGCGAACGGTGAGTCGTCCGCCATCGGGCATCGCGTCGCGGGCGTTGATGGCCAGATTCAACAGCGCGGCCTCGACCTGATTGGCGTCCGCCCAGATCGGCCACAGTTCGGGAGCCAGCCGCGTCTCAACCCGGACCGCTTCGCCGACCGAGCGTTCGATCAGGTCCCGAAGCTCATCCACAAGCGCCTTCAAATCGGTGCGCTCGGGTTTGAGGGGCTGTCGGCGCGCGAAGGCCAACAGCCTCCGTGTCAGGGCTGTTGCCCGGTCGATCGAGGTCCGGGCGGCGGTCACATACGGTTCGATGTCGCCTCGCCCGGCGGCGAGCCGCCGTTCGATGGTCTCCAGGCTGCCGCCGATGGCTTGGAGCAGATTGTTGAAGTCGTGTGCGATGCCGCCGGTCAGTTGCCCCACCGCCTCCATCTTCTGGGCCTGGAAGAGGGCCGCACGGGTTTCCTCCAGAGCTTCCTGCGCCTTCTTGCGCTCCGTGATATCGCGGGTGACTTTGGCAAAACCGATCAGGTTTCCGTTGGTATCCCTGATCGCATCGATGACGACGCTGGCCCAGAAACGGGTGCCATCCTTGCGGAGCCGCCAGCCTTCGGTTTCGAATTTCCCGGTCTGCTCCGCGGTGCGCAGCCCCTGCATGGGCATGCCGACAGCCCGATCCTCGTCGGTGTAGAAGCGCGAAAAGTGCTCCCCGATGATCTCCTCGGCGGCATAGCCCTTCATGCGCTGGGCACCGGCGTTCCAGTTCGTGACATGCCCGGTCGTATCGAGCATGAAGATCGCGTAGTCGATCACTCCCTGGACCAGCAGGCGGAAGCGCGCCTCGCTCTGCCGCAGGGCCTCCTGGGCCTGCTTGCGCTCGGTGATGTCGCGCGTGACCTTGGCAAATCCAACCAGGTTGCCGCCGTCGTCCCGGATCGGATCGATGAGGACGTGGGCCCAGAAGCGCGTGCCGTCCTTGCGAACCCGCCAACCTTCCGCTTCGAATTTTCCTTCGGTCAAGGCGATGGTGAGCGCCCGCTGCGGCACTCCGGCTTGTTGATCGTTCTCGGTGTAGAAGCGGGAGAAGTGCTGGCCGATGATTTCCGCGGCCGCGTACCCCTTGAACCGCTGCGCACCCGGGTTCCAGCTGGTCACGACCCCATGTGCATCGAGCATGTAGATGGCGTAATCGCGAACGCTGTTGACGAGCAGCTCGAATCGCCGCTCGCCGGACAGCGACTGCCCGCCAACGCCGGTCGACGACTCAATCTCCACCAGGATTCTCCAAAGACTCTGAATGATGGTTGGCACTCTATCGCTGTTGGTGACACCACTCAACGAAACCAGCCTCAGGGAAACCCAAGGCTGTCCACTATGACCTGTGGCCGCTTGTCCGGCGGGCGGCCTTCTGTATAGTCCAGCCCATTCAGTGTCTAAGCCTTCGTGCTTCCGGTCGGCGGACGCCGCATCGCCAGCACGAAGGGACCAGATCGCCATGGCGATGCCAAGGGAAGCGCGGCAGAGAGCAAGGCTGACGATGGGAGTGAATGCGGTGCTGGGAGCGAACCGGAGGCGAGGGTCTTGCGGCGGCTTCTGAAGACCAACCGTCCGCTCCGGCGCATCGGCGCGCTCGGTGGGATCGTGCTGGCGGCCCTGTGCGGCGGTACCGCGATGATGATGGATCGGCTGCATGACGAGACGGTGGCCGAGGCCACGCTCGGCCTGCGCACGCTCAACGCTTCGCTGGCAGAGCAGACGCTGCGCGCAATCGAAGGCATCGAACTCACCGTCAGCGGAGTCGTCGAACAGATCCCCGCCGACAACCGGCGCAACGCCGACGCCTTCAAGCGGCTGGAAGCCGACCACGAAACCCATGAATTCTTGAAAGCCAGGGCGTCCAGCCTGCCGCAGCTTGAGGCTCTGAGCTTGATCGCCGCCGACGGCACGCTGGTCAACTTCACCCGCCAGTTCCCGGCTCCGCCACACGACCTGTCGCAGCGCGACTACTTCCTGGCGCTCAAGGACACCGATCCCGGGCGCGTTTACGTCAGCCGACCGGTGAAGAGTGTCGCCACCCAGGAATGGACCCTCTACATCGCCCGCCGCGTGAACGATCCCGATGGCGGGTTGGCTGGTCTGGTCGTGGGGGCCATCCGCCTGTCCTATTTCGAGCAATTCTACCGTAGCCTGCATGTGACGCCGGGCAGCGGCATCAGCCTGTGGTGGCGCGACGGCATGCTGCTGGCGCGCTACCCGGCGTTGCCGGACAAGGTCGGGACCATCGCCATCAGCCCCGGCGTCGCCGAACAGGTGGCAAACCACTCGGCCGGCACCTACGAGACGCCGCAGTCGGTCGACGGCGAGGACCGCATCCTGTCCTTCCTGTCCTTGCGCAACTACCCGCTGGTCGTCGGCGTAAGCCGGACACGGGGAGAAATCCTGGCCCGCTGGCATCACCAGGCGCAGATCATCGCCGCCGCCGGGCTGCTCAGCGCGGTGACGCTTACCCTGATGCTGTGGGCGATGGCGCGCCAGTTCTTCGCGTATGAAACCGCCAACCGCGCGCTCCAGGAGCGGCAGCAGGCGGTCGAGGCGCGCAATGTGGCGGAGGAGCATGTTCGCCAACTGCAGAAGATGGAGGCGCTGGGCCAGCTGACCGGCGGGGTGGCTCACGACTTCAACAACCTGCTGCAGGCGGTGCGCTCAAGCCTGCATCTGCTGGAGGGCAGCGGCGAGGTGGTGGAGGCGGAGAGCCGCCGGGCGCTGCAGGTCGCATGCCAGGCGGTCGAGCGGGGCGCCACCCTGACCCAACATCTGCTGGCCTTCGCCCGCCGCCAACGGCTGGCCCCGGCGCCCGTCGACCTCGGTGCCCAGGTGGCGGGGATGGTCACGCTGCTGGAGCGCACTCTGGGCAGTGCCATCCGCATCCGCATCGACCGGGAAGGCGACGTGCCGCCAGCCCTGGTCGATCCCCACCAGTTCGACATCGCCCTGCTGAACCTTGCGATCAACGCCCGCGACGCCATGCCCGGCGGGGGCACCCTGACCATCGTCATCGCCAGCCTGTCGGTGGGGGAGGAGACCAAGGGAGGAAACGAGGGAGAGGCGAAGGAAATGGGCGTCTCGCCCACCCTGGCACCGGGCGAATACGTCGCGGTGACGGTACGCGACAGCGGGGCCGGGATGCCGCGGGATGTGCTGGCCCGTGCCTTCGAACCCTTCTTCACCACCAAACCGGTCGGCCAGGGCAGCGGGCTGGGGCTGAGCATGGTGCACGGCCTGACCGCCCAGTCGGGCGGCGGCATCCGCCTGGAAAGTCACCTTGGGCTCGGCACCGCGGTGACGCTGTATCTGCCCCATGCCCCGGCCGACAGCCGATCCGAGGCTCAAGACGCCGCCACCGCCGCGGTTCCCCTTGCCGCGCCCCTCACCGCCGCCTCCGACGGACCGCCGGTCGGCATCTCTCACGTGCTGCTGGTGGAGGACGACGCCCTGGTTCGCATGGCCAACGCCGCAGTGCTGGCAGAGGCCGGCATGGTGGTGACCGAGGCCGCCACCGGGGAGGAAGCCTTGGCGCTGCTGGAGGCGGACGGCGACCTGGGCATCCTGGTCACCGACTTCGCCATGCCCGGCATGACCGGCGCCGACCTTGCCCGTCTTGCCCGCCGCCATCGCCCCGGCCTGCCGGTCCTGATCGTCACCGGCTATGCCGAGAAGGCGGCACTCCAGGATCTCGGTCGCGAACCCGGTATTCGCATCCTATCCAAACCGATCCCGCCGACCGCCCTGATCGGGCATATCTCAGCGGTGCTGTAGCGAGTGTGCCGATTTGGGTCGCGGCCATGGGCATGGTACCGGTCGCGCCCCTGGTGGAGCGGCTGACCGGCGACGGGACCAACGACCGAACCGAAATCCACGTAGCTGTGCGTGAACCGGAGATACAACCGGATCGCGTGCTGGATCAGGGCGGGAGGGAACTGATGGCGGGCATACGAGATCGGCGATGCCCGAGCAGGATAACGCCATGACGGCGCGTCTGCACCGTTCTCGCGACAACGCCGGTAAGCCCTACTGCGACGACCCATTCCGGGCTCGACTCCCTTGCGCGCTTCGTCGGTGCGATGATCGAGGGCATGTCCGTGCAGGCGCAGAACGGCGCGTCCACCAAGGCGCTGTCGTCACTTGCCCACCATGCCGTCGCCGAGATCGAGCGGCGCCGCGCGCAGCGCTTCTTCCCTGTCCACGCCGCGCTGTTCCACTCCCGCGGCGAACTCCACCTCAGGGCGGAGGGGGTTCAAGGGAGCCGGTCACGCCTTACCGCTCCCAGGCGCGGACGATGGCGTCGATGGTGCCGTCCCGTTTGAGCTTTTCGTAGGCCGCCTGCAATCGCTCGGCCTTCACGGCTCTCAACTTCGGGACGGACATGAAGCGCGGCACCATGGCCAGCGGTTTGGGAAGGATCTTGACGGAACTCGCCCGGCCCTCGCTCTCGGCAAGATATTTGAGCACCTGCAGGTCGCCGGCGATGGCATCGACACGGCCGAGAAGCAGGCGCCGGAAGGACACGACGTTGCTGCTGCTGCGGACCTTCTCGAACAGGGACGATTTGTCGAACTCGGGGGTGTACTCGAAGCCCTCGACGACGCCGATCCGCAGACCTTGCAGGTCGTCGATCCGCGTGTAGGTGATCTCCGAGGTGCTGCGGACCATGAGCACGGTCGCCCCGACACGATAGGGACCGATCAGATGGCCACGCTCCAACCGGCGCGGCGACGTGAAGAATTGGAAGGCGACATCCACCTCGTTCTCGTCGTGCGCGCGCACCACCTCAGGCCATGCCATGGGGCGATGAACCGGATAGACGCCGATGTCCTTCAGCATGGCATCGACGATCTCCGTGTCCATCCCCGTTCGCTTGCCGCGCTCGGTGAAATTGTATGGCGGGAAATAGTCTTCGGAGGCGACCGTCCAGTTCTCCGCGCGCGCCGGGGCCGAAGCCAGAAGCAAGGCGGCGACCATCAATCGCGCCACAGTCGCCAAACACGCGCGCAGCCTCGTCCTCATCAACCGTCTCCACTCAGTTCCTGAAATCGCGCGCACGACCGTTCACGCAGCGGCACGGCGAAGGGTGGCCGCCGCGTGTCGCCGGGCACCGCGTACAGGGCAATAGGATTGTCCTCAATGGGAAAAGAGCGGGCGGGTGTGATAACGCTCCGGCGGATGCGGAGGTCGACCGTTCCAGCGGACCGATGGGACCGGCCCCGCCCAGGAAGGCGGAACCGGTCCCACTCACTCAACCCAGGCCGGTCACGCGGCGGAGCGCAAACGCATCGCCCCGACCAGATCCTCGATGCTCACGATCGGCATGCCGTGACGCTCGGCGAAGGCCACCAGTTCGGGCAGGCGGGCCATGGTGCCGTCCGGGTTCATCACCTCGCACAGCACCCCCGCGGGACGGCGCCCGGCCAGGGTGGTCAGCTCGATGGTCGCCTCGGTGTGGCCGCGCCGCGCCGCCAAACCTCCGGCGTGCGCCCGGATCGGGAAGACGTGGCCGGGCCGGGCGAGGTCCTCCGGCCGGCAGCCGTCGGCGATGGCGGTGCGGATGGTGGTCACCCGGTCCGCCGCCGACACGCCCGTGCTCACACCCTCCCGCGCCTCGATGGAGACGGTGAAGGCGGTGCCGAAGCGCGCGGTGTTCGCCCCCACCATGGGCGGCAGGTCGAGGCGGCGCGCGTCGGCGTCGGTCAGGATCAGGCAGACGATCCCCGACCCTTCGCGGATCAGCAGGGCCATCTGCTCGGCGGTGATGGTCTCGGCGGCGTAGATCACGTCGCCTTCGTTCTCGCGGTCCTCGTCATCCACGACGACGACCCCGCCACCCTGGCGGATGGCCTCCACGGCACGGGCGACCCGCTCCTCGGCGGTACCGAAACGGTCGAGAAGGCCGGTGGAGGGTTGGTTGCTGGCAAAGGTCTGATTCACGGTTCTCACTCCGGTTGGGGCGAGCCTGAATCAGGGCGCAAAGAGACATCCGGCGGCGCGCGGGATGCCCCACGCGGACCACCGTCGCAGGCCAACGCACGCGCCCCACGCCCAACGCCATGCGCAGCGGGCGGACCACGGTGATGACCGGCTCGTCCTCTTCCATCCGGACTGTAACCGTCGGCTCCGGCCTTGAACCGGATCTGCTGACCTCCCCGCCTGACGGCCGGGAGCGCTCGCGGGCTCCCCCTCTTGCGAGGGGCTACCGCCGGTCGGGATTTTCACCCTGCCCTGAGAACAAGCGTCTGATGCGCCGCCCCCGGCTGGGGACGGCACGGCCAGCGTCCCCCAGCGGGCCGGAAGAAGTCAAGACCGCTTTCCCCCGCCGACCGGCCCCTCCGTCCGGCGCAGCAGGTAATCCAGTCCGCCCAGCCGGTACCAGCGGTAGCCGTAAGGCTCCAGCACCAGGCGATGCCGCCCGTCCTCCTCAGGGTCGTTGTGGTCCTCCGCCAACAGATTGACCAGCCGCGGCGATTTTCCCTCGCCATCGACCGCCAGCGCGACCTCGTGCGGGCGGTCGTCGAGGTTGTGGACGACGAGCACCGAGTTGTTCCGCCAGTCGTAGCGGATCGCCAGCACGGCGTTCGATCCGGTGGGCAGCACCCGATAGTCGCCCCAACCGATTTCCGGGCATTCCTTGCGCATGCGGATGATGCGCTCGGTCCAGTTCAGCAGGGACGACGGCTCACGGCGCTGGTGGGCGGCGTTGATCCGTTCGTAGCCGTAGGCGCCGCCGCTGATGACCGGGTGCACGGGGTCGGCGGCCTTGGTGAAGCCGCCCTGCGGCTCGTCCGACCACTGCATCGGGGTGCGGGCGCAGTCGCGCTCCGGCAGGGACAGGTCGTCGCCCATGCCGATCTCGTCGCCGTAGCGCAGCACCGGCGTGCCCGGCAACGTGAACAGCAGGCTGTAGGCCAGTTCCAGCCAGCGCCGGTCGCCGTGCAGCATCGGGGCGAGCCGCCGCCGGATGCCGCGGTCGTAGAGCTGCATGTCCTTGTCCGGGCCGAAGGCGTCGAAGACGCGCTTGCGCTGCGCCTCGGTCAGGCGGCCGAGGTCCAGCTCGTCGTGGTTGCGCAGGAACAGGCCCCACTGGTTGCTGCTGGGGCGCGGCACCCGGGTGACGTCCAGGGCCTTGGCCAGCGGCCGCGTGTCCGCCGTGGCCAGCGCGTAGAACAGGGTCTGGTTGACCTGGAAATTGAAGACCATGTGCATGCGGTCGCCGTCGTCGCCGAAATACTCCTGGTCGATGTCCGGTAGCACATTGGCTTCCGCCAGCAGCACGGCGTCGCCGCACCGCCACTGCACGAATTCCCGGAAGGTGCGGAGCATGTCGAACTGCTGCTTGGGCTTCTTCACCTCCGGCCCCTTGGTCGCGATGACGAAGGGCACGGCGTCCATGCGGAAGCCCGACACGCCCAGCTCGATCCAGAAGCCCATCACCTTCAGCAGTTCGGCCTGCACCTCCGGGTTGGCGGTGTCCAGGTCCGGCTGGAACTCGTAGAAGCGGTGGAAGTAATAGGCACGGGCCTCCTTGTCCCAACTCCAGGTCGTCTTCTGCACGCCGGGAAAGACGACGCCCTCGTCGGCGTCGGACGGCTTCTTGTCCGACCAGACGTACCAGCTCCTGTAGGGGGACTCCGGGTCCTTGCGCGCCGCCTGGAACCAGGGGTGCTGGTCCGAGGTGTGGTTGACCACGAGGTCGATGATGAGGCGGATGCCGCGCTGCTTGCAGGCGTGGCTGAACTCGACGAAATCGCCCAGCGTGCCGTAACGCGGGTCGACGTTGTAGTAATCGGAAACGTCATAGCCGTGGTCCCGCATCGGCGACGGCTGGAACGGCCCCAGCCAGAGGCAGGTCACGCCCAGCCCCTGCAGATAGTCCAGCCGGCGCTGCAAGCCCTGGAAATCGCCGACGCCGTCGCCGTTGGCGTCCATGAAGCTGCCGACCGACAGGTTGTAGATGACCGCGTTCTTGTACCAGAGATCCTTGATCATGGCCCGCCCCGCCTTGGACGCGGCGCCCGCCGCCGCTCGTCCTAGGCCATAACAGGGCCGACCGGCCGAGGTCCCTCCGCCCTGCCGCGCCAACCGTAAGGGGTGTCCTACGCCCTTAGGAAAAAGGTTAATGTATAGTTAAGGTCACAAGAAAGCCTTCAATCCTGCCCGCATGATGTCCCCCAAGACGCACAGAACCAGGGGAATCGTGCCATGAAGCGTGCCATGCGCCAGAACGCGCCGCAGAATTCCGGGACGCAGACCACCACGACGCAGGCCGTCAGCTACGCCTACGGGAACAACGCCGGCGCCATGGCGGCGGCTCCCGCGGCGCCGGTTCCCACCAGCTTCGCCCCGGTGACCATCAACTACGCGGAAACGCGGGCGGACGGCGGGTTCGGCTGGGACGTGAAGTACGACCTCGCGTTCGACGGCACGGCCTTCACCGTGCAGACCCGCATCCACCTGACCGGCGATGACGCCGGCTCGATGAAGCAGGTGTGGGAGCAGGGCATCGAAGGGATCTGGGGCGACAAGTACAGCCTGTCGGACGGCACCGGCAGCTACGCCATCCGCTTCGACGTGCAGTTCGTGGCGGCCGGGAGCCAGCATTACAACGTGAATGTCAGCAACAGCTACGGGCGCTGCGACATGCTCAACTGGTGCACCCAGACCGACTGGGGCCCCGACTACCAGGACGAGCTGGCGGCCCACGAGTTCGGCCACATGATCGGCGCCTTCGACGAGTATGCGGGCGGGGCCACCTACGGCAACTTCGCCGCCACCGGCACCATCATGTCGGACCTGACCCCGACGCTGCGTCCCAACTACATGAACTCCATCGACTATTACGCCGAGCAGTTCACCGGCAAGAGCTTCCAGATCGTGGAGATCCCGAAGAACCTGACGCTGACCGGCAACACTTGGGCCGACAGCCTCTATGGCGGGGCCGGCGACGACACGCTGAGCGGGCTGAGCGGCAACGACCAGCTGTTCGGCGGTGCCGGCAACGACCTGCTGTGGGGCGATGCCGGAAACGACACGCTGCGCGGGCAGGCCGGCAACGACGCGCTGCACGGCGGCGCGGGCGCCGATCTGCTGATGGGGGACGAGGGGAACGACACGCTGTGGGGCGATGCCGGCAACGACACGCTGTGGGGCGGCGCCGGGGCGGACCTGTTCGTCTTCGCACGCGGCGGCGGGCAGGACCGCATCGCCGATTTCAGCGGCGCGCAGAACGACCGCATCCAGATCGCCTCCAACATGACCTACCGCCTGGGATCGGACGGCAAGGGCGGCGCTCTGCTCGACTTCGGCGGCGGCGACCGACTGACCCTGGCCGGGATTGCCCCGATCCAGGTCGCCTCGTCCTTCTTCACCTACGGCTGAGGCGACTCGCAGCGCAGGAAGTGGACGCGGGTGTCACCGTAGCGGCGCTCGTCCAGCTCCGTGAAGCCGGGCGGCAGGGGCAGCGGGTCGCGCCCGGCGACCTCGACCACCAGGACGGCGCCGGGGGCCAGCCAGCCGGCCTTGGCCAGCCCGGCCAGCGCCCGCGGCGCCAGATCCTGGCCATAGGGCGGGTCGAGGAAGGCCAGCGTGCAGGGGCGGCCCGGCGGAGGAGGCGGGCGGGTGGCGTCGGCGCGCAGGATCGCGGCGTTCGCCCCCTCCCCCAGCGCCGCGACGTTGGCCCGCAAGGCGTCCAGGGCGGCGCGGCCCAGGTCGAGGAAGCTGGCGTGGGCGGCCCCGCGGGACAGCGCCTCCAGCCCCAGGGCGCCGGTTCCGCAGAAGGCGTCCACGACGACGGCGCCCTCCAGCAGGTCGGCGCCGTCCGGCCCCCAGTCGGCGTGGGACAGGATGTTGAACAGGGATTCGCGGGTGCGGTCGGTGGTCGGCCGCGTGTCGCTCCCCGCCGGGGCGGCCAGCCGCCGCCCGCGGTGCTTACCGCCGACGATCCGCACGGGTCCGCTCCGGCCCCCGGCCACCGGACGCACCACCACCCGAGGCGCCGCCGCCGGATGCACCGCCAGCGCCACGGGGCTTCGGTCCAGGCTTGCCGCCGCCGCCGGGCTTGCCACCCTTCAGCGTCAACGTGCCGGGCTTGCCGCCGGGTTTGGCCGCGGACCTGGTGTTGGGATTGGCGTTGGGATTGGCGCTGGGCTTTCCAGTGGCGCGCCCCGCCGAAGCGGTGTTGGCGTCGCGCGGCTTGGCCGGGCCGCGCCGGTCGGACACGGTCTTCGGCTCCGCCTTGGCCCAGCCCTCTTTGGCGTCGCGCGGCTTGGACGCCTTGGCCGGAGCGGCGGGGCGGCCCTTGGCGCCTTCGGCACCGGCGCCCTCGTTCCTGGCGGCGGCCTTGGCGGCGGCGGTCTTCCCACCGCCCCTGGCCTTGCCATCCTCAGCCGGATCGGCGCCGGTGAAGAAGCGGGACACCTGCTCGCGCACGACGCGCTTCGGCACCTCCTCGACGGCGCTCTCCTCCAGCTTGCCGAGTTGGAAGGGGCCGTAGGCGACGCGGATCAGCCGGTTCACCTGGAGGTCCAGCGCCTCCATCACCTTGCGGATCTCGCGGTTCTTGCCTTCCTTCAGGCTGACGGTCAGCCAGGCGTTGCGGCCCTGGACGCGGTCCAGAACGGCTTCGATGGGACCGTACTTCACCCCCTCGATGGTCGGTCCCTTCGCCAGCTCGGCCAGCTTCACCTCGTTCACCTCGCCGAAGACGCGCACGCGGTAGCGGCGGGTCCAGCCGGTGGCCGGCAGTTCCAGGAAGCGGGCCAGTTCGCCGTCGTTGGTCAGCAGCAGCAGCCCTTCGGTCGTCAAGTCGAGCCGACCGACCGAGATGACGCGCGGCATGTCCGGCGGCAGCCGTTCGAAGACGGTGGTGCGTCCCTTCTCGTCGCGGGCGGTGGTGACCAGCCCGGACGGCTTGTAGTAGCGCCACAGCCGCGCCGGCTCCGGCTCGGGGATGACCTTGCCGTCCACCTGAACGACGTCGCCGGACCGCACAACGCAGGCCGGGCTGTCCAGGGTCGTGCCGTTGACGGCCACGCGGCCGTCGGTGATCCAGCGCTCGGCGTCGCGGCGCGAGCACAGGCCCGCGCGCGCCAGCCGCTTGGCGATGCGCTCGCCGGCATCGGGCTCGCCCGCATCCGCATCGGCGGCGCCGGGCATGGCTTTGGAATGTTCGAAATCGGGGGTGTCCATGGGCACGGACCATAGGGCTTGCAAGCCCCGCCCGCAACCCACGGCACGGGGTCCCCGCCGTTATTCTTCGAGGCGGAAGCCGACCTTCATCACCACCTGGAAGTGGGCGACCTTTCCACCGCTGACGTGGCCGCGAATTTCGCCCACCTCAAACCAGTCCACGTTCTTCAGTGTCTTGGACGCCCGCTCGATGCCGTTGCGGATGGCGTCGTCGATGGTGGTTTCGGCGGTGCCGACGATTTCCACCTTCTTGTAGACATGGTTGCTCATGGATGTCCTCCCTGTTTCGTCCGATGCTTAACAACGCCGGAGGGCGTTCCGCGGCTTGACGAAAACAGGGACCGCCGGGCAGGGTGCCCCGCATGAGCCGCCCCCCCTCCCCCATGAACATCGCCTTCGTCGAGGCCGAAGCCGCAGCATCCCGCGGGGAGGTGCCGGTGGGTGCCGTGCTGGTCGATCCGGCGACCGGCGCCGTGCTGGCCCGCGCCGGCAACCGGACCGAGGAGTTGAACGACCCCACCGCCCACGCCGAGGTGCTGGCGATCCGCGCCGCCTGCGCCGCCTTAGGCGAGCCGCGCCTGCCGGGCCTGGACCTGTATGTGACGTTGGAGCCCTGCGCGCTGTGCGCCACGGCGATCAGCTTCGCCCGGCTGCGGCGGGTCTATTTCGGCGCCTACGACCCCAAGGGCGGCGGGGTGGAGCACGGCCCCCGCTTCTACCGGCAGCCGACCTGCCACCACGCCCCGGAGGTCTACGGCGGCATCGACGAGACGCGGGCGGGGGAAATGCTGCGGGAATTCTTCAGGAGGCGGCGTTGAAGACACCCATCGCCCATACCCCATCTCATGGTACATTATCGGCATGGCCAGCGCCGATCCCGTCCTGACCCGATTCCGCGCCGCTCTCGACCGAGCCTACGGCGACCGTGTGGAGCGCGTCGTGCTGTTCGGATCGCGCGCCCGCGGCGATGCCCGGCCGGACTCCGATTACGACATCGCCGTGTTTCTGAAGGACATGCCGGATCGCTGGGACGAGGCCGACCGCATCGCGGACATCGCGTCCGCCGTGATGGAGGACACTGGCGTCTTCATCCACGCCATGCCGTACCGGGCCGGTTCCTACGCCGACCGCACACCTCTGATGCACGAGATGCGTCGCGAAGGGCGAGACCTGTGAGTCCGGAAGCCTCTGGTTATCTGGACAAAGCCCGCCAGTGCCTTGGCTATGCCCGCATCAATCTGACGGTCGATTTGGGCAACGACGCAGGCCGCAATGCCTACCTCGCGGCCTTCCACGCGGCGCAGTCCCTGATCTTTGAGCGAACCGGAAAAGTCGCGAAAACCCACCAGGGCGTTCATGCCGAGTTCACCCGGCTGACCAAGGACGACCCCCGCCTGCCCGCGGAGGTTCGTCGCTTCCTGGCTCAAGCCTACAACCTGAAGGCTGTGGCCGATTACGAGCTTGGTCCGGAGTCCATCCTGCCGCTGGAGCGGGCGGCGAAGGCCGTGGTGAACGCCGAAACCTTCGTCGACGGCGTCACGGACCTTCTCATTCCCTCCGCGGAACAGCAGGGATAGGCGCCGTCAGCGCCCCACCGCCCGCCAGCCGATGTCGCGGCGGCAGAAGCCGTCCGGCCAATCCAGCGCGTCCACGCCCTGGTAGGCGCGCTTCTGCGCCTCGGCCACGGTCGGCGCCTTGGCGGTCACGCCCAGGACGCGCCCGCCGGTGGACAGCACCCGCCCACCGTCCGCCAGCTTCGTGCCGGCGTGGAAGACGGTCACGCCCTCCACCGCGTTGGCGGCCTCGAAACCCCTGATCTCCGTGTTCTTCACGTAGTCGCCGGGGTAGCCGTTCGCCGCCATGACGACGCACAACGCCGTCTCGTCGTGCCAGCGCAGGTCAATGTTCTTCAACTGGCCGTCCGCCGCCGCGATCAGGGCGGCCAGCGCGTCGGACTTCAGGCGCATCATCAGCGTCTGGCATTCCGGGTCGCCGAAGCGGACGTTGAACTCCAGCGTCTTCGGCACCGGCTTGCCGTCGGCGTCCTTGCCGATCATCAGGCCGGCGAACAGCACGCCCTTGAAGGGGCGCCCCTCCGCCGCCATGCCCTTGACGGTCGGCTCGACGATCTCGCGCATCACGCGGGCCTGGAGATCCGGGGTCAGCGCCGGGGCCGGGGAATAGGCGCCCATGCCGCCGGTGTTCGGACCGGTGTCGCCGTCGCCCACCGCCTTGTGGTCCTGGGCCGAGGCCAGCGGCAGCGCCGACTCGCCGTCGCACAGCGCGAAGAAGCTGACTTCCTCGCCGTCCAGGAACTCCTCGACCACCACCTCGGCCCCGGCGGCGCCGAAGCGGCCCTCGACCAGGGCCTCGTCGATGGCGGCGAAGGCCTCCTCCTCGGTGCGGGCGACGGTCACGCCCTTGCCGGCGGCCAGCCCGTCGGCCTTGACCACGATGGGGGCGCCGTTCTTGCGGACGAAATCCTTGGCGGCCTCGACGTCCTTGAAGCGGCCATAGGCGGCGGTCGGCACGCCGTACTTGGCCAGGATGTCCTTCATGAATCCCTTGGAGCCCTCAAGCTCCGCCGCCGCCGCGCTGGGACCGAAGGCCTTGATGCCGAGGGCGGTCAGCTTGTCGACGAGGCCGAGCACCAGCGGCCCTTCCGGCCCGACGACCACGAAGTCGATGGCCTTGTCCTGGGCGAAGCGGACAAGAGCGTCCACGTCCTCGGCGCCGATGGCGACGCATTCGGCCACGTCCGCGATGCCGGCGTTGCCCGGCGCGCAGTAGAGCGTGTCGCACAGCGGCGAGTTCTGAATGGCCCAGCACAGCGCATGCTCGCGCCCACCCGACCCGACCACCAGGACTTTCATGGCACCTCGTCCTTCCACGCTTGTTGCCGACACCGCGCCTTGTATCATGGTGCCGCCATGACTCAAGACCTTGATATGACCTCTCCGCTGATCGCCCCAGAGCCGCGCCCCGGCTCGAACCTGCCGGAATTCTCGGTGGGCGACCTCGCCCGGCGCCTGAAGCGCAGCATCGAGGAGGAGTTCGGCTTCGTCCGCGTGCGCGGCGAGATCTCCCAGCCCAAGCGCCACAGCTCCGGCCACTGTTACCTCCGCCTGAAGGACGACACGGCGGTGATCGAGGCGGTGTGCTGGCGCGGCACCGCGTCGAAGCTGGCCATCCAGCCGGCGGAGGGGCTGGAGGTCATCGTCACCGGGCGCATGACGACCTACCCCGGACGCTCGCAATACCAGCTCATCATCGAGTCGATGGAGCTGGCCGGCGAGGGCGCCCTCCTGAAGATGCTGGAGGAGCGCAAGAAGCGCCTCGCGGCGGAGGGGTTGTTCGACGCCGGGCGCAAGAAGCCCATCCCCTTCCTGCCCGACGTGATCGGCGTCGTCACCTCCCCCACCGGGGCGGTCATCCGCGACATCCTGCACCGGCTGCACGACCGTTTCCCGCGCCGGGTCCTGCTCTGGCCGGTCGCCGTGCAGGGCGAGCGGGCGGCGGCAGAGGTCACCGCGGCGATCGAGGGCTTCAACCGCATCGCCCCCGGCGGCCCGGTGCCGCGCCCCGATTTGCTGATCGTGGCGCGCGGCGGCGGCTCGCTGGAGGACCTGATGGCCTTCAACGAGGAGAATGTCGTCCGCGCGACGGCGGCCAGCCGCATCCCGCTGATCTCGGCGGTCGGGCACGAGACGGACACCACCCTGATCGACTTCGCGTCCGACCGCCGCGCCCCCACCCCCACCGCGGCGGCGGAGATGGCCGTTCCGGTGCGGGCGGAGCTGCTGGCCCAGGTGCTGGACGACGAGCGTCGCATGGTCGGCGCCGCCACCCGCCTGCTGGCCGAGCGGCGGACGCGGGTGGAGGGGCTGGCCCGTGGCCTTGGCGACCCGCGCGCCCTGCTGGAAAGCCACGCCCAGCGGCTGGACGACCGGGCGGAGCGGCTGGCGCTGGCCGCCGCCGCCCTGCTCGACCGCCGCCGCACCCGCCTGAACGAAATGGGCGCCGCGTTGCGTCACCCGCGGGAGAAGCTGGCGGAGGCCGGGCAACGGCTGGCGTCGGAGTCCCGCGCGCTCGACGGCGCGCTGCGCTACGCCGTCGTCGCCGCGCGGGGCCAGTATGAGCGGGTGAGCGGGCGGCTGACGCTCGGCCCGATCCGGGTGAAGTTCGGCGACGGCAGCCGGCGGCTGTCCGACCTGACGCCGCGGCTCGACCGCAGTTACGGCAAGGCGGTGGAGGACCGCGCGGCGAGGCTGGCGGCGGTGGGGCAGCTTCTGGAAAGCTATTCCTACAAGGGCGTCCTGGAGCGCGGCTTCGCTCTGGTGCAATCCGGCGACGGCAAGCCGCTGACCAGGGCCGCTCAGGCCACGCCGGGACTGGCGGTGTCGCTGGTCTTCGCCGATGGCCAAGCCGCCGCGACGGTGGACGGCGGGCCGTCGGAAAAGCCCGTTCCACCGCCCACGAAGCCGAACAAGGTCAAACCGGAGGCAAGAAAAACGCCAAAGGCGCCGACCCAAGGCTCCCTGTTCTGAGAGCGGGTCGGCACCAGAGGGACATCAGCGGTGCCCGCCACTCCAGCCCTTCCACCGATTCACTGTCTCAATCAGCGCCGGCGGGGGGGACAGGGAGCGTTGTCGCTTCGATGGCACCCGATGCCTTGTCACGGGGTTGGGCTATACTCAAGAATAAACTGATACAATGCATCCGCCGCGTCGTCCGGATTGGCAGGAAGATTGAGGGAGAAAATGACCTTCGCATCACCGCCAAGGCCACTGCACTTGGGCAAGGTCTTACCGATCTTGCTGACGTAGGTTTCTCCCGTCTTCTGCGCGCACTCCTTCAAAAGCAGCAGATACTTCGCCTTGCTGTCGTTCATGAGCTGAATGCTGGACTTCACCGCCTTGTCCCAACTGGCGAAATCCCGGTAATTGTCCATCATCGGATTGTAGCCATCGCCTCCGGAATATGTCGTCTCGGAGGAACCACGGATCGCGAGTTCAAACCGTTCGATCTTTCCGGCAAGCGTCGCCTTGTTCGCTTCATAGCTCGTCTTCATCGGACTCTCCGCCATCAATAAGGAGGCCTCCCTGAGGGAGGCCTATGTCGATGACGCCTGTCCTGATGAATCTGTGACGTGGGCTCCTCGTATCTGACCAGTGTATCTGGCCATGGAACTTGGTCAGACTGCCCCGGCAAAGGTCCAGCGGGTCGTCTCGCCGCTGCGGAAGGGCAGCACGGCCTCGCCGTCGGCGGTCAGCACGATGTCCGGCGTCGTGGAGGGGGTGCGCTCCAGAACCACCTTGTCCTCGTTGACCGGCAGGCCGTAGAAGCGCGGGCCGTTCAGGCTGGCGAAGGCCTCCAGCTTGTCCAGCGCGCCCGCCTCCTCGAAAGCCTCGGCGTAGAGTTCCATGGCGTTGGCGGCGGTGAAGCAGCCGGCGCAGCCGCAGGCGCTCTCCTTGGCGGTCACCGTGTGCGGGGCGGTGTCGGTGCCCAGGAAGAACGGCCCCTCGCCCGAGGTCGCCGCCTCGACCAGCGCCACGCGGTGCGTCTCGCGCTTGGCGATGGGCAAGCAGTAGAGGTGCGGACGGATGCCGCCGGCGAACAGGTGGCTGCGGTTGATCAGCAGGTGATGCGCGGTGATGGTCGCCCCGACCCGGCCCGAGGCGGCGTGCTCGCGCACGAAGGCCACGGCCTCCGCGGTGGTCGCGTGCTCCAGCACCACGCGCAACGCCTTGTAACGCTCAAGCAGCGGGCCGAGGGTGCGCTCGATGAAGACGGCCTCGCGGTCGAAGATGTCGACATGGGCGTCGGTCACCTCGCCGTGGATCAGCAGGGGCATGCCGATCTCCGCCATGCGCTCCAGCACCGGGGCGATCTTGCCGAGGTCGGTCACGCCGTGGGCGCTGTTGGTGGTGGCGTTGGCCGGGTAGAGCTTGGCGGCGGCGAACACGCCGTCCTCGAACCCCTGGGCCAGATCCTCGGCGTCGGTGCCGTCCGTCAGATAGGCGGTCATCAGCGGCGTAAAGGCGTGGCCCTCCGGCAGGGCGGCCAGGATGCGCTCCCGGTAGGCCACGGCGTCGGCCGTACGGGTCACCGGCGGCTTCAGGTTCGGCATGATGATGGCGCGGCCGAACTGGTGAGCGGTGAAGGGCAGCACCGCCTTCAGCATGGCGCCGTCGCGCAGGTGCACATGCCAGTCGTCGGGACGGCGAAGGACGAGACGGTCGGTGGGCATGGCGGCTCCGGCACGGATGTATGGGGGTTTGCCGGAGTTCTAGACCCTTACGGCCCCCCGCTCAACGGTATCCGGCCACTGCATTGGTGACGGGACCGGCGAAAGCCGCTAGAACCCTAGCCGAATCCCCAGGGACATTCGAAGCCGGACCCGCGCCGATGAGCCTCATTACCCCCCGCACCCCGCCCGGAACGATGGAGCTGCTGCCGCGCCAGCAGGTGGCCTTCCAGCGTCTGCTCGACACCATCCGCCGCGGCTATGAGCGGTTCGGCTTCGTGCCGGTGGAAACCCCGGTGTTCGAGACGGTGGACACCCTGCTGACCAAGTCCGGCGGCGAGACCGAGAAGCAGGTCTATTTCGTGCAGTCCACCGGCGCCATTCAGCAGGGGAACAAGCCGGACATCGCGCTGCGCTTCGACCTGACGGTGCCGCTCGCCCGCTACGTGGCGGAGCATGAGCGCGACCTCGCCTTCCCCTTCCGCCGCTACCAGATCCAGCGCGTCTACCGCGGGGAGCGCGCGCAGCGCGGGCGCTTCCGCGAATTCTACCAGTGCGACATCGACGTGATCGGCAAGGACAGCCTGTCCGCTCATTACGACGCGGAGATCCCGGCGGTCATCTACCACGTCTTCCGCGAACTGGACTTCGGCGGCTTCACCATCAACGTGAACAACCGCAAGGTCCTGCTCGGCCTGCTCGACGGGCTGGGGGTGGATGACGCGGAGAAGCGCGTCCTGGTCCTTCGCGAGATCGACAAGCTGGACAAGATCGGCCGCGACAAGGTGCGCGACAGCCTGACCGGCCTCGGCATGGCCGCCGACGCCGCGGAAAAGATCCTGTCCCTGATCGACGCCAAGGGCACCAACGAGGAGACGCTCGCCGCGCTAGGCGCGCTGGGCATCGACAACGAGACCTTCCGTCAGGGTGTCTCGGAGCTGACCACCGTCATCGAGGGGCTGAAGGCCCTCCAGGTGCCGGACGGCGTGGTGCGCATCAACCTCGCTATCGCGCGCGGGCTGGATTACTACACCGGCACGGTCTACGAAACCTTCCTGAACGACCATCCGGGCATCGGCAGCGTGTGCTCCGGCGGGCGCTACGACAACCTCGCCAGCCACTACACCAAGTCGAAGCTGCCGGGAGTCGGCATCTCCATCGGCGCGACGCGGCTGTTCTACCAGCTGATGGAAGCCGGCATCATCAAGGACGGCGGCGCGACCGCCCAGGTCCTGGTGACGCAGATGGACCCGGCCCTGTCCGCCGACTATTACGGTCTGGCGACGGCGCTGCGGGCGGCGGGCCTCAACACGGAAATCCAGCTCGACGGCGGCAAGCTCGCCAAGCAGATCAAGTACGCCGACAAGGCGGGCATTCCGCTGGTCGTCCTGATGGGCTCCGACGAGAAGGCCCGCGGCACGGCGACGCTGAAGCATCTGGTGAAGGGCGAGCAGGTCGAAGTCCCGCTGGCCGATCTCGCGGCCAAGGCGAAGGAACTGCTGGGGGCCTGACGTCTTCCCCCCCCGCCGCAGGCGGGGTCATTGCATTTGAAGTCCCCTCTCCCCTCTGGGGAGAGGGTCAGGGTGAGGGGGTTGCGCTTGTGCCGGACGTAGCGCCCCGCGCAACCCCCTCACCCGGCCCTCCGGGCCACCCTCTCCCCAGAGGGGAGAGGGGTCGTCCACCGCAGTGAGCCCCGCCCATGGCCAGCGTCGCCGAAGCCCTGAACCTCGCGCTCGACCATCATCTGTCCGGGCGGCTGGAGGAGGCGCGGCTGCTCTACGGCCGCATCCTGGAGGTGGACCCGGACAACCCCCACGCCCTGCATTTCGCCGGGCTGCTGGCGGCCCAGACCGGCGCGGTGGCGGACGGGGTGGCGATGATCGGCAAGGCGGCGGCCCGGCTGCCGCTCGCCGCCGACATCCACGGCAATCTCGGCAAGGCGCTGATGGCGCTGGGCACGGCCGACGGGGCGGCGCAGGCCGCCGCCGCCTTCCGCAGCGTCCTTGCCCTGCAACCCGAGGGCGCCGGCGACTGGTTCGCCCTGGGCGGCGCCCTGATCGAGGCCGGCGACGGTCCCGCCGCCCACCGCGCCCTGACCCGCGCCCTGACGGCCAGCGCCGCCACCGACAGCGAGCCGCTGGCCGAAGCCTTCGAACGGGCCGGCATGCTGCTTTACGCCGCCTCCGACTGGGCGGGCGCCACCGACGCCTTCCACAAGGCCCGCCGCCTCGCCCCGCAGCGCGCCGAGGCGCACCGCATGCTTGGCGCCGCGCTGGCCCAGACGGGCGACCCGGAGGGCGCCGTGGAAGCGCTGGGCGAGGCGCTGCGGCTCGACCCCACGCTGGCCGACGCGCAGACCAACCTCGTCCATCTCCTGGTCACGCTGGGGCGCTTCGACGACGCCGAGCGCGCCGGGCACCGGGCGGTGGCGCTGGACCCCGGCAACGCCGACGCCTACGGCAACATGGTGCCGCTGTTCGAACAGACCGTCCGCGTCGCGGAGGCGCTGCGCCAATGCGCGCGGGCGACGCGCATCGCCTCGGAACGGGCCGCCTTCCACCGCAACCGTCTGTCGCTCCTGCTGCACGAGGGCCGCCGCGACGAGGCCGTCGCCGCCGGGCGGGAGGCCACCCGCCTCGCCCCCGCCGACGCCGACGCCCATCTGGCGCTCGCCGTCGCCCTGCTCGCCTCCGGCCAGCTCCGCGAGGGTTGGGAGGAGTTCGAATGGCGGTGGGAGACCCGGCAGCTCGACCCCGTGCACCGCAGCTTTCCGCAGCCGCAATGGACCGGTGCCGAAGACGTGGCGGGCCGCACCGTCCTGCTCTACGCCGAACAGGGGCTCGGCGACACGCTGCAATTCGTCCGCTATGCGCCGCTGCTGGCCGGGCGGGGGGCGCGGGTGGTGGTCGGCTGCTCCCCCCTGCTGGTCCGGCTGATGGAGCGGGTGGACGGCGTATCCGCCGCCGTCGCCTGGGGCGGAGAGCTTCCCGCCTTCGACCTGCACATCCCGATGATGAGCCTGCCCCGTGCCTTCGCGACGGATTTGGACAGCATCCCGGCCGCGGTGCCCTATCTGCGCGCCGATCCCGCCGACGTCGCGGCGTGGCGCGAGCGCTTTCCGGTGAAGGATGGGCGTCCGCGCGTCGGGCTGGTCTGGGCGGGGTCGCCGCGCACGGTGCGCGGGGTGGCCAGCCCGATCGACCGGCGGCGCAGCCTGCCTCTGGCCGCCCTGGCCCCCCTGGCCGAGGTGCCGGGGGTGCGCTTCGTCAGCCTCCAGATGGGGCCGGGCGCGGCGCAACTGGCCGAGGCCCCGGCGGGCATGGACATCGCCGACCCCATGGGCGGCGTCCGCGACTTCGCCGACACGGCGGCGCTGGCCGAGACGCTGGACCTCGTCATCACGGTGGACACCTCCGTCTGCCACCTCGCGGGCGGTCTGGGGCGGCCCACCTGGACGCTGTCGCGCGCCGACGCCTGCTGGCGCTGGCTGGGCAACCGAGAGGTCAACCCCTGGTACCCGACCATGCGGGTGTTCGGCCAGGACCGCTCTGGCGACTGGTCCGGCGTGGTCGCCCGCCTGCGCACGGCGTTAACGGATTTCGTGGCGGCGCGCGGTCACGCCCCTTAACCCCACAACCACTGGGCGCATTCGTGGCGCCGCCGCAACGGTCCGCTACGAATTTGAGTTACACCGATTTCGAGGCGGACTCGCACCCCCGAAGGTCAGGGGATTACACCGGTTGTTAACCAAGGCGCCTCTACATTCCGGCCATATCGCTTGGCCTTTTTGCCAAGCATTTTAACCAATTCGCGGGCGTCGCCCGCGGTCATGGCTGGAGCCGGACATGACACGGTTGTGGGTGCGGCGCGCGATCTGGGGTGTGACGCTGGCGGCGACGCTGGGCGGCGGCGCTCTTCTGGCGCAGGAGGAGATGCGCACGTCGCGGCTGCAGGCCCGCCTGCTCGCCGGCTATGCCAAGGACATGACCTACACGCTGAGCGAGGGACCGAACCCCGCCGCGCGCCACCCCACCCAGGGTCCCTACAACGAGCGGATGGGCTATGTCGGGCTGCCCGGCTATCTGCGCTCGCTGACCTCGGACATGTACGCGGTGGAGATGCAGGCGCATCTGTCGCCGAGGCTCGACCAGTTCATGGCCGCCGGCGGCTTCCCGATCTACCACGAGAAGACGCGCGCCGGCCTGACCCTGCTGGACCGCAACGGCACCGCGCTGTTCTCCGCCCGCTACCCGGAGCGGGTCTTCGCCAAGTTCGAGGACGTGCCGCCGCTGGTCGCCGCCACGCTGCTGTTCATTGAGAACCGCGAGTTGCTGAACACCGACGAGCCGCGCCGCAACCCCGCCGTGGAGTGGGACCGCTTCGCCGGCGCCGTGGCGATGCTGCCGGTGCAGTGGGTCAAGCCCGGCCAGCGCTCCCCCGGCGGCTCGACCCTGGCAACCCAGATCGAGAAGTACCGCCACTCCCCCGATGGCCAGACCAGCGGCGCCACGGAGAAGCTGCGCCAGATGATCTCGGCCAGCACCCGCGCCTATCTGGACGGCGAGGACACCGGCGCCCACCGCCGCCGCATCCTGATCGACTATCTGAACTCCACCCCGCTGACCGGGCGCCCCGGCTTCGGCGAGGTGAACGGGCTGGGCGACGGGCTGTGGGCCTGGTTCGGCACCGACCTCGCCATCGCCGAGAAGGTGCTGTCGGAGGAGCCCGCCGACGACCGCGCCCTGCAGGTGAAGGCGCTGGCCTACAAGCAGGTTCTGAGCCTTCTGCTCGCCCAGCGCCGTCCCTCCTATTACCTGATCCAGGACCGGCAAGCGCTGGAGCGGCTGGCCGACAGCCATCTGCGCGTGCTGCATGGCGCGGGCGTGATCGACACCGCGCTGCGCGACGCGGCCCTCGGCCTGACGTTGAAGTTCCGCGAGGACCCGCCGCAGGCCCAGACCGCCAATTTCGTGGAGCAGAAGGCCCCCAACGCCATCCGCGCCCGGCTTCTCTCCATGCTCGGCGTGTCCAGCCTCTACCAGCTCGACCGCATCGACCTGACCGCCGAATCGACGCTCGACGCCCCGGCGCAGCAGCGGGTGGTCGAGGTTCTGGCGAAGCTGGGCGACCCGGCCTTCGCCGCGCAGATGGGGCTGACCGGCGAGCGGCTGCTCGACACCAAGGGCAGCGATCTGTCCAAGATCATCTACTCGGTCACGCTGTACGAACGCGGGCCGGACGCCAACTACCTGCGCGTCCAGGCCGACAACCTCGACCAGCCGCTGGACATCAACGAGGGCGCCAAGCTCGACCTCGGCTCCACGGCGAAGCTGCGCACGCTGGCGACCTACCTGGAGATCGTGGCGGAGCTGCACACCCGCTACGCCCACCTGCCCAAGGACTTCCTCGCCGACGTGGAGGAGGAGGCGTCCGACAACCTGACGCGCTGGGCGGCGAATTGGCTGTCGACGTCCGGCAACCGCGGATTGAGCGCCATGCTCGACGCCGCCATGGAGCGCCGCTACTCGGCGAACCCCGGCGAGGCCTTCTTCACCGGCGGCGGTCTGCACAGCTTCGTGAACTTCAACCCCCGCGACAACGGCAGCATCCTGACCGTGACCGAGTCACTGCGCAATTCGGTCAACCTGCCCTTCATCCGCATGATGCGCGACGTCGTGCAGTTCTATCTGTCCGAAGGCGGCGACGACAGCACCGACATCCTGCACAACCCCGACCACCCCGCCCGCCAGGCCTATCTCGCCCGCTTCGCCGACAAGGAAGGCAGCGACTTCCTGAACCGCTTCTACAACAGCTACCGGAAGCACACGCCGGACGCGATGCTGACCATGCTGGCGGCCCGGTCGCGGCCGATGCCGCACCGCCTGTCGGTGATCTTCCGCACCGTACGCCCGCAGGCCGGGGTGAAGGAGTTCGGCGCCTTCCTGCGCGCCCGCCTGCCCGACGCCAAGCTGGACGACGGCGACATCGCGTCGCTCTACGGCAAATACGGGCCGGGCAAGTTCCCGCTGAACGACCTCGGCTATCTGGCGCGCGTCCATCCGCTGGAGCTGTGGCTGGTTTCCTACCTGCAGAAGCGCCCCGACGCCAAGCGGCAGGAGGTGCTGGAGGCCAGTGTGCAGGAGCGCCAGGAAAGCTACCGCTGGCTGTTCAAGAAGGGGCAGTCGGCCCAGAACACCCGCATCCGTATCGGGCTGGAGGAGGAGGCCTTCCAGCGCATCACCGAGCAGTGGCGCAAGCTGGGCTACCCCTTCGAAACGCTCGTCCCGTCCTTCGCCACCGCCATCGGCAGCTCCGCCGACCGCCCGGCGGCCCTGGCCGAACTGGTCGGCATCATCCAGAACGACGGGGTGCGCCAGCCGACCGTGCGCGTGCGCAAGCTGCATTTCGCCGCCGGCACGCCCTACGAGGCCATCGTCGGCCTGGGCGAGCTGCGCGGGCAGCGCGTGATGAAGGCGGAGGTCGCGGCCACCCTGCGCAAGGCGCTGATGGACGTGGCGCAGAACGGCACGGCCAAGCGCGTCTGGGGCTCCTTCAAGGACTCGGCGGGGGCGGTCATCCCGATCGGCGGCAAGACCGGCACGGGCGACCACCGGCTGGACCGCTACGGCCCCGGCGGGCACCTGATCGAGTCGCGGGCGGTGAACCGGACGGCGACCTTCGCCTTCTACATCGGCGACCGCTTCTTCGGCACCATGACGGCCTTCGTCCATGGCCCGGAGGCCGACAACTACCGCTTCACCAGCGCACTGCCCGCCCAGCTGCTGAAGAGCATCGCCCCGGCGCTGCAGCCCCTCATCGACCCCGGCGTGACCAAGACGGCCGACACCGGCAAGCCGCAGACCGGGCTGTGAACGATGGGGCTGTGACCGGCGCGCCGGGGCCGCCGACCCGGACAGTGAAAAGGCCCGCCCCGGAAAACCGGAGCGGGCCTTCATCGTAAGCCGAAGAGAAAACGGCCGGGCGCGCCTTACGCCAGAGCGGGCTCCTGGGCGGCGGAGACGGCGGCCGGCAGGGAGGCCAGCAGCAATTCCAGCTCCGCCGCGGCAACGTTCAGCGGCAAGCCGGGACGGTAGCCGCGCAACGTCTCCAGCGCCCGGTCGAAGGCGCTCTCATGATCGCCCTGATCCAGGTCGCTTTCATCCAGCGCCGCCAGATAGGCGTGCGCGACGGCGGCGGTCTCCTTCGGCGTCAGGTCGTCAACCTGCAAGGACGTGATGGGGAGCATGATGGCGGTTCCCGTACAGACTGAAGCGGAAACCCGCAATCTATGGCAACATGGTTAACAAGGCGTTGCCGACACCGCCCCGCCACTCTGCGAAAAAGGGGGAAACGCAAAGGGGCGCGGCCCGTGGCCACGCCCCTCCGATCAGTCCCGAGTGGCTTCGAGCGGATCAGCTCTCGCCGTAGATCTGCTCCTGCTGGTAGGCGACGATGCCCACGCGCTGGATCAAGTCGAGCTGCGTCTCGATCCAGTCGATGTGCTCTTCGGTGTCGTCCAGCAGCTCGGTGAGCTGCGCACGCGTCTCGTAGTCGCGGACCTGCTCGCACAGGGTGATGGCGTCGATCAGATCGGTGCGGGCCTTGTGCTCCACCTTCAGATCGTTGCCGAGCATTTCCGGCACGTCCTCACCGATCATCAGCTTGCCCAGGTCCTGAAGGTTGGGAAGACCTTCCAGGAACAGGATGCGCTCGATCATCTTGTCGGCGTGCTTCATCTCGTCGATGGATTCTTCGTAGATCTTGTGCGCAATGCGCTTCAGGCCCCAGTTCTTCAGCATGCGGGCATGCAGGAAGTACTGGTTGATCGCCGTCAGCTCGTTGGTCAGGATCTTGTTCAAATGGGTGATGACCTGCGGATCGCCCTTCACGCCCTGCCTCCATGCGGTTTGTTTGTCGAATCGCAACGTTTCTGGAATGACCATGCCCCATTTGTCGAGCCTTGGCAACCAGCTGGACGGCAGTCGACAGAACAAATTCTCCACATCACATCAGAACAGCCATCGCAATTGCGAGTGAATATCAAAAACAGCGCCGGGCAGGCTGGACGATGAAGTGAAACCTAGAAAAGCAACCCAACGAATTTTGATAGTTTTACTTCATGAAACTGCGATATAAACACAATTTTTCTTGAAATATGGGAAGTTTGGGATGCCGGATCTACAATGCTCGTGAAGAGCAACAGGACCCACGGAAGCCCAAAGCGGGGCAATCGCAGCCCGCCACCAGCCCGGTCCACGCCCATCGGCGCGAGATCCTGGATATCGCCATTTTTGGATTTATGGTGCGGGCGGCGGGACTCGAACCCGCATGCCTAAGCGAAGGATTTTAAGTCCTTTGCGTCTACCGATTCCGCCACGCCCGCGCACCGTCGCGGATCGGCTCGGAGAACGGGTTGCCCCCGCCCGCCGGAGTTGCATATCATTGTATGCACCCCACCGTTCCGCTGGATTGACTTAGACAATCGGCGGGCGTTTGGTCAAGGATTGAGCGCGCTTGAGGCGCCGGACACGCAAAAATCCCCGCAACCCTGGCGTTCAAGGGAGGTGAGTTTGGAATCGATCAACTGGCTGGGTGTCGTGAGCGTGCTGATGATCGCCGTGCTGGTCGTCCCGGCGGCCTTGCGGCGCAACCGCAACACTTGGCTGCCCTACGCGGCGGTCTGGGTCGCCGCCATCGTGGCGCTGGTCTGGGCATACGACAGCTTCGGGCCGTTCTGAGCGGCCTAGGCCCGGCCGGGCTTCATCCAAACGGGTGTCCGGCGCCGGTCAGGGGCGCGTGTCCTCGTTCAGGGTCATGATGCCGATGCCCATCGCCACGCTGCCGAAGGTGAGGATGAGGCTGGCATACAGCATGATCGCGGCAATAATGCCGTGATCGCTGTTTCCCATCAGAGTCGCCAGATTGGCGACGTCAAGAACCAAAAGCCCCGTCGCCAGAACAACAGCCCCGGCCACGCCGGATGCCAGATGCTTCAGCAAGAACAGGATCGCCGCTTTTTCGAAGGGTTTCATGGCACGACTTTTCATGACCGTCACATCCCAGTCCTCAACATAGAATTACCCAGGGCGGCGACAATATGACCAAGGGTGGCTTGGCGTCCTAAGGGCTTCTCTAGCCTTTGGTCCCCACCGTGACGTTCGGCGTACCGCCCAAGCGCAGGACGATGCCCGCCAGCTCCTCCGTGGCCGCCACCACGCGGGCCTCGTCGGTGCCGCGCAGAACGAGGCTGACACCGAAGAAGCCGTTCCGGAAATAGGGATAGCTGCCGATCTCCAGGTCCGCGTAGCGGTCCTGCAGGGCGCCGAGATCCGCGGCGATCTGGCCCTCGGCCAGTTCGCAGGCGACGGTGCGGGCGTGCAGGTCCGGCCCGCCCTCCAGCTGCGGCAGGACGCCGTCGAGCATCGCCTGCATGATGTTGGGCACGCCCGCCATGACGAAGACGTTGCCGATGCGGAAGCCCGGCGCGGCGCTGATCGGGTTGTCGATCAACGACGCGCCCGCCGGGATGTTGGCCATGCGCAGCCGCGCCTCGTTCAGCTTCGACGGGTCGCCGTAATGGCGTTCCAGCCGGGCCACGGCCTCGGCGTTGCGCTCCAGCGGCACGCCGAAGGCCTTGGCGACGCAGGCCGAGGTGATGTCGTCGTGGGTCGGCCCGATGCCGCCCGTGGTGAAGACGTAGCCGTAGCGGCCGCGCAGGGCGTCCAGCGCCGCGACGATCTCCTCCTCCACGTCCGGGACGACGCGGGCCTCGCGCAGACGGACACCGATGCCGGCCAGCTTCTCCGCGATGTGCGGCAGGTTGGCATCCTTGGTGCGGCCCGACAGGATCTCGTTGCCGATGACGAGGACGGCGGCGGTCGGGTTGGGATTCGGGGAGGGCGCGGACATGCGGAGTCGGCTCCGTTCTCGGTTGTGGCGGGGATGGCGGGCTTGCCGGGCGGCGGGGGCGCGCTTTAACCTGGGGCCCAAGATGCGCTTCCCCACCCCCCTCCTGCAAGGCCGCCTCGTCCGCCGCTACAAGCGGTTTCTCGCCGACGTGGACCTCGACCGCACCCTGGTCACCGCCCATGTGCCGAACTCGGGCAGCATGATCGGGCTGGACGCTCCCGGCGCCGCCGTCTGGCTGTCGCGGTCGGACAATCCCAAGCGCAAGCTCGCCCACACGCTGGAGCTGGTCGAGGCGCTTGACGAGCCCGACACTCCCTGTCTTGTCGGCGTCAACACGTCGCATCCCAATGGGCTGGTCGCCGCCGCCATCGCCGCCGGCACCATCCCGGAACTGGCCGGCTATGCCCGGCTGCGCCGCGAGGTGAAGTACGGCCGCAACTCCCGCATCGACATCCTGCTGGAGGACGAGGCCCGGCCGCCGGCCTATGTCGAGGTCAAGAACGTCCATCTGCGCCGCCCCGCGCGGGGCGACGGGCGGGCCGCCGAGTTCCCCGACTGCGTGACCGCCCGCGGCGCCAAGCATCTGGTGGAGATGGCCGGGATGGTCCGCCAGGGCGCGCGGGCGGTCATGGTCTATCTTGTGCAGCGCGCCGACTGCACCCACTTCCGAGTCGCCGCCGACATCGACCCCGCCTACGCCGCCGGATTGCGCCTCGCGCTCGAATCGGGGGTGGAAGCCGTGTGCTGGTCCTGTAGGATCACCCCGCAGGCGATCGAGCTGGAACGGCCTTTGCCGATCCTGCATGGGCCGATCCGCACGGATTGACCGCAATCTCTGTTCGCCGCCGGGCCTGCCGGCGCGTTTTCTTGGGACCTGATCTGTAAGGGACGACTCTCTTGGACCACGACGACCTCGATTCCCATCGCATCCGGATTCATGGGCCGGAGGATTTCGAGGGCATGCGCAAGGCCGGACGGCTGGCCGCGGCCACGCTCGATTTCATCACGCCCTATGTCCAGCCGGGCGTCACCACCGGCGAGCTGGACCGGCTGCTGGAGCAGCACATCCGCGACCATGGCGGCGTCCCGGCCCCGCTCGGCTACCGCGGCTTCCCGAAGGCCAACTGCATTTCCGTCAATCATGTGGTCTGCCACGGCATCCCCGGCGACAAGCGGTTGCAGAACGGCGATATCCTGAACATCGACGTCACCCCGATCCTGGACGGCTGGTACGGCGACAGCAGCCGCATGTATCTGTGCGGCGACGTCGGCGTGAAGGCGAAGAAGCTGGTGGACGTCACCTACGACGCGCTGATGATCGGCATTGCCCAGGTGAAGCCGGGCGCCACGCTGGGCGACATTGGCCACGCCATCCAGACCTTCGCGGAAGGTCACCGCTACTCGGTGGTCCGTGACTTCTGCGGCCACGGGCTGGGCCGCGTCTTCCACGAGCCGCCGTCGGTCCTGCATTTCGGCAACCCCGGCACCGGCGCCGTCCTGCGCGAGGGCATGATCTTCACCATCGAGCCGATGATCAACGCCGGCCGCTACGACGTGAAGATCCTCGGCGACGGCTGGACCGCGGTGACCAAGGACAAGTCGCTGTCCGCCCAGTTCGAGCATTCCATCGGCGTGACCAAGGACGGCTGCGAGATCTTCACCCTGTCCCCCGCCGGCTTCCACAAGCCCCCCTACGCCGTCCCGGCCGAGGAAGCGACCGCGGCGGTGTGATGGCGCTCCGAGCGTGATGTTCCCGCGGATGTGATTTTCGCGCGGAAGAGGTATAGTCCCGACGCACACATTCGTATGGTGGCGTCGGGATGGCGGGACGGAAGAGCGCGAAGCGGCTTGGGGATGCGGTGGAGGCTCGGGAGCTACCCGGGCTGGAGCCGTCCGCCATTCCTGCTTCGGAGGACCCCCACCACAAGGGCCACCGCCAGCGTCTCTACACCCGTTTCCTCGACGGCGGCCCGGACGCGCTCCAGGATTACGAGCTGCTGGAGATGATCCTCTTCGCGGTCAACCCGCGCCGCGACGTGAAGCCGCTGGCCAAGGCCCTGATCCGCGATTTCGGCGACATCTGGAGCGTCGTCAACGCCCCGCCGCCCCGTCTGCGCACCTATTGCGTGGGAGAGGTTTCGCTGGCTTCCGACAAGGCCGTCGCGACGCTGCGGGCGGTCGGGGCGGCGGCGCTGCGCGGGATGCGCCAGCGGGTGATGGACCGGCCCGTGCTGGCCAACTGGCAATCGCTGCTGGACTACTGCACCGCCGCCATGGCGCACCAGCCGATGGAGCAGTTCCGCCTGCTGTTCCTCGACCGCAAGAACAAGCTGATCGCCGACGAGGTGCAGCAGACCGGCACGGTGGACCACACCCCGGTCTACCCGCGCGAGGTGGTGCGGCGCGCGCTGGAGCTGTCGGCCAGCGCCATCATCCTGGTGCACAACCACCCGTCCGGCGATCCCACCCCCAGCCGCGCCGACATCGAGATGACCAAGGAGATCCTGCGCGCCGCCCACAGCCTGGGCATCGCGGTCCATGACCACGTCATCGTCGGCAAGGGCAAGCATGTCAGCTTCAAAGCCCAAGGGTTGATATAGCCGCAACCCTGTCCTGCAGTCCCATCTTGTCGCCTGGATCGGCGCCCCCATATGTGCGGCGTTCGTCACCATAGAGGTAGCACCATGGGCCTTTTCGACATGTTCAAGGGATCGGCGCCGCTGGATCTCACCCCCCGCCGGACGCTCGTCGTCTCGCTGATCTACTGCATGGGCTCGGACGGGGAGCTGGACCCGGAGGAGGTCGGCCACCTGCTGTCCGTGATGGGCCGCAGCGCCACGCGGGAGGAACTGGACCGCTGCTTCAAATACGCGCGCAGCACCCCGCCGGACGCCTTCCTTGCCGCCGCCACGCCGAACCTGAACGAGCAGCAGCGGCTGTGCATCCTGTTGAACATGATCGACAGCGCCATGGCCGACGGCGAGGCCGAACAGGGCGAGCGTGACCTGATCGCGCGCTTCCAGCAGGCCTTCGGCCTCGACGACGCCAAGCTCGGCCCCTACTTCCAGGCGCTGGCCGCCAAGAACGACCGCAGCGTGCTGGGCGCGTAAGCCCCCCTCGCGCTCCTGGCCCGCGCTCCCTGGAGCGCATCGCCCATCAGCCGACCGCCTCCCCGACCGCTTCCGGGGGGGCGGCGTGACGGGCGATGAAGGCCACGAAGTCGTCATAGGGCATGGGGCGGCCCAGCAGATAGCCCTGGATCTGGTCGCAACCCAGCCGGGCGAGCCCGCCGAACTGCTCCTCGGTCTCCACCCCCTCGGCCAGGGTCTGCATGCGCAGCGAGCGCGCCATGCCGATGATCGCCTCGGCAATGGCCCCGCCGTCGGACCCGTCGGTCAGGCTGGTCACGAAGGAGCGGTCGATCTTCAGCTTGTCGACGCGGAAGCGCTTGAGATAGCTGAGGCTGGAATAGCCGGTGCCGAAATCGTCGATGGCCAGCGCCACCCCCATCTCGCGCAGCCGGGCGAAGGTGCCGGTGACCATGTCGGATTCGTCCATCAGGACGCTTTCCGTCACCTCCAGCTCCAGGCAGCGGGCCGGGACCTTGTAGGCGTCCAGCCAGAAGGCCACGCGGTCGGCCAGACCGGGACGGCGCAGCTGCACCGCCGACAGGTTGATGGCGATGAGAAGCGGATGGCCGCGGGCGAGCAGGTCGGCGGCGCGGCGGCAGGCCTCGCCCAGCACCCAGTCGCCGATCGGCTGGATCAGGCCGGTGTCCTCGGCCACCGGGATGAACTGGCCGGGCGGGATCATCGTGCCGTCGCGGCGGCGCCAGCGCAGCAGCCCTTCCGCGCCCACAAGACGGCGGCCGTCCACGGCGAACTGCGGCTGGAAATGCAGCTCCAGCTCGTTGTCGGCCAGGGCGTGGCGCAGGTTGCTTTCCAGCCACATCCGCTCCGACGCCCGCTTGTTCAGCTGCGGCGTGAAGAACTGATGGTTGGCGCGCCCCGCCTCCTTGGCGGCGTACATCGCCATGTCCGCGCATTTCAGAAGCGCGTCGATGGTCGTCGCGTCGTCGGGATAGAGCGCGATGCCGATGGACGGCGAGATCTGCAGCTCGTGCCCGTCCACCGGGAAGGATTCGGTCATCGCCCTCAGCACCTTGCGGGCCACCGAGCAGGCCGCGTCGGGTCCGTCCAGGTCGTTGACGAGGATGACGAACTCGTCGCCGCCCTGGCGGCTGACGGTGTCGCTGGCCCGCACCGTCTCCAGGAGCCGGGCCCCCACCGCGCGCAACAGCCGGTCGCCGACACCATGCCCCAGGCTGTCGTTGATGGTCTTGAAGCGGTCGAGATCGACGAACAAAAGCCCCACCTTGGTGCCGTGCCGGTCGGCGGCGAGCATCGCGCGCTCCAGCCGGTCGCACAGCAGGAAGCGGTTGGGCAGGTCGGTCAGGAAGTCATACTGCGCCAAGTGCCGGATGCGCTCCTCCTGGGCGCGCTTCTCGGTGATGTCGGAGAAGGCGGCGATGTAGTTGACGGCCTCCCCCGCCTCGTTGCGCACCATCTGGATGCTGAGCCACTCCGGATAGACCTCGCCGGACTTGCGCTTGTTCCAGATCTCGCCGGACCAGTGGCCCTCCTCCTTCAGCTTCACCCACATTTCGGCGTAGAAGGCGCCGTCCTGCCGGCCCGAGGCGAGCATGGCCGGATCGCCGCCGATCACCTCCTCGCGGCTGTAGCCGGTGATGCGGCAGAAGGCGTCGTTGACCGCGACGATGCGGTTCTTCTCGTTGGTGACGACCATGCCTTCCGCGGCGTTGTCGAACACCTTGGCGGACAGCCGCAGCTCCCACTCCGCGCGCTTGCGCTCCGAGATGTCGCGGGCGATGGCGCAGTAGTAGGCGTCGCCTTCGTAGGTGACGCGGCTGGCCGTCACCTCCAGCTCCAGCGCGCGCCCGTCGCGGGTTTGGTAGAGCGTCTCGTAATGGGCCGACGCCTCGGCCGCCTCGTCGCGGAAACGTTCCAGCAAGTCGGCGTGGGTGCCGGCGAGCCCGGCCAGCGGGGCGCCCAGAGCGTCGCAGCCGAAGGGGTTGACGTAGGCGATGCGCAGCTCCGCATCCGCCAGCACGACGATCTCGGACACATGGTCCACGAAGAAGTTGGCGAGATAGAGCTGCCGCGCCCGCTCGCGCAGCATGCTGTCGCTCTCCCGCATGTTCGACTGGTAGCCGCGGACGATGCGGCGGACCCAGCCGGTGACCAGCCAGGACACCCCGGCCGACGCGCCCAGCGCCAGCGCCAGCACCGCCACCGTGGTCAGGATGCGCTTCTTCATGCCGGCGCTGATCTCGGCCCGCCGCTGGGCCATCACGGAGTCGATGTCGTCGGCGTAGAAGCCGGCGACCAGCACCCATCCCCAGACGTCCGGCGCCGAGGCGTAGGACAGCTTCGGCGCCGGGCGCCCGGTGACCGGATGCACCCAGTCGAAGCGCAGCTCCCCGCCGCCCGTCAGCCCGGCCTCCAGCAGGCGGGTGACCAGGTCCCTCTCGGTCTCCCACGGCAGGTCGCGGGCGTTCCTGCCCTCCGCCGCCGGCGAGGTCGGCGAGAGCAGCACCTCGCCATCCTCGCGCAGAACGGCGATGAAGCCCGAATCCCCGAAGCGCCGGGCGCGCAGCCGCTCCAGGGTCTCGCGCTGGAGCTTCTCCTCCACCGCCCCGACATAGTCGCCGGCCCCGATCAGCCAGTCGAACGGCTCGAACCGGCGGACATAGGCGAACTTGTCGGACATGCTGTGCGGGTTGCCCGGCGCGTACCAGCGGTAGCGGGTGAAGCCCTGCATCTCCGGATCGTCCACGGCGCGGATCAGGTTGCGCATGATCGGGCGCCCCTGGTCGTCGCGATTGTCGAGCAGCGAGCTGCCCTCCCGCTGCGGGTCGGTGGGCAGCAGCACGCAGGTGCCCTGCATGTCGTCGATGAAGTAGTAGCCGCGCCCGGCGAAGAAGCGCAGGGGCCGCAGGGTTTCCTTGATCGACTGCCGGATCGACACCTCCGGCAGATACTCCTTCTCGCGCTCGTAGATGGTCCAGGCGATGCCGTAGGCCTCGTCCACCTTGGCGCGCAGCTCGGCGCGCAGCAGCGGTTCGGTGCGCGACCGCATGTAGGCGAGGTAGGAGCGCGCGTTCTCCAGTTCCTCCTGCAGGGTCTGGCGCTGCACTTCCAGGTAGCGGGCTTCGGTCTGCCTCAGGTCGGCTTCGAAATCCAGCCGGTGCTGCCAGATGAAGTAGGCGCCCAAGCCCACCACCACCGCCGCGACCAGAAACAGGGAGGTCAGGAACTGCAGACGGTAAAGGCGCCTTTCGTCCGAAGTCCGGGACGGCTCGCGCATCAACTCGGCGATCGGATCGGACAACGAAAGCCCTCCTGGAACCACGCCCGGCGTTGCCCGTCCACGGCGCATATGACACATCATTAGTGCGCACGACCGGGGCTCGGCAAGTTCAAGGTGAAGAAGCCGGCGCGACCAATTGCCAGTCTTTGCGATTTTTCCGGGAACAAGAGCCTGTCCTTGGAAACCTTATGACGCGCGCGCCGTGTCCGATGGGGCTGCGAAGGGGCTTTGCAGCGCCGTCCGGCGCGGCTATGGTCCCGCGCGCGAGCAAGACGGGGCGGTTTCCGCCGCTGCAAAGTCCCGATGCGCCCCGCCCGCCCCCAAGCGTTCAGGTCCGCCACCCCCGGAGAGTCCGATGATCCCCCGCTACACCCGCCCCGAAATGGCCCGCATCTGGGAGCCGGAGAACCGGTTCCGCATCTGGTTCGAGATCGAGGCGCACGCCTGCGACGCGCAGGCGGAGCTGGGCGTCATCCCGAAGGAGGCCGCCGCCGCCGTGTGGGAGCGTGGCAAGTGGGAGATCGACCGCATCGACGAGATCGAGCGGGAGACCCGCCACGACGTCATCGCCTTCCTGACCAACCTCGCCGAACATGTCGGGCCGGAGGCGCGCTTCGTCCACCAGGGCATGACCTCGTCCGACGTGCTGGACACCTGCCTCGCCGTGCAGATGACCCAGGCCGCCGACCTGCTGCTCGACGACATGGACAAGCTGCTGGCCGTGCTGAAGCGCCGCGCCTACGAGCACAAGGACACCGTCACCATCGGGCGCAGCCACGGCATCCACGCCGAGCCGACGACCTTCGGCCTGAAGCTGGCCGGCCATTACGCCGCCTTCGCCCGCGGGCGGGAGCGTCTGGTCCAGGCGCGCGCCGACATCGCCACCTGCGCCATCTCCGGCGCCGTCGGCACCTTCGCCAACATCGACCCGCGGGTCGAGCAGCACGTCGCCGCCAAGATGGGGCTGACGCCGGAGCCGGTGTCCACCCAGGTCATCCCGCGCGACCGTCACGCCTTCTACTTCTCGGTGCTGGGCGTCATCGCCTCGTCGATCGAGAATCTGGCCGTGGAGATCCGCCACCTCCAGCGCACCGAGGTGCGCGAGGCGGAAGAGTATTTCCATCCGGGCCAGAAGGGCTCCTCGGCGATGCCGCACAAGCGCAACCCGGTGCTGTCGGAGAACCTGACCGGTCTGGCGCGCATCGTCCGCGCCGCCGTCGTCCCGGCGCTGGAGAACGTCGCCCTGTGGCACGAGCGCGACATCTCCCACAGCTCGGTCGAGCGCATGTTCGGCCCCGACGCCACGGTGACGCTGGACTTCGCGCTGGCCCGCCTGACCGGCATGATGGACAAGCTGGTGGTCTATCCGGAGCGCATGCAGAAGAACCTGGACGATCTGGGCGGACTGGTCTTCTCGCAGCGCGTCCTGCTGGCCCTGACCCAGGCCGGGATGAGCCGCGAGGACAGCTACAAGGCGGTGCAGCGCAACGCCATGCAGGTGTGGGAGAAGGGCGGCAACTTCCTCGACCTGCTGTCGTCGGACGCCGACGTCGCGAAGCACATCTCCCGCGAGACGCTGGCCCCGATGTTCGACATGACCTACCACACGAAGAACGTCGACATGGTGTTCAAGCGCGTGTTCGGCGAGTGATCGGTCGGGGGCTTCGGTCTTCGGGGCCCCCACCCTTCCCACGGCTTCGCCGCGGGCCCCTTCCCTCCCCCGCTGACACAGGGGAGGGTCAGGGTGGGGGCACGCCCCTTACTCCGCGTGCACCTGCTGGCGGGCGACGTCCAGCAGTTGGGCCAGCTCCTTCTCCACGCGGTGGTCGGAGATGTCCACGCCCCTCGCGTGCAGGTCGGCGGCCAGACGGTCGCGGATGTCGTGCGGACCGGTGGCCGAGATGTCGGCGTCGATGATCTGGCGGACGTAGGCGTCGGCCTCGCCCCCGGTCAGGCCCAGCAGGCTCGCCGCCCAGAGTCCCGCCAGCCGGTCGCGGCGCGCGCGAATCCTGAAGAGCAGGTCCTGGTCGTGCTGGAACTTGTTCTCGAAGGCCCTCTCGCGCTCGTCGAAGGTCGTCATGGGACCCTGCTCCTTGGATTGGTTTTGCGCTCCCAGATACAAGACTATATAGCCGGTGGATCGGGCGTCGTCATCGCCCCCACCCACCGGCCAATCGACGAATCCGGCGTGCGGCGACATACCCAAGAGGGAAGCGGAAGGCAAGATTCCCCATGTGCAGCGTGATCCTCCTGCGACGACCGGACGCAACATGGCCCCTGATCCTGGGCGCCAACCGCGACGAAATGGCCGGACGGCCCTGGACGGCGCCGGCGCGCCACTGGCCCGACCGCCCCAACGTGGTCGCCGGGCTGGACGAGCTGGCCGGCGGCTCCTGGCTGGGCCTGAACGACGAGGGCGTCGTCGCCGCCGTGCTGAACCGCATGGGCACGCTGGGGCCGGAGGCCGGCAAGCGGTCGCGCGGCGAGCTGGTGCTCGACGCGCTGGATTTCGCCGACGCGGCGGAGGCGGCGCTGGCCATGGCGCAGCTCGACACGCGGGCCTACCGCCCCTTCAACCTGCTGATCGCCGACAACCGCGACGCCCGGCTGCTCGTCCATCGCGGCCCCTCCTCCCGCAACCGCCCGGAGGTGATCGAGATCCCCGAAGGCGTGCACATGATCACCGCCAGCGACCTGGACGACGTGGCGGCGGACCCGCGGCAGGCCCAGTATCTTCCCCTCTTCCAGCACACAGCACCGCCCGACCCGGAACGGGGCGAGGCCGGGGATCTGTGGGGCGGCTGGCCGGAATTGCTGGCGAGCCGCATCTGGGACGGAGCGCGGGGCGAACGCGGGGCGATGAACTTCCTGCTGCCCACCGGCTTCGGCACGGTGTCGAGCGCGCTGATCGCCCTGCCCGCCGTGGAGCGCCCGGACCTGGACCCGGTCTGGCACTTCGCCGCCGGCCGTCCTCACGAGGCGCCATGGCAGCCCGTCTCCTTGGGGTGAGGCGGTGGCGGACCCCGCGCATTGTGTTCCCTGGGCCAGCTTGCTATATCACTTGTGCATATCCCCTGGACCGGTCACCCGTCGGCCCGGGCTACACGTTTTTGGACGATCTCTCATGACACGACGTCGGCGCATCTACGAAGGCAAGGCGAAGGTCCTGTTCGAAGGTCCGGAGCCGGGCACGCTGGTGCAGTACTTCAAGGACGACGCGACCGCCTTCAACAACCAGAAGAAGGGCATCATCACCGGCAAGGGGGTGCTGAACAACCGCATCTCCGAGTATCTGATGAGCCGTTTGTCGGAAATCGGCGTGCCGACGCACTTCGTGCGCCGCCTGAACATGCGCGAGCAGCTGGTTCGCGAGGTCGAGATCATCCCCATCGAGCTGGTCGTGCGCAACACCGCCGCCGGCTCGCTGTCCAAGCGCTTCGGCATCCCCGAGGGGACCCCGCTGCCGCGCTCGATCATTGAGTATTATTACAAGTCCGACGAGCTGAACAATCCCATGGTCACCGAGGAGCACATCACGGCCTTCGGCTGGGCGGCTCCGCAGGACCTCGACGACATGGTGGCGCTGTCGCTCCGCGTGAACGACTATCTGTCGGGCCTCTTCCTCGGCATCGGCCTGCGGCTGGTGGACTTCAAGCTGGAGTTCGGCCGGCTGTGGGAGAACGAGGAGATGCGCATCGTCCTCGCCGACGAGATCAGCCCCGACAACTGCCGCCTGTGGGACATCAAGACCAACGAGAAGCTGGACAAGGACCGCTTCCGCCAGGACCTCGGTCAGGTCGAGGAGGCCTACCAGGAGGTCGCCCGGCGCCTCGGCATCCTGCCCGAAGGCGGCCCGGTGGACGTCAAGGGTCCCAAGACGGTTCAGTAACCCCCTTTTATCCCCTACCCATCAGCACCATCAAGCGAGCGGACATCCGATGAAGGCGAAGGTTCACGTCACCCTCAAGCGCGGCGTTCTCGACCCCCAGGGCAAGGCCATCGCGCACGCGCTGCACACGCTGGGCTTCGACGGCGTCGAGGACGTCCGCGCCGGCAAGGTCATCGAGCTTCAGCTCAAGAGCACCGACGAGGCCGCCGCCCGCAAGGAGGTCGAGGCCATGTGCACCAAACTGCTGGCCAACACCGTGATCGAAGACTACGCGATCGAGCTGGTGGCCTGAGAGTTGGTGGCCTGAGGCCGCCTCCGCTCAATCCTGCCTGTCGGAAAATGGGGGATGCGCAACCGCTGCGCATCCCCCATTTTCGTTCGGCCATGTCCATCAACCACCTCTCCGCGCTCGATCCTATCTTCGCCGAGTCCCTGCGCGTCGGCGGCCCGACGGTGCGCGACTTCCGCCGCCCGGACGGCTTCTCCGGCCTGCTCTGCCTGATTATCGAGCAGCAGCTCTCCACCACGGTCGCCGCGGCGCTGTGGGCCAAGCTCCAGGCCATGGTCGGGGTGGTGACGCCCGACGCCATCCTGGCCCTGCCCGACGAGGACCTGCGGGCCTGCGGCCTGTCGCGCCAGAAGATCGGCTACGCCCGCGGGCTGGCCCGGACCGTCGCGGACGGCCAACTCGATTTCGACGCCATCCACAAAATGGACGACGAGGAGGCCATCGCGGCGCTGATTGCGCTGAAGGGCATCGGGCGCTGGACCGCCGAAATCTACCTGATGATGGCGCTCGGTCGGCCGGACATCTGGCCGGTCGGCGATCTGGCCATCCAGCTCGGCGTGCAGCGGCTGAAGGGCTGGGCGGAGAAGCCGACCCAGACGCAGCTCCTCGCCGTCGCCGAGCCCTGGCGCCCGCACCGCAGCCTCGCCGCCCAGCTCGTCTGGCACCATTACGTGGCCCTGCAGGAGCAGGCCAGAGCCTCGAAGCCGCCCAAAGGGAAGAAGACACCGTGACCGAGACCACCATCACCGCCGTCCTCGTCGGCAAGGTCGCCGCCTTCGGCCCGCCGGGGCGGACCAGCGCCATCGCCAAGTTCCCGGTGGACGGCCCGCGCGCCGTCGGCCCCGAGGGCTTTCTGGACGACGAGCAGGCCGACCGCCGCGTCCATGGCGGGCCGGACAAGGCCATCCACCATTACCCGCTGGACCACCACCCGGCGTGGCGGGACGAGCTGGGCGGGGAGGTGCCGCTGCTCGGCCAGCCCGGCGCCTTCGGCGAGAACCTCGCCACGCTGGGGCTGACCGAGGCCGACGTCTGCGTCGGCGACCGCTTCCGCGCCGGCACCGCCCTGCTGGAGGTTGCCCAGGCCCGCCAGCCCTGCTGGAAGCTCAACCACCGCTTCGCCGTGCCCGACATGGCCAGGCGCGTCCAGACCACCGGGCGCACCGGCTGGTACTACCGAGTGCCGGAACCCGGCCGTATCGGCCCCGGCGACCGGCTGACCCTGGTCGAGCGCCCCTACCCGCAATGGACGCTCGCCCGGCTGCTGCACGTCCTCTACGTGGACACGCTGAACCGCGAGGCGCTGGCGGAGATGGCCGCCTTGCCGGTGTTGGCCCAGACCTGGCGCACGCTGGCCGAACGCCGGCTGGCTCAGGGCGTCGAGGACTGGAACAAGCGCCTGAACGGCGGCGACTGACGACTATCGGCGGCCGGTCGCCCACAGCACCCCCGCCGCGCCCACCGCCACCAGCGCCAGGACGGCGGACAGCAGAAGCGCCGCCGTCTCCCCCGCCCGCTCGATGATGACCGCGTAGCCCATCGGCGCCAGGGCGGCGGCGTAGAAGCTCGGCACCAGCAGCCGCCCGACCGTCCGGCCGTAGCTCTGCGGGTCAAACAGCACCAGCGGCAGCGTGCCGCGCACGATCGTCGCCAGCCCGGCCCCCGCTCCGAACAGCAGGGAGAAGGCGACGCCGGCGGCCAGCGCCTCGCCGCTCCACAAGCCGATCAGGAAGCCGGGCAGCAGCAGGCCGCAGGCGAGCAACGCCAGGGCGGTGGGGTGCAGGCGGGACCCCGACAGCACCTCGCACAGCCGGGCCGAGGACTGGCCGACGCCGCGCACCGTGGAAATCCACACCGCCGCCGCGGGCGCCGCCCCCAGCCCGACCAGGATGCCGATCATGTGCGCCGACATCGCCGAGGTCAGCACGCCGACCGCCGTGGTCATCACCATGTAGAACAGCGGCGCCACCCAGCTCCGCCGCCGCGGGTCGACGGGCCCGGCGGGCTCCGTTCCAGCGGGAATCGCCGGGCGCACATAGCGGTCGGACGGGATGGCGGCGTGCAGCGGGATGGTCAGAAGCGCGATGACGGCGTAGGCGACCAGGGCGCCGCGCCAGCCCCAGGCGTCGGCCATCGCCTGCCCCACCGGCCACAGCACCGTCGAGGCCAGCCCGCCCAGCAGCGTGATCTGCGAGATCGGCACCCGCGCCAGCGGGCCGCCCAGCCGGGCCAGGGCGGCGAAGGCCGCCTCGTACAGGCTCGCCCGCATCGCCAGCCCCAGGACCAGCCAGGAGGCGTAGTAGCTCACCAGCCCGGTGGAGGAGGCCAGCCCCAGGCAGCCCGCCGCCGTCAACAGCGAGCCGATGACCATCACCGGCCGCCCGCCCCAGCGGTCGATGGCCCGCCCGACGCTGCCCGACACCACCCCCATGACCAGCAGCGCCGCCGTGAAGCCGCCGAAGGCCACCGGCAGGCTCAGGCCCAGGTCGGCGGCCATGGGATTCCCGAAGATGGCGATCAGATAATAGGAAATCCCCCAGCACAGCAGCTGCGAGACGCCAAGGAACCAGACCAGCCGGCGGGTGATGTGCGACATGACGGACCAGGGGACGACGGAAAACGGCAGGCACCCTAGCCAGCCGGTCGGACACCGACAAACGACTTGTCTTCCGCCGACCGGTGAGAAAAACTCAACGGATGTCCTCCCGCTTCCCGCCGCTGAACGCCCTGCGGGCCTTCGTCGCCGCCGCCCGCCATTCCAGCTTCCGCCTCGCCGCGGAGGAGCTGAACGTCACCCCCGGCGCGGTCAGCCGCCAGATCCGCAGCCTGGAACTCTTCCTCGGCATCGCGCTGTTCGACCGCAGCCAGCGGCAGGTCCGGCTGACCGAGGCCGGGGGGCGCTACTTCACCCGCATCGCCGACCTGTTCACCGAGATCCAGCAGGCGACCGACACGCTGCTCGACGGCGACGGGCGGCGGACGCTGCGGGTGGACTGCATCCCGACCTTCGCCATGCACTGGCTGCTGCCGCGCCTGCCCCTCTTCCAGCAGCGCTTTCCGGAGCTGGCGGTGTCGCTGTCCACCGCCCCCGGCCCGATCGACATCGGCCGTCCCTTCGATTACGCCATCCGCCGCGACCCCGCCCATTTCGCCGGGCTGAAGCCGCTGCCCCTGATGCGCGAGCATTGCGTGCCGGTGTGCAGCCCGTCCCTGCCGGGGCTGGAAACGCTGCGCAGCCCCGCCGACCTGACCCGCCGGACGGTCATCACCATCCGCGCCCGCGCCGACCTGCTGCCGGCCTGGAGCACGGCGCACGGGCTGGAGCTGGACGCCTTCCGCAGCCGCATGGAGGTCGACCACACCTACTTCGCCATCCAGGCGGCGGAAGACGGGCTGGGCGTCGCCATCGTGCCGCGGCTGTTCGTGGAACGCCCGCTGGAGACCGGCCGGCTGACCGCGCCGCTGGGGGCCGAGGGGGTGGTGTCCGGTCACTATTACCTGCTGGAAAGCCGCCAGCGCGGCCACACCGAGGCGCCCGCCTTCCCCGATTGGCTGCGCGAACAGGCCGCCGGCGCGTCAACGCAGGGCCGATAAGGGAGAATGGCGGGGTCCTTGCCCTTGCTTTGGCGGGGCGGGGCCTTTAGTGTCCGGCCTCGAACCGTTCCCCCCACGACGCCGGATTTTCCAAGCCCCATGAAGGCCGCCGTCATCGTTTTCCCCGGCTCCAACCGCGAACGCGACGCCGTCGCCGCGCTGGAGGCCGCCAGCGGAACCAAGCCGCATCTGGTCTGGCACCGCGACACCGAACTGCCCAAGGTCGATCTGATCCTCGTGCCGGGCGGCTTCTCCTATGGCGACTATCTGCGCTCCGGCGCCATGGCGGCGCACTCGCCGATCATGCGCGAGGTCAAGGCGCGGGCCGATCAGGGCGTGCGGGTGCTCGGCATCTGCAACGGCTTCCAGATCATCACCGAGGCGGGGCTGCTGCCCGGCGCGCTGATGCGCAACGCCAAGCTGAAGTTCATCTGCCGCACCGTGCATCTGCGGGTGGAGAACACGGACAGCCCCTTCACGACCAAGTACCGCAAGGGCCAGATCGTCCGCTACCCCGTGGCGCACGGCGACGGCAACTACTGGACCGACGCCGAGACGGTGAAGCGGCTGGACGGCGAGGGCCAGGTGGCCTTCCGCTACGTCAGCGACGAGGGCCGCGACGATCCGCTGTGGAACCCGAACGGTTCGCTGGACGGTATCGCCGGCATCTTCAACGCCAAGCGCACCGTGCTCGGCCTGATGCCGCACCCCGAGGACGCGGTGTCCGCCTTCCATGGCAACACCGACGGCAAGCCCATGTTCGATGGTCTGGTGGAGGCCCTGTCGTGACCACCGCGCAGCAGCCCGAAGTCTCCCTGGAGATGGCCCGCGAGTTCGGCCTGTCCGAAGGGGAATACAACAACGCCCTGGAGATCCTGGGGCGCCAGCCGACCTACACGGAGCTGGGCATCATCTCGGTGATGTGGTCGGAGCATTGCTCCTACAAGTCGTCGAAGAAGTGGCTGATGACGCTGCCGACCACCGGCCCGCAGGTCATCTGCGGCCCCGGCGAGAACGCCGGCGTGGTCGATGCCGGCGACGGCGACGCCATCATCTTCAAGATGGAGAGCCACAACCACCCGTCCTACATCGAGCCCTTCCAGGGCGCGGCGACGGGCGTGGGCGGCATCCTGCGCGACGTGTTCACCATGGGCGCCCGGCCCATCGCGAACATGAACGCGCTGCGCTTCGGCGCTCCCGAGCATCCCAAGACCCGCCATCTGGTGTCGGGCGTGGTGGCCGGCATCGCCCATTACGGCAACTGCGTCGGCGTGCCGACGATCGGCGGCGAAACCAACTTCCACCCGGCCTACAATGGCAACATCCTGGTCAACGCGATGACCGTGGGCGTGGCCAAGGCCGACCGGATCTTCTATTCGGCCGCCGCGGGCATCGGCAACCCGGTGGTCTATGTCGGCTCCAAGACGGGCCGCGACGGCATCCACGGCGCCACCATGGCCTCGGCCGAGTTCAGCGAGGATTCGGAGGAGAAGCGCCCGACCGTGCAGGTCGGCGACCCCTTCACCGAGAAGCTGCTGATCGAGGCCTGCCTGGAGCTGATGGAGACGGACGCCATCGTCGCCATCCAGGACATGGGCGCCGCCGGCCTCACCTCCTCCTCGGTCGAGATGGCCGGCAAGGGCGGCCTCGGCATCGAGCTGGTGCTCGACGACGTGCCGATGCGCGAGGAGGGGATGACCCCCTACGAGATCATGCTCTCCGAAAGCCAGGAGCGCATGCTGATCATCCTGAAGCCCGGCCGCGAGGAGGTCGCCAAGGCGATCTTCGACAAGTGGGAGCTGGACTTTGCCGTGATCGGCACGCTGACCGACAACGGCAAGCTGGTCATCAAGATGCACGGCCAGACCTGGTGCGACATGCCGATCGCGCCGGTCTCCAACGCCTCGCCGCTCTATGACCGCCCGTGGGAGCCGACCCCGCCCGCCGCGGAGCTGGAGGACGCCGTGCGCGCCCTGCCGGCCGACAGGACGCTGGGCGACATCCTGGAAAAAATCATGTCCTGCCCCGATCAGGCGTCCAAGCGCTGGATCTGGGAGCAGTATGACAGCCTCGTGAACGGCGACACCCGCTTCATGTCCGGTCAGGCCGACGCGGGCGTGGTGCGGCTGCCCGGCCAGAGCAAGGGCATCGCCGTCACCACCGACTGCACCCCGCGCTACTGCCTCGCCGACCCGGTGCGCGGCGGCGCCCAGGCGGTGGCCGAGGCCTACCGCAACCTGTCCGCCGTCGGCGCCCTGCCGCTGGCCGTCACCGACAACATGAACTTCGGCAACCCCGAGAAGCCGCGGATCATGGGCCAGTTCGTCGGCGCCATCCAGGGCATGGCCGACGCCTGCCGCGCGCTGGACTTCCCGGTCGTGTCGGGCAACGTGTCGCTCTACAACGAGACCAACGGCGAGGCGATCCTGCCGACCCCGGCCATCGGCGCCGTCGGCCTGCTGCCGGACGCCATGATCGCCGTCGGCATCGCCTTCCGGAACGAGGGCGACACCATCCTGCTCGTCGGCGAAGGCACCGGCCATCTCGGCCAATCGCTCTACCTGCGGGAGATCCTGGGCCGCGAAGAGGGCCCGCCGCCGCCGGTCGATCTGGCGGTGGAGCGCCGCAACGGCGAGTTCGTCCGCGGCCTGATCGCCGAGGGTCTGGTGGTGTCGAGCCACGACATCCAGGACGGCGGCCTGCTGGTCACCGTGGCCGAGATGGCCATGGCCGGCGGCATCGGCGCCAACCTGTCGGGCCTCGACGGCGCCGACGCCGGCACCCTGTTCGGCGAGGACCAGGGCCGCTACGTCCTGGCCGTCCGCGCCGACAAGGCCGCCGCGGTGCAGGAGAAGGCGAAGGCGGCCGGCGTGCCGGTGAGCGTGCTCGGCAAGACCAACGGCACGGCCCTGACCGGCCGGGGCGGCGAGGCGATCACCATCGCCCGCCTGAAGAAGGCCAACGAGGCCTGGCTGCCCGGCTACATGGCCGCCGCCGAGTGATCGGACGCGGTTGAGGGTTCGAAGAACGGAAGGCCGGGCCATCGCCCGGCCTTTTCGTTTTGGGGCGGAGCCTTGCCCCCACCCTTCCCACGGTTTCGCCGCGGGCCCCTTCCCTCCCCCGCTTCGCAGGAGAGGGAGTTTATCCGCTGCAAACATCATCCCCTCCCCCGCCCAGCGGGGGAGGGTTAGGGTGGGGGCAAGAGCTCCAACACCACCAAACCCTTCGCACCGCGGAATGTCGTCGCTTCTCCGGTGACAAACCCGGCCGCTCCGCCTAATTATACGGGCAGTGCCCGCATGGGCAGGGATTGACGGAACAGGATGACGGCCATGGCGATGGAAGCCGCGGTGATCGAGAAGCTCATCAGGGAAGGCATCCCGGACGCGACGGTGGAGATCGCCGACCTGCGCGGCGACGGCGACCATTACGCCGCGCTGGTCACCTCCGCCGCCTTCAAGGGCAAGTCGCGCGTGCAGCAGCACCAGATGGTCTATGCCGCCCTCCAGGGCAGGATGGGCGGGGAGTTGCACGCCCTGGCCCTGACCACCGCCGTGCCGGAAGGCGCGTAGGACGGCATCCCGCACAACACGATGACATCGTAAGAAGGCCGAGAGACATGGTTGACCAGAACGTCAAGGATCGCATCGAGCAGGACATCAAGGGCAACGATGTCGTGCTGTACATGAAGGGTACGCCCGTCTTCCCGCAGTGCGGCTTCTCCGCCGCCGTCGTCCAGGTGCTCAGCACCGTCGGCGTGAAGTTCAAGGGCGTGAACATCCTGGAGGACCCAGGCCTGCGCCAGGGGCTGAAGGACTACTCGAACTGGCCGACCTTCCCGCAGCTCTACGTCAAAGGCGAGCTGGTCGGCGGCTGCGACATCGTGCGCGAGATGTACGAGTCGGGCGAGCTGCAGTCGCTGCTGGCCGACAAGGGCGTCGCGACGGGTGCCAACGCCTGATCGGTGCTCCTTGCCGAAGGTGTGTGACAAAGGGCTCCGCCACCGCGGGGCCCTTTTCCTTTGGCGGAACCGGTGCCGGGCGGCCCTTGTTTTTCCATCGATGAATCCGTGGAGGTGTCGGCACGGAAAAGGAGGCCCGGTCATGGACAGGCGCGTGTTTCCAGCGGCGGCGCTGCTGGCTCTGATGTCTCTTCCCGCTCAGGCGCAGGGCCAGGACGGAACGGTCACGAAGCAGGAACGGCTGACCGCCTGCCGGGACGAGGTGTCCCGCTTCTCCGACCTGTTTCTGGGCGACAAGGTGGTGGCCGGCGGGCGTAACCACACCGCCCTGACCGGTGAGCAGAAGGACCGGCTGCGCGGCCTGCTGGGCGAGGCGCGGTCCGCCGCCGGCAAGGGTGACCCGGACGGCTGCGTGACCCGGCTGCGCGAGGCCCGCGCGCTGGTCCGCAACGAGGGCGTCGGCACCAACGTCCCGATCGGCCGGGGCTCGTCGGGGTCGTCGGGGTCAATGCCACGCAACAGCGCCCCCACCGGCAGCGGAAGCGGAAGCGGCACCGCAGGCGGCGGAGGGGGCTGAGCGGGAAAACCCCTGCGGGAACTGCGGCATTCCCGGCGCGCAGTGCGGGCATGAGGGGGCGTTCCTATCGCCCATTTCTTGGGCATGGTAAAGGGGAGTCATGGCCCAGACTCCCTCCCCCTCCTTGCCGCAGGCCGACGGGCGCAACCCCGCCACCCTGGGCTTCGCCGCCGCCCTGACCGCCTTCCTGATCTGGGGTGGGCTGGCGCCGGTCTTCTTCAAGCAGCTTGGCAACGTCGGGGCGGTGGAGGTCGTCGCCCACCGGGTGCTGTGGACCGTGGTGCTGGTCGGGCTGTGGCTGGTGCCGACGCGCGGCCTGTCCGGCATCCTGCGCGGGGTGGGGAGCTGGCGGCGGCTGGGCATCTTCCTGGTGACGACCGCGCTGATCGGCAGCAACTGGACCATCTTCATCTGGGCCGTGAACAACGGCCATATGGTCCAATCGAGTCTCGGCTATTACATCAACCCGATCATCAACGTCCTGCTGGGCATCGCCTTCCTTCAGGAGCGGCTGTCGAAGCGGCAGGGCGTGGCGGTCCTGATCGCGGCGGCGGGCGTGCTGAGCCTCGTCCTGTCCTACGGGGAGGTTCCCTGGGTGGCGCTGTCGCTGGCCTTGACCTTCGGCGTTTACGCTCTGGTCCGCAAGAAGGCGGCCATCGACCCGCTGATCGGGCTGTTGGTGGAAACGGTGCTGCTGGTGCCGCCGGCCATCGCCTATCTGCTGTGGCTGAACGCCCAGGGCCTGGGGAGTTTCGGCGCGCACGGGCTGGGCACCGACCTGCTGATCATCCTGACCGGCCCGGTGACCGCCATCCCGCTGGTGCTGTTCATGGTCGGCGCCGCCCGGCTGAAGCTGTCGACCATCGGCATCCTGCAATACATCAGCCCGACCGGGCAGCTCCTGCTGGGTGTCGCGGTCTATGGCGAGGCCTTCACCTCCTCGCACCTGCTGGCCTTCGGCTGCATCTGGGTGGCCCTGGCGCTCTATTCGGCGGACGCGCTGTTCACCCACCGGGCCGCCCGCGCCGAGGCCCGCGCGGAGCAGGCCCGTGCCGCCGCCTGCCGCGCCGATTGATGGCGGATTGAGGTGGCTCAGGCCCGCGGCGCGAGGCCGTGGGCCATGGTGTGGGCGAGCGTCCGCACCACCTCGTTGACACGGTCCGGGCAACGCCCGAACACCACCTGATCGAGGAAGCCCAGCCCGAAGCTGAGCGTGGCGATGCCCGCCGCGACATGGGCGAGGTCGGCGTCGGGCGCGATCGCCCCGCGCGCGCGGAAGATTTCCAACCGGCTGAGCAGGCAGGGGATGCGGCTTTCCGACAGGGTGCGCGCCATCTCGTTCGCGATGTCCGGATCGACCAGCGCGCGCGCCAGCATCACCCGCGTGAAGTCACGGCACTTCCAGGCGTGGCGGAGCTGGTGCAGCAGGAAGGCGGCCAGATCCTCCTCCAGATCGTCTCCGGGCGGCGGCATGGCGCAGCCGCTCCCCTCCTCGCGCCCGTAGCGCTCCACGACGGCCAGCAGCAATCCGGCCTTGCCCGAGAAATAGCGCTGGATCAGCTGCTCGTTCACGCCAGCACGGCCCGCGATATCGCGCGTGGTCGCGGCGTCGAAGCCGCGCTCGGCGAACACCATCTTGGCCGCGTCCAGAAGGACGCCCTTGGTCGCCTCGCGGTCGCGCTTGCGCGCGGGCGCGTCGGCACCGGCGGCGCAACAGCCGTCGTCAATAGCCGGGGCGGTCGCCGGGGTGTCGGTCTTGTCCACGATACAGGCCCTCTCACTGGCCGCCGATCTGTGTGGCGGCTGAAATGATAATAGGTATGCGCGTGCATACTTGACAAGCCCGTATGGCGCTGGCAAGTATGTACCCACATACATACCGGGCACCGCCCAACCCGCGGAACCCCGGACCCCACTTTGGGACGCCCCAACGTGGGACCCGATTTTTGAATCGAGAGGGCAACCGCATCATGACCACCGCCGATCTGTTCACGCCGCTGCGTCTTGGCTCCATGGAGCTGCCGAACCGCGTCATCATGGCGCCGATGACCCGCAGCCGCGCGGGCGAGGGCAACGTTCCCACCCCGCTGATGGCCGACTATTACGGCCAGCGCGCCTCCGCCGGCCTCATCATCACCGAGGCGACTCAGGTCTCGGCCACCGCCCAGGGCTATCCCAGCACGCCGGGCCTCCACACCGACGCGCAGACGCTCGCCTGGCGCCGCATCGCGGAGGAGGTCCACGCCAAGGGCGGGCTGATCGCCGCGCAGCTCTGGCACGTCGGCCGCATCTCCCACACGGAATTCCAGCCGAACGGCGCCCTGCCGGTCGCCCCTTCGGCGATCGCCGCCGCCGGGGAGTCCTACACCAGCAAGGGTCTGCTGCCCTTCCCCACCCCGCGCGCCCTGGAAACCGGCGAGATCCCCGGTCTAGTCAAGGCCTTCGCCGACGCCGCCAAGCGGGCGGTGTTCGACGCCGGGTTGGACGGGGTGGAGATCCACGGCGCCAACGGCTACCTGATCGACCAGTTCCTGCGCGACCGCACCAACAAGCGCACCGACCGCTACGGCGGCGGCGTGGAAAACCGGGCGCGCTTCCTGCTGGAGATCGTGGACGCGGTGACCACCGCCGTCGGCCCCGGCCGGGTCGGCGTCCGGCTGTCGCCGACCGGCACCTTCAACGACATGGCCGACAGCGACCCGCGGGCGCTCTACACCCACGTCACCGAGGTGCTGAACCCCTTCGGCCTCGCCTTCCTGCACGTCATCGAAGGCCAGCCGGGCCATCACATGGCCCCGCCGGAAGGTGCCCCGCACCTCGCGGCGGAGCTGCGCCGGATCTTCAAGGGCCCCTTCATCATCAACGGCGGCTACAGCAAGGAGCAGGCCGAGGCGGCCATCGCCGCCGGCGCGGCGGACGCGGTGAGCTTCGGCGAGCCCTTCATCGCCAACCCGGACCTGCCGGAGCGCTTCCGCCGGAACGCGGCGCTGAACACGCCGGACAAGACCAGCTACTACGGCGGCGACGCCCACGGCTACACCGACTATCCGGCGCTGGAAACGGCCGACGCCTGATCCCTCTCCCCCGCGGGGATTGCCCCCGATCCCCGCACCTCAAGGCCGGGACCCGCAAGGGTTCCGGCTTTTTTCAATCCCTTTCAGGGTCGAACTCCACCAGATCCCATTTTCGATGCCAAATCTGAATCGCTACGCGTATTGAGCTGATTTATTTACATCATGTTCGATTAATGGTATTTATTAAATGGCATTATGCCAACAATCCGAGAGTCCGTCAGCCTTAACACCCTTAAACTCAGATCCTGGCCTTCTGAAAAAGCAAACACAGACACCAAAAGGCGGAAAAATGAAATTTTTAGTTTTACTATTTTCTATTTTTCTATTCTCCGCAAACGCAAATGCCGACCAATTCGCGGTTGCCGTTAAATATTTGTGCGATAGCGAGAGTGACATTCTTTCTATAAAATACGTAGGAGCATGGAACTCCGATGGTGACAAGTTAATTGAAGGATTGGGGCCTGATGATTGGGACCCGTGGAATTTATTTGTTGAAAATGAATATAACGATCTTCGTTATGCAATTACCGCCAAAAGAACCTGCTCCCTCAGCAGCGGCGCCTATCACGTTACCGTCGGACCCACTCCTGAAATCTGGAATGCACAGGGAGAATGCGGGGCAACCTTAACCGCTTGGGCAGAAATAAAGAAGGATGCCAATATTCTATTCAAACGCAGCTTTGAGGGATGGTGTCACGGATCAGACCCAGTTATCCGTGAAGTCAGAGTGCGTGGTAGCAATGGGGTTGCGGAAGTTGAAAGTGTTTCACAAGATGAATTCTACAAAGATTAGGAGCATACTCTAAAATCTTTGCATGCTCTCTTAAGCATTTCCCCAAACGAAAAAGGCCGCGCCCGGAGGCGCGGCCTTTCTTGTGTCGGCTGGGCCGAACGGTCAGCGCGAGTAGAACTCGACGACCAGGTTCGGTTCCATCTGGACCGGGTACGGAATGTCGGCCAGCAGCGGGATGCGAACAAAGCGGCCCTTCAGGGCGCCGGTGTCGACTTCCAGGTAGTCCGGGGTGTCGCGCTCACCCGAGGCGGCGGCCTCGAGGATGAGGGCCATCTGCTTGGACTTGGCGCGCACCTCGATGGTGTCGCCTTCCTTGATCTGGGCCGACGGGATGTTCAGGCGGCGGCCGTTGACCAGGATATGGCCGTGGTTGACGATCTGGCGCGCGGCGAACGGGGTCGGCGCGAACTTCATGCGGTAGACCACCGCGTCCAGGCGGCGCTCCAGCAGGCCCACCAGATTCTCGCCGGTATCGCCCTTGCGGCGCACGGCCTCGGCGTAGATGCGGCGGAACTGCTTCTCGCCGATGTTGCCGTAGTAGCCCTTCAGCTTCTGCTTCGCCATGAGCTGCAGGCCGTAGTCGGACGGCTTCTTGCGGCGCTGGCCGTGCTGGCCGGGGCCATACTCACGCTTGTTGATCGGCGACTTGCCGCGGCCCCAGAGGTTTACGCCGAGGCGGCGGTCGATCTTGTACTTGGACTGTTGACGCTTGGCCATTTTGGTCCTCGATGGAACACGAGTTGGTTTTGTCCCGGTAGTTCCGCGGAACAGGCCGCGGACGGGGCGCAAACAAGAGGCACGCCCGCTTTCCCAGGAGTGAAGGCGCGCACTATACGGATTCGGCGCGCCTTGTCAAACCATGAGTCGGGTCAAACCATGAGTCGTGTCGAACCACGAAGCCTCAGCAGCACTCGTCCTCGAGCTGGCGCAGCATGGCCAAGCCCTCCTCGTCCTCGTATTCCTCGAAGAGGTCGGAGATGTAATAGACGTTGGCGCAGAGCAGGCACAGCCCGTCCGCCTGACGCTTCAACGGATCGTCGGCCACGGCCAGCTTCGCCCGGAAGCGTTCCCAGAAGGCGTTGGTCTTGGCCGGGTCGTCGATGTGCATGTACAGGCGCTCGATGATGCGGCGGGAGTTGCCCTCGCAGTCGATGCCCTTGAAGGAGACGTAGCGGTCGGGAGTGTCGGTTGCGTCCACGGTCGTGTTTCCTGCGCAAGAGGCTTGTATTGACCTCTCTCATCGCGGAAGGCGGGTCCGGGAACAAGACCCGCTGCACGAACGGCGGGCGGACGGCGCGAACGGCGGGTGTCCTGCGCGAACGGTTCGCGCTCTCACCACTCAGGCGGCGTGCGACAGCTCTTCCTCGGTGAAGTCCAGCAGCGTGTTCAGCCGCTGCGGGGTCAGCGCTTCGATCCCCTCGTGCCACATCACCTCGCCGAACAGCGCGTGCAGAGCGGCGAGACGCTCCGGCGCGAGCCCGGTCAGGCGGTCGCCGTAATACTCCACCACGAGCTGGTCCACATAGGCGTGGTCGTCGTCCAGGAAAGCCATGGCCGTATCTCCTCGTCATCCTGGCGCCCACCCGATGCGGGCGCCGGCCATGGCTTTGTTCTACGCCTGCGGCGGGACGGGACGATTGAGGCGGATCAACCGCCGTCGGAAGTCACAAGGCGGCGGGATCAACCCTGATGCGCGTAAGGAGAAAGGCTAGAGGGCCAGCAGCTTCTTCAACTGCTCGATCCGGCCACGGCTGACCGGCACGCGGGGGGAGCCGGGGGCGGCCATGACGAAGGCGGCCCGCCCGTCGCTGCGGTCGATGGCCTGGGCGTGGCGCAGGTTGACCAGATAACGCCGGTGCGCCCGCACGAACTGCCGCCCGTCCAGCCGCGCTTCCAGCTCCGACAGGGAGAGCGAGCAGAAGAAAGCGCCGTCCGCCGTGTGGACCCGCGTGTAATGGCCGTCGGCCTGCACATAGACCGCATCGGCAGGGTCGATCAGAACCACGCCCTGGCGCGTCGTGATCGGCAGCTTAACCAGCGGCGTGACGGGTTCGGCCACCGCGTCCGCAGGCGACGGCGGAGCCGGCTCGGGAAGCGCCTTGCCGTTCACCTCGAACAGCATCAGGGCCAGCGCGGCCCCGCCGCCCGGCGGCAGGGCTGTGGCCTTCACCACGATGGTCCGTCCCGGCAGCGCCACCATCATGGAACTGGCCACCGCCGGGGAGTCCGGATCGTGCGCCGCGGCCAGCAGCAGCTCCACTTTGGCCCGGCTGCCCGGCGGATGCAGGTCGTGCAGGCTGGCCCCCAGCAGCGGACGGTCACGGCCCAGCATCCGCGCCACGGCGGCGTTGACCGACACCACGCGCCGGTCGCCGTCGAGCAGGACGAGGCCAACGTCCATATGCTGCAAGGTGTATTCCATGGGGCAGTATAGGCAGCGATTCGCCCCGGAAGGGAAGAGGTTACGCTTCGCCCTTGCGCCGTCCGGTCAGCGCCGCGACGACGCCGTGGAAGGTGCGGACCTCCTGCTCGGTCATCTGCATCCGCTCCAGGGCGTTGCGCAGCGTGCGGACCATGGAGGGGCGCTTTTCCGGCGAGGTGAAGAAGCCGGTGCGGTCCAGGTCGCCTTCCAGATGCTCGAAGAAGTTCAGCAACTCGGCCTTGGTCGCCGGGCGGGTCTGGCCGGTGTGCAGCACGCGGTCCGGCGGAGTCTCGCCGGTCTGGAACCACTCGTAGCCGATCAGCAGGACCGCCTGCGCCAGATTGAGCGAGGAGAAGGCCGGGTTCAGCGGCACGGTGATCAGCTTTTCGGCCAGCGTCAGATCGTCGTTGACCAGCCCGGTGCGCTCCGGCCCGAACAGCACGCCGGTCTTGTGCCCGGCGTCGACATGGGCGCGCAGCTCCGTCGCCGCGATGCGCGGGGTGACGAACTCCTGGATCATCCCGCGGGTGCGGACGGTGGTGGCGAAGACCACGTTCAGGTCGGCCACGGCCTCCGCCGTCGTGTCGTAGAGCTTGGCCCCGTCCAGCACCGGATCGGCGCCCGACGCCGCGGCCACCGCCTTCTCGTTCGGCCAGCCGTCGCGCGGCTTCACCAGACGCAGCTCGGTCAGGCCGCAATTCAGCATGGCCCGCGCGCAGGCGCCGATGTTCTCGCCGAGCTGGGGCTGCACGAGGATGATGGTCGGGCCGCCCAGGACGGAGGGCCGGTTGGGGTCTTTGCCGGAGGTCATGATCTGAACTTTGGTCTCAGCTTCGCGGTGTTGCGCCGCCTTTAAACAGCTTGAATGTGTAACTGTCCACCAGCGCCTCCATCGACGCCTCGATGATGTTGGTGGAGACGCCCAGCGTCGACCATTCCTGCCCGTCGCCGTTGCGCGAGCGGATCAGCACGCGCGGCATGGCGCCGGTACCGTCCTTGGCGGCCAGGATGCGCACGCGGTAGTCGGACAGCTTCACCCCGTCGAGCAGCGGGTACAAAGGCTCCAGCGCCTTGCGCATCGCGGTGTCCAGGGCGTTGACCGGGCCGTTGCCGGACGCCACCTCGTGATACTCCTTGCCGCCGATCTTCACGCGCACCACCGCCTCGGACTCGACCACCAGTTCGCCCTTGGCGTTGTAGCGGCGCTCGTCGGTGACGTGGAAGCGCTTCAGGGTGAAATAGTCCGGCACCTCGCCCAGCTCGCGGCGGACCAGCAGTTCGAAGCTGGCCTCGGCGGTGTCGTAGGCGTAGCCCTCGGTGTCGCGCTGCTTCACGAGGTCGAGCAGGCGGTTCAGCCGCTCGTCCTTCGGGTCCACCGCCATGCCCATCTCGCGCAGGCGCGCGATGACGTTGGCGCGGCCCGCCTGGTCCGACATCACGATCTGGCGGCGGTTGCCGACCGCCTCCGGCTCGACATGCTCGTAGGAGGACGGGTCCTTCTCCACGGCGGAGACGTGCAGGCCGCCCTTGTGGGCGAAGGCGCTGGCGCCGACGTAGGGGGCGTGGCGGTTCGGCGCGCGGTTCAGCCGCTCGTCGAACTTGCGGCTGATCTCGGTCAGCAGCGGCAGGTCGGCGGGCTTGATGCCGACGTCGTAGCCCATCTTCAGCATCAGCGACGGGATCAGCGACACGAGGTTGGCGTTGCCGCAGCGTTCGCCCAGCCCGTTGATCGTCCCCTGCACCATCCGCACACCGGCCCGCACCGCGGCCAGCGAGTTGGCGACCGCGTTCTCGGTGTCGTTGTGGCAGTGGATGCCCAGCCGGTCGCCGGGAATGCCGTGCTCCTCGATCACCCGACGGACGATCTCGTCGATCTCGTGGGGCAGCGTGCCGCCATTGGTGTCGCACAGCACGACCCAGCGCGCGCCCGCCTCATAGGCGGCCTTGATGCAGGAGGCGGTGTAGGCCGGATTGCGCTTGTAGCCGTCGAAGAAATGCTCCGCGTCGAACAGCGCCTCGCCTTTGGCGGCCTTCAGCGCGGCGATGCTGTCGGCGATCAGCTCGATGTTCTCCTCACGCGGGATGGCCAGCGCCACGTCGACATGGAAGTCCCAGGTCTTGCCGACGATGCAGACGGCACGCGCCTTGGACTGGATCAGGGCGGCGAGCTGCGGGTCGTTCGCGGTGCTGCGGCCCGGACGGCGGGTCATGCCGAAGGCGGTGAAGGTCGAGCGGGCGAGGTCCGGCGCCTCGGCGAAGAACTGGTCGTCGGTCGGGTTGGCGCCGGGCCAGCCGCCTTCCACATAGTCGATTCCCAGACGGTCGAGATCGCGGGCGATGGCGATCTTGTCGGCGACGGAGAAATCCACGTCCTGGGTCTGCGCCCCGTCGCGCAGCGTGGTGTCATACAGATGGATGCGTTCGCCCGTCATTGCCGCCGCCCGAAGATATTGGTCGCCCGAAGGAAGGTCATAGGACTGTCCGGAGGGCCGGAAGAATGGACGATGCGCTCCGCCATCTCAATGCTTTTGATCGAACCCGCCAGAAATGCGGGGCTTTGCCGCGCCCGACATAGGCACGCAATGGAGGTAATAGGACAAATGTACTGACCGAACAAACCATCGTCTGTGCTACACAGCCGCCCCTCTGCATGGCGCCCATCTCACGGGTGCGGTACTCTTTTCTGGCTGGATGCCTATTGATCAGTATGATCCTCGGCCTTTCTGAATGGATGGATTGGACACAGTGACTCCCGCGGGTGACGACGACCAGGACAAGCTCGTCATTGTGATCGACGACGAGCGGACGGTTCTGCAGGCCCTCAATCTCCTGCTGGAGATGTGGGGGTATCGCGTCGTCACCGCCGAAAGCGAGGGCGAGGCCGTCGACCGCCTGTCCACCGCCGGAGAAACGCCGCACGCCATCCTGGCCGATTACCGGCTGCGCGAAGGGCGCACAGGCGTTCAGGCCATCGACCGCATCCGGGCGGAGGCCGGGGCCGAGGTGCCGGGCGTCATCATCACCGGCGACACCTCCACCGAAGGGCTGCGCGACGCCCGCGCCCGCGGGCTGACCGTCCTGCAGAAGCCGGTGCTGCCGCCCCATCTCCAGGCGGTTCTGACCAAGGTGCTGCGGGAGCACCCCGCCGGTACGGCGTGACGGACCGGCATGGACGTTCCCTTACCATCGGCGCCCTCCACGCCGCCCCAGCCGAAGCACGACAAGCCGAAGCGCAAGCGCGCCGCCGTTCCCGACGGGCGGCTGTTCCGGTCATGGGAAAGCTGGGTGGTCTTCGGATTGGGGCTGCTGCTGACCGGCCTCGCCTGGTGGCTGCTGACCGAGCAGAACCACCGGCTGGCCGAGGCGCGCTTCCGCACGCTGACCCGCGATCTGGCGGGTGACGTCACGGCGCGGCTCGACACCTATGAACAGATGCTGCAGGGCGCCGTGGCGATGGTGGACGCCGGCGGCGGGCAGGTCAGCCGCACGGAATGGCGGGCCTACGTCACCGGCCTGCATGTGGAGGACCGCTATCCCGGCATCCAGGGCATCGGCTACGCCAGGCGCGTGAAGGCTCCCGACCGGGAGCAGCACGAGGCGGCGCTGCACGCCGCCGGCTTCTACAGCTACCGCGTGACGCCGGAGGGCGAGCGGCCCGAGTATTTTCCCATCGTCTACATCGAGCCCTTCGCCAGCCGCAACCTGCGGGCCTTCGGCTTCGACATGCACGCCGAGCCGACCCGCCAGGCCGCCATGGAGCGCGCCCGCATCAGCGGCACCGCCGCGGCGACCGCCCGGCTGCGGCTGGTCCAGGAAACCGACGAGGACGTGCAGCCCGGCTTCCTCATCTATGTGCCCGTCTACGACCAGACCCTGCCCCTGACCACCGCCGCCGACCGGCGGGAGGCGCTGCTCGGCTTCGTCTACAGCCCTTTCCGCGCGCATGACCTGATGCGCAGCATCATGGACCGGGGCGCGTCGGAGCTGCTCGACATCCGCGTCCATGACGGGACGGAGACCACCGCGGACTCCCTGATGTTCGACTCCGCGATCGCCCGGGACGCCGCCTTTCAGGAGGTTCTTCATGTCGAGGTGTTCGGCCGCCCCTGGACGCTGGTCCTGTCCGGCACCCACGCCTTCGAGGGAAGCGTGGCCAGCGCCACGCCGCGGGCGGTGCTGTTCGCCGGCCTGATCATCACGCTGCTTCTGGTCGCCACCGTCAACTCCGTGCTCCAGGACCGCGACCGCATGGCGGAGCTGCGCCGCAGCTACGACGCGCTGGCGCTGGCGCGGGCCGAGGCGGAGCAGGCCAACGCCGCCAAGTCGCGCTTCCTGGCCGCCGCCAGCCACGACCTGCGCCAGCCGCTCCAGACGCTGGGCATCTACCTGCACATGATCGGCGAACAGACGGACAGCCCCCGGCTGCATAAGCTGGTGGACGCCGCCCGCGACGGGTTCGAGGCGACGCAGCGCCTGCTGAACTCGTTGATGGACATCGCCACGCTGGAAACCGGCGTGATCAGCCCGCAGCTGGCCGAGCTGGACCTGCCCGTCTTCTTGGAGCGCATCTGCGAGGAAGGCCGGCTGGAGGCCGCCGGCAAGGGTTTGGGCTTCCGCGTCACCTGCGGCGGCGCCCGCGTGGCGACCGACCCGGCGATGCTGGAGCGGATCGTCCGCAACCTGCTGAGCAACGCGCTGAAATACACCCACAGCGGCACCATCCGGGTGACCTGCCGGCAGGCCCGCGGCTTCACCGCGATCAAGGTGCAGGACACCGGCCCCGGCATCCCGCAGGACCGGCTGCACTTGATCTTCGAGGACTTCTACCAGATCGGCAATCCGGAGCGCGACCGGCGCAAGGGCCTCGGCCTCGGCCTCGCCACGGTGGCGCGGCTCAGCCGGCTGCTCGGCTACCGGGTGCGGGTGCTGTCCCGCCCGGGACGCGGCGCCATCTTCCTGGTCGAGATCCCCGACGAGACGACCAGCCCCCGTCAGGCCACGGAGACGGCGACCTCGGAGGCGTGACACCCTCCGGTCCTTTTGGCAATCGCCGACGCCGCGGACCTCCGGCCCCGCCGGGATGGCCTGCGGCGGAACCGGCGTCTCGCCGAGTCGGCGATTGCCAAATCCGTATGGATCACGCCGTCGCTGGCCGGGTCGCCCGCGCGCGCATCAGCATCCACACCGCCGACACGCCGACCAGCTTGGACGCGAGACTGGCCGCCCAGACCGCCGGGTCCCAGATGCCGAGCATGCCGAAGAACAGCGCCGTGTCCACCGGCACCGACAGGGCGGCGCTGATCCACAGCCGGTCGCGCAGCGGGCGGCGGGTGACGGTGAAGACGCCCCAGTCAATCAGCTCCGACACCGCGAAGGCGGTGACGCTGGCCGTCGCGACGAAGGGATCGGCCAGCAGGAAGGACAGCAGCGTGGCGGCCAGCATGGCGGCCAGCGACCAGTGGCCGTAGCGGACCTGGACCATGTCGCGCAGGATGAAGATCAACCCGGCCCAGCAGGACCACACCAGATCCAGATGCGGCGCCAGGCTGAAGGCGTAGTTGATGGCGAGTACGCTGCCGATGTAGGCGGCGAGCCAGAGCATGACGGAATCCTCCAAATGCCACCCGCGGAAATACGGGCGCGAACGACGGCGCCACCCGCGTGAATGCGAGCGCTTCGCAACGGTCTTGTAGCAGGTTCAAACCATCGTCGTGAACCCTCGGCGCGCACCGGTCCGGACGGGGCGCAACCGGCGGGAACGGCTTACCCCCACCTCGGTTCCTCGAATGCGCCGGCGGTTCTAGCGCATCCGGACGATGCCCCGGCGCGTTCGTTCGGAGAGGCGAAACGAAAGAGACCCCGAAAGGTGTGGGCGATGGCGGCGGCGGGCGTATCAATTGGAATGGGCGGCACACGGGATCACGCGCTGGACGCGGCGCGCAGCCTGCTGATGATCCTCGGCGTGCCCTACCACGCGGCGCTGATTTACACGCCGGGCTACGACTGGGTGATGAACTCCCCCGACGGCATCGCCTGGATCGGGCTGTTCGCGGACTTCATCCACAGCTTCCGCATGCCCGCCTTCTTCCTGATCTCGGGCCTGCTGATCACCCACAGCCTGCGCCGCCACGGGCCAAGGGCGGTGCTGACCTCGCGCGCCTCGCGTCTGCTGGTGCCGCTCGTCGCCATGGCGGCGACGCTGAACGTCGCGCAATTGTGGATGGAAAGCCGCGCGGTCGACCCCGGCCTGACCGCCGCGGAGTTCCTCACCCAGGCCATCCCCGCGGCCTTCTGGAGCGGTGGCCTCGTCTATCACCTGTGGTTCCTGGTCGAGCTGTTCATCAGCGTGCTGGCGCTCTGCCTCGCCTACCCGCTGCTGGTCGCGCTGCATCGGCGGATGGCCGGGCGGGCGCCGGGGCTGGCCCGCTGGCTGGCCGACCCGCCGGACTGGCTGCCGCCGCTCCTGCTCAGCCTCGTCATGATGGGAGTGCTGGGGTTCGACAACATCTCCGATCGGCTGGTGACGCCGCTGGTGCCCACCAACTCCACGGCGGTGAGCATCGTCACCTCGGCGGGCTTCTTCGCGGTCGGGGTGCTGATCGCCCATTGGCCGGGCGGGGCCGCGCGCTACGCCAAGGCGAGCTGGGGGGTGGCGCTGACCTATCTGGTCTGTTTCGCCATCCACATCGGCATGGTCGGCGTGGAGAAGCCCATGCCGGTCCGCTTTCTCGACGAGGCGCTGCGCGCCGTCGCCGCCTGGTCGGCCTTCCGCTTCGTCCTCGGCCTGACGCAAGCCTTCTTCTCGGCGGAGAGCCGCCGGGTGCGGGCGCTGTCGCAGGCCTCCTACACGATCTATCTGCTGCACCATCTGGTGGTCATGGCCGCCGGCTTCGCCCTGCTGGCCGTCACCGCCCCGCCGTTGCTGGAGTTCGCCGCCATCAACGCGGTGGGGCTGTTCGTGCCGCTGGCGGTCCATCACGGGCTGGTGCGCCGCTCGCCGACGCTGCGCTTCCTGATGAACGGCGTCCCGCCAGGGGAAACGAAGAAGCAAAGAGGTCCGGCGCGCGGCCGCGAGGCGATGGCGCGCCGGACCGGTTAAAGCGTCAGGCCCGCTTCCAGCTCGTGCCCTGCGGGCCGTCCTCCAGGACGATGCCGAGGTCGGCCAGTTCCTTGCGGATGCGGTCGGCCTCCGCGTAGTTCTTGGCCTTGCGGGCGGCCAGACGGTCGTCGATGCGCTGCTGGATGTCGGCGTCCGACAGGGCGGCGGCCCCCTTCGGCGCCCAGCGGAACCATGCCTCCGGGTCCTGCTGGAGCAGGCCCAGCGCCTCGCCGGCGGCGCGCAGCGCGCCCTTGGCGGAGGCCTTTTCCGCCTCGCCCGTCGCCTTGTTCACCGCGGACGCCAACTCGTGCAGATGCGATATGGCGAGCGGGCTGTTGAGGTCATCCTCCAGCGCGGCCAATACGTCGAACGGCAGTTCGGCCTGCGTCGGAGCCGGGTCGCCGCGCAGCGCCTGATACCAACGGTCGAGCGTCGCCTTGGACTGCTTCAGCCCCTCGCGGGTGAAGTCCAGCGGCTGGCGGTAGTGGGCGCTCATCAGCGTCAGGCGGATCGCCTCGCCGGGGAACTCGTCCAGCAGCTCGTGCACGGTGAAGAAGTTGCCCAACGACTTGGACATCTTCTCGCCCTCGACGGTCACGAAGCCGTTGTGGACCCAGTAGCGGGCCAGCGGCTCGCCGTCGTGGGCGCAGCGGCTCTGGGCGATCTCGTTCTCATGGTGCGGGAAGATCAGGTCCAGCCCGCCGCCGTGGATGTCGAAGGTGACGCCCAGATGCTCCTTCGCCATGGCCGAGCATTCGATGTGCCAGCCGGGCCGGCCACGGCCCCACGGGCTGTCCCAGCCGGGCTGGCCGTCGGCGCTCGGCTTCCACAGCACGAAGTCGGAGGAGTCGCGCTTGTAGGGGGCGACCTCGACGCGGGCGCCGGCGATCATCTCGTCCAGCGAGCGGCGGGACAGCTGCCCGTATTCCGCCATCGACGGCACGGAGAACAGGACGTGCCCTTCCGCGGCGTAGGCGTGGCCGCGCTCGATCAGCAGGCCGATCAGGGCGACCATGTGCGAGATGTGGTGCGTGGCGCGCGGCTCGATGGTCGGGCGCAGCGCGTTCAGCGCGTCCATGTCGGCGTGGTAGAGGTCGGCGGTGCGCTTGGTCAGCGCCTCGATCGGCTCCCCGCTGTCGCGCGAGCGGTCGATGATCTTGTCGTCCACGTCGGTGATGTTGCGGACGTAGGTCACCGCCGGATAGAGCCGTTGCAGCAGCCGGAACAGCAGGTCGAACACCACCACCGGGCGGGCGTTGCCGATGTGCGCGGTGTCGTAGACCGTGGGTCCACACACATACATGCCCACCCGATCCGGACTCATCGGCTCGAAGCGTTCCTTGCGGCGGGTCAGCGTGTTGTAGAGGTCCAGCGGCACGGCGCCCTATCTCCTGTGAAAGGTTCATCCCCCTCCCCCGCCCAGCGGGGGAGGGCCGGGGTGGGGGAAGGACTCTAGGCCGTCTCTCCCGCGAGGCGCTTCTGCGCGCGGGTTCGGCCGATCAGGGGTAGCAGGTTCTTCAATTCCGGTCCATGGTCCCGCCCGGTGAGGGCGCGGCGCAGGGGGAGGAACAAATCCTTGCCCTTCCGTCCCGTCTTCGCCTTCACCGCACCCGTCCAGGTGCCCCAGGTGGAGAGGTCCCAGGGCTCCTCCGGCAGCAGGGCCGCCGCCTCGGCCAGGAAGGCGGGGTCGTCCGCCGCCGGGGCGACCGGGGCGTGGGTCACCGCCCACCAGTCGCGGGCCTCGGCGACGCGCGACAGGTTGGGGCGCACCGCCTCCCAGAAGACGGCGTCGGCGTCCGCCAAACCGAGCGCGGCCAATTCCCCGGCCACCCGCTCGAAGGGCAGCAGGTGGAGGATGCGGGCGTTCAGCCGCAGCAGTTCCTCCGGGTCGAATTTCGGGGTGGCGCGGGACACCTTGGCGATGTCGAACTCGGCCACCAGCTCGTCCAGCGTCAGCCGCGGCTCGATGGCGTCGGAGGTGCCGAGCTTGGCGAGCAGGCTGGCTAGCGCCATCGGCTCGATCCCCTCCTCCTCGCGCAAGCTGGCCACCGACAGGCTGCCCAACCGCTTGGACAGGCCCTGTCCCGCCGCGTCGGTCAGCAGCGGCAGATGGGCGAAGACCGGGACCGCTCCACCAACCGCTTCGAAGATCTGGATCTGCACCGCCGTGTTGGCGACGTGATCCTCGCCCCGGATGACGTGGGTGATGGCGAGGTCGGCGTCGTCCACCACGCTGGTCAGCGTGTAGAGCGGGCGCCCGTCCTCGCGGATCAGCACGGGATCGCTGAGAGCGGCCCCCTCGAAATGCACCGGCCCGCGCACGAGGTCGGTCCATTCCACCGGTGTGTGCTCCAGCTTGAAGCGCCAGTGCGGCTTGCGCCCCTCCGATTCGAGGCGGGCGCGGTCGGCGTCGCTCAGGCGGAGCGCCGCACGGTCGTAGATCGGCGGACGGCCTTGCGAGACGAGGCTGGCGCGCTTGAGGTTCAGTTCCTCCGGCGTCTCGTAGCAGGGGTAGAGCCGCCCGCTGGCCTTCAGCGCCGCCGCCACCTCGTCGTAGCGGCCATAGCGGTCGCTCTCCCGCGCGAAACGGTCCCAGGTCAGGCCGAGCCAGGTCAGGTCCCGCTCGATCCCCTCCGCGTATTCCGGCTTGGAGCGCTCCTCGTCCGTGTCGTCGAGGCGCAGCAGGAAGCTGCCGCCCGCCTTGCGCGCGAACAGCCAGTTGACGAGCGCGAGGCGCACGTTGCCGACATGGAGGAGACCGGTCGGGCTGGGGGCGAAGCGGACGGCGACGGACATGCTGGCATCATTCGAAAGTCGGGACGGGCCGGCAGTCGTAGCACGCCGCGCGCCGCTCCGAAAGACGCCCATCGGGCGTCACAGGGGGCGCCACGGGGCCTATCGCGTTCGGCGACAAATCCCTGTCCCACCTCTCCACAATTTCCGGCGCAAACGGATTGTTTCGAATGAAACAATTCTTGCGCGGAGCGGTGGCGGAGGCGATGCTGTCCCCCTGTGCGGGTTTTCGGCCCGCGAAACCAATTGGAACGGGAGAGCGGCCATGAAGCTGGCCGAAGCCCTGCTGCGCGCGCTGAAGGATCGCGGCGCACAGGCCATGTTCGGGATTCCGGGCGACTTCGCCCTGCCCTTCTTCAAGGTGGCGGAGGAAACGCAGATCCTGCCGCTCCACACGCTGAGCCACGAGCCGGCGGTCGGCTTCGCGGCGGACGCGGCGGCGCGCTACAGTTCGACGCTGGGGGTGGCGGCGGTCACCTACGGGGCGGGCGCCTTCAACATGGTGAACGCGGTGGCCGGCGCCTACGCCGAGAAGTCGCCGGTTGTCGTCATCTCCGGCGCGCCGGGCACGACGGAGGGCAACGCCGGCCTGCTGCTGCACCACCAGGGCCGCACGCTGGACACACAGTTCCAGGTGTTCAAGGAGATCACCGTCGCCCAGGCGCGACTGGACGACCCGGCCAAGGCCCCGGCGGAGATCGCCCGCGTTCTGGGGGCCGCCCGCGCCCTGTCGCGCCCGGTCTATCTGGAAATCCCCCGCAACATGGTCAACGCCGAGGTCGGGCCGGTGGGCGACGATCCCGCCTGGCCGGTGGACCGCGACGCGCTGGCCGCCTGCGCGGACGAGGTGCTGGCGGCCATGCGCTCGGCCACGTCCCCGGTGCTGATGGTCTGCGTCGAGGTCCGCCGCTACGGGCTGGAGGCCAAGGTGGCGGAGCTGGCGCAGCGGCTGGGGGTGCCGGTGGTCACCACCTTCATGGGGCGCGGCCTGTTGGCCGACGCGCCGACCCCGCCGCTCGGCACCTACATCGGCGTTGCCGGCGACGCGGAGATCACCCGGCTGGTCGAGGAGTCGGACGGGCTGTTCCTGCTCGGCGCCATCCTCAGCGACACCAACTTCGCGGTGTCCCAGCGCAAGATCGACCTGCGCAAGACCATCCACGCCTTCGACCGGGCGGTGACGCTGGGCTATCACACCTACGCCGACATCCCGCTGGGCGGGCTGGTGGACGCGCTGCTGGAGCGGCTGCCGCCGTCCGACCGGACGACGCGCGGCAAGGAGCCCCACGCCTATCCGACCGGCCTTCAGGCGGACGGCGAACCGATCGCCCCGATGGACATCGCCCGTGCCGTCAACGACCGCGTCCGCGCCGGGCAGGAACCGCTGCTGATCGCCGCGGACATGGGCGACTGCCTGTTCACCGCCATGGACATGATCGACGCCGGGCTGATGGCGCCGGGCTATTACGCGGGCATGGGCTTCGGCGTGCCGGCGGGGATCGGGGCTCAGTGCGTGTCGGGCGGCAAGCGCATCCTGACGGTGGTCGGCGACGGCGCCTTCCAGATGACCGGGTGGGAGCTTGGCAACTGCCGACGCCTGGGCATCGACCCCATCGTGATCCTGTTCAACAACGCCAGTTGGGAGATGCTGCGCACCTTCCAGCCCGAATCCGCCTTCAACGACCTGGACGACTGGCGCTTCGCCGACATGGCGGCGGGCATGGGCGGCGACGGCGTCCGCGTGCGCACGCGGGCGGAGTTGAAGGCGGCCCTGGACAAGGCCTTCGCCACGCGCGGGCGCTTCCAGCTGATCGAGGCGATGATCCCGCGCGGCGTGCTGTCCGACACGCTGGCCCGCTTCGTCCAAGGGCAGAAGCGCCTGCACGCCGCACCCCGGGAGTAGGCGGGGGAGCCGCGTCCGCAAGCTGGCGGTCAGCCTCCCACCGATCGGGCTGGTCCGCTAAGCTCTTGTCGCGCTTGCGCTAAGGGCAGCGGCGCCGAAGCGGGATACCCCCTTCGGCGCCGCTGCCGCGCAACAATTCGTTAACCATAAAAGCCCACCCTGTCCCTGCTTTCGGGCAGAATTGATTCAGGGACGAGGACGGCGATGACCTGCATTGTTGGCTTGGTGGACGGCGATCGTGTGTGGATGGGCGGTGACAGCGCGGGCGTGAACGGCCTGGACATCACCGTGCGCGCGGACACCAAGGTGTTCCGCAACGCCGACCTGCTGATCGGCTTCACCAGCAGCTTCCGCATGGGCCAGCTTCTGCATTACCGGCTGGAGCCGCCGCACCGCGACCCCGAGGCCGACGTCTTCCGCTACATGGTCGTCGATTTCGTGGACGCCGTGCGCGGCTGCCTGAAGGACGGCGGCTATGCCCACCGCTCCAACGACGTGGAGACCGGCGGCACCTTCATGGTCGGGTACGAGGGGCGCCTCTTCTCGATCCAGTCCGACTATCAGGTGGGCGAGGCGGTGCGCGGCTATCACGCCATCGGCTGCGGGTCCGACTACGCGCTGGGCTCGCTCGCCTCGACGGCCGGGCTGCCGGCGGAGGAGCGGGTGCTGAAGGCGCTGGAATGCGCCGAGCTGTTCAGCGGCGGCGTGCGCGCGCCCTTCACCATCCAGTCGATGGTCCGCCGCCCGCATCTGGCGCTGACCGAAGCGGCGTAAAGCCACAATAAAAATCAGGACTTCCCGCGCCGTTTTCGCCATCCGGCAAGACGGCGCGAAGTCGTGCCCGCACTGCGGCAAACTGTGTTATAGGGACGCCGCTCCGTCCCGAAGAGATGGAGAACAAAAAGACCATAAATACAGTGGGTGCTAGAGAATGGTTGACCAAACTGTTGGTGATGCTGATCGTTTGATTGGCGAAGATTCCCGCGATGTCTCGGGCTTGGTGCATGGCCTGCCGGCTTACTGCAATTCGCCTTACTTCGTGTTTCCGGCGCTGATCCTTCTGCTGATCATGCCGCTGTCGATCATTTTCCACCCGTCCTGGATCATTCCGCTGGCCGAGCTGTACGCGGTCGGCATGATGGTGACGATCATCCGCCTGACGCGCGGGTGAACTGCGGGTCTTGCCCCCACCCTTCCTATGCTGCGCACGGGAAAGGTGGGGGCCCGTTTCACGCATGCCTCACGCAATGCTCCCAAACCCGTTGGTGATCGGATAGCGCCGCTCGCGGTTGAACAGCCGCGGGGTGATCTTCGGCCCCGGAGGCGCCTGGCGGCGCTTGTATTCGGCCAGATGCAGCATGCGCCAGACCCTGTCCACCACCTCCGGCGTATGGCCGCGGGCGACGATTTCCGCCACGCCCAGATCCTTCTCCACCAGACACCTCAGGATGTCGTCCAGTTCGTCGTAGGGCGGCAGCGTGTCCTGGTCGGTCTGGTCGGGTTTCAGCTCCGCGGTCGGGGCTTTGACCAGAACCCGCTCCGGCACGACGCGCCCCGCCGGGCCGAGCGCACCCTCCGGCACATGGCCGTTGCGCCAGCGCGCCAGCGCGTAGACCGTCGTTTTGTAGACGTCCTTCAGCACGGCATAGCCGCCGCACAGGTCGCCATAGAGCGTGGCGTAGCCGACCGACATCTCCGACTTGTTGCCGGTGGACAGCACCATGGGGCCGAACTTGTTCGACAGCGCCATCAGCGTGACGCCGCGGGAGCGCGCCTGGATGTTCTCCTCCGTGGCGTCCGGATCGCGCCCCGCGAAGGCCGGCAGGAGCATCCGGTCGAACGCCTCCATCGCCGGAACGATGGGAACGGTGTCCAGCTTGCAGCCCAGCAGTTCCGCCGATTCCGCGGCGTCGTCCAGGCTGTCCTGCACGGTATAAGGCGACGGCATCATCACGCCGTGCACCCGGTCGGCGCCCAAGGCATCCACCGCGATGGCCGCCGACAGCGCCGAGTCGATGCCGCCCGACAGGCCCAGGATGACGCCGGGGAAACCATTCTTGGTCACGTAGTCGCGCAAGGCCAACACCAGCGCCGCATAGACTGACTCCAGACCCTCCGGCGGGGCGACGCACTCCGTGTCGGCGCAGCTCCAGACATCGTCTTCGCCGCGCTCCCAGCGGGTGACCAGCAGATGCTCGGCGAAGGCCGGGGCCTGCGCCACCAGCCGGCGATCGGCGCCCAACGCGAAGCTGGCGCCGTCGAAGACCAGCTCGTCCTGCCCACCCACCTGATTCACGTAGAGCAGCGGCAGGCCCGACTCGGTGACCCGCCGCACGGCGAGCTGCAAGCGCTGGTCGTGCTTGCCCAGCTCGAACGGGCTGCCGTTGGGAACCACCAGGATCTCCGCCCCGCTTTCCGCCAGCGTCTCGATCACGTCGGCGGACCACATGTCCTCGCAGATCGGAACGCCCAGCCGCAAGCCGCGGACGTTGATCGGGCCGGGCAGCGGGCCGGGGGTGAAGACGCGCTTCTCGTCGAACACGCCGTAGTTCGGCAGATCCACCTTGAAGCGGGTCGCCGCGACCGTGCCGCCGTCGAGCAGCAGCGCCGCGTTGAAACATGCGCCGCCGTCGCGCCAGGGCGCGCCGACCAGCAGGGCCGGACCGCCGTCCGCCGTCTCGGCGGCGAGTTCACGCACCGCCCGCTCCACCACGTCCAGGAAGAAGGGTTTCAGCACCAGATCCTCCGGCGGGTAGCCGGTCACCGCCAGCTCCGGGCAGACCATCAGGTCGGCGCCGCGCGCGGCGGCCTCCGCCCGCGCGTCGCGGATGCGGTCGATGTTGGCGGCGATGGCGCCGACGGTCGGGTTGATCTGGGCCAGCGCGATGGAAAAGCGGTCGGTCATGGCGGCGTCGTCCGAGGAAGCGGCGGATCGGCGACACCGTAGCAGCCGAAGGCGGGGGGCGGAAGCGGCGCACGGCCGCAGCGGAACCGCCCCACCGCAAGCTGTGTTGCCGAAAGGACAGGATTCCAACAGAAGGATGACCGGTCATGCAAAAGTCCGGGCAGGGTTCCGGGGCCACGACCTCCGTCTGGATGGATCGCGGCGGGGCGGCGATGCCCGCCGGGACGGTCGCCCCCACCGCCGCGGCGCTGGGCGCCCTGCGGCCCAACCCATCACCCGACGTGATCGTCGTCGGGGCTGGCATCGCCGGGGTCACCACGGCCTACCTGCTCCAGCGTTCCGGCAAGTCGGTTCTGCTGCTGGACAACGGGCCGCCCGGCGGCGGCGAAACCGGGCGGACCACGGCGCATCTCTCCAACGTCATCGACGACCGCTTTACCGAGATCGAACGGCTGCACAGCGAGTCCGGCGCCCGCATGGCGGCGGACAGCCACGGCGCCGCCATCGACACCATCGAGCGGATCGCCCGTGAGGAAGGCATCGACTGCGGCTTCGCCCGGATCGACGGCTATCTGATGCTGGCGCCGGGGCAGGACCCAGCCACCCTGGACCGCGAGCGCGACGCCGCCCGCCGCGCCGGACTGGACGATGTCGAGCGGCTGGACGCCCCGCCCATCCGGCATCCCGGCCCCTGCCTGCGCTTCCCGCGGCAGGCGCGGATTCAAGCGCTGGACTATCTGGCCGGGCTGACCCGCGCCTTCCTGGCGCGCGGCGGCGCGCTGGCCACCGGGGCTCATGTCTCCACGGTCCGGCAGGACGGGGAGTGCGTGCGCGTCGAGGCCGGGCCGGACCATGCGTTGATCGAGGCCGCAGCGGTGGTCGTCGCCACCAACTCCCCGATCAGCGACCGCTTCGCCATCCATTCCAAGCAGGCACCCTACCGCACCTACGCCATTTCCGTCCGGGTTCCGAAGGGCAGCGTGCCCGACGCCCTCTATTGGGACACGCTCGACACCTATCACTATGTGCGGCTCCAGCCGGAGGCCGACCACGACCGGCTGATCGTCGGCGGCGAAGATCACAAGACCGGCGAGGCCCGCGACATGGCGGAGCGCTGGGCCGCGCTGGAAGCCTGGACACGCGCGCATTTCCCCCAGGCCGGGGCGGTCGGGCACCGCTGGTCCGGGCAGGTGATGGAGCCCTTCGACGGGCTGGCCTTCATCGGCCCCGACCCGGCCTATGGCGGGCGGGTCTTCGTGGCGACCGGCGACAGCGGCATGGGCATGACCCACGGCACCATCGCCGGGCTGGTCCTGTGCGAGCTGATCCACGGCAGCGGCAGCCCCTGGGCCGCGCTCTATGATCCCGGCCGCAAGATGACCAGCACGCTCGGCACCTATCTGCTGGAGAACCTGGACGTGGCCCGCCACTTCCTGCCCTACGTCCAGGGGCCGGAACTGGAGGGCGAGGACCGCATCCAACCCGGACAGGGCGCGGTGCTGAAGTCGGGCGTCTGGCCCGTCGCCGTCTTCCGCGACGAGTCGGGGGCGCTGCACCGCCGCTCCGCCATCTGCCCCCATCTGAAATGCGTGGTGCGCTGGAATCCCGGCGAGCGGAGCTGGGACTGCCCCTGCCACGGCTCCCGCTTCGCGGTGGATGGGACGGTTCTGAACGGCCCGGCCACCCAACCCCTCGCGCCCGTGGAGGACTCCGCAAGCAAAAACTGATAAAATCCTTCGAAACCGAAGGGTTTCGACCGGGCGTTGCAGGAGCCCTGCGACGAATTAACCTGTGGTAAAGGACTCCGGTACGATCATACCCTTACGGCGAAACGATCACGCGCGGGAGGCGGCGATGTATTACTCGGAAATGTCCGGACCGACAGGGACGACCAGTACGGTCCTGCAACAGGCGAACAACGCCAAGAAGGCAACCGAGAGCAAGGCCGCGGACGGCGCCAAGGCCGCCGCCGCCACGACCGACGCCGCGGCCCCCGCGAAAAGCGCCAGCCCGGCCTACACGATCAGCCAGTCGATGGAAAACCTGCTCGACAACCTGTCGGGCAAGAAACCCGCCGCGGCGGGCGCCGACGGCGCGAACGCCGGTGCTGCGGGCGACGCGGCCGGCGGCGGCAAGACCGGCGCCCAGGCCATGGCCGACCGGGCCAAGGAAGCCGAGCGGATCATGAGCAACGCCCTGGAGCAGTCCAAGGGGCTCGCCGGCCTGTTCGAGAAGGCCATCGACAACATGGCCGGCGACCTCGGCAGCCTGCTCGGCGGGCTGGGCATGTCGGACGACGACGTGAAGGGCGCCGTCGGCGATTTCGGCAGCACCATGAAGGACAAGCTGAAGTCCATGGATTTCAGCCAGATGGGCATGAGCATGGAGGAAGCCCGGTCGCAGTGGTCCATCGAATCCCGCGGCATGGAGTTGACCATCCAGGACGGCGACAAGTCGGTCCGCATCTCCTTCGCCAAGTCCACCCTCGACTTCACCCGTGAGGACCGCGGCCTGTCGGCCACGCTGAACGCGGACGGTTCGGGCAGCGCCATGTTCTCCGCCGCCACGACCAAGGTGTCCGGCAAGGCCACCGGCATGATCGTCCGCTCCGAGGGTTTCAGCGACGACGAGATCAAAGGCGTCCTGGAGAAGCTGAACGGCATGGCCGCGAAGGGCGGGATGAGCGGCCTTGGCGCCCTGACCCCGACCAAGAGCGCCGATGGCGTGATGCACCTGAACCTGGACCTGTCGCAGCCGATCGCCGGCCTGACCGACGGCAGCAGCGCCAAGACCGGCGCCGCGGCGGACACGTCCCAGAAGGTGGACATCAAGGCGTGACAAAGCGCGGTTCGTGCCCGCAGGGGGCGGTATGGGCTGTGATAAAGGGGGCCGATGCTTGCCGTTGAGCCGGCTCCCTGTATAGAAGCGGCTTTCGATGTATCGGAGATTCGCTTCCCCATGACCGACCGCAACGCCGTGCTGGCCGCGAACCGGGCTTTCTATCAGGCATTCACCGCGCGTGACTTTCCCGCCATGGACCGGCTGTGGGCCTCCCGCCTGCCCGTGTCCTGCATCCATCCCGGCTGGACGATCCTGTTCGGCCGGGAGGCGGTGGTGTCGAGCTGGCAGGACGTGCTGCGTGCCCCCCGCGGCCCGGCGGTGCAGGCGCGCAACGAACGCGTCAGTCTGTACGGCGACACCGCGGTCGTCCTGTGCGAGGAGATCGTGGGGGACACCCTCCTGGTCGCGACCAACCTCTTCGCGCGCGAGGACGGCGAATGGCGGCTGGCCCACCATCAGGCCGGGCCGGTGGCCGAGCCGGCCTCGCAGGTCCTGACCCCTTCCGACCGCCTTCCACCCGGCGGCCTTCTCCACTGACCGCGGCCAGTTTCGACAGCCGCACCTTCACCGACGGTCCGCCGCGTTCTCCAGATGCCAGATCAGGTCGCCCACCACACGGTCGGCGGTGACGCGCTCGGGGTCGCTGTTGGTCAGCGCCACCGCGGCCCAACGGTGGGCGCGTGAAAAGGCGATGTAGGCGTTGAAGCCGCCGGTGGACCCGGAATGCCAGAGGATCGGCGTGCCGTCCGCCGCCCAGGCGACGAACCAACCCAGCGCCATCGCCCCCTGCCCCAGCGCCCCCGGATCGCGCAGCGCCCGCCCATCCACCTGCACCGACTGGGCGAGCGCCAGCGTCGCGGCGGTCTCGCCGTCGCAGGCGGCCTTTCCCAAGCCGGTGCAGTCGCCCATGTTGGCGCGCAGCCAGCGCAGCAGGTCGTCGGCGGTGGAGTAGAGGCCGAAGGAGGGCTGCATGGCCGGCGCCTCCCAATCGGGCACCACCTGCCCGCGGGCGTGGCCCACCGCCTTGCGGGCTCGCTGCCCGGCGTTGGGCGACAGGGTGGTGTCGGTCATCCCGAAGCGGTCGGTGACCACTCTCTTCAACAGCGTTTCGTACGGAATGCCGGAAGCGGTGGACAGCGCCTCCCCCAGCACCGCCATGCCGACGTTGGAGTAGCGGAAGCGCGTGCCCGGCGGCACCGTCAGGCTAAAGCCGGACAGCCACGCCCCCACCTCCTCCCGCGTCAACGGCTTGTAGGGGTTGCGCGGGTCCTCCAGCCGGCTCCAGGAGAAGCGCGGCGTTTCCGGCACGTTGGGCAGCCCCGCCGTGTGGGTGGCGAGGTCGAGCAGGCGGATCGGCGTGCCGTCGAAGTCCGGGGCGTGGACCGGCTTGGGCAGATGGCGGGCCAGCGGATCGGTCGGGGCGACTCGTCCGGCGCGGATCAGCTCCGCCAGGATGGTGCCGGTGAAGGGCTTGGTCAGCGAGGCGATCTGGAACAGGGTGCGCCCGTCCGGCGGGCCGCCGTCGGGCCGTCCGCTGTCGCCACGCCCGATGACGAGGCTGCGCCCGTCGCGGATCACCCCGACGACGATGCTGCCCGCCCCCGCCTCGGCCAGACGGCGGTCGGCCAGCGCCGTCACCGCCTCGCCCAGACGGTCCGGGGCCACCGCGTCCGCCGGGGCCGGGGCCGTCGCCCAGACGGTGAGCGCAAGAAACGACACGACACCGAGCACCGGCCCCCGCATCCCCAGCCTCCGTCATCGGCGCGCGGAATGGGCGCGCTGAGGGGAGAATGGGAAGCGGCCCCGCCCGCCGGTACGCCCGCGGACGGACATCACGCCAACGGAGCAGGCCGCGCCGGGCGGGTTAGACCGGTAAGGTCCAGCCCACCCGGCCGAAATTTACTCGGCCAATTTCTACTCGGTGGGAATTTCCGCCAGCGGCGGGCGGCGGTCCTTCACGATGGTCAGGGGCACGTCGTCGGCGGCGATCTCGATGATCGGCTGGCCGCCCAGCAGGCTGGGGCACTGCTTGACCTGGGTGAAGGCCATGAAGAAATCGGCCTTGCGCCAGTCCAGCCCGGTGCCGTTGACCAGCTTCAGCCAGGGCGGCAGCTCGAAGCGTACGGCCAGCGTGTTGCCGCAGACCGACAGGGTGTACTGGCGCGGCGGCGCCTTGCCGCCGTTCTCGCGCTCCACCAGATCGATCAGCTCGGCCAGCGCCTCATGCTGGGAGTTGCCCCAGTAATCCAGCTCGAACCGGCCCTCGGCGCCCTTCAGCCCGCCGGCGAACTGGTTGTAGTAGACGTACTGGTTCGGGTGCATGGCGCCGAGCTGCCACGCGTACAGCACGGCCACCGCGATGGCCGCCGCCCCGTACGCCTGTCCCGTACGCCGCCCCAGCGCCTCGGCCCCGCTCCACAGCCGGTCGAGGGCGATGCCGGCCAGCACCGCCATCGGCGGCGCCACGAACAGGAAATGGCGGATGCCGTTGTAGACGGACGGGCGCATCAGCATGAACAGGATCACCGGCAGGAAGGCCGCCAGCGCCAGCGGCACCCAGCGCACCGCGCCGAAGGCGCCGTCCACGCTCCGCCAGCCGCCGCGCACCACCCACAGGGCGGCCAGCACCACCGCGGCCAGGGTGCCCAGCAGGACCGCCTCCGGCAGCTTCACCCCCAGATAGACCGGCAGGTAGAGCGCCGGCGGGGCGGCGGAGCTGACCATCTGCCCCATGAACAGCGTCTGGATGTCGATGGGGAAGTGCGAAACGACGCGCAGCGCCTCCAGCGGGTTCAGCGGCTTCTGCACCGCCCAGGGCCAGAACAGCGCCATCACCGCGTAGGCCAGGGGAATGGCCGGCAGCAGGGGCGGCACCGAACGACGGACGACGCCGAACGCCGGCCGCAGCCCGCCCCGCCACGCCACCAGCACCACATAGAGCGCCAGCGCCACCGCAAGGTAGAAGCCGGCCAGCACCGCGCCCACCCGGATCGACAGGGTCAGGCCCAGCGCCAGCCCGAATTTCAGCACCGCGCTGCGGCGCGGGGCCGGCATCTGCCCGATAATGCGGGTGGCGAAATAGAGCGTCCACACCATGCCCGCGGCGAAGGGCACGTCCTTGGTGTTGTTGAACATGGCGCCGTAATAGACGCCGGACAGCGCCAGCAGCGCCGCCGCCAGGAAGCCCGCCCGCGGCCCGGCCAGCAGCCGGGCGTAGCGCCAGCAGCCGGCGATGCCCAGCACCCCGACCAGCGCGCAGAGCAGGTGGCGCGTCTCGTACTCCTCGAACGGCGAGATCGGGACCACCAGGGCGGTCACCAGATCGAACAGCCCGCCATACAGGTACAGGTCCTTGAAATGGAAGGCCGACCGGTCGGTGAAGCCGGACAGGTAGAAGGACAGCAGCTTCTTGCCGTAGATGTGCTGCACCTCCTCGTCGGTGCTGATCCCGTAGTTCCGGAAGGTCAGCGCGGCGAGGATGATCAGGCACAGCAGAAGCGCGCGCGCCATGTCGTCCCACAGGGCCCCGGCGCGGCGTTGCGTCAGGGCGCCCGCCGGGGGCGTCGCCCCGAGGGGATTCAGGCCGATCGGCGGCATCAGGCTCATGAACGGCGGTCCTCGCTTCCGGGCTGGCGCCAAGCGCCTGCATTGGCCCCCGGATTGGCCCCTGGATTGGCCCCTGGATTGGATGCCGGAGCCGCGGCCTCGTCCTCGAAGCCGTGCGCGGAACGGACGATGTAGAGGGGGCGCCCCTTCACCTCGTTGAAGACGCGGCCGAGATAGTCGCCGATGACCCCCAGCGTGACGAGCTGGATACCGCCCATGAACAGCACCGCCGCCAGCAGCGATTCATAGCCGGGCACGTCGATGCCGTAGATCAGGGTGCGCAGCAGGCGCAGCAGGATGTAGACGAAGGCGAAGCCGGAGATCGCCATACCCACCAGACTCCACACCCGCAGCGGGAAGGTGGAGAAGGCGGTCAGACCGTCGAAGGACAGGCTGAGCAGCTTCAGGAAGCCCCATTTGGTGTCGCCACCCGCGCGCTCCCCCTGCTCGTAGGGGATGCTCGCCTGACGGAAACCGACCCAGGCGAAGATGCCCTTCATGAAGCGGGTGCGTTCCGGCATGCGGTTGATGACGTCGACCACCCGACGGTCCATCAGCCGGAAGTCGCCGACCTCGCGCGGCAGCTTGACCTCCGACAGGTTGTCGAAGATCCAGTAGAAGGCGCGGGCGAACATCCGGTGCCTCAGGCTCTGCCCCACCCGCGCGTGGCGCACGGCGACGACCACGTCGTAGCCCTCGCGCCATTTGGCGAGGAATTGCGGCAGCAGCTCCGGCGGGTGCTGGAGGTCGGCGTCCATCGGCACCACGGCGTCGCCGGTGGTGTGGCGCAGCCCGGCCGACAGGGCCAGCTCCTTTCCGAAGTTGCGCGACAGGTCGACCACCTTGATCCGCGGGTCGGCGTCATGGACGTCCAGCAGGCGGTCGAGCGTGTCGTCGCGGCTGCCGTCGTTGACGCAGACCACCTCCCACTCCGCGTCCAGCCGGTCGAGCACGGGCACCAACCGTTCGAACAGCGCCGCGATGTTGGGGGCTTCGTTGTAGAAGGGGATCACCACCGACAGGCGCCCCCGCTTCGTGCGGGCGGAGCGCGACGGCTTCGAAGCGGAAGCGGCGTCGCCTGGGCCAAGGGCGGGGCGGGGAACGGTGTTGGGAGAAGGCGCCAGAGTGGGCGCGTCGGTCAGGGACATGGCCGGCCGTTGGGTCAGATCATCACGAGCCGGGTCGGAGGGGTCCAGGCAGGCGTCCCCGGCGGGGCGCTTCGCCCTTTGGCGTATAGCACGATACATGGGGATGAGCAAAACGCCTCTATTGTGACCATCCACGGCCTAAGCCGTGACCAGCACGCCGCTGGAGCCGGCGCCGGAACGGCCCGTCGCTGTGGGCTAACGCCGCGGGCAGGACAAATATTCCAAGCCCCCGCGAAACCGCCAGAACCCGGAAGGATAAGGACATCCCCAAGCGTGCGCGGAGGGGCCACATGCCCGTTTTCGGGGACCGCAAGCCAGTTGGCACACTTAATGAATTGGTAAGCGGACACTGCCATGTTCTGTATCTAAACCATTCAGCCTCATCCGGAGTTTTCCCGACCATGAGCCTGTTCAACCATCTGCGGGTCGGCACCAAGATCACGGCGGCGAACGCCGGGGTTCTCCTCTTCCTGGTCGCCATCGGCGGCGTCGGGGTGTACGCACTGACGGGCGCGAAGGACGGCTTCGCGACCTATCAGACGCTGGCCCGCCAGACCACGGAGGTCGGGCGCATCCAGGCGACGATGCTGGAGGTCCAGCTCCAGGCCAAGACCTTCCTGCTGACCGGCAGCGAGGAGGCCGCCCACACGGTGGACTCGCTGGCCGCGGATCTCGACGGGCGGATCGACGAGGCCAAGACGCTGTTCACCGAGCCGACCCTGAACCGCACGGTGACCCAGATGGACGATGAGCTGGGCCAGTACCGCGAGGCCTTCGCCCGCATCATGGAGTTCCAGGCGACCCGCAACGAGGCGTCGGCGGAGCTTCTCGATCTCGGGATCAAGATGGAGAAGGCGCTGAGCAGCGTCATGGACAGCGCCTACGCGGACGGCGACACCGAGGCCGCCTATCAGGCGGGCATGGCCGCCCGCCACTTCCTCGCCGCCCGCAACACCGCCAACCGCTTCCTGACCGACGGCATGGCGGACAGAGCCGACAGCTTCCGCAAGGAGCTTCAGAGCGCCCGCGAGCGCGGCAACGCGATGCTCGCCAAGCTGACCGAGCTGGAGCGGCGGCGGGGCGCCTCCTCCTTCCTGGCCTACCAGCGCGTCTTCGCCACCCAGTTCGAGAAGGTGGTCGTCGCCACCACCAAGCGCGACGAGCTGGTCTCGCAGGTGCTGGAGACGCTCGGCCCGACCGTCAACGCGCGGGTCGAGCAGCTGCGCGACGCCAGCGCCCGCCAGCAGGCGGCGCTCGGCACCACCGCCACGGAGAACATCGACCGCGCCCGGACGATGACCACCGCCGCCGCCGCGGTCGCCGTCCTGCTCGGGCTGATCTCCGCCCTGCTGATCGGGCGCGGCCTGTCGCGGCCCATCGTCTCGATGACCGACACCATGACCCGTCTGGCCGGCGGCGACCGCCGGGTTGACGTGCCCGGCCTGGGCCGCGGCGACGAGATCGGCGGCATGGCCAAGGCCGTCGAGGTCTTCAAGCACAGCCTGATCGAGGCCGACCGCATGGCCGCCGCGCAGGCCGCCGAGCATGAGACCCGCCGCGAGCGGTCGGAGCGCATCGACGCCCTGACCCGCGAGTTCGACCGCATGGTGATGGAGGTGCTGTCCCGCGTCTCCTCCGCCGCCACCCAGCTCAACAGCACGGCCCAGGGCATGTCGGCCACCGCCGAGCAGACCACCCGGCAGGCCAGCGCCGTCGCCGCCGCCTCCACCCAGGCGACCGCCAACGTGGAGACCGTCGCCGCCGCCGCGGAGGAGCTCTCCAGCTCGATCCAGGAGATCAGCCGGCAGGTCGCCCAGAGCAACAGCATCGCCGGGCAGGCGGTCAACACCGCCGAGCGGACCGACGCCACCGTGCGCGGTCTGGTCGACGCCGCCCAGCGCATCGGCGAGGTGGTGCAGCTCATCAACGACATCGCCAGCCAGACCAACCTGCTGGCGCTCAACGCCACCATCGAGGCGGCCCGCGCGGGCGAGGCCGGCAAGGGCTTCGCCGTCGTGGCGTCGGAGGTCAAGAGCCTCGCCAACCAGACCGCCAAGGCGACCGAGGACATCTCCGGCCAGATCGCCGGCATCCAGCAGGTCAGCCGCGAGGCCGCCGGGGCCATCGCCGAGATCGGCCGCGTGATCGGCGAGATCAGCCACATCTCCACCACCATCGCCGCCGCGGTCGAGGAGCAGGGTGCGGCCACCCAGGAGATCAGCCGCAACGTTCAGCAGGCCGCCCGCGGCACGCAGGAGGTGTCCGGCAACATCGCCGGGGTGACCCAGGCGGCGGAAGCCACCGGCGACGCCTCCCGCCAGGTGCTCGACGCCGCCGACGGGCTGACCGGCGAGGCGGAGGGGCTGCGCGGATTCGTCTCCCGCTTCCTGACCGACATGCGGGCCGCCTGACGGTCTCTTCTTCACCCCTCTTCCATCGGATTGCGATGGAAGAGGGGTTTTTCTTGCGCCGCGCCGGACCTGTTGGGCAAATAGGGGTCGTTGCGCACCCCGGACTGCTTTTCCCATCATGATCCTGACCCCGATCCCGGCCGAGACGATGCCGGAGGCTCTGGCGACCTTCGAACGCCTGCTGGCCGGCAAGCCCCTGCCCCTCGCCGCCTTCCGGCGCATCGCCGCGACATGGCCGGTGCCCGGCGGCGTCGACACGCCGGAGCAGCGCGCCGAAGCGGTGCGGCTTGCCCATGCCCACGGCATCGGCACGCTGGACGAGCCGCCGAACGCCTCCTTCATGTGGGACGGCGAGGTCATCCGCACCGACGTGGAATCGACCGTCATCGTGCATGAGGTGGCCCACTGGCTGGTCGCGGCGCCCGAGCGCCGCGCGCTCTACGACTTCGGCCTGGGGCCGGGGCCGGAGACGACGCTGCGCAAGGAGGCGCGCAGCCAGCAGAAGCTGACCTTCGAGGACTGCATGCACGAGGAGCAGCAGACCTCCCTCCTCGGCGTGCTGTGGGAGGCCGAGCTGGGCCAGCCGGCGATCCTCGCCTTCCTGGAGCAGAACTGGATGGAGCGCTGGGAGCGGGAGAGCACCGCCGCCTTCTTCATCCGCCATGTCGAGGAACTCTTCACCCGCGGCCTGATCGACGCCGAGGGCCGCCCGTCCACGGCGCGCGCCTGGGCGGACCAGCGGGCAGACGAACGGATGCGGGCTGCCTGAAATTTGCACTGCCTATAAATCAATCATAATACCCCTGGAGGCTGGACCGTCATGACCCGCAACCTGCTTACGCTGGCCTCCGCGCTGGCCCTGCTCGCCACCCCGGCGGCGGCGGACACGCTGAAGATCGGCATGATCACCACCCTGTCCGGCCCCGGCGCGGGTCTGGGCATCGACATCCGCGACGGCTTCGCGCTGGCGGTGGAGCATGCGGGCGGCAAGCTGGGCGGGCAGGACACCCAGGTCATCGAGGCGGACGACCAGCAGAAGCCGGACGTCGCCGTCGGCCTCGCCAACCGCATGGTCGAGCGCGACCGCGTGCAGGTGGTGACCGGCGTGGTCTGGTCGAACCTCGCGCTGGCGATGCTGCCGACGCTGGCCGGCGGGCAGACCTTCTTCATCAGCCCCAACGCCGGCCCGTCGCAGCTGGCGGGCGCGCAGTGCAACCCGTACTTCTTCAACGCCGCCTACCAGAACGACCAGATCCACGAGGCCGTGGGCAAGCATGTCCAGGACGAGGGCTTCAAGAAGGTCTATCTGATGGCCCCCAACTACCCGGCGGGCAAGGACGGTCTGGCCGGCTTCAAGCGCTACTACAAGGGCGAGGTCGCGGGCGAGGTCTACACCCAGGTCGGGCAGCTCGACTACGCGGCGGAGTTGGCGCAGCTCAAGGCCGCGGCGCCGGACGCCGTCTACGTCTTCTACCCCGGCGGCATGGGCATCAACTTCATCAAGCAGTATGAGCAGGCCGGGCTGAAGGGTGCGGTGCCGCTGTTCGGCCCCGGCTTCTCCTTCGACCAGGACATCCTGGCGGCGGTCGGCGAGTCCGCGCTCGGCGTGAAGAACTCGGCGCAGTGGAGCCCCGACCTCGACAACGCCGCCAACAGGAAGTTCGTCGCCGACTTCAAGGCCAAGTACGGGCGCATCCCGTCCATGTACGCCGCCCAGGGCTACGACACGGCGCTGCTGATCGACACGGCGGTGAAGGCGGTCGGCGGCAACCTGAAGGACAAGGACAAGCTGCGCGCCGCGCTGGCCTCGGCCAAGCTGCAGAGTCTGCGCGGCGAGGTGGCCTTCAACACCAACCACTACCCGATCCACAACATCTACCTGCGCGAGGTGGTGAAGGGTGCGGACGGTGCGGTGACCAACAAGACCGTCGCCACGGTCTTCACCAACCACGCCGACGCCTATGTCAAAGACTGCCCGATGAAGTGAGGCGCAGCCAGGACGCCGGAGAATGGACGCGCTCCTCCTCGTCGAACAGGGTCTGAACGGGCTTCAGCTCGGGGTGATGCTGTTCCTGATGGCCGCCGGACTGACGCTCGTCTTCGGCATCATGGACCTCATCAACCTCGCCCACGGCACCTTCTACATGGTCGGCGCCTACCTGACGGCGGCGCTGGTCCCGGTGCTGGACAGCTTCCCCCTGGCGCTGGCGGCGGCGGTGCTGCTGACGGCGCTGCTGGGGCTGGTGGTGGAGGCGGTGGCTCTGCGCACGCTCTACCGCCGCGATCATCTCGACCAGGTGCTGGCGACCTTCGGGCTGATCCTGTTCTTCAACGAGCTGGTGAAGATCGTCTTCGGCCCGGTCCCCATCTTCCTGAACCCGCCGGCGGCGCTGGCCGGGACGGTGGACCTGTTCGGACTGAAATATCCGGCCTTCCGGCTGGCGATCCTCGCCGTCGGCATCGCCGTGGCGGTGTTCCTGTGGCTGCTGATCGCCCGCACGCGGGTCGGCATGCTGATCCGCGCCGGGGCCACCAACCGCGAGATGGTGATGGCGCTGGGGGTGGACGTCCGGCGGTTGTTCGGGCTGGTCTTCGCGCTGGGCTGCGGGCTGGCCGGGCTGGCCGGCGCGATGGCCGGGCCGGTGCTGGCCGTGCAGGTCGGCATGGGCGAGCAGATCCTGATCCTGACCTTCGTGGTCATCGTGATCGGCGGCATCGGCTCGATCCGCGGGGCGCTGGCCGGCGCCCTGCTGGTCGGCATGGTGGACACGCTGGGCCGCGCCCTGCTGCCCGCCGCCTTCCGTCTGGTGATGGACGCCGCCAACGCCAGCGCCGCCGGGGCGGCTTTGGCCTCCATGGCGATCTACGTGCTGATGGCGGTGGTTCTGGCGATCAAGCCAAAGGGGCTGTTCCCCGCCCATTGACGGCGTGTGTCACGCCCCGCCATAAGCCACCGGGTCGGCCAGCCCGGCCTCCTGGAAGCCCTTCAGCCGCAGCAGGCAGCTGTCGCAGGACCCGCAGGCGGTGCCGTCGGGCGCCGGGTCGTAGCAGGAGTGGGTCAGGCCGTAATCCACGCCCAGCTCCAGCCCGCGGCGGATGATGCCCGCCTTGTCGAGCGTCATCAGCGGGGCGTGGATCGTGAACCGGCTGGTGCCCTCGACCCCCGCCTTGGTGGCGAGGTTCGCCATGGCCTCGAAGGCGGCGATGTATTCGGGGCGGCAGTCCGGATAGCCGGAATAGTCCAGCGCGTTCACGCCGATGAAGATGTCCGACGCCTGCAGCGTCTCCGCCCAGGCCAGCGCGAAGGACAGGAACACCGTGTTGCGCGCCGGGACGTAGGTCACCGGGATGCCCGTCCCCAGATCCGCCGCGCTGGCGTGCTTGGGCACGGCGATGGCGTCGGTCAGGGCCGAGCCGCCGAAGGCCCGCAGATCGATGTCGGCGATGACGTGACGGTCCACCGCCATGGCCGCGGCGACGCGCCTGGCCGCTTCCAGCTCCACCGCGTGGCGCTGGCCGTAGCGGAAGCTGAGCGCGTTCAGCCGGTAGCCCTGGTCCCGGGCGATCGCCAGCACCGTCGTGGAATCCAGCCCGCCGCTGACCAGCACCACCGCGTTCCTTGCGTTCATGTCCTTGCCCTTTCCCCATGCCCCCGGCCGGCCCGGCATAATCCCGTCCAGCCGGCGGGTCAACGGCCATGGCCGCTTGTGCAGGGCCGCTCGTGGTAGCCCGCCTACAGGGGCCAGCCGCCGAAGCCCCTCCGCACCGCTCCAGAATCCCCGCAGCTGTTAACTCTTCGGCAATTTCCCTGTAACATTGTTGTTAAGACGACAAACATTCAGAAGGCGGAAGCATACCGGCACACAGGCTTATGCCGGTCGCAAGGGAGCTATTGCCGTGAATGCAATCCATTCGCCCCCCTCCGTCCAGGAAGGGCCTGCCGAATCCACCTGCTCCGGCCCCACTTCCCACTGCACCAGCGCCACGAAGGCAGCGGAGTGCCGGTCGTCCTGCCATCTGAACGACGCGGCCTTTCGAGACAGAGCCCGCGATATCCTTTCCAGCGGAAGGACCGTCACCGCCGGCGCCGTTCATCTGATCGGTCTGGAAGACATCCGGGACCATCTGGGCAAACGGTGGGAGACCGTGAAGGAACGGGTGCGGGACTACACGGGCCGCCTGCTCGAAAAGATGCTGTCCCCGCAGGATGTGTGGTTCCGGCATGGGGAAGCCCAGTTCATCATCGTGTTCGCCCATGCCGACATAAAGGCCGCCCAACTGATTTGCGGCAAGATCGTCGAAACCCTCCATCAGACGCTGCTCGGCCACAGCGACACCAGCCAGATCACCGTCAAGACCGCCCTGATGGAAATCGACGGCAGCATCGCCATCGGCAGCGCCCGCCTGGACGATCTGCTCCACCGGGCCGCCGGCCAGCCGGAGCGCCAGGCGGATCGCACCGACCCGACGGCCCAGCCAAGGACGGCCCAGCCAACTGCCCAGCCGGCCGCCCAGCCGCAGGCCGAGGAGCGGCGGCGGCCCTCGCTGGCCGGTTTCGCCCTCGACAACGGCGAACCGTCGCTGCAGCCGAAGGTGCTGTTCCGTCCGGTCTACGATGTGAAGAACAAGGTGATCTCCACCTACACCTGCCGTCCGGATCTCCACACCTGCCGTCACATCAACCAGATCACGCTGGACGACGTCCTGCAGGAAGAAGCCATTTTCGATTACGACATGGAAACCCTGTGCCACGCCATCAGCACCTACAATGAACTGTACAAGAACAAATTCCGTTACGCCCAGACCATTCCAGTCCACTTCGAAACCCTTGCCTCGGCGCGGCGGCGGCGGGAGTATCTCCAGTCGTGCCGGATGATCCCCAATTACTTGATCCCCTTCCTGGCCTTCGAGTTTGAAGGGCTTCCGCAGGGCATTCCCAACGGGAGGCTGGCCGAGATGGTCACCATGCTGCGCCCCTTCGGCCGCGCCGCCATCGTCATCCTGCGGGAATACACCACCGACATCGCGGTCTATGCCAACGCCGGCGTCAAGGGGGTGGGGCTGTCCATGGATTTCCGGGACGGCGACCAGCGCTGCATCGACAAGATCAACGCCTTCTGCCCTGCCCCGCGCAAGCATGGCCTGTTCGCCTATCTGGACGGCGTCCGGAACGTCGAGCAATTCCAGGCCGCGATCGAAGCCGGGGCGGCCTATATCGGTGGCGCCGTGGTCGGCAAGGATTCCGACGTTCCCGAACACATGCGGCGTTGCACCGAAAGGCAAATGCTGATGAGGGCCAGAGTAAAAGCACGGCGCAAGTCGGCATAAGCGGGTTCGGCAGAGACGCGCTCCTTTTCGCATAGATCGTCTGCAGAAGCCGGCGCGACGTCTCCGTTAACCCATTAGCAAGTGCGAAAGGATCATCCTGGTTGTGCAGTCGATCCATTCATGTTCGCACCCATTCCAGGCGGCTGCCCTGCCTTTGGGTTCGCGCTCCCCACAACCGGAAAGGGAAGCTCGGCCATGGTTTCACACCATCCCTCCGGTCCGGACTGTGTTCCACTGGAACAGGATGACGGCCCAACTCCGTCCTCCACCCAGTCCATCGACGAGTCCTTCAAGGAGCGCGCCCGGCAGATCCTGTCGCACGGCCAGACGATCACCGCGGGGTCCGTTCACCTGATCGGTCTCGACGAAATCCGGAAAGAGTTGGGTGACCGCTGGGAGAGCGTGAACGAGCGGGTGCACGTCTACACCGAGCGCATGCTCAAGAAGGTGCTGTCGCCGCGCGACGTCTGGTTCCGCTATGGTGAGAACCACTACATCATCGTCTTCGCCCAGGCCGACCGGAGGTCGGCGCAGCTGACCTGCAGCAAGGTGATGGAAAGTCTGCACCAGGCGTTGCTGGGCCACGCCGACACGCGGCGCATCACCGTCAAGACCGCGGTGGTCGATGTCGGCGGCGGAGTCGCCCTGGACACCGCGCGGCTGGCCGACCTGCTCAAGGACGCCGTCCATGGCCCGGAAGGCACCGCCGCGGCCTCCCCCCCGCCAACCGACGCCGCCGTTCCCGCGGTGGAGGCGCGGCGCACGCACTGGACCGAGATGCCGGCGGACAACGTCACGCCGCAGCTTCGGCCCAAGGTGCTGTTCCGTCCGGTCTTCGACGTGAAGCACAAGGTGGTGTCCACCTACTGCTGCCGCACCGACGCGGACACCGCCCGCTATCTGAACTGCATGGACGCCTTCGACCCGGAGCGCGAGGAGGCGGTCTTTGACCTGGACATGGAGACGCTGAGCTTGGCCGTCAGCACCTACAACGAGCTGTACGCCAACAAATTCCGCTACGCCCAGACCATCCCCGTCCATTTCGGCACGCTCGCCTCCAGCCGGCGGCGGCGGGAATACATCCAGGCCTGCCGGATGATCCCGCGCGTGCTGATGCCCTTCCTCGCCTTCGAACTGGACGGGCTGCCGACCGGCGTTCCCTACGGCCGGCTGGCGGAGATCGTGGCGATGCTGCGCCCCTTCGCCCGCGCCGCCATGGTCATCCTGCACGACGACGCGGGCGACCTGTCGGTCTACGCCACCGCCGGCGTCAAGGGGGTCGGGCTGCGGCTGGACGGGCGGGAGGACGAGCCGCACATCCTGGAGCGGGTGCAGACCTTCTGCCCCGGCCCGCGCAAGTTCGGCATGTTCGCCTATGTGGACGGCGTGCGCACCCCGGTGGAGCTGGAGGCTGCGGAGGCCGCGGGCGCCGCCTATCTGAGCGGTCCCATCGTCGGTGAGGATTCGGAGGTGCCGGAGCATATGAAGCGCTGCACCGAACGCCAGCTCCTCCAGCGGTCGCGGCGCCGCCGCCACCACGGCGCGCCCTGGGGCTAAGCGGGCGGGCACGCGCTGTCGGCGCGACCTTTTGTGTTCAAGCCCGCCCATCTGTGCGAAAAGACGGGCCTACCGATTGGCCTGCCGATTGGTTGACCACCCCTCTTTTCCGGCCCTCCATGCCTCCGACCGCGCCCCGAACCGCCCTGCTCACCCGTCCCCGCATCGCCCTGCTGATCCTGCTGGCCGTCGCACTGGCGCTGCCCACCGTCGCCCATTGGATGGGAGAACCCTTCTACGTGCGGCTGGCGACGCGCATCCTGGTCTTCGCCCTGGCGGCGGTCAGCCTCGACCTGATCCTGGGCTTCGGCGGGATGGTCAGCTTCGGCCACGCCGCCTTCGTCGGGATCGGCGGCTATGCCGTCGGCATCCTGTTCGCCCACCAGTCGGACGGATCGACGCTGTTCGGCTTTCCCGGCACGGTGAACGGGCTGATCGTCTGGCCGCTGGCCATGCTGGCCGGGGCGCTGGCGGCGCTGCCGGTGGGGGCGATCTCGCTGCGCACCACCGGCGTGCCCTTCATCATGATCACGCTGGCCTTCGCCCAGATGCTGTTCTACCTGATGACCGGGCTGAAGGCCTATGGCGGGGACGACGGCATCGCGCTGTGGAGCCGCTCCACCCTGCCCGCCCCGCTGAACATCGCCGACCACACCACCTTCTATTACGTGGTGCTGGGGCTTCTGGTGGCGGCGCTGGCACTGGGCTGGCGGCTGGTCAACTCCCGCTTCGGGCGGGTGATCCGCGGCGCCAAGGACAACGAGCGGCGGATGGCCGCGCTCGGCTACCCGGTCACCCGCTACAAGCTCGTCGCCTTCGTCATCGCCGGGGCGCTGGCCGGGCTGGCCGGGGCGCTGCTTGCCAACGCCACCATGTTCGTCGGGCCGCAGTACCTGCATTGGAGCCGTTCCGGCGACCTGATCGTGATGGTTGTGCTGGGCGGCATCGGCACGCTGATCGGCCCGGTGCTGGGCGCCGCCGCGCTGCTGCTGCTGGAGGAGTTCGTGCCGGAGCTGATGGACCTCGCCCACGCCGGGCTGGGCGAGCATTGGAAGATCGTGCTGGGGCCGGTGCTGATTCTTCTGGTGCTGTACGCCCGCAAGGGGCTGTGGGGCGTCGTCGCGGGGAGGCGCCCGTGAGCCGTCCCCTGCTGAGCACAAACTCGCTGGTCAAGCGCTTCGGCGGTCTGGCCGCCACCGACGGCCTCTCGCTGTCCGTCGCGGAGGGGGAACTGCACGCCCTGATCGGCCCGAACGGGGCCGGCAAGACCACCCTGATCGGCCAGCTGTCGGGGGAGCTGACTCCCGATTCCGGGACCATCCTGTTCGACGGGCGCGACGTGACCCGCCTGCCCGTGCACAAGCGGGCACAGCGCGGGCTGGCGCGCAGCTTCCAGATTACCTCGATCTTCCCCAGCTTCACCGCGCTCGACAACGTGGCGCTGGCGGTGCAGGCCCACGCCGGGCACAGCTTCCGCTTCTGGCGCGACGCCGGGCGCGACCGGCGGCTGAGCGACCCCGCCCGCGCCGTGCTGGAGCGGGTGGGGCTGGGCGCGCGGGCCGACACCCGCGCCGACGCCCTGGCCCATGGCGAGAAGCGGCAACTCGAACTGGCGATGGCCCTGGCCACCGGTCCACGCCTGCTGCTGCTCGACGAGCCGATGGCCGGCATGGGGCCGGAGGACTCCGCCCGCATGGTCGAGCTTCTGCAAGAGCTGAAGGGCGGCGTGACGATCCTGCTGGTGGAGCATGACATGGACGCCGTCTTCGCGCTGGCCGACCGCATCACCGTTCTGGTGCGCGGCAAGGACCTCGCCAGCGGCACCCCGGCCGAGATCCGCAACGACCCGGCGGTGCGCGAAGCCTATCTCGGCGACGAGCTGGAGGTCGTCTGATGCTGCGCGTCGCCGACCTGACCGCCGCCTACGGCTCCAGCCAGGCGCTGTTCGGCATGGAGCTGTCCGTCAACGCCGGAGAGGCGGTGACCCTGATGGGCCGCAACGGCATGGGCAAGACCACGACCATCAAGGCCATCATGGGCCTCGTGGCGCCGACCGGCGGCTCGATCGCCTTCGAGGGCACGGAGATCGCTGGCCGGCCGCCGCACCGCATCGCGCGCGCCGGCATCGCCCTAGTGCCGGAGGGGCGGCAGGTCTTCCCCACCCTGACCGTGCGCGAGAACCTGATCGCCACCGCCGCCAACCGCTTCGCGCGGCGCGATCCCTGGACGGTGGAGCGTGTGCACGCCCTGTTCCCCCGGCTGGCCGAGCGCGCCGGCAACCTCGCCCGCAACCTGTCGGGCGGGGAGCAGCAGATGCTCGCCGTCGGGCGCGCCCTGATGACCAACCCGAAGCTGCTGATCCTCGACGAGGCGACGGAGGGGCTGGCCCCGCTGGTCCGGCAGGAGATCTGGGACTGCCTCGCCCGCCTGAAGGGCGAGGGGCAGGCGATCCTGGTGGTGGACAAGAACGTGCACGCCCTCGCCGCCCTGGCCGACCGCCATCACGTCATCGAGAAGGGACGGCTGGTGTGGTCCGGCAGTTCCGCCGCCCTGCTCGCCGACCCCACGTTGAAGGAGCGATATCTTGGCGTCTGACCCCCTGTTTTCCGGCATGACCGCCGCCGAGATCGACCGCCAGTACAATTTCCGCAAGCTGGTGCCGGAGCACCCGGCCTATTTCGCCCGCTGGCAGGCGGAGAGCGAGGCGGTGCGCGCCCGGCTCGGCGGACGCTACGACGTCCCCACCGGCCCGCACCCGCGCCAGCGCGCCGACGTCTTCCTCGCCGGAGAGGGCGCGCCGGTGCTGGTCTTCATCCATGGCGGCTACTGGCGGGCCCTGTCGAAGGACCTGCACTCCTTCATCGCCGCGCCCTATGTGGAGCGCGGGGTGGCGGTCGTCCTGCTCGGCTACGGCCTGTGCCCGGACGTGACGATGGACGAACTGTGCGGCCACGCCCAGGCCGGGCTGGACTGGGTGATCGCCAACGCAGCCAGCTTCGGCGGCGATCCGCGGCGGGTGGTGGTGTCCGGCCATTCGGCGGGCGGCCACCTGACGGCCAAGCTCGTCTCGGAGAATCGCGACCGCGTGGCCGGCGGCATTCCGATCAGCGGCATCTACGACCTGGAGCCGATGCTCGGCTTCGAGGTGAACGAGCAGCTGCGGCTCGATCCCGACTCGGCGCGGCGGCTGAGCCCGATCCACGCCGTTCCCGCACTGGCCCCGCTGCTGATGCCGGCGCTGGGCGGCCTTGAGACCGACGCGATGCACCGCCAGCAGGCCGACTACGCCCTGGCCTGGGCCGCGCAGGGCAACGCGGTGCGGGAGATCGTGGAGCCGGGCGCCGACCATTTCAGCGTGGTGGACCGCTTCGCCGAACCGGGCAGCGCGCTGTTCGAAGCGGCGCTGGAGATGATCCGGAGCGCCTGAGCCTGGAAACAAAAAAGCCTTCCCGGTTGGGAAGGCTTTTTTCTTGAGCGTTCGCTCGAATGAGAGTGGCGGATGGGGGGAGATTCGAACTCCCGATACCCTCGCGGGTATGCCGCATTTCGAGTGCGGTGCATTCAACCGCTCTGCCACCCATCCGCTGCCCCGTTTCCGGGGTGGCGCGGAACCTACCCAAAAGCTTTTGGGGATGCAAGCCCTTGTTTGCAGGAAAATGAACGGGAAAATGCCACCATGCCTGTTGACTCCCGGTGGCCCATCAGTTAAATCCCCGCTCTCACGAACGGGCTTGCACCTCAAACGGTGGGCGAGCGGCCCTTCCGTTTGTTTTGAGATAGGCAGTGACGACGATGTTTGCAGTGATCCGCACCGGCGGCAAGCAGTACAAGGTCGCCAATGGCGACGTGATCCGCGTTGAGAAGCTCGAGGCCGAGGCCGGCGCTTCCATCACGCTCAACGACGTGCTGATGGTCAGCGATGGCAGCAGCACCACCCTTGGCACCCCGACGGTTGCCGGCGCCGCTGTGACCGCCGAGATCGTCGCCCAGGATCGCGGTCCGAAGATCATCGTCTTCAAGAAGAAGCGCCGCCAGAACTACCGCCGCAAGAACGGCCACCGCCAGGACCTGACCGTCCTGCGCATCACCGGGATCAACGGCGCCGCCTGAACGGCCGCCGACCAGTCACAGGAGTAACTCCCCATGGCCCATAAAAAAGCAGGCGGCTCCTCGCGCAACGGCCGCGATTCCGCTGGCCGCCGCCTCGGCGTGAAGCGTTTCGGTGGCGAGAACGTCGTCGCCGGCAACATCATCGTCCGCCAGCGCGGCACGAAGTTCCACCCTGGTGAGAACGTCGGCATCGGCAAGGACCACACCCTGTTCGCCAAGGCGAACGGCACCGTGGCCTTCAAGCGCAGCGCCCAGGGGCGCACCTACGTCGCCATCCTGGCGGCGGAGGTCCCGGCGGTCGCGGCCGAGTAATCTCGTCCGGCCCGTACGGTGTGATGGGATAAATCGGGGGTTCGGGCAACCGGCCCCCGATTTTCTTTTGTTGATGTGGTGGTCACCGCCCCCCTTCCCACGGTTGGAGGACGGTGCGCAAACGGTAGATTGGCCGGCACGGTCCCCGATGAAGTTCCTCGATCAAGCCAAGGTGTATCTGAAAAGCGGCGACGGCGGCCCCGGCGCCATCGCCTTCCGCCGCGAGAAGTTCATCGAATATGGCGGACCGGACGGCGGCACCGGCGGCCGTGGCGGCGACGTCGTGATCGAGGTCGTGAACGGCCTCAACACGCTGATCGACTACCGATACAAGCAGCATTTCAAGGCGCAGCGCGGCAACCACGGCATGGGCGCCAACCGCAACGGCGCCAGGGGCGACGATGTGGTCCTGCGCGTGCCCGTCGGCACCCAGATCCTGGACGAGGATCAGGAGACCGTGCTGCTCGACCTTACGGAGCCCGGCCAGCGCGTCGTCTTCCTGAAGGGCGGCGACGGCGGATTCGGCAATGCCCATTACAAGACCCCGACCAACCGCGCCCCGCGCAAGTCCCACCCCGGCTGGCCGGGCGAGGAGCGCTGGGTCTGGCTGCGGCTGAAGCTGATCGCCGACACCGGGCTGCTCGGCCTGCCCAACGCCGGCAAGTCCACCTTCCTGGCCGCGACGACGGCGGCGCGCCCGAAGATCGCCGATTACCCCTTCACCACGCTGGCCCCCAATCTGGGCGTCGTCCGCGCTGGCGACGAGGAATTCGTCATCGCCGACATCCCCGGCCTGATCGAAGGCGCCCACGAGGGGCATGGGCTGGGCGACCGCTTCCTCGGCCATGTGGAGCGCACCCGCGTGCTGCTCCATCTGATCGACGGCACGGCGGAGGATGTGGTGCAGTCCTACACCACCATCCGCAACGAGCTGATCGCCTATGGCGGCAACCTCGCCGACAAGCTGGAGATCATCGGCCTGAACAAGGCCGACGCCCTGCTCGACGAGGAGATCGCGGAGAAGAAGGCCGCGCTGGAAGCGGCGTCGGGCGCGGAGGTCATGGTTCTGTCCGGCGCCACCGGCCAGGGCGTCCAGGCCGTGCTTTACCGCTTGCTCACGCTCATCAAACAGTCCAAGGAAGAGGAGCCCGACGTCATCCAGGCCCCGGTCACGCGCTCCATCCCCCGGCCCCCGGTCGGCCGGAAGATGGACGACGAGTATGCGGGCTGGAACGAGGAGACGGGCGAGTACGACGATCTCCCCGACGAGCCGGACAGCGACTCCGACGAGGACGGGGACGACTGGGACGATGAAGGCGACGATGACGGTGACGACACCGAACACAGCGACGACGGCGACGACCGCGGCGACAACGCCAAAGGCTGATACCCCCTCCCTGCTCCCCACATTGCTCGACGCGCGGCGGCTGGTCGTCAAGATCGGCTCAGCCCTGCTCGTCGACAGCGCCACCGGTCGGATGCGCCGCGAGTGGCTGGACGCGCTGGCCGACGATGTGGCCGCCTGCCGCAAGCGCGGGCAGGAGGTGGTGATCGTCACCTCCGGCGCCGTCGCCTGCGGGCGCGAGCATCTCGGCCTCGTCGGGCGCGCCCTGCGGCTGGAGGAGAAGCAGGCCGCCGCCGCCACCGGCCAGATCCGGCTCGCCGCCGCCTATCAGGAGACTCTGGCCCGCCACGGGCTGACCGTCGCCCAGGTGCTGGTGACTCTGGAGGACACCGAGGAGCGCCGCCGCCACCTCAACGGCCGCGCCACCATCGACACGCTGCTGAAGCTGGGCGCCGTCCCGGTCATCAACGAGAACGACACGGTCGCCACCGCGGAGATCCGCTTCGGCGACAACGACCGTCTGGCGGCCCGCGTCGCCCAGATGATCAGCGCCGACACGCTGGTCCTGCTGTCGGACATCGACGGCCTCTACACCGCCGACCCGCGCAAGGACCCCGACGCCCGGCACATCCCGGTCGTCCAGGAACTGACCTCCGACATCGAGAACATGGCAGGCGAGCCGCCGCCCGGCTACAGCTCCGGCGGCATGGTGACCAAGATCGTCGCCGCGCGCGTGGCGCTGGCCGCCGGCTGCCGCATGGTCATCGCCAAGGGCAAGCGCATGAATCCGCTGGCCGCGCTGGAGCAGCGGCCCGAGCAGGGCGGCGCGCTGTGCACGTGGTTCCTGCCCGCCGCCTCCCCCTCCTCCGCCCGCAAGGCGTGGATCGGCGGCAACCTGAACGCCCACGGCGCGCTGACCGTGGACGCCGGCGCCCTGTCGGCGCTCGCCCGTGGGGCCAGCCTGCTGCCCGCCGGGGTGCGCGGTGTGGAGGGTGACTTCGAGCGCGGCGACGTGGTGGTGGTGAAGGCGCCGGACGGGCGCGAGGTGGCGCGCGGCCTGACCGCCTACGCCGCCGAGGACGCCCGCCGCATCGCCGGCCGCAAGAGCCACGAGATCGAGGAGATCCTCGGCTACCGGGGCCGCGACGAGATGATCCACCGCGACGATCTGGTGGTGCGGTGAGCCGTTCGATCCTGGCCCGCCCGCCCCTCCAGGCCATCCTGTGGGACATCGACGGCACGCTGCTGGACAGCGAGCCCTGGCACCAGCGCGCCACCATCGCGGTCTGCCGGCTGCACGGCCATGCCCTGTCCGACACGGATTACGCGGCCACGCTGGGCGTCGCCTTCCCCGAGCTGTACGCCCGGCTGCACGCCGCCCGGCCCATGGCCCTGACTTTCCGGGAATGGGCGGACGCCATCACCGACCTCTATCTGGAGCGCATCGCCGAGGTCGAGGCGCGGGCCGGCGCCCTGGCGCTGGTCGACGCCTTCGCGGAGCGGGGGCTGTTGCAGGCCTGCGTGTCGAACAGCGGGCGCCGGGTGGTGGAGGCCAACCTGCGCCACATGGGCAGCCCGCATTTCCTGTTCGGCCTCAGCCGCGACGACGTGAGCAAGGGCAAGCCGGACCCCGAGCCCTACCTGACCGCCGCCGACCGCCTCGGCGTGCCGCCCACGGCCTGCGCGGTGATCGAGGACAGCCCGACCGGTGCCCGCGCCGCCAAGGCGGCGGGAATGCTGACCATCGCCTGGCCCCAGCACGCCGACCTGCTGTTCGAGGCCGCCGACCATGTGGTGGCGGACCCGGCGGCGCTGGACTGGGACAGCCTGTGCGGCCTCGCGGAGCGCATGGCGGCGGACTGACCGCCGCCGCCCCCTCGGCGCCTCAGCCCTTCGCGAAGAAGAAATAGACGGTCATCGCCACGCCCACGACGATCACGAACTTGCGCAGGATCGGCGGCGGGATGTGGCGGGCGACGGCGGCCCCGGCATAGCCGCCGGCCATGGCGGCGACCAGCATGATCAGCGCTTCGTTCCAATAGACCGCACCGCCGAGGACGAAGGCGACCACCGCCACCGCGTTGAGACAGCCCGAGACCAGCGCCTTCAGCCCGTTCATCGCGTGCAGGTCGGTCAGGCCGAAGACTCCCAGCGTCGCCAGGATCAGGATGCCGATCCCCCCGCCGAAATAGCCGCCGTAGATGGCGATGAAGAACTGCACGATCAGCACCGTGCCGTGCCCGACCTTGAAGTTGCGGCGGATGTAGGCCGACACCTTCGGGCCGAAGGCGAACAGCACCGTCGCGAACAGCAGCAGCCAGGGGATGATCTCCACGAACACCCGCTGCGGCGTCCACAGCAGGAGCAGCGCGCCCAGCAGCCCGCCGATCAGGCTGACGCCGAGGAAGGCCGGCAGGCTGACCTCCTTGATCCGCCCCAACTCCCGCCGGTAGCCGTAGGCGCTGGCCAGCGCGCCCGGCGACACCGCCACCGTGCTGGTCGCGTTGGCGTTCAGCGGCGGCACGCCGGCCATGATCAGCGCCGGAAAGGTCAGGAAGCTGCCGCCACCGGCCACGGCGTTGAGCACGCCCGCGAAGAAGGCGGAGACGATCAGCAGCAGGGTCAGCATGGGAGGCACGGTCCGGCGGGTGGGAAAAAGCCCGCGGACTATGCCCTCTCGGCAAGGCTTACGGTACTGCGTTTTCGGCGGTGCGGTATTTCACGCTTGCCCAGTGGGGTCTAACGGGTCGGAGGAAGCGTACGGAGGTAGGCGACCAGGGCGCCCAGCTCGCTATCGCTCATGGACCTGTAATAGTGATAGCCCATGGGCGGGCTCAGCCGGCTGCCGTCGGGACGTACACCCTCGGTGATGGCCTTGCGGATCTCCGCGTCGGTCCAGGCGCCCAGCCCATGTTCCTTGTCCTGCGTGATGTTGCGGGACACCGCGTTGCCCCACGGCCCGGTGAAATTCCGCCCACCGGCCCCCGCGCGCGTCATGTCGAGCCGCCCGTCCGGCAGCATTGGCGTGTGGCATTCCATGCAGTGGCCGAGCGGCCCGGCCATGTACGCGCCGTACGTCACCGGGTCCGTACGCGGCACCTCCGCCACCGCTCCGACCGGTGGGCCATAGGCGGCGGGAAGCGCCATGCGGTACTCCGACTTCGGGACGGAATGCCGCACCGGCGGCACGCTGCGCAGATAGGCGACGATAGCGCGCAGATCGCCGTCCGACAGGCCGCGGTAGAAGCTAAAGGGCATCGGCGGACCGATCAGGCTGCCGTCGGGACGCTTGCCCTCGCGGATGGCGGTGATCAGCTGCTCGTCGGTCCATCGGCCGATCCCCGTCTCCGGGTCCGGCGTGATGTTGGAGGCGTAGGCGGTGAAGGGCTCCTCGACGAAGGGCGTCCCGCCGGCCAGTTCCCGTTCCGCGACCGGACCGCCCGGCCCCTGCGGGGTGTGGCAGTTGCCGCAGGCGACGATGCCGTTGACCAGGGCGCGCCCCCGTTCCAGCGGTGTTTCCGCCCAGGCCGATCCCCCCAGGCACACCACCCCAACGGCCACGGCGGCGCCGCGGCGGACCAGCCGGTTCATGAAAGGCTCCCTCGCCAATGTTGCATGACGGAACGCTAACCACGCAACAATCCGCGGCCCAGACTGAATGTTGAGTATTCCACTCAGCTTTTCGGCTTAACCGGCATGGCTTTCGCGGAAACGCAGGATCGGCTATGGTTCCGGCCCTTTTCAATTGGCGAACGCCACTGGAGTGAGACCGATGTCCGCCCTGCTTGAGACCACCGACGCCTTGCACGATCAGATGCTCGCCCTCGGTCGCGCCGCCCGCGCCGCCGCGGCGGAGCTGGCGACCGTGCCAAGCCCGTCGAAGGATCAGGCCTTGCGGGCCGCCGCCGCCGCGATCCGCGCCCGCAAGGCAGAGATCCAGGCGGCCAACGACGCGGATGTCGCCGCCGCCCGTGAGCGCGGCCTCGCCGGTCCCATGATCGAACGTCTCGCCCTCAACGACGCCCGCATCGAGGCGATGGCCAAGGGGCTGGAGGACATCGCCGACTTCCCCGACCCCATCGGCGGCGTCATCGCCGAATGGACCCGCCCCAACGGGCTGGCCATCCAGCGCGTGCGCGTGCCGCTGGGGGTGATCGGCATCATCTACGAGAGCCGCCCCAACGTGACCGCCGACGCCGGCGGCCTCTGCCTGAAGTCGGGCAACGCGGCGATCCTGCGCGGCGGCTCGGAGAGCATCCGCTCGTCCGGCGCCATCGCCGCCTGTCTGGCCGACGGGCTGCGCGCCGCCGGTCTGCCGGAGGCGGCGATCCAGCTCGTTCCGACCACGGACCGGGCGGCGGTCGGCCACATGCTGACCATGCGCGACTTCATCGACGTGATCGTCCCGCGCGGCGGCAAGTCGCTGATCCAGCGCATCGCCGAGGAGAGCCGCATCCCGGTCATCAAGCATCTGGACGGCAACAACACCGTCTATGTCGATGCCGGCGCCGACCCGGAGAAGGCGCGCAAGGTGGTGATGAACGCCAAGATGCGCCGCACCTCGATCTGCGGCGCCGCCGAGACGCTGCTGGTCGACCGCCGGATCGCCGACGCCGTCCTGCCGGTTCTGGTGAAGGACCTGCTGGACGCCGGCTGCGCCGTCCGTGGCGACGCCGCCGCCCAGGCCGCCGACCCGCGCGTGACGGCGGTGACGGCGGAGGACTGGGACACCGAGTATCTCGACGCCATCATCGCCTGCGGCGTGGTGGACGGGGTGGACGGGGCGATCGACCACATCAACCGCCACGGTTCCCACCACACCGACGCCATCGTGACCGAGGACCCGGCGGCGGCGGAGCGCTTCCTGCAGCGCATCGACAGTGGCATCGTGCTGTGGAACGCCAGCACCCAGTTCGCCGACGGCGGCGAGTTCGGCATGGGGGCGGAGATCGGCATCTCCACCGACAAGTTCCACGCCCGCGGCCCGGTCGGTGCGGAGCAGCTGACCAGCTACAAGTATGTCGTGCGCGGCGATGGCCAGACGCGGCCGTAACACGTCCATCCACGAGCCCCCCTCCCAACCTCCCCCCGCTCCGCAGGGGGAGGAGTTAGTCCCCTCCCCTGCGAAGCGGGGGAGGGTCAGGGTGGGGGCAAGCATGGCGACACCCCCCCACCGCTACGCCGGCCCGCTCCACGCCGGCCTGCGCGTCGGGCTGCTCGGCGGGTCCTTCAACCCGGCCCACGCCGGGCACCGGCACATCAGCCTGTACGCGCTGAAGGCGCTGGGCCTCGATCAGGTGTGGTGGCTGGTCAGCCCGCAGAACCCGCTGAAGCCGGTGCGGGGCATGGCGCCGCTCGCCGAGCGGTTGGAGGAGGCCCGGCGCACTGCCCGCCATCCGGCCATCCGCATCACCGCGATCGAGCGTGAGCTTGGCACCCGCTACACCGCCGACACGCTGGCCCAGCTGAAGCGCCGCTTCCCCAGAACGCGCTTCGTCTGGCTGATGGGGGCGGACAATCTTCGGCAAATCCCCCGCTGGCGGCATTGGACACGCATCTTCCGGCTGGTGCCGGTTGCAGTTCTCGCCCGACCAACTTATTCTATAGGGGCGCTTGGTGGCATAGCCGCTCAGCGCTATGCCCGTCGCCGGGTGAGCATGCACAAGGCCAAGGGGTTGGCCGGTTCCAAAACACCGGCCTGGATTTTCCTCCGCAACCCGCTGCATCCGGCTTCGGCGACGGCGATCCGCCGGGCACGCGCCAGCGGGTCGTGACCCTGTATCGCGAGGTAGGTACCATCAACACGTTCATCGAACCGGCCGCGCCCGTTGTGCGGCCCGCGCCCGTTCCCGTTCCCCAGCCGGACGAACTGAAGGCGCTCGTCGAGCAGTCCCTGGACGACGATCAGGCCGAAGACGTCGTCGTCATCGACCTTGCCGGCAAGACCAGCATCGCCGACTACATGATCGTGGCGTCGGGCCGCAACACCCGGCACATCGCCGCCATGGCCGTGAAGCTGGCCGACCGCATGAAGCAGGCCGGCCTGCGCGGCGTCGAGACCGAGGGCCTGAACCAGTGCGACTGGGTTCTGGTCGACGCCGGGGACGTCATCATCCACCTGTTCCGCCCGGAAGTCCGGACCTTCTACAACATCGAGAAGATGTGGGGTCTGGAGACGCCGCGGCCCTCCGCCGAGCGCATGAGCGCCTGACGGAGAACGTTCAGGACCGGTGACGAACGGGAGTCGGACCGATGCGTCTGTGGCTTGCCGCGGTTGGGCGGTCACGGACCGGTCCGGCGCGCGACCTTTATGACGAGTATGCCGGCCGCTTGTCCTGGCCGCTGACGCTGCGCGAGGTCGAGGTGAAGAAGCGCCTCGCCTCCGACGAGCTGAAGCGGCAGGAGGCGGATCTGCTTCTGGCGGCCATCCCCGCCGGGGCGATTGTCGTGGCGTTGGATGAGCGCGGCAAGACCATCACCAGCGAAGCCTTCGCCGCCAAGATCGGCGGCTGGCGGGACCAGGGTGTGGGCGACATCGCCTTTCTCATCGGCGGGGCCGACGGCCACGGCGACGCCGTGCGGGCGCGCGCCGATTTTCTTTTGGCCTTGGGCGCCATGACATGGCCGCATATGCTGGTGCGAGGCATGTTGGCGGAGCAAATCTACCGTGCCCAGCAAATTCTGGCCGGACACCCCTATCACCGTGCATGACTCCCATTGCGCGGCTGCGAGGGCGTGCCATTTTCTGATCCGGCCCAAGGCGATGCGCGCGTTAAAGGGCATCAGCCATAAGAAACCGCGTCAGACAGTTCGACCGAGACCCGCAACCCGACCGTGACAGGCGTATGAGGAGCGTGATGACCGAGACCAATCGTCCCCGACCCGTAGTGCTGTGCATCCTGGATGGCTGGGGCTACCGCGAGGAGCGCGAGGACAACGCCATCGCGCAGGCCAACACGCCCAACTGGGACCGGTTGTGGTCGTCGGAGCCGCGCGCCTTCCTGGAGGCCAGCGAGGAGGAGGTCGGGCTGCCCAAGGGCCAGATGGGCAACTCCGAGGTCGGTCACATGAATCTGGGCGCCGGCCGCGTCGTCCGCCAGGATCTGGTGATGATCGACCACGCCATCGTCGAGGGCGAGCTGGAGCGCAACGCCGCGCTGACCGGCCTCGCCAAGACGCTGCTGGCCTCGGGCGGGCGCTGCCACATCCTGGGCCTGCTGTCGCCGGGCGGCGTCCATTCGCACCAGGACCACATCGCCGCGCTGGCCGGCGTGCTGGCCCATGAGGGCGTCCCGGTCGAGATCCACGCCTTCACCGACGGCCGCGACGTGCCGCCGCAGAGCGCCAAGGACCAGATGGCCGAGTTCATGGCCGACGTCCACGCCCTGCCCGGCGTCAATGTCGCCACGGTCAGCGGGCGCTACTACGCCATGGACCGCGACAAGCGCTGGGACCGCGTCGCCAAGGCCTACGCCACCTTGGTGAGCGCCCAGGGCGAGACCGCCGCCGATCCGATCCAGGCCATCGAGCAGAGCTACGCCGCCGGCACCCACGACGAGTTCATCCTGCCGACCGTCATCGACGGCTACACCGGCATGAAGGACGGCGACGCCATCCTGATGGCGAACTTCCGCGCCGACCGCGCCCGCGAGATCCTGGCCGCCTTCGTCGACCCGGCCTTCGACGGGTTCGAGCGCGCCTCGGTCCCGAAGCTGGCCGCCGCGGTCGGCATGGTCGAATATTCGTCGACGCTCGCCAAGCTGATGACGACCATCTTTCCGCCGAAATCCCTGACCAAGGTGCTGGGCGAAGTGGTCAGCGAGGCCGGATTGACCCAGTTGCGCATCGCCGAGACGGAAAAGTACCCGCACGTCACCTTCTTCTTCAACGGTGGCGAGGAGCGTGTGTATCCGGGCGAGGACCGCATCCTGGTGCCGTCGCCGAAGGTTGCGACCTACGATCTCCAGCCGGAGATGTCCGCCGCCGAGGTGACCGACAAGGTCGTCGCCGCCGTGGACAGCGGGAAGTACGATCTGGTGGTCATCAACTACGCCAACCCCGACATGGTCGGCCACAGCGGCATCCTGTCCGCCGCCATCAAGGCGGTGGAGGCGGTGGACGCCAGCCTGGGCCGGCTGGAGGCCGCCGTGCGCGCCCAGGGCGGGGTGATGCTAGTCACCGCCGACCACGGCAACTGCGAGCTGATGAAGGACCCGCAGACCAACGGGCCGCACACCGCCCACACGCTGGACAAGGTGCCGCTGGTGCTGGTGAACGGCCCCGCCGGGGTGTCCGCGATCCGCAGTGGGCGTCTGGCCGACATCGCCCCGACGCTGCTCGACCTGATGAAGCTGCCGCAGCCGGCGGAAATGACGGGCAAGAGCCTGATCGACCGCGCCGCCGCGCAGGCCGCCGCGGAATAAGGCGGAACAGGGCATGGGCGCAGGGCGCGATCATCCGGCGGGTGTTGCTCTGCTCCCCCTCCCCGTCTCCCGTCCGCAAGGCGCGGGGGGGAGACGGGCGTTTCCCTGGCGGCCGGCCCTGCTGACCGCCACCCTTCTCGCCATCTCCGCCACCGCCGCGGCGCAGACCGAGTCCCCCGGCCAGACGCTGAAGCGGGTGGAGCAGGACCTCCAGTCCGACAAGGCCCTGCAACGGCAGCTCGACCGCCAGTCCCAGACGCTCCAGAAGGAGCTGGACGAGCTGCGCGAGCGGCTGGTCGGTCTGGCCGACCAGGAACGGGCGCAGGAGGACGAACTCGCCCATCTCGAAGAGTCCCTGACCGCGCTGGAGACGCAGGAGCGCAGCCAGGCCGACAAGCTGGAGGGCGAGCGGCAGCAGATCGCCGCCCTGCTCGCCGCCCTGCAACGGGTCGCCCGCATCCCGCCGGAAGCGGCGCTGGCCCGCCCGGACGGGCCGGTGGACACGCTGCGCTCCGCCCTGCTGCTGCGCGACACGGTCCCGGCTCTGCGCGCCCGCGCCGACGCGCTGGCCCAGGCGCTGACCCGGCTGGCCGAGACGCGCGAGACGCTGCAGGCCCAGCGCAGCCGCACCTACGCGGCGCGCCTCACCCTGATCGACCGCCAGAAGGAAATCGGCCAGCTCGTCGCCCGGCGCGAGGAGCTGTCGCGCCAGACCGAGGAGGAGCGCCAGCAGGTCGCGCAGCGCACCGCCCGGCTGAGCGGTCAGGCTGCCGACCTGCGCCAGCTGATGGAGCGCATCGAGGCCGAGCGCCGCGCCGCGGCGGCAGCGGCGGCCAAGCGCGAGGCCGAACGGCTGGAAGCGGCGCGCCGGGACGCCGAACGCCGGCTCGCCGAGCAAAAGGCCGCGGAACAGAAGCAAGCCGAGCAGAAGCTGGCGGACCAGAAAGCGGCGGAGCAAAGGCAGGCCGAAGAGAAACTCGCGGAGCAGCGGGCCAGGGCCGAGGCGGAAACCGCCCGCGCCGCGCCCAGCGCGCCCGCCGGGGAGCGCCTGCCGGTGGGCGGCCGGGTGACCGTCCGCTACGGCGAGGCCGACCGCTACGGCGCGACCAGCCGGGGCGTCACCATCCAGGCCCGCGCCGGCTCGACGGTGGTGTCACCGCAGGCCGGAACGATCGTCTTCGCCGGGCCGTTCCGCGGCTATGGCCAAATCTTGATCGTGGAACACAGCCACGGATATCATAGTCTCATCGCTGGATTTGGCCGCATCGACACGGCCGTCGGACGGCGCGTGGCCACGGGGGAACCCATCGGCCTGATGCCCGCCGACGGGTCACCCGATCTTTACTTCGAGCTACGACGTCACGGACAGCCGATCAATCCACAGCGCGGTTTCGGCGCCCCGGAGGGGAAAGGACAAGGGTAGATGAGGATAGTCAAGCGTGCCGCCACCGCCGCGGCCCTGGTGTTTCTGGGGGCCGGCGTCGCCACCGTCACCGCGCAGGTGAACAGCACCGGCAACAGTTCCGAGACCTACCGCCAGCTCAACCTGTTCGGCGACGTGTTCGAGCGCGTGCGCGCCGAGTATGTCGAGTCGACGACGGACGAGCAGCTGATCGAATCCGCCATCAACGGAATGCTCACCTCGCTCGACCCGCATTCCAGCTATCTGAACCGCAAAAGCTTCCAGGACATGCAGGTTCAGACCCGCGGCGAGTTCGGCGGGCTGGGCATCGAGGTGACGATGGAGAACGGCCTGATCAAGGTCGTGTCGCCCATCGACGAGACGCCGGCCTTCCGCGCCGGGCTGCAGCCGGGCGACCTGATCATCCAGCTCAACGGCGAGGCGGTGATGGGCCTGTCGCTGAACGAGGCGGTGGAGAAGATGCGCGGCCCGGTGGGCAGCGACATCAAGGTCACCGTGCGCCGCGGCGAGGCCGGAGAGCCGTTCGAGGTCACGCTGACCCGCGCCGTCATCAAGGTGCAGTCGGTCCGCTACCGCACCGAGGGCGACATCGGCTACGTCCGCGTCACCAGCTTCAACGAGCAGACGCAGCAGGGTCTGGAGAAGGCCATCGCCTCGATCCAGCAGCAGCTGGGCGACAAGCTGAAGGGCTACGTCCTCGATTTGCGCAACAACCCCGGCGGCCTGCTCGACCAGGCGGTCTCCGTTTCCGACACCTTCCTGGAGAAGGGGGAGATCGTCTCCACCCGTGGCCGCAAGGCGGAGGAAGGCACGCGCTACAACGCCAAGCCCGGCGACCTCGCCAAGGGCCTGCCGGTCGTGGTGCTGATCAACGGCGGCTCGGCCTCGGCGTCGGAGATCGTCGCCGGCGCGCTTCAGGACCACAAGCGGGCGCTCGTCCTCGGCACCCAGTCCTTCGGCAAGGGCTCGGTCCAGACGATCATCCCGCTGCCCGGCCACGGCGCCATGCGCCTGACCACGGCGCGCTACTACACCCCGTCGGGCAAGTCGATCCAGGCGCTGGGCATCGCCCCGGACATCGAGGTGCATCCGGCCCGCGTCGAGGAAACCGACCAGGGGCTGATCCGCCGCCGCGAGAGCGACCTGCGCGGCGCGCTGCGCAACCCGGACGCCCCGCGCCCGGCCACCACCCAGCCGGCGCCGGCGCCGGGCGCCAGCAACGCTCCGGCTCCGGGCGCTGCCCCTGGGGCGACGCCGGGTGCGGCCCCTGGGGCGGCTCCGGCGCCCGCCAACGGCAACGCGCCGGCGGCGCCGTCCGCGGAGAATGGCGAGGGCGCGCCCAACCAGCCGCCCTTCGACTACCAGCTGGCCCGCGCGCTCGACCTGCTGCGGGGCGTCGCCCTGTTCCAGGCCCGCGCGCACTGAGGGGAGTGACGGGTCCGTGAACGCTGCCGCCCTGCTGGGCCGCCTGAAGCCCGCGAAACGGGAACGTTCCGGACCCGGCCTGCTGGCCCGCCTCCGGCGCCGGAAGGCCGGCGGCGACCTGGACGACGCTCCGCGCGCGCGCAAGGAGCGTCGCCCTCTGTCGCCCCTCGCCAAGAGGCTGCTCGGCGCTTACGCCGTGCTGGCCCTCGGGCTGGGCGGACTGGCCGGCTGGCTGGCGATGAACGGGGAGCACACCACCGAGGCGTGGCAGGCCGCGATTCCCAGCGTCGAGGTGCCGGTGAAGGGCGCGCAGCCCCCGGCACCGCCGGCAGCACCGCCCGCCGCGGCTGCGGCCGTTCCCGTCCAGCCGGCTCCTCCGGCTGCCGCCCCGGCGATGGTTCCGCCACCCGCCGCCGCGGCTCCCCCGCCGCCGCTCGCCGTGCCCGTGAACGAGCCGGTCACCCTCACACCGGCGCCGGTCCCCGGCCTGGTCGAGGATTCGCGCAACGGCCCGCTGCCGCGCATCGCCGAGGATGGCCGCAAGCCCTGGCAGGTCTACGCCCGGCCCTTCCCCGCCGCCGACCGGCGCCCGCGCATCGCCATCGTGCTGGCCGAGATGGGCATCTCCGGCGTGACCACCGGCAACGCCCTGCAGAAGCTGCCGCCGACCATCACGCTGGCCTTCGTCCCCTACGCCGAGCGGCTGGACAACTGGGTCGAGCGCGCCCGCGGCAAGGGACACGAGGTGATGCTCTCCGTCCCCATGGAGCCGCAGGACTATCCACGCAACGACCCCGGCCCCAACGCCCTTCTCACCATGCTGCCCCCCGAGCGCAACATGGAGCGGCTGGAATGGTCGCTGGGCAAGGCGGTCGGCTATGTCGGCATCACCAGCACCACGGGCAGCAAATTCACCGCCAACCCCGACGCGGTGAACCCGGTCGTCGCGGCGATGAAGGCGCGCGGCCTGATGGTGCTGGACGCCCGCGCCAACCCGCGCAGCGTCGCCGGCACCCTGGCGGGACAGGCCGGCGTGCCGCGTGCCTTCGCCGACCGGGTGATCGACCGCGACCTGTCGCGCGGCGCCATCGACGACCAGCTCGCCGAGCTGGAGGCCATCGCCAAGGCCAACGGCGCCGCGGTGGGCATCGGCGCGCCCTACCCCAGCACCATCGAACGGATCAACCTGTGGCTCACCGGGCTGGCCGACCGTGGCATCGCCATCGTGCCGGTCTCCGCCGTGGCCAACATGCAGAAGCAATAAGGCGCATGAGCAAGAAGCCCATCGACCGCGAGTCCCTCCCCTACCGCCCCTGCGTCGGGGTGATGCTGCTGAACGACCGCGGGCAGGTCTTCGTGGCCCGGCGCTGCGACAGCAAGGACGCTTGGCAGATGCCCCAGGGCGGCATCGACGAGGGAGAGAGCGCCCACGAGGCCGCCCTGCGCGAGCTGAAAGAGGAGATCGGCACCGACAAGGCCGAGATCCTCGGCGAGACGGCGGAGACGCTGCGCTACGACCTGCCCGACCATCTGATCGGCAAGGTCTGGAAAGGCCGCTGGCGCGGGCAGGAGCAGGTCTGGCTGGCCGCGCGCTTCACCGGCGCGGATGCCGACATCGACCTCGCCACCGAGCATCCGGAGTTCGACGCCTGGAAATGGGTCGATGCCGACGACCTGCCCGGCCTGATCGTGCCCTTCAAGCGCCCGGTCTATGAGTCGGTGCTGGCGGAATTCGCCCCGGTGATCGCGGCGCTGCGGCGGGGCTGACCCCGCCGCGTCCGGTCTGTTCAGGCGACCTTGGCCAGCCGCTTGGCGCGGCTTTCGATCAGCCACCAGGCGCCACGGGCGGCGACGCTGTAGAAGCGGGTGTGCGGCTTCAGCCCGCAGGCCTTGAAGACCATCGCCACCGCGCGGTCGACGTGCTTGGGCCGGTAGCGGCCGTAGGCGCGGCGCATGTAGGCCTGATTGTAGGTCTTGTGCGCGTAGGGCTCGCCCTCCGGCGCGTTGGCCGCGTAGTAGGCGTAGGCCAGCTCGTCGTCCTCCGACTCGCCGATGCGCGACAACGCCACCTTGAGCCGCTGGAACTTGTTGAGCTGCTCCAGCTCCAGATACTTCTTCGTGTAGGTGTAAAAGAGCTTGAAGTGGCGCAGCTCGTCGGCGGCGATGTTCTTGCAGATCAGCTTGAGGACCGGCTCGTCCGTCGAGTCGCCGATGGCGGCGTAGTAGCTGCTGGTGCCGGTCTCGACCATGCAGCGGGCGATCATCTCGCCGGTGCGCGAGCCGCGGACCGAGGCGTCGAGGTTGATCGGCACCTTGTAGCCGGCGCGGAAGCGCTCCACGGCCCGGTCGAAGTCGAAGGTCGGATCGACCAGCTCGGCCCATTTGCCGAGCGCGCGGCCATGCTGAACCTCCTCGACCGCCCAGCCGTGCGCGACCTCCTGGAACTCGGGGTCGTCGTGGAAGACGTTGCAGAGATAGGCCGTGTAGTCGTCGGCGTTGAACTCCACCAGGGCCGCCGCCTTGATGAGCGGGACGAGGTCGGGATCGACCTTCGTGTGGTCCAATTGATCCCAGGGAAGCTCTTCGTAATTCCAGTGCAACGCCACACTCCACTCCCGCTGCTGGCCGCCGTTCCGGGCCGGTTGTTCCACGCTCTGACGGAAACCAGGACCAAAAAACAAAACGCCTCGACGGACGGGCCGGGAGGCGTTCGATCCCCTGGGGGATACTATGTATGGCTGCGATGACACAATACAACGGAAACGGCCCAGCCGGCGGTCGCCGCCGCCGGGCCGGCCCCGCTGTCAGTGCGTGGTCGCGCCGGTCGCGTCGAGCTTGGCGCGGGCGACGGCGATCTTCGCCTCCACGCGGGCCTTCTCGTCGTCGGACTTGGCGTCTTCCAGATCCTCGCCCAGGTCGCGGATCTGCTGCTCGACCTTGCCGCGGTCGATCTCGGAGACCGCGATGGCCTCCTCGGCCAGGACGGTGCAGCGGGTCTCGGTCACCTCGGCGAAGCCGCCGGCGACGAACACCCGGTCGACCACGCGGTCGGCCTCGTAGACGTCGATCACGCCCGGACGGACGGTCGAAATCATCGGCGAGTGGCCGGCGAGGACGCCGAAGTCACCTTCCGAACCCGGCACCACGACCATGTCGACGGGCTGCGAGGTCAGCAGCTTCTCCGGGGAGACCAGCTCGAATTCGACTTTATCGGCCATGGGTTTCCTGGTGCCTCTTCATAAGAACCCCCTCCCCCGCGCGGGCGGAGGAGAGGGTTAGCCTCGTTACCGAACCTCAGCCGACCCTTATCAGGCGGCTTCGGCGGCCAGCTTCTTCGCCTTGGCGATGGCTTCGTCGATGGTGCCGACCATGTAGAAGGCCGCTTCCGGCAGGTGGTCGTAGTCGCCGTTCACGATGCCCTTGAAGCCCTTGATGGTGTCTTCCAGGCTGACGAGCACGCCCGGGGTGCCGGTGAACACCTCGGCGACGTGGAACGGCTGCGACAGGAAGCGCTGGATCTTGCGGGCGCGGGCCACGACCAGCTTGTCCTCTTCCGACAGCTCGTCCATGCCCAGGATCGCGATGATGTCCTGCAGCGACTTGTAGGTCTGCAGCACCTTCTGGACCGAACGGGCGACCGCGTAGTGCTCTTCACCGACGACGCGCGGGTCCAGGATGCGGCTGGTCGAGTCCAGCGGGTCCACCGCCGGGAAGATCGCCATTTCGGCGATCGAACGCGACAGCACCGTGGTGGCGTCCAGGTGGGCGAAGGAAGTGGCCGGGGCCGGGTCGGTCAGATCGTCGGCGGGCACGTAAATGGCCTGCACCGAGGTGATCGAACCCTTCTTCGTGGAGGTGATGCGCTCCTGCAGGGCGCCCATGTCGGTGGCCAGCGTCGGCTGGTAACCCACCGCCGACGGGATGCGGCCGAGAAGCGCCGACACCTCGGAGCCCGCCTGCGTGAAGCGGAAGATGTTGTCCACGAAGAACAGCACGTCCTGGCCTTCCTCGTCGCGGAAATACTCCGCGAGGGTCAGACCGGACAGGGCGACGCGGGCGCGGGCGCCCGGCGGCTCGTTCATCTGGCCGTACACCAGGGCCACCTTGGAGCCCGGGCCGTCGAGCTTGATGACGCCCGACTCGATCATCTCGTGGTAGAGGTCGTTGCCCTCACGGGTGCGCTCGCCCACGCCCGCGAACACGGACACGCCGCCGTGCGCCTTCGCGACGTTGTTGATCAGCTCCATGATGGTCACGGTCTTGCCCACGCCGGCGCCGCCGAACAGGCCGATCTTGCCGCCCTTGGCGTAGGGAGCCAGCAGGTCGATGACCTTGATGCCGGTGATCAGCACTTCGGCGTCCGTCGACTGCTCGACGAAGTCCGGGGCCGAACGGTGGATCGGCAGGGTGCGCTCGGCGCCGACGTCGCCGCGCTCGTCGATCGGCTCGCCGATCACGTTGATGATGCGGCCGAGGGTGGCCGGGCCGACCGGCACGGCGATCGGGGCGCCGGTGTCCGTCACCGCGGCGCCGCGGACCAGGCCGTCGGTGCTGTCCATGGCGATGGCGCGGACGGTGCTCTCGCCGAGGTGCTGCGCAACCTCGAGCACGAGGGTCTTGCCGTCGTTCTGGGTGTGCAGCGCGTTCAGAATGGCCGGCAGCTCGCCGTCGAACTGGACGTCGACAACGGCGCCCGTGACCTGCGTGATCTTGCCGGCGGCGTTCGTCGCCTGGGTGGTGGTGGCCATGGAGTAAAGCTCCCTCGGAACTCGATAATTGTCGGATGTGCCGTCGTATCGACCGCGAACGCTGCGCCGTTAAACCGCCTCGGCGCCGGAGATGATCTCGATCAGCTCCTTGGTGATGTAGGCCTGGCGCGTGCGGTTGTAGGTGATCGTCAGCTTGTTGATCATGTCGCCGGCGTTGCGCGTCGCGTTGTCCATCGCGGTCATGCGGGCGCCCTGCTCGGACGCGGCGCTTTCCAGGAGGGCGCGGTAGACCTGGATCGACAGGTTGCGCGGCAGCAGCTCGGCGAGGATCTGCTCCTCGTCGGGCTCGAACTCGTAGATCGCCTTCGCTTCGGCGCCCGCGGCCTCCTCGTCCGCCTGCGCCTCGACGGCGAAGGGAACGAGCTGCTGGACGGTCACGATCTGGGAGATCGCCGACTTGAACTTGTTGAAGATCACCGAGCAGACGTCGAACTCGCCCGCGTCGTACATCGCCAGAACCTTCTGAGCGACGACGTCGGCGTCGGCGAAGGACAGCTTGCGGCGACCCACATCCTCGTAGGTCTCGACGATCAGCGAGCCGTACTCGCGGCGCAGCTGGTCGCGGGCCTTGCGGCCGACGGTGAGCAGCTTGACCGTCTTGCCTTCCGACTGGAGGCGCTGGATCTGGCGGCGGGACTCACGGACGATGGCGCCGTTGAAGGCGCCGCACAGGCCGCGGTCGGAGCTGATGATGACGAGGAGATGCACCTGATCGGAACCGGTGCCGCTCATCAGCTTCGGGCCGTTGCCCGAGTCCTGCACGTTGGCCGCGAGAGAGGCCAGCATGCGGCCCATGCGCTCGGCGTAGGGACGACCGGCTTCCGCCTGCTCCTGCGCACGGCGGAGCTTGGAGGCGGCGACCATCTTCATCGCCGAGGTGATCTTCCGCGTCGATTGGACGCTGGCGATCCGGTTCTTAAGGTCCTTGAGGTTAGGCATGCCGGCCCTTCATTCCGCTCGGGGTCGTTCGGGTTGACGGACGGGGCGCAGAGACTGCGCCCCCGCCGTCGATCAGACGAACACCTTGGAGAAGTTGTCGAGGAAGGCCTTCAGGCGCTCCTCGGTCGCAGAGGTGATCTGCTTCTCGTTGCGGATCGTCGCCAGGATGTCGGCCCCCTTGGAGCGGACCTCGGCGAGGAACTTCTGCTCGAAGCGGTTGACGTCCTCGACCTTGATCTTGTCGAGGTAGCCCTTCACGCCCGAGAAGATCGAGACGACCTGCTCTTCGACCGGCAGCGGCTGGAACTGCGGCTGCTTCAGCAGCTCGGTCAGACGGGCGCCGCGGGCCAGCAGGCGCTGGGTGGCAGCGTCGAGGTCCGAGGCGAACTGCGCGAAGGCGGCCATCTCGCGGTACTGGGCCAGCTCCATCTTGATGGTGCCCGCGACCTGCTTCATCGCCTTGATCTGGGCGGCGGAGCCGACGCGCGACACCGACAGGCCGACGTTGATGGCCGGACGGATGCCCTTGTAGAACAGGCCCGTCTCCAGGAAGATCTGGCCGTCGGTGATCGAGATCACGTTCGTCGGGATGTAGGCCGACACGTCGCCGGCCTGCGTCTCGATGACCGGCAGGGCGGTCAGCGAGCCGTTGCCGTGGGCGTCGCCCATCTTGGCGGCGCGCTCGAGCAGGCGGCTGTGGAGATAGAACACGTCGCCCGGGTAGGCTTCGCGGCCCGGCGGACGGCGGAGCAGCAGCGACATCTGACGGTAGGCGACGGCCTGCTTGGACAGGTCATCGTACACGATCAGGGCGTGCATGCCGTTGTCGCGGAAGTACTCGCCCATCGTGCAGCCGGTGTAGGGCGCCAGGAACTGCAGCGGGGCCGGCTCCGACGCGGTGGCCGCGACGACGATGGAGTATTCCAAGGCGCCGGCGTCTTCCAGGGTCTTGACGATCTGGGCGACGGTGGAGCGCTTCTGACCGACGGCGACGTAGATGCAGTAGAGCTTCTTGCTCTCGTCGTCGCCCTGGTTGATCGGCTTCTGGTTCAGGAAGGTGTCGATGACGACGGCGGTCTTGCCGGTCTGGCGGTCACCGATGATCAGCTCGCGCTGGCCGCGGCCGATCGGAACCAGGCTGTCGACGGCCTTCAGGCCGGTCTGCATCGGCTCGTGCACCGACTTGCGCGGGATGATGCCGGGGGCCTTGACCTCGACGCGGGTGCGGGTGACGTCCACCAGCGGGCCCTTGCCGTCGATCGGGTTGCCCAGGCCGTCCACGACGCGGCCCAGAAGCCCCTTGCCGACCGGCACGTCCACGATGGTGCCCGTGCGCTTGACGGTGTCGCCTTCCTTGATCTCGCTGTCGGTGCCGAAGATCACGACGCCGACGTTGTCGGTCTCGAGGTTCAGCGCCATGCCCTTGATGCCACCGGGGAACTCGACCATCTCGCCGGCGCGCACGTTGTCCAGGCCGTGCACGCGGGCGACGCCGTCACCCACGGAGAGGACCTGGCCGACCTCGGCGACGTCCGCCTCGGTCCCGAAATTCGCGATCTGCTGCTTGAGGATCGCAGAGATTTCTGCGGCGCGGATATCCATCAGACTGATCCCCCTGAGGCCTTCATGGCGAGTTGCAATTTGTTCAGCTTCGTGCGCACCGAGGTGTCGACCATGCGCGAGCCGAACTTAACGATCATGCCCCCGATCAGCGCGGGATCGACCGAGGTGTTGACCAACACCTTGGAGCCGATCGACGCCTTCAGCGTGTCGGTCACCGCGGCCAGCTGAGCGTCGCTCAGCGGCTGGGCGGAGGTGACCTGTGCGGTCACTTCGCCGCGGCGGCGGGCCAGTTCGGCGAGATAGCCTTCGATCATGCCTTCCAGCGCGAACAGGCGGCGGTTCTTGGCCGCCAGCCCGATGAAGCGCTTGGTCAGATCGGACACTTCGGCGCGGTCCAGAACCGCGGCCATCGCCCGGCCTTGGTCGGCGCGGCTGATCACGGGACTGCGGACGAGGCGGCGAAGGTCGGCGCTCTCAGCCAGGATTTGCTTCAGCGCAACCAGATCGCTCGCGACCTGATCCAACGCTTTGTTCTCGTCCGCAAGCTCGAACAGCGCGATGGAGTAGCGCGTAGCGAGTTCGGAAACGCCTGTACCTTCGATTGCCACCTGATCCCTCGAATTGAGTTCGGTAGACGGTGAATTTTCAGGGCCTTAAATAGGGCAAAACCCACATCGCGGCGGCCCAGCCCGCGAAAGCGAGCGGTCCAATATCACAGGATTAGGCCCTGCGCAACGGGGTCTGGACAATTTGCACGCGGCTTGCGTGCGGCGTTTTGCGCCCCTGCGGCGTGGGGTCCGCTCTTGGCGGTGGCGGCTGGAAATGGGCATACCACTTCACAACCGCAACGGATCACCTCGGCGTCCACTGGCCCCACGCTCGTCAGGGGCCATGTTTCCGGGTCCCGTTTCGCGATGGTCCAGGGACCAGACTGTGACCTAACGCCCTGCTTAACACCCGTTTAACCATTCGCGCGCACGGTCGCCCCACAGCCCGTCTGACAGGACAAACCCAGGCCAATCATGACCGTCGTCGCCTTTTCCTGCGCCCGCTTCACGCCCGCCGACCTCAACGAATTCGAGGCGGTGGCCGAGCCGAAGCTGCGCCTTGGCCATTGGGCCGGGGTCATCCGCGAAACGGGCCGGGAGCATGACCGGCTCCTCGTTCTCCTGCCCGGCGTGGACCGTCCCGTCTTCCGGTTCGAGCGCGACGGGCGCGGGCGCTACAGCCTGTCCTTCAACGACCGCTCCGGCTGGTACGGCATCGGATCGGGAGGCAGCGCCGCCGAATGCCTGTCGATCTGGCGTCCCCGCCCGCGGACCGACCGCTCCGTCTCGGTGCTCTGAGCGCCTTTTTCACCCCTCGGGAAAGTCCGAGTCGGCGGTCCGCCGACCGGTCGGCCCATCCTTCAGCGATACACGCCGACCGACAGCAGATAGGGCTCGCCGCCCAGGACGATGCGGCGCACGATCATCGTCTTCGGCGCGATCTGGCCGGACAGCGGGTCCGTCCATTTGTAGCTGACGGCGCCCGAGTCCCGCTCCGCCACGATGTCCAGCGCCTCCCGGATGAAGGGCTTGCCGTCGACGTCCTTCAGGTCCTTGAGGTTCGCGCCATTCAGCGACGGCGTCCAGCCATGGGCCACCATCACGCCGTCGCGGTCGATCAGCATCGGGTAGAGATCGCGGTCGATCAGCGCGCCGTCGCGCTGGGCGAAGGCGTCCGGCGCGCCCTCCGCGCCATGCTCGCGCAGGTAGCCGCTGGTCTTGTCGAGCAGCGCCTTGGCGTCCGATTCCGTCCCGCGCGTCTGGGCGGGCACGCCCGCGGCCAGCGCGATGATTGCCAGCAGGGCGAGAACCGGAAGAACCGTCAGCAAGGTGTGGAGGTGGAAACGACCGCGCAGCCTGGACATGAGATCGCTCGGCGAAAGATGACTTCCATACTCTGGTAATACCATGACCCGCCGGCCGCAACGGACCAAACGTCACAGGTGCCTTGCGGAGCGCGCAGGGACAATCGGTCGCAGCCCCCCTTTACAGGAGTCCGACGTTTCTTAGCGGGAGCCGCGCCATTACAGGAAGCTGTAGGGGTCCACGTCCACTTGCACGCGCACGTTGGGGGGAATCACCACCTGCTCCAACCAATGGGCGATCAGGGGTTGCACCTGAACGGTGCGCGGCGCCTTCAGCAGCAGACGCCGCCGATGGCGCCCCCGGAGCAGGGCGAGCGGCGCCGGGGCCGGGCCGAGCACGGCGACGGTGTCGCTGCGCGGCGCGGCGCGGCCCAGCGCGATGGACAGCTTCTCCACCGCCGCCGCGTCCTCGCCCGACACGATCAGCGCGGCCAGCCGTCCGAAGGGCGGCATCCCGGCCTCCAGCCGCATCTCCGCCTCCAGCTGGTAGAAGCCGTCGCGGTCCCCGGCGGCCAGCGCCTGCATCACCGGATGTTCAGGCATGTAGGTCTGCAGCATGACCCGCCCCGGCCGCTCGCCGCGCCCGGCGCGCCCGGCCACCTGATGGAGGAGCTGGTAGGTCCGCTCCCCCGCCCGCAAATCGCCGCCGGCCAGCCCGAGATCGGCGTCGACCACCCCGACCAGGGTCAGCATGGGGAAATGGTGGCCCTTCGCCATCACCTGGGTGCCGATCAGGATGTCCAGCTCATGGTCGGCGATGCGGCGGACCATCTCCTGGATGGCGCGGGGGCCGAACAGCGTGTCGGACGCCATGATGGCGGCGCGGGCGTCGGGGAACAGCTCCGCCACCTCCTCGGCGATGCGCTCCACGCCGGGACCGCAGGCGGCCAGCGTCCCTTCCTCGCCGCATTCCGGGCAGGTCGGGGAGAGAGGCTGGGAGAGGCCGCAATGGTGGCACTGGAGCTTGCGGGCCAGCCGGTGTTCGACCAGCCACGCCGTGCAGTTGGGACATTGCAGCCGGTGCCCGCAGGCACGGCACAGGGTCAGCGGGGCGTAGCCGCGGCGGTTGAGGAACAGCATCACCTGCTCCTTCTCCGCCAGCGTCTGCTCGATGGCCTTCTTCAGCGACGGGGCCAGCCAGTGGCGGGCCGGCGGCCGGTCCTTGCGCAGGTCCACCAGCTCGACGTCGGGCAGCACGGCGCCGCCGTGACGGCCCGGCAGCTCGATGCGGGCGTAGCGGTTGCTGTCGGCGTTGACCTTGGTCTCCAGCGACGGCGTGGCGGAGACCAGCACCGTGGGGATACCGCCGAGATGCGCCCGTGCGACGGCCATGTCGCGGGCGTGGTAGATCGACCCCTCCTCCTGCTTGTAGGCGGAGTCGTGCTCCTCGTCGATGATGATGACGCCGAGGTTCTTGTAGGGCAGGAACAGGGCGGACCGGGCGCCGACCACCACCGGAACCTCGCCGTTGGCCACCGCCCTCCAGGTGTCGCGGCGCTGCGCCCCGGTCAGTTCGGAATGCCATTCCGCCGGCGGCGCGCCGAAGCGGCGGGCGAAGCGTTCCAGCCACTGCGCCGACAGGGCGATTTCCGGCAGCAGAACCAGCGCCTGCTTGCCCACCTTCAGGGCGGCGGCGATCGCCTCGTAATAGACTTCCGTCTTGCCGGAGCCGGTCACCCCATCGAGCAGCACGGTGGAATAGACGCCGGACTCGACGCGGGCGCGCAAGTCCGCCGCCGCGGCCTCCTGGTCGGCGGACAGGGTGGGGCCGGGGCGGTGGCAGTCGGGCCGCCCGAGCTTGGTCGGCTGCAGCAGCACCGGCTCCAGCAGCCCGGCCTCCGCCAGCCCGCGCACCACGGTGACGCCGCAGCCGGCCTCCTCGGCCAGCTCCGCCGGGGTGCGTGGCGGACCGTCGTCCAGCAGGGCCAGGACGCGCCGCCGCGGGTCGGTCATCTTGAAGCCGGGGGGCGGCTCGGCGTCGGGCTTGCGCAGATAGGCGAGCATGGCCTTCGCCGGCTCCAGCGCCGACGGCACGCTGATCGCCATGCGCAGCACATGGCCCGGCGGCGTCATGGTGTAGGCGGCGACCCACTCCACGAACTTGCGCTCGACCTCCGGCATCGGCGGCACGTCGAAGCGGCGGACCACCGGCTTCAGCCGGGCGGCCTCCACGACTCCGGCGCCGTCGCCCCACACCACTCCCAGCACGCGGCGCGGCCCCAGCGGAACCTCCACATAATCGCCGGGGACGAGGGTCATCCCGGCGGGCACGCGGTAATCGTAGGCCTCGCGCAGCGGCAGAGGCAGCAGCACGCGGACGCGCGGGTCCGCGTCCACCGGCACCGTGCCCGGCAGAAGGGCCTGCGCAGAATGTCCGGAAGCGGCCCCGGATTTGGCCCCGGATCTGGCGGAATTTTCACGCATCGGCTACAGTGCCCCCTGGCCGCGACGCCGGGCAGCGAATCCCGGACAACAGGGCGCGCTCTTCCTCAGCAAGTATGGATTCCTGGTCATGAAGTTCTTCGTTGACACCGCCGACATCGCCGAGATCCGCGATCTGGCCGACACCGGCCTGCTGGACGGTGTTACCACCAACCCCTCCCTCGTCGCCAAGTCCGGTCGCAGCTTCCTCGACCTCGTGGCCGAAATTTGTGACGTGGTGAGCGGCCCGGTCAGCGCCGAGGTGGCCTCCACCGACTTCGAGACCATGCTGGCGGAAGGAAAGAAGCTTGCCAAGATCGCCGACAACGTCGCGGTCAAGGTTCCGCTGACCCAGGCCGGTCTGAAGACGTGCAAGGCGCTGTCCTCCGAGGGGACGATGGTCAACGTCACGCTGTGCTTCTCCCCGGCGCAGGCGATCCTGGCCGCCAAGGCCGGCGCCAGCTTCGTGTCGCCCTTCGTCGGCCGCCTGGACGACATCGGGCAGGACGGCATGGGCCTGATCGCCGACATCGTGGAGATTTACAGCAACTACGATTACTTCAAGACCGAGGTGCTGGTCGCCTCGATCCGCAACCCGATCCACATCGTCGACTCCGCCCGCCTGGGCGCCCACGTCGTCACCGCCCCGCCGTCGGTGCTGAAGCAGCTCTTCAACCACCCGCTGACCGACAAGGGTCTGGCCCAGTTCGTGGCCGACTGGCAGAAGACCGGCCAGTCCATCCTCTGAGGACAGCAAGCATGGGCCGGGAGCCGGGACACACCCCCCACCGGAAGGATGCGCCGACCGCCGAGGAGGTGCACGCCTACCTGCGGGACCATCCCGATTTCCTGGTCCATCACGGTGATCTGGTCCACCATCTGACACCGCCGTCGCCGGACCGCGGGCGCGGGGTGGTGGACCTGCAGGCCTACATGGTCGAGCGGCTGCGCGGCGAGGTCCGCCTGCTGAAGGACCAGCAGCGCGAGCTGATCGGCACCTCGCGCGCCAACATGAACAGCCAGAACCGCATCCACGCGGCGGTGCTGTTCCTCCTCGACGCCCAGAGCTTCGAGCAGCTCATCCAGACCATCACCACCGATCTGGCGGTTCTGCTCGACCTGGACGTCGCCTGCCTGATCGTCGAGTCGAACGGCCAGGACACACCGCATGTCCAGACCTCCGGCGTGCGGGTGGTCGAGCCGGGAACCGTCGACCGCTGGCTGGGCAAGGCCGACGTGGCGCTGAACGCCGACATCCAGGGCGACCCGGAACTCTACGGCCCCGGCGCCGGGCTGGTGCGGTCGGAGGTCCTGATCCGCCTCCAGGTGTCCAGCGAGACGCCGGACGGCATGCTGGCCTTCGGCAGCCGCGAGCCGGACAGCTTCCACGGCGGCCAGGGCACGGAGCTGGTCGGCTTCCTCGCCCGCGTGGTCGAGCGGGTGATCCGCGGCTGGCTCGAACTGCCGGCCTGAACCCACGGAACGCATGACCGGAAAACAGAACCCCGTCCTCGGCTTCGCCGCCCAGCCCGACGTGCAGGATACGCTGATGCACTGGCGCCGCTGGATGGAGAGCGAGCGCAACGTCTCGCCCCACACGCTGACCGCCTACATCGGCGACGTCGCGACCTTTCTGGAGTTCATCACCGGCTATCAGGCCAAGCCGCCGTCGATGAACGACCTCGCCGCGCTGACCGTCACGGATTTCCGCTCCTGGCTGTCCCACCTCGCCATGAAGGGAATCGGCTCCAACAGCCGCTCGCGCGCCCTGTCGTCGGTGCGCAACCTCTTCCGCTGGATGGACCGCGACGGACGCCTGCACAACCCGGCGATCAACACCTTCTCCGGCCCGCGCATCAAGCGCCCGGCGCCGAAACCGCTGACCGTGCTGGACGCCGACCGCCTGCTGGAGGAATCGGAGAAGGAACCGGACGAGCCGTGGATCGGCAAGCGCGACCGCGCGCTGTTCACGCTGCTCTACGGCTGCGGCCTGCGCATCTCGGAGGCGCTGAACCTGACGCGCCGGAACGCGCCGCTGGGCGAGACGCTGCGCGTCACCGGCAAAGGCAACAAGGAACGGATCGTCCCGGTGCTGCCGGCGGTGAACGAGGCGGTGCGGGCCTACATGGACGCCTGTCCCTACCGCCAGGGGCCGGACGCGCCGCTGTTCGTCGGGGTGCGCGGCGGGCAGCTCGCCCCGGCCATCGCGCAGCGGCAGATGCGCGACCTGCGCCGCATGATGGGCTTGCCGGAAACCGCGACGCCACACGCGCTGCGGCACAGCTTCGCCACGCATCTGCTGGCGGACGGCGGCGATTTGCGGGCGATCCAGGATCTGCTGGGCCACGCCTCGCTGTCCACGACGCAGCGCTACACGGACGTGGAGAGCGAGCAGCTGATGCAGGTGTACCGCTCGGCGCACCCGCGGGCGAAGAAGACGCCGTAGGGTCGCAGGGTGGGAGGTGCTCGCCCCCTCCCCGGCCAGAGCGACCGCACTTGAAGTCCCCTCTCCCCTCTGGGGAGAGGGTTAGGGTGAGGGGGGCGCGCTTTTGCCGAACCGCCGTCACGCGCAACCCCCTCACCGGCCCTCCGGGCCACCCTCTCCCCAGAGGGGAGAGGGTTATGAGAGAGACGCGCCTTAGATGTGCAGAGCGCGGCCGTCCACGGCGAGGGCGGCTTCCTTGGTCACTTCCGACAGGGTCGGGTGGGCGTGGCAGGTGCGGGCGATGTCCTCGGCGGACGCGCTGAACTCCATCGCCACGGCCAGCTCGGCCACCATCTCCGACACGTTCGGGCCGACCATGTGGACGCCCAGCACCTTGTCGGTGCGCGCGTCGGCCAGGATCTTCACGAAGCCGTCGGTCGTGCCGCTGGCGCGGGCGCGGCCGTTGGCGGTGAAGGGGAACTTGCCCGTCTTGTAGGCGACGCCGGCGGCCTTCAGCTCCTCCTCGGTCTTGCCGACCGCGGCCACTTCCGGCCAGGTGTAGACAACGCCGGGGACGAGGTCGTGGTTGACGTGGCCCGCCTGACCGGCCAGCAGCTCGGCGAGCGCGACGCCCTCCTCCTCGGCCTTGTGGGCCAGCATCGGGCCTTCGACCACGTCGCCGATGGCATAGATGCCCGGCACATTGGTCTCGAAATGCGCGCCGATCTTCACGCGGCCTCGGTTGTCCATCTCCACGCCCACGGCGTCGAGGCCCAGGCCGTTGGTGAAGGCGCGGCGGCCGATGGCGACCAGCACCACGTCGGCCTCGATCTCCTCGGCGGTGCCACCGGCGGCGGGCTCGACCGACAGGGTGACGCCGGTGTTGGTGACCTTGGCGCCGGTGACCTTGGCGCCGAGCTTGAAGGTCATGCCCTGCTTGCCCAGGATGCGCTGCATCTGCTTGGACACTTCGCCGTCCATGGTCGGCAGGATGCGGTCGAGGAACTCCACGACCGTGACCTGCGCGCCGAGGCGGCCCCAGACCGAGCCCAGCTCAAGACCGATCACGCCGCCGCCGATGACGACGAGGCGCTTCGGCACCTCCGGCAGCTCCAGGGCGCCGGTGGAGGAGACGATCTTCCGCTCGTCGATCTCGATGCCCGGCAGCGGTGTGACTTCCGAGCCGGTGGCGATGACGATGGCCTTGGACGCCGTGATGGTGCCGATGCCCTCGACCTCGACGGTGTTCGGGGCGGTGATGCGGCCGGCACCCTTCAGCCAGGCGATCTTGTTCTTCTTGAACAGGAACTCGATGCCGCCGGTGTTCTCTTTGACGACCTTGTCCTTGTGGGACAGCATGCCCGGCAGGTCCAGCTCGACGCCGCCGACCTTGATGCCGAACTTGGCGAGGCCGTGCTTGGCCTCCTCGTACTTCTCCGACGCGGCGAGCAGCGCCTTGGACGGGATGCAGCCGACGTTCAGGCAGGTGCCGCCCAGCGCGCTGCGCTTCTCGACGCAGGCGACCTTGAAACCGAGCTGCGCCGCACGGATCGCGCAGACATACCCGCCGGGACCGCCGCCGACCACGACGACGTCGAAAGTGCTTTCAGCCATTGGGGCTTTCCTTCCGCCATTTTTGTGTTTGCCAAAAGCCGTCCCGTCCAGCGGGGAGGGCCGCGCGCCGATTTATGCCGCCGCTCACGCCAACTGGCAACGGGACAGTTCGTCCGGGGGGAGGGATGCCGGGTTGAAAGACCGGCATGGGACCAGCCGGAACCCATGCCGAAACGAGCGGGACCGGGGCCGACTCCCCGGTCCGGGCCGCATCACACCGAAACGGCGACGAGGAACAGCCTGGGGACGCCGCCCTGGGCGACATTCGCCAGGGTGCTGACCTGGTTGTTGGCCACGTCGTAGACATAAGCGGTGCGCCCGCCCGCCCAGAACCAGCCGAGCGTCGGGTTGAGCCCTCCGACATCGGCCTGCTGAAAGATCCCGAACGTCGCCAGCATGGAGATGTAGTTCAGGCCGGCGTTGCCGAGGCGCAGGGTTTGCTGCTTGAGAACGTCGGACTCGAAGCGCCCCCAGGCATCATTGATCGGATTGGCGTGCGACGGATTGATGCATTTCAGCTCGATGTAGGCGTCGTCCGCCATCCCGGCGTTGCGGTGCAGGAAGAAATCGGCGCGCGCGGCGGCGCGGCGGTTGCCCGTCACCCCCCAGGCCGGACCGACCGCCGTATAGGTCAGAAACGGGTTTCCGATGTTTGTGGAGGGGTAGGGCTGCTCCCGTTCGCAGGTCCAGTTGCCGAGAACGTTCAGAAACCCATGAGCGATTTCCAACTGGAGCCAGACCTCCCAGCCGCCGCGGATGTTGGCGTTCTGAGCGAAGACGTTGGCCCGTTGAAGATTGATGTTCCCGTTGTTGAACTCGGTCTGGATGGTGTTCAGGAGTTGCTGGCAACGCATGGCGATGTCCCTTGCTGACGACCGGGCGCCGGAGCCGCGCTCCGGGCTTCTGCAAAGGGACGGTTTCGCGGGGCTCCGCGTGACCGGAAATCCACAAGCCCCCCAACCGCCGATCCCCGGTCGCCCAGGGTCCCGGTCACTCCGTGAAGAAATCCAGCAGCGCCTGCGCCGTCTCCTCCGGCGCCTCCTCGGGGATGAAGTGGCCGGCGGGCATCACATGGCCCGCGATGGCCGGGGCGTAGCCGCGCCAGATGCCCAACGGATCGTCGTAAAGGCGCCCGACCGCGCTGTCGCGGCCCCACAGGAACAGGGCGGGGCAGTCGACCTTGCGGCCCGCCGCCCGGTCCTCGCGGTCGTGCTCCAGGTCGATGCTCGCCGCAGCGCGGTAGTCCTCGCACATGGCGTGGACGGTGGCGGGATCGCGGAAGGCGGCGCGGTAGGCCTCCATCGCCTCCGGCTCGAAGATGTCGGCGCTGCTGCCGATCGAGCCGAGCACCTGCCCCAGGTAGAAGTCCGGGTCCGACCCGATCAGCCGCTCCGCCAAACGGTTCGGCTGGATCAGGAAGAACCAATGGTAGTAGGCGGTCGCCATGCGCTGGTCGATGCGGGCGAAGACCTCCAGCGTCGGCACCACGTCGAGGAAGGCCGCGCGATCCACCCGGTCGGGATGATCGAGGACGAGCCGGTGGGCCACCCGCGCGCCGCGGTCGTGCCCGGCCAGCCTGAAGCGGTCGAAGCCCAGCGCGGCCATCACCGCCACCTGATCGCGCGCGTTGGTGCGTTTGCAGTAGGTCTCGTGCGCGGAATCGCCCGGCGGCTTCGACGATTGGCCGTACCCCCGCAGGTCGGTCAGCACCACGGTGAAGCGCTCGGCCAGCCGCGGCGCGACCCGGTTCCACAGGGCGTGACACTGCGGAAAGCCATGAAGCAGAAGGAGCGGCGGCCCCTCGCCCCCGACCAGCGTGTGGATCTCGGCGCCGTCGGTGGCGATGCGGTGGCGGGTGAACCCTTCGAACATGCGCGCCCTCCCCCTATCCGTTTGAGTGTGGAGAACTGTCCTTCCGCATCGCGGGTCATCGGAAACCTTGGGGGGTTTCTCGCGTTTTTCAGCCGATTGTTTTCGACCTCAAGAGGAAAATGCCATGCGTAGCCTGAAGAAGCTCGTCCTTTTCGCCGCCTTGGGTGCCGCCCTGACCACCAGCCTCGCCGCCTGCAACACCGTCGAAGGCATGGGTCAGGACGTGCAGGCGGGCGGCCGCGCAGTGGAGCGCTCGTCGGACAGCGTCCAGAAGAAGATGTGATCGCGCGGCGCGGACGCCCCGGAGCTTCGGCTCCGGGGTTTCAGCGCCCCGGCGTCCGCATCCCAGGGCTCAGCGCTGCATGCGCTTGATGGTGTTGGTCGTGCTTTGGCCGTCCACGAGGTCGGCCAGCACGACCTTTCCGCCGTAGCTCTGCACGAACCCGGCGCCGATCACCGTGGCGACGGTGTAATCCGCCCCCTTCACCAGCACGTCGGGGCGCAGGGCGCGGATCAGCTCCTCCGGCGTGTCCTCGCCGAAGATCACCACCAGATCGACGCAGGCCAGCGAGGCGAGCACCGTCGCCCGCGCCGTCTCGGTCTGCACCGGGCGGGTCTCGCCCTTCAGCCGCTTCACCGAGGCGTCGCTGTTCAGCCCCACCACCAGCACGTCGCAGGCGGCCTTGGCCTGGTTCAGCAGCGCGATGTGGCCGGGGTGCAGCAGATCGAAGCAGCCGTTGGTGAAGCCCACCCGCCTGCCGCGGGCGCGCCAGCGCGCCGCGCGCTCCACGGCCTGCTCCAGCGTGTCGACCTTCTCCTCGCCGCTGCGCCATTCCTGCTCGTGCAGGGCGGACAGCAGCTCCGGCGCGCGGACCACCGCGGTGCCGACCTTCCCCACCACGATCCCGGCGGCCAGATTGGCGAGCCGCGCCGCGTCGGTCAGCTCCACCCCCACCGACAGGGCGGAGGTCAGCGTCGCCACCACCGTGTCGCCGGCGCCGGACACGTCGAAGACCTCGCGGGCGTTGGCCGGCAGATGGGTGGCTGCGTCCCGGGTCACCACGGACATGCCGCGCTCGCTGCGCGTGGCGACCACCGCGTCGATTCCGCAGGTCTCCAGCAGGAAGCGGCAGGCGGCCTCGACCTCCGAGTCGCTGTCGGCGGGCATCCCGGTCGCCTGCATCAGCTCCTTGCGGTTGGGGGTGATCACGCTGGCCCCGCGGTAGCGCCCGAAATCGTCGCCCTTGGGATCGACCACCACCGGCAGCCCGGCTTCCCGCGCCGCCTGGATGAGCTGCGCGACCAGCCCGTCGGTCAGCACGCCCTTGCCATAGTCGGACAGGATCACCGCGCCCACCGTCAGCAGGCCGGTGCGGGCGGCGACCATCACCTCCTCCTCCGATCCGATGGCGGCGATGGTTTCGGCGTCGGCGCGCAGCAGCTGCTGGCGCCCGCCGATGAAGCGCGTCTTGACGGTGGTCTGGCGCCCCGGCTCGGCGACCAGCCCGCCGCCGTCGCCCGTCTCCCTGGCCACCAGGCGGACCAGCTCCAGCCCCGCCGCGTCCTCGCCCACCACCGACACGAAGCGGCAGCCGGCGCCCAGCGCCATGACGTTGGCGGCCACGTTGCCGGCGCCGCCGAGCATGGCCGTCTCGCGCTCGATCCGCAGCACGGGGATCGGCGCTTCGGGGGACACGCGGTCGACCGACCCGTAGATGAATCGGTCGAGCATGACGTCGCCGACGCACAGCACGCTGGCGCGGGACAGGGAGTCGATGTGACGGGCAAGGTCGCTCATGCCGGTTCTACTACCAACCTTGCGCGCGGGGCGCCAGAGGAGAGCGCTCGAATCCCCTCCCCCGGTGCGGGAGAGGGATAATAAGGTCCGGCAACTGGTCTGCGGCGGCATCCTGCCCTATCCTCCGGCATCCCTTTCCCCGGACCCTGCTCCCGGACGCCGCCCATGCCCCTGCCCTCCGTGACGCGCAGCCTGTCGGCCAAGCTGCTGGTGCTGACCGTGCTGTTCGTCCTGCTGGCCGAGGTGCTGATCTACACGCCGTCCATCGCGCGCTACCGCCTGACCTATCTGGAGGAGCGGCTGGCCGCCGCGCATCTCGCCGCCCTGTCGGTGGAGGCCACGCCGGACATGATGGTGGCGATGGAGCTTCAAAACGAGTTGCTGGCCCATGTCGGCGCCCACGCGGTGGAGCTGATCCGGCCCGACAGCCGCGTCTACATGCTGTCCCGCTCCATGCCGCCGACGGTGGACGCCGTCTTCGACCTGCGCGCCGCCATGGCGCCGCGGCTGACCGCCGACGCCTTCATGGCGCTGGCCCAGCGGCGGGACCGGGTGATCCGGGTGATCGGGCCGTCGCCCAAGGACCCCGCCTTCCAGGTCGAGATGGTGATCGACGAGCGGCCGATGATCCGGGCGATGGTCGATTTCTCGGGCCGCATCCTGGCGCTGTCGGTGGCGATCTCGCTGATCGCGGCGGTGCTGGTCTTCGTCTCGCTGACCCGGTTGCTGGTGCGGCCGATGCGCCGCCTGACCGAGGGGCTGGTCGCCATCCGCCGCGACCCCGACGGCACCCCGCCCTTCCAGCCCAGCGCCCGCACCGACGAGATCGGCGTGGCCGAGCGCGAGCTGGCCGACATGCAGGCCACCATCCGCAGCGCGCTGCGCCAGCGCGAGCGGCTGGCCGCGCTGGGCACCGCGGTCGCCAAGATCAACCACGATCTGCGCGCCATCCTGTCCACCGCCGCCCTGCTGTCGGAACGGCTGGCCGAGAGCGCCGATCCGGAGGTGCGGAGGGTCACGCCGCGGCTGATGGCCTCCATCGACCGGGCGGTGGAGCTGTGCGGCCAGACCATGACCTACACCCGCGACGGCCTGCTGCCGCTGGCCCGCACCGAGGTGCCGCTGCGCCCGCTGGTCGAGGAGGCCGGGGCCGAGGCGCTGGCCGCCCTGCGCCCGGACGGTGAGCGGGCGGAGGTCCGCTGGGACAACCGCGTGCCGGATGGGCTGACCGTCCGCGCCGACGCCGCCCAACTGTCCCGCGCGCTGGTCAATCTGGGACGCAACGCGGCGCAGGCGGGGGCCGCGGCGGTGACGGTGACGCTGCGGGAGCGGGAGGGCGGCGGGCTGGTCCTCCTGGTCGCCGACGACGGACCGGGCCTGCCGCCGCGGGCGCGCGACAACCTGTTCCAGCCCTTCGCCGGCTCCGCGCGGGCGGGCGGCGTCGGGCTGGGCCTCGCCATCGCGCGGGAGGTGCTGCGCGCCCATGGCGGCGACCTGCGGCTGGCGGAGAGCACCGCGGCGGGCACCGTCTTCGCGTTGGAACTTCCCGCAGGACTCGTCGTGGAGGGTGCCGGCCGGGTGGGCGAATTGCCCACATCGGATTCGCCCATCCCGGATTGATTTCCGGCGCCCGCTCCACCAGAATTCGCGGCACGGTCAACCCGTCGGCATCCCGCCGGGCGGACGCCCCGCGCGGGACCGGCAGCGAAGGAAGGGAACGGGACTTTGGAAGGCACGGGCAAGTGGATCACCGGGGGTGTCCTGGGCTTCATGGCGTTCATCGGCCTGCTGGCGGCGTCGCGCGCGTCGGACGAGGCGTTCTATTATGGCGGCTGGCTGCTGGCCATCGGCTGCATCGCGACCATCTTCATGATGGTGACGAAGCACTACAACCACATGGACGAGCAGATCGCCCGCCAGCGCGAGCAGGACTGACCGCGACACCCCTTCAACCGGTGGAGGCCGGGCATGCCGTGGGACCCCGAACAATACGCACGGTTCGAGTCCTGGCGCCGCCGCCCGGCCCACGACCTCGTGGCGGCCCTGCCCTCCCTGACCCCGCGGACGGTGGTCGATCTCGGCTGCGGGACCGGGCAGCTCGCCCGCCTGCTGGCTGAGCGCTGGCCGGAGGCCGAGGTGCTGGGGGTGGACAATTCCCCCGCCATGCTGGAGCGCGCGCGGACCACGCCGTCCCGCGTGCGCTGGCTCCAGGCCGATCTGGGCGTCTGGCGTCCTGATCGGCCGGTCGATCTGCTGATCTCCAACGCCGCCCTGCAATGGCTGGACGGGCACGAGCGGCTGTTCCCCGACCTGCTGCGGGCGCTGGCTCCCGGCGGGGTGCTGGCCGTGCAGATGCCCCGCAACTTCGACGCGCCCTCGCACCGCCTGTTGTACGAGACGGCGGCGGACGGTCCCTGGGCCGAGCGGCTGGCGCCGGTGCTGCGCACCGCCCCGGTGCACGCGCCCGAGACTTATTACGGCTGGCTCGCCCCGCTCAGCCGGCGTCTGGACCTCTGGGAGACGGAGTATCTCCAGGTTCTGGAGGGCGACGATCCGGTGCTGGAATGGACGCGCGGCACGACGCTGCTGCCGGTCCTGGACACGCTGACGGGCGCGGAGCTGGACGACTTTCTAGCGGCCTACCGCGCCCGGCTGAACACCGCCTATCCCCGGTGCCCCAATGGCCGCACGCTGTTTCCCTTCAAGCGGCTGTTCCTCGTGGCGCGGGTCTAGGCGGGCGGTTTCAGGGCATTACGACGCCGGCCCATTTGACGCTGGCTTGGGTTGCTTGGCGGCGGTGAGGATGTTCGCCACGCCCACCGCGTTCATCCCGGCGCGGCTGCCAATGGCCGACAGCGACTCGCCGGGCTGCGCCTCGATGTTGGCGGCCTTGAGCGCCTGGATGGCCTTGTCGGGGTCCAGCCCGAAGACCGGCGCCACCGTCGCCAGCGGGGCGTTCGCCACCGCCCGCATCATCGCGCCGGGTCCGCCGGTGGAGGCCGGGGTCCCGGTCATCGCCGTGAAGACCAGCGAGCCGGCGACGCTGACCACGAAGGCCGACAGGGCCACATTGCGCTTGAAGTATTGGAGGAAAGCGGCCCAGTTGCGCGCCAGATGCCACAGGCCGATGGCGGAGAAGCCGACGCTGAGCCATTCGTGCGAGAAGCGCACCAGATTGCCGTTCCAGTGCAGCAGCAGCATGATTCCCGTCACCGTCGAGACGACGAACAGGACGATGGTCACCGGCGTGACGATCTGCCGGGTGATGGTGGAGGATATGGAGGGCATGGAGGACGGCTCGCGGGTTGAACGGAATGCGGCCAAAGTGAGGCCGGATTGTAACCGCTTGATGTCCCGCGCCGCCGCCGAACGTAACAGACTGTAACGGCGCCGTCCCCGCTCACGCCTTCTCGATGTAGGCGAGCAGCGGTTCCCAGTCGGCGCGATGCTCGGCGGCGCGCTTGCCGGTCAGATCGAACAGGCTGAGGCCGGAGGCCGCGGCGTCGGCGTAGATCTGGCTGTCGCGCAGACGGGTCACCACGCTGTGCCCGACCCCGCCGAGGAACTGGTCCAGCCGGTCCGCCGCCTTGGTGCGGGCGCGCAGGCGGTTGCCGACCACCGCCACCGCTTTGCGGTTCCTGGCGATCGACTTCAGCTCCTCCAGCTTGCCGAGGAAGCGCTGCGTCGCCTGCTCGTCGAAGGCGCTGGGCAGGACCGGCAGCACGACGATGTCGGCCATCCGCACCAGATCCTCGATCTGCTTGGTCTTCAGCGCGGCCGGTGCGTCGATGACGAGGCGCTGGATGCCCTTCGGCGCGTCGGACAGGTCCTTGGCCCAGTCCAGACCCACCAGGGCGGCGGCCGTGGCCGGGCGGCGGGCCAGCCAGCCGAGCGAGGAGCGCTGGCGGTCCACGTCGGCCAGCGCCGTGCTGTGCCCGGCGGCGGCGCAGGCCGCGGCGAGGTGGGTGGCGATCGTGGTCTTGCCGCAACCGCCCTTGATGTTGGCGACGAGGATGGTCCGCATGGGCCGGAAGATTACCCCTCCCGGTCGGGCTTTGACCAGAAGGCTTTCGCGTCGGCGAACTCCTCCCACAGGCCGCGGAGCACCGTCTCGGACTCCGCCACGCCGCGGGCGTGCCAGCCGATGACGATGCCGGCGGCGCGCGGCTCGCCCGGCTCGGGGCGGCTGCCGTCGTCGTGCAGCTCGTGCAGCAGGCGGGTCGCCGTCGCCACGTCGTTCAGGTGGCCCAGCGCGTCCTGGAAGGCCGACAGGTCCTGGATGTAGCGGCGGGCCGGCTTGTCGTCGTAGAGGCTGCGGAAGAACTCCGCCGCGTAGCGCAGCTTCTTCAGCGCGATGCGCAGCTCGTGCCGCTCGGTCACCGACAGGCCGGCGAAGCCGTGGCCGGCGCGGCGGGCCTTCTTGGCGCGGCGCGACAGCAGATGGTCGGCCAGATCCTCCACCGGGTCGAACAGCCGGGCGGAATGCTCGCTGACCGGCTGGTCGCGCCAGCCCCGCGACTCGACCCAGGCGCCGAACTTCAGCAGGAAGGTGGTGTAGCGCTCCGACCGGATGGCCTCGCGCACCGCCTCGTAGGCGCGGTCGCGGCGGGCGCGCGCCGCCGCGGCGAGCGCGTCGATGTCCTCCTGGAGCGGCTTGCCGTGGCCGTCGGCGCGGTGGAAGGAATCCTTCACCGGCTCCAGCAGCTCGGCCAGGAAGACGTCCCAGTCGCGCGCCGGGCCGAGGCTGCCGCCCAGCCACTTCACCTCGCCGACCAGCCAGGCGTAGGACGCGGCGGGGATGAAATCCTTGAACAGGGCGAGCGCCGAGCGCAGGCGGCGCAACGCCACGCGCATCTGGTGGACGCCCTCCGCATCCTCGCCGATCAGGGTGACGGCCTCGTTCGCCAGCATGTGGCCGATGCAGGTGCGCAGGATGCGGGCCAGCGCGCCTTCCACCGTGGTGTCGCGGTCAAGCTCCAGCTTGCCCGCCTTGATGACCTTGTCCACCGTGCCGTCGGCGAGCGCGTAACCGCGCTCCGCCTTGGTGCGCGGGTCGAGCCGCAGCGGCGCGGCCTGGGCCAGCTCCAGCGCCAGATCGTAGAGGGCGGCGGCAGAACCTTCGAGAAGCTCCAGCTCCACCTCCGACACGGGGATGGAGGCGCCGTCGGGGCTGCGGATCTCGCCGCTGTCGAAGGCGACCTCGATGCGGCTGGCGGTTTCGCCCTCGCCCACCGTCACCACGCGCACGGTGCGCTGGATGACCGTGGTGAAGAGCGGCTGCAGCTCCGCCGCGCCGACCGAGCCCAGCAGGTCCAGCGCCTCCGGCGATTCGATGGCCGACAGGTCGGGGGCCGGTCCGGCGACCGGATGCTCCCACTCCGCCCGGCCAAGCTCACCGCGCTCCGGCGCGCCCTTGATGGTCTGGAGATGCTGGTTTCCGACCTTGCGCACGCGCAACGCCACCAGCCGCCCGGCCAGACGCCGGTCGGCGGTGTCGTAATAGGTGCTTTCCAGGGTCTTGGTGCCGGCTTTTCCCTTGGCGCGGGATGCGACCGCCGGGCAGGACCGGAGCTTCGCCATGTCTTCGGCCTTGACGGCCAGCTTCAGCTCGGTTTCCCGGTTGGACTCCGCTTCGACCACCATTCGTGCCCCGTCGTTTCCGGTGGGTCCCCGTTTTGCACAGGCCCCAGCCACGGTCAAGTTACAGAACCATGACGCTTTTGTTGCAGTCCCCGCAATCAGGGGTCCACCTTTTCCAGCACCAGGAGCTTGGACATGTAGGCGAGCGACGTCTCGCGCAAGCGCAGCCCGGCGGCGGCGAACAGGGCGGGCAGGTCATCGCGGGCGTAATGGGCGTAGAAGGGCTCGTGGAAGGACTGCGGGAAGCGGTCGATCAGCCCGTCCATCATCGGGTTGTCGCCGTACTGCACGCTGTCCATGAAGACCAGGATGCCGCCGGGCTTCAGCACGCGGGCCATCTCGGCGGCGGCCTGGGCACGGATCTTCGGCGGCAGTTCGTGGAACAGGTAGATGCAGGTCACGATGTCCTGCGAGCGGTCGGCCAGCGGGATCGCCTCGGCCGCCGCCTGGACCAGCGCGCTGCTGCGCGCCCAGGGGGCGAGGTTGCGCCGCGCCTCCCGCAGATAGGCCGGGGAGAGGTCGAGCGCGGTGACCGGCAGGCGCGGATGGTTGTCCTTCACGAAGGTCAGGAAGCGCCCCGTCCCGGCGGCCACGTCGAGCAGGCGGCAATCCGCGCCGCGGCGTGTTTTCAAGTATTCGAAGATCGGCACCAGGACTTGGCGGCGCATGGCGTCGGCGCCGCCGCCGAACAGCACCTCCACCTGATGGTCGTAGAGGCGGGCGCTCTCTTCCGTGAGGTAGCCGCCACTCTGGTAGTGGAAGTTCTGGCGGTAGTAGGCGGGCAGCCCCGCGCTGCCGGGCGGCGGATTGGCGCGCACCTCCACCGCCGCATGATCGCGGCGGCGGCGCGACACCTCGGGCACGTCGCGGAAGAAGGCGGCGGCCTCGGTCAGCAGCCGGCGCGGGTCGGGCAGCAGGTCGTGCGGCAGGCGGTACCAGCCCGCCTCGATGTTGGCGAGGTCGCGGGCCAGCAGCACGCGCAACTCCTCCAGAATCGCGCGGGTGTCTGGCACCGGACGCCCGCCGGGCGGGGGTGTTCGCGGCGGTCCGGTGATCCGCCGCCCGATCCGCGCGGCCATCATGTACTGGCCGAGGAACCAGGCGACGCGGGCGGACTGGCTGGCCGCATAAGCCAGCCGGGGGGCCAGCCGCGGGGCCGGCCAGGGAGCCGGCCGGGGAGCCGGATGGGCGGAGGACGGCGGGGTGATCCTGTTCATGGACATAGAGATGGGATCGCCGGCCCCGCCCGCCCAGAGCCCGGTCCTTTCGCCGCATGGGGCAACCGGTCGCCCACGCGGGCCGTTGCAAAGCGGCCGCCCCTGTGCTGGATTGCCCGGCAAAAGTTTCAACCCGTAGGGACAGCAGCCATGACCGAGTTCAACACCATCGACGACCTCGACGTGAACGGCAAGACGGTGCTGGTGCGTGCCGACCTGAACGTCCCGATGCAGGACGGCAAGGTCTCCGACACGACCCGCATCGACCGTCTGGCGCCGACTCTGACCGAGCTGGCGAAGAAGGGTGCGAAGGTCGTGGTGCTGTCGCACTTCGGCCGTCCGAAGAACGGTCCGGACGCCAAGAACTCGCTGCGCAACGTGCTGGAGGCGCTGAGCGCCGCCGTCGGCCAGACCGTCGCCTTCGGCGAGGATTGCGTCGGCGACAAGGCCAAGGCCGCCATCGACGGCGCGCAGCCGGGCGCCATCGTGCTGCTGGAGAACACCCGCTTCCACGCGGAAGAGGAAAAGAACGATCCGGCCTTCGCCAAGCAGATCGCCGAACTCGGCGACCTCTACGTCAACGACGCCTTCTCCGCCGCGCACCGCGCCCACGCCTCGACCGAAGGCGTCGCCCAGCATCTGCCGGCCGCCGCGGGCCGCCTGATGCAGGCCGAGCTTGAGGCGCTGACCAAGGCGCTGGAGAAGCCGGAGCGTCCGGTGGCCGCCGTCGTCGGCGGCGCCAAGATCTCCACCAAGCTGGACCTGCTCGGCAACCTCGTGAAGAAGGTCGACATGCTGGCGCTTGGCGGCGGCATGGCCAACACCTTCCTCTACGCCCAGGGCGTGGATGTCGGCGCCTCGCTCTGCGAGAAGGACATGGCCGATCAGGCCCGCGCCATCATGGAGACCGCCAAGGCCGCCAACTGCGAGCTGCTGCTGCCCAAGGACTTCATCGTCGCCAAGGAATTCAAGGCCGGTGCGGCCCACCGCGCCGTTCCGGCGGACGGCATCGGCGCCGACGAGATGGCGCTGGACGTCGGCCCCAAGACGGTCGAGTTTCTCGGCCTGAAGCTCCAGGGTGCGAAGACGGTGGTGTGGAACGGCCCGCTGGGCGCCTTCGAGATCCAGCCCTTCGACGCCGGCACCAACGCCGTCGCCGGCCTCGTCGCCGAGCGCACGTCGGAAGGCGGCCTGCTGTCGGTGGCCGGCGGCGGCGACACCGTGTCGGCGCTGGCCCATGCCGGCGTGGATGAGAAGTTCACCTACATCTCCGCCGCCGGCGGCGCCTTCCTGGAGTGGCTGGAAGGCAAGGACCTGCCGGGCGTCGCCGCGCTGAAGAAGAAGTAAGGGCTTGGGGGAATGGGTGGGTGGTCGGAACGGGCCCCCACCCTCCCCACGGCTTCGCCGCGGGCCCCTTCCCTCCCCCGCTGCGCAGGAGAGGGAGCTTTATCCCCTCCCCTGCGCAGCGGGGGAGGGTCAGGGAGGGGGCAAGGAACCTCCCCCCACAAACACCTCGCTACAGCGGCCGCCGCGCCTTCAGTGCCGCGGTCAGCGTCCCGTCATCGAGATAGTCCAGTTCTCCGCCCACCGGCACGCCGTGGGCCAGACGGGACACGGACACCCCGCTGCCGGACAGACGGTCGGTCACCACATGGGCAGTGGTCTGCCCGTCCACCGTGGCGTTCAGCGCCAGGATGACCTCGGTCACCACCGGGTCCTTCGCGCGCTCCACCAGGGACGGGATGTTCAGATCGTCCGGCCCGACCCCCTGCAAGGCCGACAGCGTGCCGCCCAGCACATGGTAGGTGCCGCGGAAGGCGCGCGTGCGCTCCAGCGCCCAGAGGTCGCCGGCATCCTCCACCACGCAGATGGTCGAGCGGTCGCGGCTGTGGTCGGAACAGACGGAGCAGGGGTCGCGGCTGTCCAGATTGCCGCAGACCGAACAATTGCGGATGGCCTCCGCGGCGAGCGCCATGGATTCGGACAGCGGCACCAGCAGGCTGTCGCGGCGCTTCATCAGGTGCAGCGCCGCCCGCCGCGCCGACCGCGGCCCCAGCCCCGGCAGCTTGGACAGGAGCTGGATCAGGCGCTCGATTTCAGGTCCGATCATTCACGGCTTCGCTGGCACGGCTTCGTTGGCACGGCTTCGATTTCAAGGGGCGGCCGGGCCGCGTTCGACCCGGCCATAACAACTCAGAACGGCAGCTTCATGCCCGGCGGCAGCTTCATCCCGCCCATCAGATTCTGGGTCTCGTTGGCGACGTGCTGCTCCACCTTGGCCTTGGCGTCGTTGAAGGCGGCGATGATCAGGTCCTCCAGAACCTCGATGTCCTCCGGATCGACGATCGACTTGTCGAGCTTGATCTTCTTCATCTCGCCCTTGCCGTTGACCGTGACGTTGACCATGCCGGCGCCCGACTGGCCGGTCATCTCGACCTCGCCCAGGCGGGCCTGCATCTCCTGCATCTTGGCCTGCATCTGCTGGGCCTGCTTCATCATCTGGCCGAGGTTCTTCATGGGTCAGAAATCTCCTTCATCGTCGAGCGGGTAATAAACCCCGTCGTCCTGCTGCATGACCATAAGGTCGGGATTCTCGCCGTCATCCGCAACCTGGGGCTCGGCCTCGACCGCCGCCTTGAGGTCGCGGACGTCGGTGATCTTCGCGCCGGGAAAGGCGTCCAGAACGGCGCGCACCACCGGATGCGCCTCCGCCTCCTCCAGCGCGCGCCTCTGGGCGGCCTGCTCCTGCTGGATCAGCGTCGGCTCGCCCGGCGCGTCCGACACGATGACGACCCAGCGCTGGCCGGTCCATTCCGTCAACAGCTGGCCGACGCGATTCGGCAGGGTCGACGGGGCCAGGGTCGTCAGCCGCAGTTCCAGCCGCCCCGGCTCCAGACGCACCAGATGGACGCTGCCGGTCAGGTGGCCGTAGAGCGCGCCCTCGCGCTTCTCCGCGAAGACCTGGACCAGCGTGCGGAAGTCGCGCGGCATCGCCACGCGCTCCTCGTCCGCCACGGCGACGGCAACGGTCTGCACGGGTTGGGCAACCGGCTGCGGGCTTGGCTGTGCCTGGGCGACGGCGCGCACGGCGGAACCGCCCACCGCCACCGGCCCGCCACCGGGACCGCGTGGGGCCGAGCCACCACCTTGTCCACCCTGCCCGCCACCGTTCTGCAAATTCTGGAACTGGCGGATCAGGTCGCCCGGAGTCGGCATATCGGCGGCGTAGGACAGCCGCACGATGACCATCTCCAGCGCCTGCTGCGGCACCGGGGCCGCCTGCACCTCGCCCAGCCCCTTCAGCAACAGTTGCCACGCGCGGGTCAGCGCCGGCATACCGAGCTTGGCCGACAGGGCGGCGCCGCGGGTGCGCTCCGCCTCCGGCAGGCCGGGGTCGTTGGCGCTGTCCGGCACGACCTTCAGCCGCGTCAGATTGTGCACGAGGTCGAGAAGGTCCTGGAGGATCACCACCGGATCGGCGCCGACGCGGTGCAGGTCGGACAGGATGTCCATCGCCTCCGCCGGCTTGGCCGAGACGGCGGCCTCGAACAGGTCGATCACCTTGGAGCGGTCGGCCAGACCCAGCATGTCGCGCACCTGCTGGGCGGTCACCGTGCCGGCGGCCAGCGCGATGGCCTGGTCGAGCAGCGACAGACCGTCGCGCACCGACCCGTCGGCGGCCCGCGCGATCAGGGATGCTGCGTCCGGCTCGATCCCCGCCCCTTCCAGGCCGGTGATGCGGGTGAAATGCTCCTTCAGCACCTGGGCGTCGACGCGCCGCAGGTCGAAACGCTGGCAACGCGAGAGCACCGTCACCGGCACCTTGCGGATCTCGGTGGTGGCGAAGACGAACTTCACATGGGCCGGCGGTTCCTCCAGCGTCTTCAAAAGCGCGTTGAACGCGCTCTTGGAGAGCATGTGGACCTCGTCGATGATGTAGAGCTTGTAGCGCGCCGAGACGGGGGCGTAGCGCACACCGTCGATGATCTCGCGGATGTCGTCCACGCCGGTGTGGCTGGCGGCGTCCATCTCCATCACATCGACGTGGCGGTCCTCGGCGATGGCGCGGCAATTGTCGCAGACGCCGCAGGGCGTCACGGTCGGCCCGCCGGTGCCGTCCGGCCCGGTGCAGTTCAGCGCGCGGGCGATGATGCGGGCGGTCGTCGTCTTGCCCACGCCGCGCACGCCGGTCAGCATGAAGGCCTGGGCGATGCGGCCCGAATGGATGGCGTTGGTCAGGGTGCGGACGAGCGCGTCCTGCCCGATCAGCTCGGCAAAGCTCTTCGGACGGTATTTCCGCGCCAGCACCCGGTAGGCGAGGCCCCCGGACGTCCCGGAAACGGAAGAGGACATATCGGCAACGGTGGTATCGGTCACGCGGCTGGCCCGGTAATCGGCTTCACGACGGAGCGCAGAATAGCGTCACGGCACAGGGCTGTCGCCGTTTCAATTCGCTGAAACGATTTGACTGGCGCAACGATTTCATGGGGAAGGGTGGGAGACTGGACGAACGACCCGAGCCGAAACTCGTTACGGCTGCTTCCTTCCGGACCTGACCGGGTTGGCGAGGGACTCGTCCGCCGCCAGCCTCCCGCGCCTTATATCGGCGATCAGGCCGTCCCATGCAAGGCCAATCTGCGCCGATCTGCCGGCCTTCCGTTTGACGCGGAACGAAAAAGCCCCGCGTCCGGCGGAACGCGGGGCTTTTCCTCTTCCCAGGCCTCGTCCCGGATGGAACCGAGGCGCGTTACTGCGGCAGCGGCGCCGGGCTGTCGGACAGGGAGCGCAGATAGGCGATGATGTTCGCCCGGTCCTGGTCCTTCTTCACGCCGGCGAAGGTCATCTTGGTGCCCGGCGCGTAGGCCTTCGGGTCGTAGAGGAAGTGGTTCAGCTCGTCGTAGTTCCAGGGGCCGGCCTTGCCCTTGATGGCATCGGAATAGGCGAAGCCGTCGATATGACCGTGTGCGGCGCCGACGATGCCGTAGAGGTTCGGGCCGACCTTGTTCGCGCCGCCCTTGTCGAAGCTGTGGCAGGCGGCGCAGGCCTTGGCCGCGGACTGGCCGGCGGCGGCGTCGGCCTTGGCGAGCAGCGGGGCGATCTCGGCGGGGCCGGACGGGGCCGCGCCACCGGTGGGAGCCGGAGCGGCGCCGTCCGGCATGGCCACCACATAGGCGGGTTTCTCAAGCGACTTCGGGTGCACCAGAACTTCCGCGGCGAAGCCCGCCAGCATGGCGATCAGACCCGCCAGCAGCACGGCGCCGAAAATCTTGTTCCACTCCATGCTCATAACGTCTTGTTCCCCTTTTTGTCGTGCCGCGGGTCCGTCGCCAGGGCTGGCTGGTTCTCCGCCGCACGATAGCGTGACCGCGGCGGCTTGTCACCGCTTCGGCCCCCTCCCATGCCACAGGAATGTCGGTTCTCCGACTGTTGGCCGTCTGAATATTGGACCGACGCCGCTTGACGCAAAGGGCGATCCATGGTTCACCCGCCCGACCTTTCGACGCGACAGGGGGCCGTTCCATCATGAACGCCGACATGAACGCCAGCGCAGACATCCGGAGCACGGCGAACCCGCCGCCCTCAAATCCAATCGTCGTGATTCCCGCCCGCATGGCATCCACCCGCCTGCCAGGCAAGCCGCTGGCCGACATCGGCGGGGCGCCGATGATCGTGCAGGTGTGGCGCCGCGCCATGGAGGCGGAGATCGGCCCGGTGGTGGTCGCCTGCGCCGAGCCGGAGATCGCCGCGGCGGTGGAAGCGGCGGGCGGCACCGCCGTCCTGACCCGGCCCGACCATCCCTCGGGCTCCGACCGCATCTTCGAGGCGGTCAGCCTGCTCGACCCGGAGGGGAAGTACGACGCGGTGGTGAACGTGCAGGGCGACCTGCCGACCATCGAGCCCGCCGTGGTGCGCGCCGCCTTCGCCCCGCTGTCCGACCCGCAGGTCGACATCGCCACGCTGGTGGTCGAGATCACGCGGGAGGAGGAGCGCACCGACCCCAACGTGGTGAAGGCCATCCTGGAGCTGCCGCCCGGCGCCCGGCGCGGCCGCGCCCTCTATTTCAGCCGCGCCACCGCACCCTGGGGCGACGGGCCGCTGTTCCACCACATCGGGCTTTACGCCTACCGCCGCGCCGCGCTGGAGCGCTACGTTCGCCTGCCGCCCTCGGCGCTGGAGCAGCGGGAGCGGCTGGAGCAGCTCCGCGCGCTGGCCTTCGGCATGCGCATCGACGCCGCCGTCGTTGACGCGGTTCCGCTCGGCGTCGATACTCCCGCCGACCTGGAGCGCGCCCGCGCGATCCTTGCCAAGCGCACTTCCCTTTAAAAGAAGATCTCCCGATGACGACTTCGAACGTGATCGCCTTCCAGGGCCTGCCCGGCGCCTATTCGGACCTGTCCTGCCGGACGGTCTTTCCGGACATGACGACGCTGCCCTGCGCCACGTTCGAGGACGCCTTCGCCGCGGTGCGCGAGGGGCGCGCGGCGCTCGCCATGATCCCGGTGGAGAACTCCATCGCCGGGCGCGTGGCCGACAACCACCATTTGCTGCCCGAGGGCGGCCTGCACATCATCGGCGAGCATTTCCAGCGGGTGAACCACCAGCTCCTCGCCCCGAAGGGCGCGACGCTGGCCGGGCTGAAGACGGTGCGCAGCCACATCCAGGCGCTGTCCCAGTGCCGCAACATGACGCGCGAGCTGGGGCTGACGGCGATCTCCCACGCCGACACCGCGGGCGCCGCCGCCGAGATCGCCAAGCTGGGCGACCCGCAGCACGCCGCCATCGCCTCCTCGCTGGCGGCGGAGATCTACGGCCTGGACATCCTGAAGGGCGGCATCGAGGACGCGGAGCACAACACCACCCGCTTCCTGATCCTGTCCCGCGAGCCGAAGACCCCGCCGCTGCCCACCGAAGGGACCGGGGCCAAGATCATCACCACCTTCGTCTTCCGCGTGCGCAGCGTGCCGGCGGCCCTCTACAAGGCGCTGGGCGGCTTCGCCACCAACGGCATCAACATGACGAAGCTGGAAAGCTACATGGTCGGCGGGCACTTCACCCAGACCCAGTTCTACGCCGACGTGGAAGGCCATCCGGAGGAGCGCTCCCTGCGTCTGGCGCTGGAGGAGCTGGCCTTCTTCGCCCGCGCGGGCGAGGTGAAGATCCTGGGCGTCTACCCCGCCAACCCCTTCCGCTATCAGGAAAGCCAGCGCATCGGCGAGGATTGAACACCCGCCCACTTGCCCCCACCCTTCCCACGGCTTCGCCGCGGGCCCCTTCCCTCCCCCGCTATCGCAGGAGAGGGAGCTTAATCCCCTCCCCTGCGAAGCTCTCGCACAAACCAAAGGTTTGCGCTGACGCGACAGGCGGACCTCTGGTCCGCCGAGAGCGGGGGAGGGTTAGGGAGGGGGCAATGACCGAGGGGGCACGCGATGCGACGCCCTCACTCCCCCTCGGCGATCCACTCGTCGATCAGGCGGCGGGCGATGCTGTCGGGGCGGGCGAGGCGGAACTCCTCGCTGGGAGTAAAGGTCCGCAGAAACTCGCGGTCGAACCAATGGGCCGTCTCCAGCTCCTCCAGGTCCGTCTGGATGTCCAGCGTCACCGCCCGCGCGCTGAAGCCCAGCATCAGCGAGGACGGGAAGGGCCAGGGCTGGGATGAGTGGTAGCGGATGTCGGTGACCTCCAGCCCCACCTCCTCCAGCACCTCGCGCTTCACGCTGTCCTCCAGGCTTTCGCCCGGCTCGACGAAGCCGGCCAGCACCGAATGCATGCCCGGCGGGAAGCGGGAGTTGCGGCCCAGCACCATGCGTCCGGCCCCGTCATGGACCAGCATGATCACCGCCGGGTCGGTGCGCGGGAAATGGTGCGTGGCACAGTCCGGGTTGGTGCAGACGCGCACGTGCCCGCCCTCGGCACCCATAGCGACGGAGCCGCAGACGCCGCAGAAGCGGTGCCGGGCGTTCCACCAGGTGATGCCGCGGGCGTAGGCGCACAGCCCGGCCTCCGTCGCCTCCATCAGCGGGCCGACGGCGCGCAGGTCCTCGAAGCGACCGAGCCCGGCAAGGGCCGGATGCTCCTCCGGCGCTTCCAGACCGGTCAGGTCCACGGTGAACTGCGGCACGCCGTCCAGCAGGCCGAGGAAGACCGGCTCCACGCCCCAGTCGCCACCACAGGCCACGGCGACCGCGCGGGCCGAGTCGGCGTCGCCGGTCACGAAGTTGCGCGATTTCGCCACGGGCAGCAGGCGCGCGTTCGGCGAGGCCCAGGCGTCTTTCAGCCAGTCCTTGTCCTTGCGGCGCACGGCGGCGCGGTCGAGCGGAATGCCGGCGTAGGCGTTCGGGCGGTCGGGTGGGGAGGAGCGGTCGTGCATGGCGAAGAGGCTGCCACAAGCCCGCGGAACGGGGAAGCGGCGTCCCGCGCAACCCTCCCCCCGCATTGATGGTTTGCGCCGGGAGAGCACCCGACTAGGATGCCGTCCTCGTCCCAACCACGCGCATTCCGGCGGAGCGACCATGACCGAACCCTGCCCCACCCCCCTGGTGACCCTGGCGGAGCGTCTGGCCGACGCCTCCGGCCCGGTCATCCGCCAGTATTTCCGCACGCCGGTGGCGGTGGACGACAAGGCCGACGCCTCCCCCGTCACCATCGCCGACCGCGAGGCGGAGCGGACCATCCGCACCATCATCGAGGCCGAGCGCCCCGACGACGGCATCTATGGCGAGGAGTTCGGGACCAAGAACCTGGACGCCGAGTGGGTGTGGGTGATCGACCCCATCGACGGCACCAAGTCCTTCATCACCGGCCGCCCGATCTTCGGAACGCTGATCGCCCTGCTGCACCGCGGTCGCCCGGTGCTGGGGGTCATCGACCAGCCCATCGTCCGGGACCGCTGGCTGGGCGTCGAGGGCCGCCCCACCCTGTTCAACGGCCAGCCGGCCCGCGTGCGCGCGTGCGCCGGGGGGCTGGCCGCGGCGACGCTGGGCACCACCTCGCCCGACCTGTTCCCCGGTGCGGACCAGGACGCCTTCCGCCGGGTGGCGGGGGCGGCCAAGGTGTCCGTCTATGGCGGCGACTGCTACAGCTACGGCCTGCTGGCGGCGGGCTATTACGACCTCGTCGTCGAATCGGGGCTGAAGCTCTACGACTTCGCGGCGCTGGTGCCGGTGGTGACCGGGGCCGGCGGGCTGATGACCGATTGGGACGGCCAGCCGCTCGACGCCAAGTCCAGCGGGCGGGTGGTCGCCGCGGGCGACGCCCGCACCCACCGCGAGACGCTGGCCGCCCTGGCCGGCTGAGACAGGAGGACCACGCCCATGGCCACCATCGCCACGCCCGCCCGCTCCGTCTTCGAGACCTCGCCGGAGAAGCTGCGCCCCTTCCTGCATTCGCTGGCCGGCCGGGTGTCGGGCGGGGCGAACTGGCTGGTCCGCAAGAAGACGGTCTGCGACCTGCTGCTGGGGCTGGACGCCTTCTTCGCCCTGCCGGCGGAGGAGCGCCGCGCCCTGATGGGCGCCGGGGAGGACGCCTCCAGCCAGGACGGCACCGGCCCGGAGGACTTCCGCAACGTCCTGCCGCTCTATGTCGGGGCGATCCTGGAAGGGCTGAAGGAGGAGGCCGTGACGGGGCCGGAGCAGGCGGCGATCTACATGCTGTCCATCCATCCGGAGCACCAGATGGCCGCGGAGGAATGGATGCTCGCCGACCCGCGCAACGGCAAGGCGGTGCGCCGGATGATGCGGTCCGACCGCCGCTACCGCCAGCTCATGGAGCGCATGGCGGACCATTGGAAGAAGACCCGCGCCGGTCAGGGCAGCAGCGAGACGGCCAGCAGCCCCAGGTAAATGCCGATGAACAGGCCGAGGACGATTCCGTAATCCTCGTCGGTCATCGGGTTGGAATCGGGGTCGAACTGCCGCATGATATACTCCCGGTGCGTCAACGGATTCCCAGAATAACCGTTGACGGGCCAAGAGTTCCCGCGACAAGGCCGTGACTTCCGGTGGACAGGGATGAACCACAGAGACACGGAGGCACAGAGAGGCCTCGTGTCGATGGCTCCGTGCCTCCGTGGTGAAAATTCCGACAAAAAACGGACCGCGCCGGAGGGGCACGGTCCGCGTAGTCGGGAGGGACCCGAAGGGAAGGGTCAGGAAGGACTCAGGTGGACGGACTCAGGTGGAAGGCCGGGCCTCGCCGGTGATGGCCGGTTTCGGCGGCAGCTCCTCGGCCAGCGCACGGTAGGCCAGCCCGCCGAGCAGCCCGCCGACCAGCGGCGCCACCCAGAAGGCCCAGAGCTGTTGCAGCGCCCAGCCGCCGACGACCAGCGCCGGCCCCGTGCTGCGCGCCGGGTTCACCGACGTGTTGGTGACCGGGATGCTGATGAGGTGGATCAGCGTCAGCGCCAGACCGATGGCCAGCGGCGCGAAGCCGGCGGGCGCCCGCCGGTCGGTGGAGCCCAGGATGACGATCAGGAACATGAAGGTCAGGACCACCTCGGCCAGCAGGCCCGAGGTCAGGTTGTACGCGCCCGGCGAATGCTCCCCGTACCCGTTGGCGGCCAGCCCCTTGGCGGCCAGCGACCAGTCGGCCTTGCCGGTGGCGATGACGTACAGCACCACCGCCGCCAGGAAGGCGCCGACCAGCTGCGCGATGACATAGGGCAGGATGTCCTTGGCCGGGAAACGCCCGCCGGCCCACAGCCCCACCGTGACCGCCGGGTTCAGGTGGCAGCCGGAGATGTGGCCGACCGAGTAGGCCATGGTCAGCACCGTCAGGCCGAAGGCCAGGGAGACGCCGGTCAGCCCGATCCCGACCTCCGGAAAGGCGGCGGACAGCACGGCGCTGCCGCAGCCGCCGAAGACCAGCCAGAAGGTGCCGAGAAACTCCGCGCTCGTGCGCCGGAACATCGACATGTCACCACCTCGTCGGGCTTGCCACATGTTCGCCTTTTTTGCGCCCCGGAACCGGCCGGCGCCAGCGGACGGGCGTAAGATACCGTTGCGTACGCGGACTTGACGCGCCGCGAGGCGCGTACATGCTAAGGCTGATCCGCCTCACGATCCCAGGCCAACCACATCAGGACCGACGATGCGCCGAGTTCTCGCTGCCGCCCGGACGACCGCTGTCTTGGCTCTCCTTGCGCTGACGGCGCCAATCCAGGCGAATGGGGTCCAAGCGGAAACCGTCACCGTTCCCGCCCTGAAGCAGTTCGGCGAGCCGGAATTCAAGCCGGGCTTCACCCACTTCCCGCACGCCAACCCCGACGCGCCGAAGGGCGGACAGATCACGCTGGCCGCGCAGGGCAGCTTCGACAGCCTGAACCCGATCATCCTGCGCGGCGTCACCCCGCGCACGCTGGGGCTGATCGCCGACTCGCTGATGGTCGGTTCCGGCTGGGAGATGGACGCGGCCTACGGGTCGCTGGCGGAGTCGGTGGAGTTGCCCGACGACAAGAGCTGGGCCGTCTTCCACCTGCGCCGGGAGGCGCGCTGGCACGACGGCGTGCCGGTGACCGCCGGCGACGTGGTCTTCGCCTGGGATTCCATTCAGGCGCACGGCAACCCCTTCCTGAAATCCTTCCTCGACCGCGTCGCCGCGGTGGAGGCGCTGGACGAGCACCGGCTGAAGATCACCCTGAAGACCACCGGGGAGATGAAGCCGATCATCGACTTCGCCACCAGCATCGCCCCCCAGCCCGAGCATTGGTGGACCGCCAACGGACGCGACATTTCCAAGACGACGCTGGAGCCGGTGCTGGGCAGCGGCCCCTACCGCATCAGGACCGTCGATCCGGGCCGCTCCATCACCTTCGAGCGGGTGGCCGACTGGTGGGGCCGCGATCTGCCGACGGCGCGCGGCTTCTACAATTTCGACAGCGTGAAGGTCGATTACTACCGCGACGACGACGTGATGTTCGAGGCCTTCAAGGCCGGCGCCTACGACTTCCGCACCGAGAACCGGGCGCAGCGCTGGACCACCGGCTACGACTTCCCCGCCGCCAAGGACGGCCGGGTGAACCGCGTGGAGGTGAAGAGCGACCTGCCGCTGGGCGCCCAGGGCTTCCGCCTGAACACCCGCCGCGCCAAATTCGCCGACCCGCGGGTGCGCGAGGCGCTGGGCTATCTGTTCGACTTCGAATGGATTCAGAAGAACATCCTGTACGGCCAGTATCTCCGCACCACCTCCAACTTCCCCAACTCCGACTTCGGCGCCAAGGGGCCGCCGACGCCGGAGGAGCTGGCCCTGCTGGAGCCCTTCCGCGCCCAGCTGCCGGAGCGCGTCTTCACCACCCCCTTCGAGCCGCCCAAGACCGACGGCAGCGGCAACACCCGCAACAACCTGCGCGAGGCCATGCGCCTGTTCCGCGAGGCCGGGTGGGAGCTGAAGAACGGCCGGATGTCCAGCGCGAAGACCGGCGAGGTGCTGAGCATCGAGTTCCTCGACGGCACCGGCGCGTTGACCCGCGTGATCCAGCCCTATGTCGAGGCGCTGCGCAAGGCGGGCATCGACGCGGTCCTGCGGGTGGTCGACACCGCCCAGTTCCAGGCGCGCACCGACGAGTTCGACTTCGACGTGGTGGTGGCGAACTTCAACTTCTTCACCCCGCCGGGAACCGAGCTGCGCAGCTATTTCGGCTCCGCCGCCGCGGACGTCCGGGGATCGGCCAACTACGCCGGCATCAAGGAACCGGCGGCCGACGCGATGATCGAAAAGGCGCTGGCGGCGAAGGATCTGGCGTCCGTCCAGGCGGCGACCCGCGCGCTCGACCGCGTGCTGCTGTGGGGCTTCTACATGGTGCCGCACTGGTACAACCCGGACAACTGGATCGCCCACCGGACGACGCTCGGCTTCCCGGAGAAGACGCCGAAATACGATCTGGGCTTCCGCAACAGCGGCTTCCCCGATGCGTGGTGGGTGAAGCGATAGCCCCTTAAAGCCGAGGCTCCGCCTTGATTGTGCCACAAGGGAGACCCTACCTTACCGGAAACAAAAAGGACCGAGAGGGGCATGAGGAAGACCGGTAAAGCGATCCTGGCCGCGGTCATGTGCCTGTATCTGGCGGAACCCTTCGCCACGGCCCGTGCCCAATCCACCCAGCCGGAGGCCGCAAGGCACGCCGTCACTGCCCATGGGACGCCGAAATACGGGCCGGACTTCCAACATTTCGACTACGTCAACCCCGACGCCCCGAAGGGCGGCGAGATCAAGCTGGCGACCTACGGCAGCTTCGACAGCCTGAACCCCTTCATCCTGCGCGGCTCGGTCTCCGCCGGGGCCAGCCTGCCCTTCGACACGCTGACGGTGGAGAGCGGGGACGAGGTGCTGACCCGCTACGGGCTGCTCGCCGAGACCATCACCGTCGCCGAGGACCGGAGCTGGGTGCGCTTCACGCTGCGCCCGCAGGCGCGCTTCCACGACGGCGCCCCGGTGACCGCCGAGGACGTGGTGTGGAGCTTCGAGACGCTGCGCGACAAGGGCCACCCGCTCTACCGCACCTACTACGCCGACGTGGTGAAGGCGGAGAAGACGGGCGAGCGCACGGTCACCTTCACCTTCCGCGACGGCGGCAACCCCGAGCTGCCGGTCATCATGGGCCAGTTGTCGGTGCTGCCGAAGCATGTCTTCGAAGGAAACGGTTCCGGGGTGCGCGACTTCGCCAGCACGACGCTGGACCCCATCGTCGGCAGCGGCCCCTACCGGATCACCGAGGTGCAGCCCGGCCGCTCCCTCGTCTTCGAGCGGGTGACGGACTGGTGGGCCAAGGACCTGCCGGTCAACCGCGGGCGCTACAACTTCGACCGCATCCGCTTCGACTATTACCGCGACCTCGACGTGGTGTTCGAAGCCTTCAAGGCCGGGGCCATCGATTTCCGGTTGGAGCATTCGTCGAAGAACTGGGTGACCGGCTACAACGTGCGTGCCTTCTTCGACGGTCACATCGTCCGCGAGGAGATGAAACACCAGGACCCGCAGGGCATGCAGGCCTTCGTCTTCAACAGCCGCCGCCCGGTCTTCGCCGACCGCAAGGTGCGCGAGGCGCTGAATCACCTGTTCGACTATGAATGGACGCGGGCGAACCTGTCCTACGGGCTGTTCCAGCGCACCAAGAGCTTCTTCTCCAACTCCGAGCTCGCCTCCAGCGGCTTGCCCTCGCCGGAGGAGCTGAAGCTGCTGGAGCCGTTCCGCGGCACGGTGCCGGATGAGGTCTTCACCAAGCCCTTCGCGCCGCCGCAGACCGACGGGTCCGGCAACATCCGCCCGAACCTGCGCACGGCGCTGTCCTTGCTCAAGGAGGCCGGGTGGGAGCTGAAGGGCAACAAGCTGCTGAACGCGAAGACCGGCGAGCCGATGCGCTTCGAGATCCTGCTGGTGCAGCCGGACATGGACCGCATCGTCCAGCCCTTCGTCCGCAACCTGGAGCGCGCCGGGATCGAGGCGGCCATCCGCGTGGTGGACACCGCCCAGTATCAGAACCGGATCGACCGCTACGACTTCGACATGGTCATCCAGCGCATCCTGCAATCGACCTCGCCCGGCAACGAGCAGCGCGACTACTGGCAATCCGCCCGCGCCGACCAGCCGGGCAGCCGCAATCTGGCCGGCATCAAGGACCCGGTGGTCGACGCGCTGATCGACAAGGTCATCCAGGCCCCCGACCGCGAGAGTCTGATCACGGCGACCCGCGCGCTCGACCGCGTGCTGCTGTGGGGCTGGTACGTCATCCCGCAATGGCACGACGACGTGCGGCGCGTCGCCTATTGGAACCGTTTCTCCCATCCGGCGGTTGCGCCCAAATACGGCTTGGCCTTCACCGACACCTGGTGGGTCGATCCGGACAAGAACGCGAAGCTCGCCAACACGGCCCGCCGCGCGGCGCCCTGAGACGGTTGGGAAATGACCGCTTCCATCATTTTCCAACCGTAGAACCCGGCAGATCAATGCGTTAGCATTGATCGAGAGGGGCACCCCGGCGGCACGAACGTGCCGCCGGGGTGAGACGGCAAACAGAAAGGCGAACCCGCGCGATGCTGGCCTACATCATCCGCCGTCTGCTGCTGATCATCCCGACGCTGTTCGGGATCATGGTCATCAATTTTCTGATCGTGCAGATCGCCCCCGGCGGTCCCATCGAGCAGATGATCGCCCGCGTCCAGGGCACCGCGGTGGAGGCGACCGCCCGCATCGGCGGCACCGGCGGCGGCGAGACCGGCGGTCCGGCGGCGCAGCAGGCCCAGGGCGGCGACGCCGGCAGCCGCTACCGCGGCGCCCAGGGGCTGGACCCGGAATTCATCAAGCAGCTCGAACGCGAGTTCGGCTTCGACAAGCCGCTGCACGAGCGCTTCATCCACATGATGTCGAACTACCTGATGTTCGACTTCGGCAAGAGCTACTTCCGCGACCGCAGCGTCGTCGATCTGGTGATCGAGAAGATGCCGGTGTCGATCTCGCTGGGCATCTGGACGACGTTGATCGTCTATCTGGTGTCGATCCCGCTGGGCATCGCCAAGGCGGTGCGCGACGGCCAGCCCTTCGACGTCTGGACCTCCGGCGTGGTCATCGTCGGCTACGCCATCCCCAGCTTCCTGTTCGCCGTGCTGCTGATCGTCGTCTTCGCCGGCGGGCGCTATTTCGACCTGTTCCCGCTGAGGGGGCTGGTGTCGGACAACTGGGCGAGCCTGCCCTGGTGGCGGCAGATCCTGGACTACATGTGGCACATGGTGCTGCCGGTGCTGTCCATGGTGATCGGCGGCTTCGCCGGCCTGACCATGCTGACCAAGAACTCCTTCCTGGAGGAGATCAACAAGCAGTATGTCGTCACCGCCCGCGCCAAGGGGCTGGCGGAGCGGCGGGTGCTCTACGGCCACATCTTCCGCAACGCCATGCTGATCGTCATCGCCGGCTTCCCCGGCGCCTTCATCGGCATCCTGTTCACCGGCGCCCTGCTGATCGAGGTGATCTTCTCGCTGGACGGTCTGGGGCTGCTGGGCTTCGAGGCGGCGATCAACCGCGACTATCCGGTGATGTTCGGCACGCTGTATTTCTTCACGCTGCTGGGGCTCATCATGAACCTCGTCGGCGACGTGACCTACGTCGCCGTCGATCCCCGCATCGACTTCGAAGCGCGGAGGGTGTGATGGGAAGCTTTGCGCTTTCGACGCGTGCTCCCTCTCCCCTCTGGGGAGAGGGTTGGGGTGAGGGGGTTGCGCATTTGCCGCACGCACCGCCACGCTCAACCCCCTCACCCTCCCCTCTCCCCAGAGGGGAGAGGGCAAATGCCCGTCGGGAGGGCCATGCATGACCGGCGACCGCTTCCTCGGCATGCGCGTGACGCCGCTGACCCGGCGACGGCTGGCGAATTTCCGGGCGAACCGGCGGGGCTTCTGGTCCTTCTGGATCTTCCTGGTGCTGTTCACCCTGTCGCTGGGCGCGGAGTTCATCGCGAACGACCGCCCGCTGCTCATCAAGTACGACAACGCGCTCTACTGGCCCGTCTTCACCGCCTACCCGGAGACCACCTTCGGCGGCGAGTTCGAGACGGAGACCGACTACCGCGACCCCTATGTGCGCCAGCTGATCGAGGAAAAGGGCTGGATCGTCTGGCCGCCGATCCCCTACGGCTACCGCACCATCAACTACAACCTGCCGGTTCCCGCCCCGGCCCCGCCGTCCGCCGACAACTGGCTGGGCACCGACGACCAGGGGCGCGACGTGACGGCGCGGCTGATCTACGGCTTCCGCATCTCGGTGCTGTTCGGGCTGGTGCTGACCGCCTTCTCCTCGGTCGTCGGCATCATGGCGGGGGCGGTGCAGGGCTATTTCGGCGGCATCACCGACCTGCTGTTCCAGCGCTTCATCGAGATCTGGCAGGGCCTGCCCACCCTGTTCCTGCTCATCATCCTGTCCAGCGTGGTGACGCCGAACTTCTGGTGGCTGCTCGGGCTGCTGCTGCTGTTCTCCTGGACCTCGCTGGTCCATGTGGTGCGGGCGGAGTTCCTGCGGGCGCGCAACTTCGACTATGTGCGCGCCGCCCGCGCGCTGGGCGCCACCGACGCGACGATCATGGTGCGCCACGTGCTGCCCAACGCGATGGTGGCGACGCTGACCTTCCTGCCCTTCATCCTCAACGGCTCGATCACCACCCTGACCGCGCTGGACTTCCTGGGCTTCGGCCTGCCCCCCGGCTCCCCCTCGCTGGGCGAGCTGCTGGCCCAGGGCAAGGCGAACCTCCAGGCGCCCTGGCTGGGCCTGACCGCCTTCTTCGTGCTGGCGATCATGCTGAGCCTGCTGATCTTCATCGGCGAGGCGGTGCGCGACGCCTTCGACCCGCGCAAGACCATCGGCCAGCTCTCCACCGCCACCGGAACCGCCAACGAGGCGGCGGCGGTGGCGCAGAAGGCCGCGGAATGAGCGCCCTTCTTGACGGGCTGCCGGTCCGCAGCCATTCTGTAGGCAAATTCACTACATTTGGTGCGCGTCTCATGGAAGAAGCTGTTTCCGCTGCCGAGGCCAACCGGAACTTCTCCCAAATCCTCCGCAGCGTGAAGGAAGGGCACAGCTATGTCGTGACCTCCCATGGGACACCGGTTGCCCGGATCGTTCCCACCAAGCGGAGCAGCGCGCTGTCCGATGCCGCCAAGTCCACATTGATGGCACGGCTGAGGACGCAGCCGGTGCAGATCGTCGGTCCGCGCTGGAGCCGCGACGAGCTGTACGAGGAGTGAGCATGCGCGTCGCCCTCGATACGAACCTGCTCATCTACGCCGAGGGCGTCGCCTTCCTGCCATCCGACACGCACAAGCCGGCGGTGGTCCACGATCTGCTGGACGCCGTTCCCGCGGAGGACGTCGTTGTTCCAGCCCAGGTTCTGGGGGAGCTGTACCGCGTGCTCACCGGAAAGGCCAAACGCCCGGCGACCGAGGTCCGCACCGCGATCCTGAACTGGTGCGATCTCTACACACCGGTGGACACCACCGCCGCCGTGATGATGGCGGCGATCGATCTGGCGGCAATCCATCGATTGTCGATCTGGGACAGCGTCGTCCTGTCGGCTGCTGCGGAGTCCGGCTGCCGTCTGATGCTGTCGGAAGACATGCAAGACGGCTTCACATGGCGCGGCCTGACCGTCGTCAACCCGTTTTCCGCCACGCCGCACCCCCTGCTGTCGGCTCTGCTCGCCGGCAAGCCGGCCTCCTAGGATGGAAACCATGACCGCGACCGACGATCTCCTCTCCGTCCGCAACCTCCATGTCGAGTTCCGCTCGGGCGGCGGGGCGATGCACGCGGTGAAGGGCGTGTCCTTCGACATCGCCAAGGGAGAGACCCTGGCGCTGGTCGGCGAGTCCGGGTCGGGCAAGTCGGTCACCGCCCTGTCGATCCTGCAACTGCTGCCCTACCCCATGGCCCGCCACCCGCATGGCTCCATCCGCTTTCGCGGGACCGAGCTGGTGGGGGCGGAGGAGAAGGTGCTGCGCGACGTGCGCGGCGACCGCATCGCCATGATCTTCCAGGAGCCGATGACCTCGCTGAATCCGCTGCACAGCATCGAGCGGCAGATCAACGAGACGCTGTTCCTGCACAAGGGCCTGTCCCGCGCCGCCGCGCGCAAGCGCACGCTGGAGCTGCTGCGGCTGGTCGGGTTGCCCAACCCGGAAAAGCGGCTGAACGCCTACCCGCACGAGCTGTCGGGCGGCCAGCGCCAGCGCGTGATGATCGCCATGGCGCTCGCCAACGAGCCCGACCTGCTGATCGCCGACGAGCCGACCACCGCGCTGGACGTGACCATCCAGGCCCAGATCCTGGAGCTGCTGAAGGACCTCCAGCGCCGCTTCGGCATGGCGCTGCTGCTCATCACCCACGACCTGGGCGTGGTGCGCAAGATGGCCGACCGGGTCTGCGTGATGAACCAGGGGGAGATCGTCGAGCAGGCCGAAGTGGCCGACATCTTCGCCCGCCCGCAGCACGCTTACACGCGCAAGCTCCTGGCCGCGGAGCCGAAGGGTGACCCGCTGACCCCGCCTGCCGACGCGCCGGAGATCATGGCCGCCGACAACCTCAAGGTCTGGTTCCCCATCAAGAAGGGCCTGCTGCGCCGCACCGTCGATCACGTCCGCGCCGTGGACGGTGTGTCGGTCAACGTGCGGCAGGGGCATACGGTCGGGGTGGTCGGCGAGTCCGGTTCCGGCAAGACGACGCTGGGGCTGGCCCTGCTGCGCCTGCACGCCAGCGAGGGGGCGATCCGCTTCGACGGCAAGGACATCCAGGGCTGGCAGGCGAAGAAGCTGCGCGGGCTGCGCCGGGAGATGCAGGTGGTCTTCCAGGACCCCTACGGCAGCCTGTCGCCCCGCCTGTCGGTCGGCCAGATCATCGGCGAGGGGCTGACGATCCACGGCATCGGCTCCGGCGCCGAACGCGACGCCATGGTGGCGAAGGCGCTGGAGGAAGTGGGGCTCGACGCCTCCAGCCGCCACCGCTACCCGCACGAGTTCTCCGGCGGCCAGCGCCAGCGCATCGCCATCGCCCGCGCCCTGGTGCTGAAGCCGAAATTCGTCGTTCTGGACGAGCCGACCAGCGCGCTCGACATGTCGGTGCAGGCGCAGATCGTCGATCTGCTGCGCGACATCCAGGCGCGCAACAACCTCGCCTATCTCTTCATCAGCCACGACCTGCGGGTGGTGCGGGCGCTCAGCAGCCACGTCATCGTCATGAAGGACGGCAAGGTGGTGGAGCAGGGCCCGACCCGCCGCATCTTCGAGGAGCCGCGGGAGGAGTACACCCGCGCCCTGCTCGCCGCCGCCCTGAACCTGGAAGCCGTCAAGTCCGACGCCGTGCGGATGTAGCGGTCCGCGGGCGCTTCGCCTTCGTGTTGCCGGACGGCGCCTTCGCGGATGTCCGCCCCGGCACCGTCACCTCGCGCCATTCCCCCGGCGCCAGACCGTCCAGCGTCCAGTCGCCGATGGACCAGCGGATCAGCCGCAGGGTCGGGAAGCCGACCGCGGCGGTCATGCGGCGCACCTGCCGGTTCCGCCCCTCCCGCAGGGTCAAGGCGATCCAGCTCGTCGGGATGGCGGCACGGAAGCGCACGGGCGGGTCGCGCGGCCACAGGCCGTCCGGCTCCTCCATCCGGCGGGCCTCGGCGGGCAGGGTTGGGCCGTCGTTGAGCGTCACCCCGTCGCGCAGGCGCTGCAACGCCTCCTCGGTCGGGATGCCCTCCACCTGCACCCAATAGGTCTTGGGCAGCTTGTGCTTCGGCGAGGCGATGCGGGCGATCAGCGCGCCGTCGTCGCTCAGCGCCAGCAACCCCTCGCTGTCGCGGTCCAGCCGCCCGGCGGCGTAGACTCCTTTCACCGGGACATGGTCGGCCAGCGTCGGGCGCCCCTGCTCATCAGTGAATTGCGGCAGCACGCCATAGGGCTTGTTCAGCAGGATCAGACGGGGCACGGTTGGCTCGGAAGGGTTCGACGACGAACAATAACATTACAGGGGGTTGCACCGTGACGCTGCTTTTCTGCTCCACCACCGACCGGTCCGACCGCTGGCTGAGCGAGCTGGACGCCCGCCTGCCCGGCCTGGAGGTGCGGGTGTGGCCCGAGATGGGGGACCCGGCGGACATCGAGATGGCGCTGGTGTGGAAGCCGCCGCACGGGCTGCTCGCCACCCTGCCGAACCTGAAGCTGATCGTGTCGCTGGGCGCCGGGGTGGAATCGCTGCTGCTCGACCCCACCTTGCCCGACGTGCCGCTGGTCCGCATGGTGTCGGAAGGGCTGACCGTGGACATGGCCGGTTATGTGGCGCTCCAGGTGCTGCGCTGGCACCGGCTTCTCGACGAGTACAAGGCGCTCCAGCAGGCCGGGCGGTGGGAGCCGCTGGACCCCTGCCCGGCGTCGGAGGTGAACGTCGGCATCCTGGGCCTGGGCGAGCTGGGCATGGCCTCGGCGAAGACGCTGCTGAGCATGGACTACCGCGTGCTGGGTTGGAGCCGGACTCCGAAGGCGCTGCCGGGGGTGGAGAGCTTTTCCGGACCCGACGGGCTGGCGGCGATGCTCGGGCAATGCGACCTGCTGGTCTGCCTGCTGCCGCTGACGGCGGAGACACGCGGCCTGCTGAACCGCAAGCTGTTCGCCGCCCTGCCCAAGGGGGCAGTGGTCGTCAACGCCGCGCGCGGCGGGCATCTGGTGGAGGACGATCTGCTGGAAGCGCTGGAGAGCGGGCACATCGCCGGGGCCAGCCTGGACGTGTTCGCGGAGGAACCGCTGCCCGCCGGCCATCCCTTCTGGACCCACCCGAAGGTGCATGTGACGCCGCACGTCGCCGCCATCACCCACCCGTCGCGCTCCGCCGCGGTGGTGGCCGACGCGATCACCGCGTTCCGCGAAGGCCGTCCGCTGCCGAACCTCGTGGACCGCAGCCAGGGCTACTGAAAACGACGGCGGTCAGGCAGGCACCGCCACAGGGTTGGAGGCGCCCAACTGCGCCTCCAGCCGCGCCTTGGCGGAGGCGGCCACCTCCTCCTCGGCGCGGATGACCGCCATGTCCTCCGGCGCCACGGCGCCCGCCGCGACGACCAGCTCGGCGAAGTCGGACAGGAAGACGCTGCCCTTCACGGTGCGCTGGACCAGCACGCTGCGCTTGTCCTCGACGTCGCGCTTGCGCTTGATGAAGCCGAGCAGCGACAGCCGGTCGAGCGCGCGGGTCACCGCGGGCTTGGAGATGTCCAGAGTCGCCGCCAGACCGCGCACGGTGTGCGGCGGATCGGTCAGATAGACCTGGAGCATGATGGCCATCTGCCGCGCCGACAGATCCGGCCCGTCCTGCCGGACGCTGGCGATCAGAGCCGTCCGCCACAGGCCGAGCGCTTTCAGGTTCCGTGCCATGTTTTCCCCCCGCGTGCCGCGTCCCTTGCCCCCAAAGGCCCCCGCATTCGGGACGCGCGGCGAAGGAGTGTCCCCCAACCCGGCCCGGACAGGCAAGCGTTTCGCAACCGGATCGATCGGTCAGGGTGTCGCGGGTGGGGGAATGTGTCGGGGAAAGCGGAGCTTGGCCCCCACCCTAACCCTCTCCCGCTGCGCAGGGGAGGGAACTCCGCTGGCTCTGAACATGGCCCTCCCCTGCACAGCGGGGGAGGGAGGGGACCCATGCGCGAGCATGGGGAGGGTGGGGGCTCCTCGTCGGGAGCCCGCTCAGTAGATCAACTCGTTCTCGCCGCTGCCTTCGGAGATGACGATTTCGCCGCGGGCCGCCAGGTCCTTGGCGAGCTGGACCATGTACATCTGGGATTCGTCCACCTCGCGGACGCGGACCGGCCCCATGGCGGCCATGTCCTCGCGCAGGATCTTCGCCGCGCGTTCCGACATGTTGGAGAAGAACAGGTCCTTCAGCGTCTCCGACGCGCCCTTCAGGGCGGTGGCGAGTTTCTGCTTGTCGACGCTGCGCAGCAGGGCCTGGACGCCGGAGGGATCGAGCTTGGACAGGTCCTCGAAGGTGAACATCAGCGACTTGATGCGCTCGGCGCTGTCGCGGTTGCGCTCCTCCAGGGCGGCCATGAAGCGGTGTTCGGTCGTGCGGTCCAGGCCGTTGAAGATTTCCGCCAGCATCTCGTGGCTGTCGCGGCGGCTGGTGCGGGCGAGGTTGGTCATGAACTCGGTGCGCAGCGTGCGCTCCACGTCGTCCAGAACCTCCTTCTGCACGGCCTCCATACGCAGCATGCGCATGATGACCTCCATCGCGAAGCTTTCCGGCAGCTGGGTCAGCACGCGGCCGGCGTGTTCCGGGCGGATCTTGGACAGAACCACCGCCACGGTCTGCGGGTACTCGTTCTTCAGGTAGTTGGACAGGACCGACTCGTTGACGTTGGCCAGCTTGTCCCACATGGTGCGGCCGGCGGGACCACGGATCTCCTCCATGATGGAGTCGACCTTGTCCTTGGGCAGCGTCTTCAGCAGCAGGCGTTCGGTGGAGTCGAAGGAGCCGACCAGCGAGCCGGTGGCCGACATCTGCTCCGCGAATTCGACGAACAGGCGCTCGATCAGGTTGGCGGAGACGGTGCCGAGGTTCGCCATCACCTGCGACAGCTCCTTGATCTCCTCGTCGTCCATCATCGCGAACAGCTTGGACGAATGCTCCTCGCCCAGCGCCAGCATCAGAATGGCCGCCTTCTCCGGACCGGTGAGGGTGCGATAATCCTCACGAACCTTCAGCGCCATGTGTCCGCCTCCAAAAACCCGGCCGGCACCCGAGTCCACCGGTCCTACCCGAAGGTTTTAGTCCTTTCCGAATCGGCACGCCACCCCCGCGACGCCCGCGGGGGTGACAATTTTAACCATATGCCGGATGTTGCTCCGTTCTATCACCCGAACCGCTTGGCGATGACCGCATAGGCCGCGCGCAGGCCCAGCGCCTCGCCGCCTTCCGGGCGGCCGGGGCGGGCGCCGCTGTTCCAGGCGAAGGTGTCGAGATGCGCCCAGGGCGTGTCCTTCGACACGAATTCCTGGAGGAACAGCCCGGCGGTGATCGCCCCGGCCATGCCGTTGCTGGTCACGTTGTTGAGGTCGGCCACCTTGCTGTCCAGCCCCTTGCGGTAGGGCGCCCACAGCGGCAGGCGCCACAGCGGGTCGCCCTGCTCCTCGCCGGCGGCCAACAGGTCGTCGGCGAGAGCGTCGTCGTTGGCGAACAGCGCCGGCAGGTCCGGCCCCAGCGCGACGCGGGCGGCCCCGGTCAGGGTGGCGAAGTCGATCAGCAGGGCGGGCTTCTCCGAATCCGCCTCGGCCAGCGCGTCACACAGGATCAGCCGCCCTTCGGCGTCGGTGTTGCCGACCTCCACGCTCAGGCCCTTGCGCGTCTTCAGCACATCCATCGGCTTGAAGGCGTTGCCGGAGATCACGTTCTCCACCGCCGGAACCAGCACGCGCAGCCGCACCGGCAGCCCCGCCATCATCACCATGCGGCCCAGCGCCAGCGCGTGCGCGGCGCCGCCCATGTCCTTCTTCATCAGCAGCATGCCCGACGACGGCTTGATGTCCAGCCCGCCGCTGTCGAAGCAGACACCCTTGCCGACGATGGTCACCTTCGGGTGCGCCGGGTTGCCCCAGCGCAGGTCGATCAGCCGCGGCGCCCGCGGGCTGGCCCGGCCCACCGCGTGGATGGCCGGATAGTCGCGGTCGAGCAGGTCGTCGCCGACGATGACGTCCAGCCCGGCCTCGAATTCCTCCGCCACGGCATGGGCCACCTCGGCCAGTTCCGCCGGGCCGAGGTCGTTGGCCGGGGTGTTCACGAGGTCGCGCAGCAGGTAGGTCGCGGTGGCGGTGCGCTGCACCTCGCCCTGGTCGGCGTGCTTGGGCCAGACGAGGTTGGCGAAGACCTTGTCCGACGCCTTGTAGCGCCCGAAGCGGTAGCTGCCGAGCGCCCAGCCCAGCGCCAGACGGGTCGCGGCGCGGCGGTCGAGCGCGGCGTCCACCGCCTCGTCCAGCCGGTAGTTCCCCGGCGGCAGGCCGGCGGGCAGGCCGGCGAGGCCCCACAGGTCGTCCAGCGCCGACACGCCGGCCAGCACGCGGGCGATCGCCCCGCCCTCCCCCGGCAGGAAGGCCGTCGAACCGGCCTCCGCCGTGAAGTTCACGGCCTTCACCCAAGCCGCGGTGGCGGGCGGCTGACCCTCCAGCCACGTGGCGAGGCCGGCCTTGTTCAGCGGGGTGATGGTCACGGTGCCGGGGCCGGCCGTGGCGAGCAGGGTGGCGAGCAAGGTGGGCGTCCTTCGTCAGGAAACGGAAACAGTGATGGAAAGCATGGCGCGCCGGGGCGTCCCTGAAAAGGGGGATTGCGTTCGACAGGCCCTCTCCCGCGGGAGAGGGCTGGGCTTGCCGCAAGGTCGCGAGGCAGGCATGCTCCGCCTCCCCCTCCCTTCGCGACCGAGGCGCACCCATGGACGACCTGACGCTGGTCATCGGCAACAAGGCTTTCTCATCCTGGTCCCTGCGGCCCTGGCTGACGTTGAAGCGGACGGGCCGGCCGTTCCGGGAGATCGTCATCCCGCTGCGCCAGCCCGACACCGCGGCCCGCATCGCGGAGCATTCGCCCTCGGGCCGGGTGCCCTGCCTGCGGCACGGCGACCGGGTGATCTGGGATTCGTTGGCGATCTGCGAGTATCTGGCGGAGTCCTTCCCCGAGGCCGCCCTCTGGCCGGCGGACGCCCATACCCGCGCCGTGGCGCGTTCGGTCTCGGCGGAGATGCATTCGGGCTTCGCCGCTCTGCGCACCCACATGTCCATGGACCTCAAGGCGTTCCGCCCCGGCGTGGGCCGCAACGCCGAGAGCGAGGCCGACATCGCCCGCGTCTTCGCCCTGTGGCGCGACGCACGGTCCCGCTTCGGGGCGGGTGGCCCCTTCCTGTTCGGCGGCTTCTCCATCGCCGACGCCATGTACGCGCCGGTGGTGACGCGCCTCATCACCTACGGGGTGGAGATGGACGGGCTGTGCGGCGCCTACGCGCGGGCGGTGATGGAACTGCCGGCCATGGCGGAGTGGGTGGCGGCCGCCGAGGCGGAGCCGTGGGACCTCTACGCCGACGAACGGACCATCTGACGCGCGGAAGGGATCAGGGCGTCGGCCCTCCCGTCGGTTCGTTGGCGGCGTTGCCGATCAGGCCGACCTCGCGGTAATAGCGCTCGGCGCCCGGATGCAGTGGGACCGAGACGTTGGCGACCGCCTTGGTGGCGTCGAAGCTGCGCCCCTTGGGGTGGCCCTCGATCAGCAGGCGGCGGGTGTTCTCGTGCCACAGCGCCTTGGTGACGCCATGGATCAGGGCGGGGTCGCGGTCGGCGCGGACCAGCAGTTCCGCCCCCACCCCCAGCGTGTGAATCTCCGGCACGCCGGGGTAGGTGTCGGCGGGGATGGTCTGGTCCATGTAGAAGCGCTGGCGGATGCGCAGCCGGGCGGCCATCTCGCCGTCCAGCGGGATCAGGCGGATCGGCTCGCGGTTCGCCACGTCGGTGACCGCCGCCACCGGGAAGCCGCCGACCATGAAGAAGGCGTCCAGTTCCTTCTTGGCCAACCGGTCCGCCGCCGTGCCCGGCTTCAGGTAGGCCGGGGGCCGCAACTCCGCCTCCTTCACGCCGAAGGCGTCGAGGATCGCCCGCGCCTCCACCAGCACGCCGGACCCCTCCTCGCCCAGCGAGACGGCCTTGCCCTTCAGGTCGGCCACGCCGTGCAGGTCGCTGTCGGCGCGCACGACGAGCTGGATCGCCTCCGCGTAGAGCATGCCGATGGAGCGCAGCCCCTCGAAGGGTGCCTTGCCGTGGAAGATGCCCGACCCGGTGTAGGCCCAATAGGCGATGTCGGCCTGGGACATTCCGGCCTCGATCGCGCCGGAGCGCAGCAGCTCGATGTTCTCCACCGAGCCGAGCGTGGCCTGCGCCACCGCGATCAGCCCCGGCACGCCGCAGCTTCCCCCGCGGTCGCAGGGGCGGGAGCCGGGCGGGTTGGAGATGGCGTTGGCGATCAGCCCGCCGATCGGGAAATAGGTGCCCGACGTGGTGCCCGTGCCGATCCGGAAATAGCGGATGTCCTGCGCCGCAGCACCCCTTGGCAGAAGGCCGAGCAGAGCGCCTCCCGCGACGCCAGCGAGGACCTGACGGCGGCTGGGAAGACCTTCGGGGGAAAGGCGGGGGTTGGGTCCTGCGCGCGGCACCGGCGGGTCCACCTTTCCTGTTGGCCAGCCGTTCCGGCGGCGTGGGCCATCGGCGGCGTGTTGTTGGACACGCTCTTACAAGAATACCCGCAGCCGGGCTTTTTCAAGGCGTCGGAGGCTTAAAAGACGCCCGCCAGATCAAGAACCCCGGCGAGTGCTACCGCGCCGCCACACATTTGCACCACACGGCCCGACGCCGCCTGCCCCAGCGCCACCGACAGGCCCAACCCGGCGCCGATGACCAGCAGCACGCCGGACGACAGCCCCGCCCAGAACAGCGGCCCGCCCATGTGCACATAGCCGTGGAAGGCCCCCGCCGCGGCGACCGTCAGAACGCCCAGGGCCAACGGCGCCTTCAGCCCGACGGCGACCAGCCCGCCCATCAGGATCAGCGACGCCGACAGTCCTTCCGCGGCGTAGGGCAGCCGAATGCCGATCTGCGCGGCCAGCCCGGCGGCCAGCACCGCGGTCAGCGCCGCCACCGGAAGCTGCCAGACGGAGGCACCGCCGTTCTGCCCGCTCCACAGTCCGATGGCGAGGAAGCCCAGCAAATGCTGAAGCACCCACACGGGCTCGGTCAGGCCGGTGCCGAACGGCCCGGTCACCGTCATCCGCGCCAGCGCGGGCGCGGCCCCGGCGCCGATCAGCAGAAGCGCTAAGAGAACCGCCCGGATCGCCACCATCCCCTACCCCTTTTCCCCAACGTCTTTGCGCAGCACCGGGCCGGTATGGCCGCTGCGCGGGGTGGGGTCAAGTGACCAGAGCCGAGAGCTTTAGAAGCTGGGCATCAGTAACCCAAGGGGCCGGGGCCGTACTGGCGGAGGTCCTGCTGCTTGCGGAGCAGGTCGCGCTGCTGCAGCGGGTCAAGCCGGCCCATGGCGTCGTCGGTGCGCAGCCGGTCGACCTCCGGGCTCATCAGGTCGCGCTTGGCGCGGTCGGTCAGCCCCTGGGTGGAGCCCGGCGCCGGCAGGGCGGGCGTGGCCGGCTGGTCGATGGGCGGCGGCGGCGGTGACGAACTGCCGCGGCGACGGACCGGAGGCGGCTGGTTGGGCGCCTGCGAGGCGTCGGAGAGCTTCTGCGGCGGGGTGGGTGGAGGTTCCGGCGCAGGGGTGGTCGGGCGGACGTTCTCCTCCGCCTGGATCTGGCGGAGCGTCTTCAGCCCGCCGCTTTGTGCGGCCGCCGGCGGCGCCGCCTGGGCCCGCCCCGGCATCTCGTCGTGCACCTCGGTCGCGCAGGCCCCCAGCGCGAGGGCGGCGAGCGCGACGGCGACGGGCAGGAGCGCGGCGGTGGGCGCGGCGGTGGGGCGGATCGGTGTCATACCAACCATGTCGTGCCCCGCGGAGGCGTGACAAGACCCCCTGTCCATCTCCCTCTTCCTGGTCAGGCCGTAAGGAGACTCCCACCCGCCGGCTTTTGCCGCTAGAATGTTCTTGTTTTGTTCGAGATAAAACGGTTTGCGTCCACATCGGCGAAGGGAGGGTTGGGCATGACGGAACGGACGGCGCGGCGCATCCTGTCCCTGTGGCTGCCGCGGCTGCCCACCGACGCCCACAGCCGCCGCCATCCGGCACTGTGCGGCCATCCCCTCGCCGCCATCCTGGCCGAGCGCGGGCGGCTGGCCGTGGCCGCCGTCAACCGCGCCGCGGCGGAGGCCGGGGTGCGGCCCGGCATGAGCCTGGCCGACGCCCGCGCCATCGAACCCGCCCTGGCCGTCTTCGACGCCGAGCCCGAGTCGGACGCCCGCCTGCTGGAACGGATCGCCGGCTGGTGCACACGCTACACCCCCTGGACCACCCCGGACGGCCCCGATGGGGTGGCGCTGGACATCACCGGCTGCGCCCACCTGTTCGGCGGGGAGGAAGCCATGGCCGCCGACCTGACCGCCCGCCTGACCGCGGCGGGCTTCGAGTCGCGGCTGGCGGTGGCGGACACGCCCGCGGCGGCCTGGGCGCTGGCGCGGTTCGGTAGGAAGGCCCCCACCCTCCCGCTTCGCGGGTCCCTCCCTTCCCCGCTCCGCAGGGGAGGGATAGATAGCTCCCTCCCCTGCGGAGTGGGGAAGGGTCGGGGTGGGGGCAACCGGGCCGACACCCTCCTCTCTCCCCTCCCCGTCGCCGCGCTGCGCCTGCCGCCCGCCACGGTGGACGGGCTGGCCGCGGTGGGCTTGCGGCGGATCGGGGACCTGCACGCCGTCCCCCGCGCCACGCTGGCCGCCCGTTTCGGGCCGGAACTGCTGCGACGGCTCGACCAAGCCTATGGACGGCTGGACGAGCCGCTGTCGCCCCGCCTGCCGGTGCCGCCGCACAGCGTCCGCCTCGCCCTGCCCGAGCCGCTCACCACCGCCGAGGCCATCGCCGAGGCGCTGCGCCGCCTGCTGGCCACCCTCTGCGCCGGGCTGGAGAAGAGCGGAGAGGGCGCCCGCCGCCTGCGGCTGGAGCTGCACCGGGTGGACCGCCGGCTGGAGGACGCGCCCCAGACGCTGGCCATCGGCACCGGCCACCCGGTGCGCCGCCCGGACGCGCTGATGCGGCTGTTCGCCCAGAAGCTCGACCGGGTGGAGCCCGGCCCCGGCCTGGAGCTGATGGTGCTGTCGGCCACCGAGGCCGGTCCGCTCGCCGCCGCGCAGGCCGCGCTGGATGGCGGGATAGATGGGCAGCCGGAACTGGGCGAGCTGATGGACCGGCTGGCCAACCGGCTGGGGGCGCGGGCGGTGCTGCGGCTGGTCCCGCGGCAAAGCTGGCTGCCGGAGCGCAGCGTGGCCCCCGCCTCGGCCTTCGCGGATGCCCCCGGCGGTTCCCTGTGGCCCGCTGACCGCCCGCGCCCGGTGCGGCTGCTCGCCCCGCCGGAGCCCATCGAGGCCATGGCCCTGGTTCCCGACGACCCGCCGGTGATGTTCCGCTGGCGCGGCACCCAGCACCGTATCCGCCTTGCCGACGGGCCGGAGCGGATCGCGGCCGAGTGGTGGCGGAGCGACGGCGAGCCCCGCGACTATTACCGCGTCGAGGACGAGGCCGGCCGCCGCTTCTGGGTCTTCCGCCAGGGGCTGTACCGGCCCGGCGTGGTGGCGCCGTGGTTCCTGCACGGCTTCTTCGGGTGACGGGGCCGTCATGACCCCCTACGCCGAACTCCAGGTCTCCACCAGCTTCACCTTCCTGGAGGGCGCGTCCCACCCGGACGAGCTGGCGCTGACCGCCGCCGCCCTCGGCCACGCCGCCGTTGCGGTGACCGACCGCAACTCGCTGGCTGGGGTGGTGCAGGCGCACGCCGCCGCCCGCAAGCACGGCCTCCGCCTGATCGTCGGCTGCCGGCTGGACCTGACCGACGCGGACAGCCTGCTCGCCTACCCCACCGACCGGGCGGCCTACGCGCGGCTGTCGCGGCTGCTGACGCTGGGCAAGCGGCGGGCGCCCAAGGGGGCCTGCTTCATCGCCCGCGCCGACGTGCTGGACCATGCGGAAGGGATGCTGTTCCTGCTGGTGCCGCCGGACCAGCGCGACCCCGCCTTCGTCCACGCGCTGCGCGGCTGGCGCAACGATCTGGGGAACCGCCTGCACCTCGCCGCCAGCCACCGCTACCGCGGCGACGACCAGCGGCGGCTGTCCTGGCTCGCCGGGCTGGCGGAGGCGGAGCGGGTGCCGCTGGTCGCCACCAACGACGTGCTCTACCACACGCCCGCCCGCCGCCCGCTGGCCGACGTGATGACCTGCATCCGCAGCGGCACCACCATCGACGAGGCGGGTTGGCGCCTGCCCGCCAACGCCGAGCGGCACCTGAAGGCCGGGGTGGAGATGGCCCGCCTGTTCCACCGCCACCCCGAGGCGGTCGCCCGCACGGTGGAGATCGCCGCCGCCTGCCGCTTCTCGCTGGAGGAGCTGCGCTACGAATACCCGGACGAGGTGGCGGAGGACGGTCACAGCCCGCAGGAGACGCTGACCGATCTGACCTGGAGCGGCGCCGCCCACCGCTACCCGGACGGCGTGCCGGAGACGGTGACGAAGGCCCTGCACCATGAACTGGCGCTGATCGGGCAGCTGGGCTACGCGCCTTATTTCCTGACGGTGCACGACATCGTGCGCTTCGCCCGCTCGCGGGACATCCTGTGCCAGGGGCGCGGCTCGGCGGCCAATTCGGTCGTCTGCTACTGCCTGGGGATCACCGCGGTCGATCCCACCGCCATCGATCTGCTGTTCGAGCGCTTCATCTCCGCCGCCCGCAACGAGCCGCCGGACATCGACGTGGATTTCGAGCATGAGCGGCGCGAGGAGGTCATCCAGTACATCTACGGAAAATACGGGCGCGAGCGGGCCGGGCTGACCGCCACCGTCATCCGCTACCGCGCGCGGGGCGCCATCCGCGAGGTCGGCAAGGCCATGGGCCTGTCCGCCGATCTGGTGGCGCGGCTGTCCGGCTCCGTCTGGGGCTGGAGCCGCCACGGCGTGGACGAGGAGCGCGCCCGGCAATACGGCTTCGACCCCGACGACGTGCGGCTCCGCCAGACGCTGGAGCTGGCGCAGGAGCTGATCGGCTTCCCCCGCCACCTGTCGCAGCATGTCGGCGGCTTCGTCATCACCCGCGGCCCCCTGAGCGACCTCTGCCCCGTCGCCAACGCCGCCATGGAGGGCCGCACGACCATCGAGTGGGACAAGGACGACATCGACGCGCTGGGCATCCTGAAGGTGGACGTGCTGGCGCTGGGGATGCTGACCTGCCTGCGCCGCAGCTTCGACCTGCTGAAGTGTCATTATGACAGCGCCCTGACGCTGGCGACGGTGCCGCAGGAGGACCCGGCGACCTACGACATGCTGTGCCGGGCCGACAGCCTGGGCGTCTTCCAGGTGGAAAGCCGGGCGCAGATGTCCATGCTGCCCCGCCTGCGACCCAAGACCTTCTACGATCTGGTGATCGAGGTCGCCATCGTCCGCCCCGGCCCGATCCAGGGCGACATGGTCCACCCCTACCTGCGGCGCCGCACCGGCGAGGAACCGGTCAACTACCCTTCTCCCGAACTGGAGAAGGTGCTGAGGAAGACGTTGGGCGTGCCGCTGTTCCAGGAGCAGGCGATGAAGATCGCCATCGTCGGCGCCGGCTTCAGCCCGGAGGACGCCGACCGGCTGCGCCGCGCCATGGCGACCTTCCGCAAGACCGGGCTGGTCCACACCTTCCGCGACCGCTTCATCGAGGGGATGGTCGAGCGCGACTACGACCGCGCCTTCGCCGAACGCTGCTTCCAGCAGATCGAGGGGTTCGGCGAGTACGGCTTCCCCGAAAGCCACGCGGCGAGCTTCGCCCTGCTGGCCTATGTGTCGGCCTGGATGAAGTGCCACCATCCGGACGTCTTCGCCGCGGCCCTGCTGAACAGCCAGCCCATGGGCTTCTACGCCCCCGCCCAGATCGTCCGCGACGCCCGCGAGCACGGGGTGACCGTGCTGCCCCCGGACGTGAACGCCTCCGACTGGGACTGCACGCTGGAACCGCTGTCGCCCTCTCCCGGGGCGGGAGAGGGAATAAGGCACGTCCTGCGCCTCGGCCTGCGGCTGGTCCGGGGGATGGACGAGGAGGACGCCCGCCGGCTCGTGCTGTGCCGCGGGGCGGGCTACCGCGATCCCTACGACCTGTGGCGCCGCGCGCGGATGCCGGTCGCCGGGCTGGAGCGGCTGGCCAGGGCCGACGCCTTCCGCTCCGTCGGGCTCGACCGGCGGGCCGCGCTGTGGGCGGTGAAGGCGCTGGGGGTGCAGCCGCTGCCGCTGTTCGCCGGCCTCGCCGACTCCGCCCAGGAGGAGCCGCAGACCCTCCTGCCCGCCATGGCGCCGGGCGAGCATGTGGTGATGGACTATGGCAGCCTGTGCCTGTCGCTGAAGGCGCATCCCATGGCGCTGCTGCGGGACGGCTTCGCCGGGGTGGTCCCGACCGAACGGCTGGGAAAGGTACGGGCCGGCACGCGGCTGACCGTGGCGGGGCTGGCGCTGGTCCGGCAGCGGCCCGGCAGCGCCGAGGGCGTGGTCTTCATCACGCTGGAGGACGAGACCGGCATCGCCAACCTCATCATCATGCCGGACGTGTTCGAAAAATTCCGCAAGACGATCCTCGGCGCCCGCCTGATCGCCGCCACCGGCCGGGTGGAGCGCAACGGCAAGCCCAACCCCGAGGGCGGCGAGGTCATCCACCTGCGCGTCGAGCGGCTGACCGACCTGACGCACCGGCTGCGCGACCTGACCGACTCCGACGCGCTCCCCAACCGCTCGGCCGCCGCGGTCTTCCCGGAAGGCCGGAATTTCCGCTGAGGGACGGAGCGGCTCGACCGGTCAGTCGATCAGGTCCGCGACCTCACGCACCCGCCCGTTGTCGATCATGAACTGGACCAGATCGGGGCGCTCCCGGCCATAGCTGGCGTGGCGGGCGCGGACGGCGGCGACCAGCTCGCCCCGGCGCTCCAGGATCTCGTCGGCGAATTCGATCATGCGCAGGTTGGGCCACGCCTTGTGGCGGATGCCGACCACGGCGGCCATCGCCTCGGCGGCGGGGCGGGCCGGGCTGGCCTGGGCCAGGATCATGGTCAGGGCGGCGGTCGAGCGCGAGATGCCGGCGTGGCAATGGACCAGCAGCCCGCCCACCCCGGTCGGCTCGGTCATCAGGTCGCGCCCGAAGGCCAGGATGCGCTCGACGTCCGCGCGCTGCGGCAGGGACTGGCCCATGTAGGGGTCGATGATGTCGTGGAAGCGCAGCTCCAGCCGCCTGTGCTCGCCGTAGGAGCCGAAGGCGGTCGGCTCCGGGTGGCCGGGGTCGAGGATCGACAGGACGTGGGTCACGCCGGCCTCGCAGAAGCCGTTCAGCTCCTCGATGCCGCAAACGGTCAGTTCGAAGGGAACGAAATCGCGGGCCATGGTCCTCGTCTCTTGCCGTGCGCGCGGAGGGCGGCGCGGTTCGCATGTGGCGCCGCCGGTCCGTGCCGTCAAGCCGATCGGAGGCCCGATCAGAGGACGTTGAACAGATACAGCAGAAGAATGATCGGAATGGGAAGCCCGACAAGCCACAGCAAAACGCCCTTCATGGATCGCTCCCTCGGTTGAGGCCGGAACGGCCGATGCAATCCCCAACAGCGCAACAGCGCATTGGTTGCCGCGGCCGCCCTCGTCGAGGGGGGCTTACCCGGAAAGGGCGATCCCGGAAGAGGCGCGGATCATTCCGCCTCGCCCTTATCCAAGGCTCTCTCCGAAGCCGATTCCTCCGCCTCTGCACGGGGCGTCGCCACGGGGCGCGGGGCGCGCAGCTTCTTCAGCAGCAGCGAGAAGGGCTTCAGCGCGCGATCGAGGATCGCCGGCTCGGCCTCCAGCCGCGACAGCAGGAAGGCGGCGGCCTCCAGCGTCGAGACGCTGTCGCGCCGCGGCTCCTTGCGGGCCTGCCCGTAGAGGGAGCGGAACTGCGGGTTCAGCACGATGCGGCGGCACTTCAGAAGCCACGGGTTGCGCCACCACAGCGTTTTGGCCTGGCTCCAGGTGCCGTCCAGGACGATGACGCCCTCCAGATCGGCCAGAACCAGATCGCTGTCCCTCTGCGGGACGCCGCCCTTGTCCACGATGGACATCTCCGGCAGGGGGGCGGCGCCCTGCTTGACCGGGCCGAGATAGAGCACGCCCCAGCGCTTGTAATCGACCTCGCGCCCCAGGATGCGCTTCAGGTTCGACCAGCTCAGCCCCACCTTCAGCGCGGAGTTCCTGAACTGGAGATGGGCGATCTGCGCGGTGCCCAGCGTCTCGCGCTTTTCCTGCGGGTGCTGGAGGATGAGCAGGAAGACGGCGTTGTCGATCGGCTCCACCGCCTCGCAGACGCACAAGTGCACAGGTTTTAGGCAGGCGGAGCAAGGTTCGGCGTGCATGGTTCGGTCTCGGAGAAGGAGCATCGGCGGGAAAACGGGAGGCGGGGACTATGGGCTTCCCATCCGAAAAAAGAAACGGGGCCTTAAAAAAGAAACGGGACCCGAAAAAGAAACCGGGCGCATTAAAGTTTGCATAACGCGTGATCTGCATCACTTAGAGGCCTGGACCTTGCATGATAGCGTCCAGACACACAGGACGGGTTGGGCCGAGGGCGGCCGACAGGACCGCTCCCCAGGCTCTCCCGACGCTCAAAAGGAGGCTTGCCATGCTGCCCGCTCATTTGGCCGCCCGCTTGCTGGAGCAACGCCGGGCCGAGGAATCGGCGGAATTCGCCCGGCAACTGCCGCTCTACGCGGACGACGCGCCCTTTCCGCTTCACACCGATCCGGATGGCGAAACCGGGCATCCCCTGCCCGACTGGACAACCAACTACTGATCCGAAGCTGACAGGTGGCTGTCGTGTAAGCGACATCACCACCCGTCCTTCCGTCCGCATCACGCCACCTCGGCCCAGGACGGTCCGTGTCCGCCCGCCGGAACCGGACGCCGAACCGGGGTGGACGTGGATGCGGGCGCGGGGATGGCCCGTTCCGGCCCCTTTGTTGGGACCAGGGCACCGTCACGCCATTCCACAAGCCACGCCCCCGGGCGACCGCCCCGGCAGCGCTCCAGTTCGGCACGCCAGCGCGGGTCGCCCACGCCCGGCTCCGCCGTCCAACTGGGCGCCGGCGCGATCCGCCAACGGGTGACCGCCGCGCTCGCCGCCGAGCGGCGGGCGGTGCTCTGCAACAGGAATCCCGTCACACCCGACGACTCGGCGGCCAGTTGCAACCGGCGGCTCGCCGTCAGGTCCAGCCCACCGACCTCCCCCAGCACGGCGGACAGCCGCTTGCAGCGCAGCGCCTCCTCCATCGCCCACAGGGCGTCGGCGTCGCGGGTCGCGCGCACGGCGATCAGCCGGTCCGGCGTCAGCCCATAGGCGGCCAGCCCGGCGGCGTGCAGGTCGCGCGCGCGCACGACCCACAGCGCGGGCGCCGCCGTGCTGGCGAGGCGGGCCAGCAGATGCGCGGCGAAGGCCGTGCCGGCCCCCGGCTCCTCCCCCGCCACCTCGTGCAGGCAGCCGAGTGGCAGTCCCCCCGCCGGGAAGGCCCCGTCGAGATCCGGCAGGCCGAAAGGCAGCACCCGCGCCCCTTCCCCGCCCAGCCCTTCCAGGCCCCGGATGCGGGCGCGCAGATCGGCCAGAACGGCCGCCCGGTCCGGCGAAGACGCTTCAAAGCTCTGGGGGATGGGCATGGAAAGATCGGGCATGACTCTCTTCCGTTGGTCAGGCTTTTGTTCCTGACACGTTCTATCATGCCCAGGCCGCCCCGTGGATTCGGGAAATGCGTCCCAAAATGAAAGGGGGCGCCCTTTCGGACGCCCCCCTCGCGAGACCGGTTGAGGAGTGGAGAGTGGATCAGCCGGCCTGTTGGATCGCCGACAGGACCCAGCGCCCGCCGCGCGGACGGGTGAAGGTCCAGATTTCCGTGGCTTCGACCGGACGGTTCGGGTCGCCCTCGACCACGCGATTGCTGGCGCGGTCCACCGTCACGTCGGTCAGCGAGAAGCGCATCGCCACGGTGGCGTATTCCGCGTTGCCCTCGCGCCACGCCTCGGCCAGGTCGCCCTGGAGCAGACGAACGTCGGACAGACGGTTGATTACGCCGCGGTTGTTGTTGGCCGCCAGTTCCTCGGTGAAGTAGGAGGCCATCTCCGGCGTCACGGCGCCGCGCAGGGCCGTCAGGTCCTCGTTGCCGTAGGCGGTCTGGACCGTGACCAGCGTCTGCTCGAACGCCTGATAATCAGCCGGGGCGATGCCCAGATCGTCACGGCGCACGCCCGGACGGCCGGACGAGGCCGGACCAGCCGCACCACCACGGACGCCGCCGCCCAGCGGGTTGTGACGAACGTCCGCCGCGTCGCGGTTCATGGTGCCGGGGTTCTGGGCGCCAGCGTTCATGGCGCCCGGATTCGGACCGGCATAGGCGGTGTTGGGAGCGCCCATGCCCGCCGGCCGCGCCGCGCCCGCCGAGCGGTTGCGGAAGAAGCGCATGGCCAGCCGAACCAGGAAGACAACCAGCAGGATCTGGAGGATGAAGCCCAGGATGCCGGCGAAGCTGCCCAGCCCGTCGAGGAAGCCGCCGCCGAACAGCATGCCGGCGATGCCGGCGCCGATCAGGCCGCCCATCAGGGCCGGCATGAAGCCGCCGCGCGAGAAGAAGCCGCCGCGCTGCGCCGCCGCCGGGTTGGCCATGCCCGGCTGCTGCATGCCCGGCTGCTGCGCGCCCGGCGTCTGGGCCGGGGCGGCCGAGCGCTCCATCGGGGCGGCGCGCGGCGCGGTGTTGGTCTGGGCCGGCGCCTCGTAGGTGCGCGAGCCGCGGCTGCCCGCGGAGCTGCTCTTGCCCGCGCGGGCATCGGCGGTGCCGGCGGTCAGCGCCACGGCCAGCGCCAGAGCGACGGCGCCGAAGGCGCGGGCCGGAGTGCGGGTGACGGTGCTGGGGGATCGCGTTTTCTGGATCATGGCCGTGTTCGGAAAAGCCCTCGGTTCGGGGGGACGCTCATCATGTAGCGTCCTCCTATATGGTATGGCAGCCCTGCTGTTTTAGAGGGGGCCGCAACCAAACCGGCCAAAAAATACGCAGAGTGCGTGTGGCGCCCCATCAGGCGGAGGCGCGCTCCCACACCATCCCGGTTTGCGGATAGGGTCCCGCACCGGCCGGAAGGACGGGAGCCGACGTCGCGGCGGCCGCCCGTTCCGCCGGTTGCCGCGACGCCCAGACGCGGCGGCGGACCTCGATCTGGCGGCGGCAATCGCGTGAGCAGTAGAGCGGCGCCGGCCCGCGCGACGAGCTGCGGCGGAACGGCTGTCCGCAGCAGGCGCAATAAAGCGTGGTCATGGTTATCCTCCCCGTTATTCCCGACCTGTTTTTTCCGATGCCAAGTGCCCGCCCATCACCCTGTGGGGTGGACACCCGCTCGGTTCTTTTCGGTCTTAAGTATCGACTTGCGCGCACCATTGTTGTCCTTCGGGACGTCCTGGACCAGAGATGCCTTCGGCATATGGCCGTCTGATCGCCACCCGAAAGCCCGGCAACACCGGAGAATTCCATCGAAGTGGCAGGCGCTTAGCTTCCGACGAGTCCGCATCGCGCGTCCAATCGCCGCATCCGCTCCGGCAAGGCCCTTTCCTTTCGGACGATGACCCTGCGTCCGTCTGGTCATCCGCCCGCTCATCCCTATGACGACGCCCCCGCCCGGACCGTGAGCGCGTCCGTGGTGCCGGACACCCGATGGAGATAGGCCGGGAACCGCCGGGCACAGCCGCGGGTTGCTCAACGCGACACGCCCGACCGGCTCCGCCCACGGCTCCATCCGCCGGCGGCTCCCCACGGCGGCTCTCCTGCACCGGTGAAGCCCCATGAGCGACATCAGCACGCGTCCCGCGCCCGCCTCCACCTTCTCGGGCGTCGCCACGGCGCCGCCGGTCATTCCCATCGATCTGGAGCGGCTGGAACGGCTGCGCCGGCTGACCCGGCTGATGGACACGCGCTGGCGCGTTCCCGGCACGGGCATCCCCGTCGGGCTGGACGGCATCGCCGCGCTGGTTCCGGTCGCCGGCAGCACGGCGACCACCGTGGTGGCCGCCTACATCGTCATGGAGGCCGCCCGCTTCGATCTTCCCAAAAGCCTGATCGCCCGGATGATCGCCAACATGGCCGTGGATTGGGCCGGCGGGTCGGTCCCGGTGGTCGGCGCCCTCTTCGACATCGGCTTCAAGGCGAACCGCCGCAACCTGAACCTGCTGCTGGAGCATCTGGAAAACCGGCTGGCATCCCCCGCGTAACGGGCGGCCCCGACGGGCGGGCGTTCGAACGCTTGACTTGTGTCAAAGCGGCGGGAGGCGGTCTGGATGATCCTCCCCGCCATGAACGCGATCTCCCCCGTGGCCTGCGCCACCGCCCCGACCGCCCCGCTGAACGCCGCTCTGCTCGCCAAGTACGACGGGCTGCGGGTGCCCCGCTACACCAGCTACCCGACGGCGCCGCACTTCACCGCCGCCGTGGGGGCGGAGCGCTACGCGGACTGGCTGGCGGAGCTGGACACGGCGGCCCACACGGGGTCCCTGTACCTCCACGTGCCCTTCTGCGCGAAGATGTGCTGGTACTGCGGCTGCCACACCAAGATCGTCGCCCGCTACGCCCCCATCGCCGAGTATCTCGGCCATCTGCGCCGCGAGATCGGCATGGTCGCCGACCGCATTTCCGGACGGCTGCGGGTGCGGCACATCCATTTCGGCGGCGGCACCCCGACCATGATGGCGCCGGACGACTTCGAATCGCTGATCGCCCTGCTGCGCGAGCGCTACGACGTGACAGCGGACGCGGAGATCGCGGTGGAGATCGACCCGCGCACCCTGACCCGCGAGATGGCCGAGGCGCTGGGCCGCGCCGGGGTCAACCGCGCCTCGCTGGGCGTGCAGGACTTCGACGCCGGGGTGCAGGCGGCCATCAACCGCATCCAGCCGCGGGAGCAGACCGAGCAGACGCTGGAGTGGCTGCGCGCCAACGGCATCCGCCACATCAACCTCGACCTGATGTACGGCCTGCCCGGCCAGTCGGTGGAGAGCGTCGCCCGCTCCGCCGAAATCGCCCTGACCATGGCGCCGGACCGGCTGTCGGTCTTCGGCTACGCCCATGTGCCATGGATGAAGTCCCACCAGAAGAAGATCGACGAGTCGGCGCTCGCCGGCACGCTGGGCCGGTGGGAGCAGTTCGCGTCCATCGCCGGGGTGCTGACCGACGCAGGTTTCCAGCCCATCGGGCTCGACCACTTCGCCAAGCCCGACGACGAGCTGGCCATCCAGCAGGCCGAGGGGCGGCTCAGCCGCAACTTCCAGGGCTACACGACCGACGACGCGGAGGTGCTGCTGGGCTTCGGCGCGTCCTCCATCGGGGCGCTGCCGCAGGGTTACGTGCAGAACGCCGTTCCCTTCGACCAGTACGCCCAGGCCGTCGAGGCCGGACGGTTCCCGACCGGCAAGGGGCTGACGCTGACCGCCGACGACCGGCTGCGCCGCGATCTGATCGTCCGGCTGATGTGCGACCTGTCGGTGGACGTCGGCGCGGTGGCCGTGGCCCACGGGCTGGCCGCCGGTGCCTTCGACGCCGACCTGGAGGCCATGGCCGATCTGGTGGCCGACGGGGTCGCCGTGGTGGAGGGCCGCCACGTCCATGTGCCGGAACCCGCCCGCCCGCTGATGCGCATCGTCGCCGCGCGCTTCGACACCTACCTGTCCACCGGCGCCGGGAAGCACAGCCGCGCGGTGTGAGGACGGAGCCCATATGATCGGCCAAAGACTGTGATCGGCAGGCAAAAAGGCGCTTTTTGCCTGCCTCTGGCCTTCCGTGCGCAAATCGGCGAAACTGGCGCCTGTTGAACGCCTTTGCGGACATGGCAAAGGGACAGGCTCCAGGGACGGGCACCGATGATCACGCTCTACACCTTCGCCTCGCCGAACGGGCAAAAGGCTTCGATCCTGCTGGAAGAGCTGGGTCTGACCTACAAGGTCCACAAGGTCGACCTTGTGGCCGGCGAAGGCCGTCAGCCCGACTATCTGGCGGTCAGCCCGATCGGCAAGATCCCGGCCGTCGTCGAGGATCTGCCCGGCGGCCGGAAGCGCCGCCTGTTCGGCTCGGGGGCCATTCTGCTGCATTACGCGGAGCGCACCGGCCGCCTGCTGCCCGATGACGAGGACGAGCGGGCGGAGGCGATGAGCTGGCTGATGCTGGGCGTCAGCGACCTCGGCCCCTCGGGGCTGAGCAAGTTCCGCTTCGCCGTCATGGCGCCGGAGAAGATCCCCTACGCCATCGACTATTTCAAAGGCGAGCTGCAGCGCATCCACGCCGCAATGGAGGAGCGTTTGGGCGGGTCGGAGTATCTGGCCGGCGGCACCTACTCCATCGCCGACATCGCCTGCTTCCCCTTCGTGGCCGTGGCCGCCAAGGCGGAGGGCAACGTGCTGGACCGCTACCCCAACCTGAAGCGCTGGCACGACGCGGTCGCGGAGCGCCCGGCGGTCAAGCGCGGCATGGCGGTGCCGGAGTGAGCCGCCGCATGCTCCGGCCCACCGCCGCCATCCTTCTCGCCTTCGCCACGCTCCCCCTGCTGGGCGCCTGCCAGACCGCCCCGGATGGGGCGGAGCCGCAGTCCCTGCTCCCCGCCGACGCCGATCCCGGCACCTATTGGCAGGGCGACCGCAGCCAGGCCTACGAGCGCGCCTATGTCGTCGCCCGCAACCCGCAGGAGTGGAACGATCTCTGGGCCCGCGTCGGCGAGGCGGCGCCGGGTCCCCTGCCCGGCGACCGCATGGCCGCGGCGGTGTTCCTCGGCCCGCGCGACACCGGCGGTTACGGCGTGTCCATCGTCAGCGCGCAGGCGTCCGGCGGCGATGTGGTCGTCGGCTACCGCGAGCGCGTTCCGGGTCCGGCCCAGGCGGTGGCGCAGATGCAGACCAGCCCTTACGCGGTGCGGTTGATCCCGATGGCGGCGGGGGCGGCGAAGTTTCAAAGGGAGAAGTGAGGGGGCGGTTGCCCCCACCCTTCCCACGGCTTGCACCGCAGGCCCCTTCCCTCCCCCGCTGTCGCAGGAGAGGGAGTTTGTTCCCTCCCCTGCGACAGCGGGGGGAGGGTTAGGGTGGGGGCAAGACCCCGCTCCCCTACCGCTTCCCCACCACCCGCGGGTCCAGCGCGTCCTGCAGCCCGTCGCCCAGCAGGTTGACGGCGATCACCGTCAGGAAGATCAACAGCCCCGGCCACACCGCCAGCAGGGGCGCCGTGCCCACCAGCTCCTGCGCGTTGGTCAGCATGTTGCCCCAGGACGGCAGCGGCGGCTGGATGCCGAGACCCAGGAAGCTCAGCACCGACTCCAGCAGGATCACGTTGCCGACCGTCAGCGTCGTCGCCACCACGGCGGGGGCGGCGACGTTCGGCAGGATGTGGGCCAGCATGATGCGGCGGCTGCCCGCCCCCATCGCCACCGCCGCCCGCACATAATCGCGCCGCCGCGCCGACAGGGTGGCTCCGCGCACCAGACGCGCCACCGTCGTCCAGCCGAACAGAGCCACCAGCACGACGATGCGCAGCAGGCTGGCATCCTCCGCCCCCGCCACCTCCGGCGGGATGCCCAGCCGCGTCAGGTCGATGGCGCCCAGCACGATCAGCAGCGGCAACAGCGGCAGGGCGATCAGCCCGTCGGTGACGCGCATCAGCAGATCGTCGAGCCTCCCGCCGAAATAACCGGCCAGCAGCCCGATCCCCGTGCCGATGACGGCGGAGGCCAGCGCCGCCGCCACGCCCACGAACAGCGACACCCGCCCGCCGTAGAGCAGCCGCACCAGCACGTCGCGCCCCAGCTCGTCCGTGCCCAGCGGGTGCAGGGCCGAGGGCGGGCCGAAGCGGTCGAGCAGGCTGATGCCCGTCGCCTCCACCCCCAGCCAGTGTTCCACCCAGGGTGCGGCCGCCGCGGCGACGGCCAGGACGAGCAGCAGAAGGGCGCTGACCACCGCCAGCCGGTGGCGGGCGAAGCGCCGCAGGAAGCGCCCGGTCCTCACGCCCCGTCCCCCTTGAAGGAGATGCGCGGGTCCAGCCCGGCGTAGGCGGCGTCGGCCAGCAGGTTGCCGGCCAGCGTCGTCAGCGTGGCGAACAGCAGCGCCACCAGCGCCACGTTCAGGTCGTTGCCCATGATGCTGTCGTAGATCAGCTTGCCCATGCCCGGCCAGGCGAACATCGTCTCGGTCACCAGCGCGCCGGAGAAGAGGGCGCCGAACTCCAACGCCACGATGGTCACGATGGGGATGGTCGCGTTGCGCAGCGCGTGGCGCCAGACCACCCGCCCCTCCCCCAGCCCCTTGGCGCGGGCGGTGCGGACGTAATCCTGGCGAAGCTCCCCCATCATCGCGGCGCGGACGTAGCGCGTGTAGCCGCCGATGCTCGCCAGAGTCAGCGAAGCCACCGGCAGCACGAGATAGGGCAGCCGCTCCCACCAGCCCTCCCCGCCGACCGGGCCGAGGCCGGAGGCGGGCAGCCATTGCAGTTCCACCGCGAAGAGCAGGATCAGCAGCAGCGCCAGCCAGAAGGCCGGGACCGAGATGCCGGCGAAGCAGAACAGGTTGATGGCGTTGTCCGCCCAGCCATAGGGCCGCCGCGCCGCGTAGACGCCGAGCGGCAGCGCCACCGCCAGGGTCAGCGCCATCGCCGCCCCGAGCAGCAGCAGCGTGTTGCCCAGCCGCGGCAGCAGGATCGTCAGCACCGGCTGCGCGTAGAGCCGGGAGAAGCCGAAATCCCCCACCAGCGCCGCCTGGAGCCAGTGTCCGTAGCGTTCCAGCAACGGCTTGTCGAGGCCGTAGAGCGCCTTCAGCCGCGCCGCGTCGGCGGGCGTGGCGCGCGGATTGCCGGCCAGCATCATGTCCACCGGATCGCCCGGCATCAGCGTCATCAGCACCGTGATGACGAAGCTCATCAGCAGCAGGACGACCAGCGCCTGGAGCAGCCGGGAGGCGAGGAAGCGGGTCATGGAGTGTTGGGGGCGTTGCTGAGCAGAGCCCCCCTCCCGACCTCCCCCCGCTGCGCAGGGGGAGGAGCCATTCCCTCCCCTGCGCAGCGGGGGAGGGTTAGGGTGGGGGCCCGACGCGACCCCCTCACTCCTTCGCCTTCCACGTCTCGATCCACAGCGTGCTGGAATCGAGATGCCCGGTCGGCACCACCCCCTCCAGCCAGGGCGGCAGGATGAACGGATCGGCGCGGAAGAACAGCGGCAGGTTCGGCAGGTCCTGGGCGTAGAGCGTCTGCAGCTTTGCCCACAGCGCGCGGTTGGCCTCCGGCTCGCAGACATGCTCCAGGTCTTCCAGAACCCGGTCCATCTCCGGGTTCCGGTAGCCGGTGTAGTTCTGCCCGGCCCAGTTGTTGGCCTCCGTCGGGATCATGCTGGAATGCAGGATGGTGCGCGGGATGTTCTCAGGCGCGCTGATCCAGGCGAACAGCGCCATCGACTTGAAACGGCGCTTCTCCAGCGTGTCGCCGAACAGGACGCGGGCCGGCTCGTTGATGATGCGCACCTCCACCCCGGCCTGCCGCCACTGCGCCTGGAGCACCTGCTGCAACACCTCGCGGGAGCGGTTGCCGGCGGTCGTCATGATCTCCAGCGCCAGCCGCTCCCCCTTGGCGTTGTGGCGCACCCCGGCGCGCCGCTCGCTCCAGCCCGCCTCGTCCAGCAGCCGGCCGGCCAGCGCCGGGTCGAAGGCGTAGGTCGGGTAGCCCGGCGCGTGCACGCGGTCGAGCGGGCTGATCTCGTTGTGGGCGACCGGCTGGCGCCCGTCGTAGAGCTGCTTGGAGATCGCCTCGCGGTCGATGGCGTGCAGCAGCGCCCGGCGCACCCGCAAGTCGGCCAGCGCCGGGTTGTCGAGGTTCAGTTCGACATGCTCGAAGAACAGGCCGGGCTTATAGAAAACGTTGTAGCGGCTGCCGTGCCGCTTCTCGAAGGCGAGCACCTGATCGAGCGGCAGGCCGGTCTCCCCCGGCACCATGTCGACCTGCCCGGCCAGCAGGTTGGCCTCCAGCGCGGCGGTGTTCTCGATGGACTTCACGATCACCCGCTTGAAGGCCGGCTTCGCCCCCCACCAGGTCGGGTTCGGCTCCAGCACCACATGGCTGCCCGGCTCGACCTGGGCGATGCGGTAGGGGCCGAACCATAGGCCAGGGTTCGTCGTGTCGGTCTCGTATTTGGAGCGGTTGCGGTAGGTCGCCGGGTCCGCCTCGAACACCGCGCGCTCCAGATGGGCGGGCAGGATCTCGAAGTCGTTGATCTCGGCGTAGCTGCACACCGCCTTGTCGCGATGGATGGTGAAGGTGCGCTCGTCCTTCGCATCGATCGCCACGATGTCGCGCGCGAACAGGTCGAAGTTGCTGTAGCCGCTCTGCGGGTGCTTGCCGACCGTCCAGGTGAACAGCACGTCCTCGGTCGTCACCGGCGAGCCGTCGCCCCAGGTCGCCTTGGGGTTGATGGTGTAGGTGACCTTGATGCCCTTCTTGCCGTCGGCCCGCGTCTCGTACTCCGCGGTGCCCTTGTCCAGCGCCGGCAGTTCGGTGCAGAGCAGGCAGGTCAGCCGCCAGTCGGGGTCGTAGGCGGTGAAGGGCCGGCGCGCCATGGACAGGACGTAGCTCTTGGCCATCATCGCTTCCATGGAGGGGTGCCAGTTGGACGGGAACTGGGTCATGCCGATCACCAGCTCGTCCTTCGCCGCGAAGGCGGGCGTGCCCATCGGGGCGGCGGCCAGAGCGGCGGCCAGGGTGAAAGCGGCCAATCCCGTTCGCATCGCGGCGTCATCTCCCGTCCGGTGAAGTCCCGGCTACGAACTATGGGGACCCGTGGCCCCGCGGTCCAGAGTGGAAGCGGGCTTTGCGAAGCCCCAAGGGAAGCGCTTGACGGAACGGGGCGGCGGGTGTTTGTGGTTCGCCCCATACGCAACCGAATGGATGGGGAGCCCGACACGCGATGGCCGGCACCATGACCCTGACCCGCGACGGCGTCGTCGCCACGCTGACGCTCAGCAACCCCGACAAGCTGAACGCCTTCGACAAGCCGATGTGGCAGGCACTGATCCCGCTGCTGCGCCAACTCGGCGCCGACGAGACGGTGCGCGCGGTGGTGCTGCGCGGGGCCGGCGGGCGGGCCTTCAGCCCCGGCGCCGACATCTCCGAATTCGAGACGGAGCGCAACAGCCCCGAACAGGGCGCCGACTACGGCGTGCTGATGGACGAGGGGCTGACCCTGCTGCGCGACCTGCCGCACCCGACGCTGGCGGCCATCCAGGGCGCCTGCTGCGGCATCGGTCTGGCCGTGGCGCTGGCCTGCGACCTACGGGTCTGCACCGCGGGGAGCCGCTTCGGCGTGCCGGTCAGCCGGCTCGGCATCTCCATGGCGCTGCCCGAGCTGAAGCTGCTCCACGACATCGCGGGCGGCCCGGCGGCACTGGAAATCCTGCTGGAAGGCCGCGTCTTCGGCGCCGAGGAGGCCAAGGACAAGCGGCTGGTCCATCGCATCGTCGCTGACGAGGCGTTCGAGGCCGAGATCGCCGCGACCTGCGGGCGCATCGCCGGGGGCGCCCCGCTGGCCGCCCGCCTGCACAAGCAGTTCGTCCGCCGCCTGTCCGACCCCGCCCCGCTGTCGGAGGCGGAGATCGCCGAATGCTACCATTGCTTCGGCACGGAGGACTTCCGCGAGGGCTACCGGGCGTTCCTGGAGAAACGCAAGCCGGTGTTCAAGGGGCGGTGAGCGCCCGCGCATGCCAGGGTTCGCGCCATAGCGGTGGTTTCCGGACGGTGTCAGTCCAGATTGGGAACGTCGCCCCCATCCCATCGCCCCCGCCATGCCCCGCGCCACCCGCTGCATTCCCTTCATCATCGCCTGTGCCCTGTTCATGGAGAATCTGGACGCGACGGTGATCGCCACGGCGCTGCCGGAGATCGCGCGGTCGATGGGCGAGGACCCGCTGCGCCTCAGCCTCGCCATGACCTCCTACATGCTGGCGCTGGCGGTGTTCCTGCCGGTCAGCGGCTGGATGGCCGACCGCTACGGCACGCGGACGGTTTTCGCGGCGGCCATCGGGGTGTTCACCGTCGGCTCGATCCTCTGCGGTCAGGCGGACGGGCTGTACGAGCTGGTGGGCGCGCGCATCGTCCAGGGGCTGGGCGGGGCGATGATGGTGCCGGTGGGGCGGCTGATCCTGCTGAAGACGGTGCCCAAGGAGAAGCTGGTCGCCGCCATGGCCCAGATGACCCTGCCGGCGCTGATCGGCCCGGCGCTGGGACCGCTGGTCGGCGGCTTCATCGCCACCTACGCCTCCTGGCGCTGGATCTTCTACATCAACGTGCCGATCGGGCTGATCGGGATCGCGCTGGTGCTGACCCTGATCCCCAACGTGCGGGAGACCGAGCGCGACCCCTTCGACAGCCGCGGCTTCGCGCTGAGCGCGCTGGCCCTGGCCGCGCTGATGTTCGGGCTGGAGAATGTGGGGCGCGGGGTGCTGCCGCCCGCCGCGGTCGCCGGGGTGCTGGGGCTGGGCTTCGCCACCGCGTGGTTCTACCTGCGCCACGCCCGCGGGATGGAGCGGCCGGTGCTCGACCCCTCGCTGCTGCGGCTGCCCACCTATTTCGCCTCGGTCATGGGCGGCACGCTGTTCCGCATCGGCATCGGCGCCGTGCCCTTCCTGATGCCGCTGATGCTCCAGGTCGGCTTCGGGCGCACGCCCTTCGAATCCGGGGCGCTGACCTTCGCCGGGGCCGCCGGGGCGCTGACCATGAAGGCGCTGGCCGGTCCCATCCTGCGCCGGCTGGGCTTCCGCCGGGTGCTGACCGCCAACGCGCTGCTCAGCGGCCTGATCCTGGCGAGCTACGCCGCCTTCCGGCCCGAGACGGCGCATTGGGTCATCCTGGGCGCGCTGCTGATGGGCGGCTTCTTCCGCTCGCTGCAGTTCACCGGGCTGAACAGCCTGGCCTACGCCGAGGTGCCCAAGGAGCGGCTGAGCCGCGCCAATACGCTGGCCAGCGTGATGCAGCAGGTCTCGCTCAGCCTGGGCGTGGCGGTCGGGGCGACGGTGCTGCACCTGACGCAGAGCGTCACCAGCGGCCCCGGTGCGCCTCTGACGCCCACCGACTTCGTGCCGGCCTTCCTGACGGTCGGGGGAATGGCCTGCGTCTCCGCCCTGTTCTTCCTGCGGCTGTCGCCCGACGCCGGTTCGGAGATCAGCGGCCACCGCGCCCGCGCGCGGGCCAAGGAACCGCCGCGCGCGCTCGAAGCGGCCGACTGAACCGCAGCCGGATCAGCCCAGCCGGATCAAATACGGCCGGATCAGCGGTCCTCCCAGTCCGGCTCGTCGGCCTTGAGAAGCTCCACGAGCCGGGCGACCCGGCCCGAGGGAGGATGCTGGGTCGCCTCCCCCATGTAATCGTCGGCGCCGGTCCAGCTGTTGGCCTCCATCAGTTCGGCAGGGCTGGCGCCGGTGCCGATGATGCTGGCGATGCGCATGTCGTCCAGGCGCCCACAGATGTCGATCACCTGATCGCGGGTGAGCGCTGGCTGAAGCTGATCGGGCATTCGGAATCCCTCCTTCCCAAGTCCGCGTCACACCTGATTAGCGACCCGTCTCCCGGCCCGCGCAACGGCGCAAGGGTGGAAGCCCCGCCGCAACAAGGGGGATGCGTCTTTTCAGGGTCTGCCGGCCCGAGTCTCCCGGTCCGAGTCTCCCGGTCCCGCGCCGGGCCTCGATTGTCCTCCGGGCAAATCCAGTGCGGGGAAGTCGTCCTTCGGTTGCGCGAACGGCAAAAATCCCACAATGCGGGATAAACAAATGTGCGCTCTTCGCAGCACAACGGAAAATTCTTACCAAGCTTGGCTCTTTTTCGTGCGGTGAGCCTTTGGTTGGGGGTGCGTTCGCCGCGCGTTCCCGGTATAAATGAGCATGGCGGCTATGCGCCGTCTTCAAGAATGAACGGGAGGCTCCCCGCCAGGGCGCGGGCAGCAAGACAGGCATGATGGACTGGGACAAGCTTCGGGTCTTCCACGCCGTGGCCGAGGCTGGAAGTTTCACGCACGCCGGCGAGACGCTGAATCTCAGCCAGTCGGCGGTCAGCCGCCAGATCAGCGCGCTGGAGGAGAGCCTGGGCGTGCCGCTGTTTCACCGGCACGCGCGCGGCCTGATCCTGACCGAGCAGGGCGAGCTTCTGCACCGCACCGCCCGCGACGTCTTCGCCAAGCTGTCGATGACCGAGGCGATGCTGACCGAAAGCCGGGAGCATCCGAAGGGACCGCTGCGCGTGACCACCACGGTCGCCTTCGGCTCGACCTGGCTGACCCCGCGCGTCAACGAGTTCCTGTCGATCTATCCCGACATCCAGCTCACCCTGCTGATCGACGACAACGAGCTGGATCTGGCGATGCGCGAGGCGGACATCGCCATCCGCATGAACACGCCGCGCCAGCCCGACCTGATCCAGCGTCACCTGATGTCGGTGCATTTCCACCTCTACGCCCACCAGGACTATCTGAAGAAGCGCGGCGCCCCGAAGATCCCCGCCGATCTGGACGGGCACGACATCGTCGCCTACCCGCCGGACGTCCGTGCGCCCATCGCCAACGTCAACTGGATCAACGAGGTGGGCGACCCGGCTCCGGGTGCGCGCAAGCCGATCCTGCAGGTCAACAGCATCTACGCCATGTACCGCGCCGTGGAGAGCGGCCTGGGCATCGCCGCCCTGCCCGACTTCCTGGTGGACGGCAGCAAGGAGCTGACGCGCGTCCTGCCGGACGTGGACGGCCCAAAGGTCGACGCCTACTTCGTCTACGCCGAGGAGCTGCGCCATTCCAAGCGCATCGCGGTGTTCCGTGACTTCCTGGTGAAGAAGGTGGCGGAGTCGGCCTTCTGATTCGGCCCAGCCTTTGTGCAGACAACCGATTTGCCTGCTTTGTATGCACAGGCGCCCGCCAATTCATGCCGGGCGCCTTTCTTTTTGTACAAATTGTACCGAAATCTGCCCCTTAGCTTTGCAATCCGGTTGCCGTTTCTCGCACCGAACCCCCCACCCTTCAGCACCATACGCCCCCGCACGCCAATTTTTCGCGCTTCTTCAAGCCCTTACAAGCTATGCGGTTCTCGCATGGCCGAATTGGATATTTGGGGATGGAATCCTTTGGGCAGAATGGTCAAATCTTGGGCGTTGGATGTTGCGCCGCAGCATCCGGCGTTTCGTCCCGGAAGCCCGCTTCCGGGGTTGGGTCCTCGGACCCAGCGTCTCCCAGACGTGAAGCCTCCCTGTTCAACTCGCCGCTAGCCCAATGGGTTAGCGGCAGTTTTTTTGTCGGGATGGCACGGACGGTCCGGATGAGAGCGGCCGCCGCTTCATAGGGCGTCGGGAAGCCGGGCGCCCTCGCGCGCGTAGATCTGGCGCGGCGCGCAATATTCATCGAGTTGCACCACGACCGCTCCGGGCTGGCTGTTCAAGCCCACCCACGCATCGTAGCCGACGATGTCCCCCGGAATGTTGCGATACAGCCCATAGGCGAGATAGCGGATGTCAGACACCGGTATCCGCACCCCGGCGAGGGATGAGGCGACAGCCCCGTTGCAGCGGTTCGGGCTCAGCCGGTCCAAGGCGCTCACCGCACCGGGTTCGGGAGCGGCCTGCGGCGGCGGGCTCAGCCCGGCACAGGCGGCCACGAGGGCCGTCGACGCGATGGCTCCACCCCGTAGGACCGTGCGGAGAGACACTGACTTCCTGACTGTTCCGCCCGTCATCGGACCATCCTCCCGCACGCCGTTCCTTCGTTCCCTCGGGTCAACAGGCAAGAGGATGTCATGTGCCAAGGCCTCAGCCTACGGCCGATCCGCCTCAATCGACCACTTTGATGCCCTTGGGGCGGCTCGTTTCGATCGGCAGATGGTCGGCGGACAGGACGCGCTGGTAGGTGCCGTTCGTCTGCACCATCACGCGCTGGCCAGGGCCGAAGACCGGCTCGTTGGCCGCCTGCTCCTGAACGATGGTGATCGTGCGGCCGGTGGCCAGCGTCACCACATACTCGATCCCGGTGCGGTCCGAGATCGCCTGCTCCGCCACGGCGCCGGCCACAGCGCCCACCAGGGCACCGCCCAGGATCGCCGCCACGTTGCCGGAGCCCTTGCCGACGTTGGACAGCGCCAACCCGCCGGCAGCCCCACCGACCAGCCCGCCGGCTCCTGTGTTCTGTCCCTGGATGTCCACCGGACGGGTCGCCATCACGGTGCCGAACTCGACCGAGGTCGCGTGGCCGACGTCGCGGTAGCTGTAGCGGTTCTGGCTTTGGCTGGCGCAGGCGCCAAGCAACAGGGCCGCCACGCCCAGCATCGCCGCGGCCAAGCCGCGCTTCGTCGACCGCCGGTGTTTCGTTTCTTGATTCAGGAAAGACATCGCACCCTCATGCACGCGCAGCGCGGCACCCCGAACCGGGCGCCACCGAGGCGAGCATGGCCGGGGAGCGGGTCGATGTCCATGCGAGAATACGCCATTGCGGCGCCGTTCCCGCGACACCCATTCCCTTCAAACAGACCACCTTGAAGCGGACCGGCCCGTCACCAGCCCCGGCCTGACGACCAGCCGCCATAGAACTGAACGCTCGGCCCCGGATAGGGACGCGGCCCCCAATCGTTGCGCCAGGCGCGGCGGTGATGATGGCGGGGCGGCGGCCCCCAGTAAGGGGGCGGCGCGACCACGATGGGCGGCGGCGGGCGGTAGCCGGGCACGACGATCACCCGGCTTCCCGGCGGCGGCACGATCACCGAAGGACCGCCATACGGAGAACCGCCATACCAGGAGCCACGGTCACGCGGGCCATGCGCCTCCGCCGCCGTTGGAAGAACGGCCAGCGCCAGCACCCCGGCGATGCCCAGAACCGCCATGCGGGCCGCCGGACGGAAGGCTGCGGCCATGCCCTGAGGACGAATGCGGTGGAGAAACGTGGAAATCAGCGCGCTCATGCCGGCCTTCCTTCGCAGGTCCGGCGGCGCCCGTCGACCAAGGTCCGGCACCGCCACACTGGGATGAACAGGCGGCAACGCCGGACTATTCCCGGCCAGATTGCTTCAGGACGAGTCACCGACCGGACGGCCGGACGACCCTCAATGGCTCATCAGGACCGGAACCGTCATATGCTCCAGCATGTAGCGGGTCATGCCCCCCAGCACCTGTTCGCGCAGCCGCGACCGGCCATAGGCGCCCATGACCAGCAGATCGCAGGATTCGTCGGCGACCGTGTTCAGCAGCGTGTCGCCCGGATCGATCTGGTCGGTCACGATGTGGGTGGCCTCCACCCGGCAGCCGTGGCGCGACAGGTGCTTGGCGATGTCGGCGCCCGGCTCGTCGCCGATGCCGGCGGGGCCGATCTTGGGATTGACGGCCATCACCACCACGCGCTTGGCGGCGGTCAGGATGGGCATCGCGTCGGCCACCGCGCGGGCCGCCTCGCGGCTGCCGTTCCAGGCGACCAGCACGCGCTCCCCGATGTGGGGGAAGCTGCCGGCATAGGGCACGACCAGAAGCGGACGGCCGCATTCGAACACCAGATCCTGCGGCAACACGATCGGACGGTCGCGGTCGCGGTGCGGATCGGCCTGTCCGATCACCACCACGTCGGCGTAGCGCCCATGCAGCGCCGCGCTGTCCGTCGGGTGGCCGTAGAGGACCCGCCATTCCGAACGGTCGGTCAGGCCGTTGCGGCGCACCGCGTCGGCGAAGAGGGCTTCCGCCCTGGCGGTCTGGTTCTCGGTAAAGCCGCGCTGCATGGCGCGCACCTCGTCCGGCAGCTCGGCCTCGACATAGCCGGGCAGGGTCAGCGGAACGACGGGGTAGAGGCCGGTGATGTGGCCGTCGGTGCGCGCGGCCAGTTGGACGGCGGCATCGATTCGCGCCGCAGCGGCGGCGGTGTCGTCGACGACCACCAGCAGATCCTTGAGTGCCATGGCGATTCTCCCTCGCTCGCGCGGGTGGGCGATCGTTGTGCACCACCTCTTCTCGCGCATTGGTCGAAATTATAGCCCGGCATGGCTGTCTCTGACGATGGTCAGAATGGAGAACGCTGGCATGCCGCATCTGCGCGCCCGACCGGTCCGACCGCCGGCCTGGGATTCGACCATTCGTGGCTTTTCACGGCGCCGGCAACCTGCCGTGGTCCGACGCGGAACGGCACGCGGCCCCCGGCCCCAGACGCCACCGATGCCACAAAACCAATCATCGCCAATCGAAACATCAACCGTGATTTGCATGAATACCCGAGTATGAAGGTCGGTTCTGTCGTCGGGCAACTATAGTAAGGCGATGCTATCCACCGTCTTCGGCGGCTTTGGTTTTGACGTGCGGGCATTCTTTCGCGTAAGTGTTGACCGTGGTTTTCCCAACGGTGTCTCGACCATTCCCGCCCATGAAGCCGGACCCTCACCTCGCCTCCCTTGCCGCAGCCCTGTCCGGCACCGCTTCCGGGGCTCCGGCGCTCGACACCCTGCGGCAGCTTCTCGACGTCATGCCGGCGATGGTCGGCCTGCTCGACACGCAGCGGCGGCATCTCTACGCCAACCAGGCGTATCTGGACTATATGGGCCGCAAGCTGGACTCCCTCATCGGGACCACGGTGGGCGACATCCTCGGGCCGGAGACCCAGCGCAACAACAGCGCCGCGGTTGAACGCGCGCTGGACGGCGAGACGGTGCAGGTGGAGGGCTGGCTTCCCCGGTCCGGCGGCGGCAACGACTATGTGACGCGGGTGCACGCGCCCTACCGCGGCCCGGACGGCACCATCGCCGGTTATTTCGTCATCATGCAGAACATGACGGAGCGGCGGCGCACCCAGGACGACCTCTTCCGGCTGGCCTACTACGACCCGGTGACCGGGCTGGCGAACCGGCTCCTGCTGGTCAAGCACATGGCCGATTTCCACGGCATGGGGGAGCCCTTCACGCTGGTCATCGTGGATTTCGACCGCTTCGTCGATGTGCGCACCAGCCTGGGCCAGAGCTTCGCCAACGAGATCCTGACCGACGTCGCCACGCGGCTGAGCGTGCGGGCCGGGTCCGTGGACCTGATCGCCCGCATCAGCGACCACGCCTTCGCGCTGCTGATCGGCGGCACGCAGGACCCGCTGGCGGTGGAGGAGCGGCTGACCACCATCGCGTCGCTGGTCCGCTCCGCCAAGACGGCGTCGGGCGCCTCGGTCTTCCTGTCGGCCAGCATCGGCGTCGCCGCCTCCTGCGACACCCACACCCGGCCGGAGGACGTGCTGCGCGACGCGGAGATCGCCACCGGCCGCGCCCGCGAGCAGGGCGGCGGGCGCCACGCCTGGTTCGATCCGGCCATGCACGCCCGCGTCGTCGAGCAGGTGCGGCTGGAGCATGACCTGCGCCGCGCGCTGGAGCGGGGCGAGGAGCTGTGGGTCGCCTACCAGCCGATCGTCGAGATGGTCACCGGCGGGCTGGCCGGGTTCGAGGCGCTGGTGCGTTGGAACCATCCGGAGCGCGGCAACATCCCCCCCGGCGTCTTCATCCCGATCGCCGAGAGCACCGGTCTGATCGTCACGCTGGGCGCCTGGGTGCTGCGCGAGGCGTGCCGGCAGATCGCCGAGTGGCAGGACCAGCGCCTGCCCGGCTCCGCCAACCTGTTCATGAGCATCAACCTGTCGACCCGCCAGTTGAACGACCCCGACATGGTCTCGCTGGTGCGCGAGGTGCTGCGCGAGACGGGAGCCGAGCCGTCCTGGATCAAGCTGGAGATCACCGAAAGCGCGGTCATGGAGAAGGCCGAGCAGTCGATCAGCCTGCTGCAGACCCTGCGCGGGCTGGGCATCAAGATGTCCATCGACGATTTCGGCACCGGCTATTCGTCGCTGTCCTACCTGCACAAGCTGCCCATCGACAGCCTGAAGGTGGACCGCTCCTTCGTCATGGCCATGCACCAGTCGGAGGAAAACCGCGCCATCGTCCGCATCATCATGGATCTGGCGCGGCTTCTCGGCTTCGACGTCATCGCCGAGGGCATCGAGACGAGCGCCGACGCCAATCTGCTGCGCGCGCTCGCCTGCGACTACGGCCAGGGCTACCATTTCGCCCGTCCGATGCCCGCCGCCGACGCCGACCGGCTGGTCGGCGCGGAGCATCTCCCCTGGCAGGTGCCGCGCTGAGCGGCACCCCCTTGTCCACTCAATAATAAGGGTCGCCGAGCCCTTCGGCCTCGAACGCCGCCTTGACCGCGGGACGGTCCAGCACGCGGGCGAGGTAGGGGCCGAGGTTGGGCAGGCTGCGCGCCGGGGTGCCCATGAAGCGGGTCCAGCGGGCCAGCATGAACAGGTAGGGATCGACGGCGCTGTAGCGGTCGCCCAGGAACCACGGCTTGCTCCCCAATTCGCGGTCCAGAAGCGTGAAGCGCTCCAGCAGCCGCGCCTCCGCCATGCCCTTGACCGAGGCCTGCGCCTCCGCCCCCTCGGCATGACGCTCGGGATAGAAATAGACCAGCATGTCGGCCTGGACGGTGTTGGTCAGGAAGACCAGCCACTGGTAGAAACCCGCGCGCTCCGCGGTGCCGGGCGCGGGGGCCAGCCCGGCGGCAGGGTGCGAGTCGGCCAGATGCAGGCAGATCGCCGCCGATTCGAACAGCACCAGTTCGCCGTCCACCAGAGTCGGCACCCGTCCGTTGGGGTTCAGGCGCAGATAGTCCGGCGCCTTGTGCGCGGCGGTGGCGCGGTCCAGCAGGACCAGTTCGAAGGGCAGCCCGATCTCGCGCAGCAGGATGTGCGGCGCCATCGACGCGCTGCTCGGCATTCCATACAAGGTGACCATCTTTCCCCTTCTCTTCCGAAACTCCGGAGCTTGTGCAACGAGCCTGGGCGCCATGCAGGACGGGAATGCCCGCCCCACCCCCTGATTCTCCGGCTTTGTCGGGAGGGCCAACCATGCCTATGATCGGGGACGCCGTTTAACATTTTCAACAGCGGCGGACGGGCACCGGCAACGACCGACTCCGGCAGCGAATACAGGGATAGCGAACATGACCGAACAAGGCACCGCGGCGATCGGAAATTCCGGGGCTGGAAATTCCGCCGCCAGCCGCGACAAGGCGTACTTCCTCCACCCCTACACGAATCTGCACGCGCACGAAACCCAAGGTCCGCTGATCATCGAGCGCGGCGAGGGCGTGCGCGTCTTCGACGACAGCGGCAAGGAATACATCGAGGGTCTGGCCAGCCTGTGGTGCGTGTCGCTGGGCTGGGGCGAGGAGCGCCTTGTGGAGGCCGCCACCCGCCAGATGCGCAAGCTGCCGACCTACCATGTCTTCGGCCACAAGAGCCACGAGCCGGGCATCGATCTGGCCGAGCGGCTGATCAAGCTGGCCCCGGTGCCGATGTCCAAGGTGTTCTTCGCCAACTCCGGGTCGGAGGCGAACGACACCGCCGTCAAGCTGGTCTGGTACTACAACAACGCGCTGGGCCGCCCGGAGAAGAAGAAGATCCTGTCGCGCGTGAAGGCCTATCACGGCGTCACCGTGGCGACGGCCAGCCTGACCGGCCTGGTGAACAACCACCGCGACTTCGACCTGCCCATCGCGCGCATCCATCACGCCGACTGTCCGCACCACTACCGCTTCGCCGAGCCGGGCGAGAGCGAGGAGGCGTTCGCGACCCGTCTGGCGGAAAGCCTGGAGGCGCTGATCCTGGCCGAGGGGCCGGAGACCATCGCCGCCATGTTCGCGGAGCCGGTGATGGGCGCCGGCGGCGTCATCGTGCCGCCCGCGACCTACTTCGCGAAGATCCAGCCGATCCTGAAGAAGTACGACATCCTCCTGGTCGCCGACGAGGTGATCTGCGGCTTCGGGCGCACCGGCAATTTCTGGGGCAGCCAGACCATGGGCATGCAGCCGGACATCCTGACCTGCGCCAAGCAGCTGTCCTCCGGCTATCTGCCGATCTCCGCCGTGATGGTGTCGGACGCGGTCTATCGGGCCTGCGTCGAGGAGAGCAAGGCGATCGGCACCTTCGGCCACGGCTACACCTACTCCGCCCATCCGGTGGCGGCGGCGGTCGCCGTGGAGACGCTGAAGATCTACGAGGAGCGGGACATGGTCGGCCATGTCCGCGCCGTCACGCCGCTGTTCCAGCGCCGGCTGAAGGCCCTGGCCGACCATCCGCTGGTCGGCGAGGCGCGCGGCATCGGGCTGATCGGCGCCCTTGAACTGGTCGCCGACAAGGAGACCAAGACCCCCTTCGATCCGGTGGGCCGGGCGGGTGCCGTCGTGAACGGTCTGAGCCAGGAGAACGGCCTGATCATCCGCGCCATGGGCGACAGCGTGGCGGTCTGCCCGCCGCTGGTCATCGGCGAGGAGGACATCAACCTGATGTTCGACCGCCTGACCACGGCGCTGGACGCCGCGATCCCCGTCCTGCGCGGGTAACGCCGGGCTCCGCAAGGACGAAGGGCCGCCCCGCCATCCGGCGCGGGCGGCCCTTTTCATTCGATGGCAGGCGTCAGGAACGGGCGGTGTTGATGACGTGCGACGAGACCGGGACGCCCGCCGCCACCGCGTCGCGGATCAGCGCATCGGCGGTCGGCCAGACCATGCGCCCGCCCAGTTCCAGCAGCGTGGCGTCGCGCACGGCCATGTATCCGCCCACACTCGCCATATAGATCAGCCGCGCCAGACGCTCCGGCCGCGACGCGGGTTCCGCCGGCCGGGCCATCGCATCGGCGCGGGCCGGAGACGGCACGGCGGGGTACCGCGGCGGCGAGGGGGGCGGGGAAACCGCCGCGGCGGGAGCCGGACGGAAGGGGATGACCTTGCTGCCGCCGGGACCGATGGCGCCATGGCTCAGATCCGGGCCGGACATTCGCCGGCCACGCGCGCTGTCGAACGTCAGAACGACCTTCATCGAACAACACTCCCCATCAACGGCTTGAATGAATCCTCTCACTCACCCCCCGTTTGCGTCCATACGACCTTGTTCGTAAAAGAACACGACAAAGGTATTCGGCGAAATCGGTCAGGAGACCCCCCGATATTTGCTGTCCGTTATACCCTATGAATATTCAAAATCACTTGCGGTTATCAATGAAACGTCAGGACGAAAGGGTGTTTCGCGCCCTCGGCAACCGCGCGACGGGCGCCGGACAAGAATCGCCCCGCGCGGATGATCACCCATAGGTCGAATGGCCCCGCGACGGCGGATCGGCGAGAATTGCCTCCTTGCCGGGCGGGCCTATTGACATCGGTCAATGCCGGGTGGCAACGCGGCGACGATCATGCCATCTTCCTAACGTGCTAGTCCCGGCGGCTGAACCGCCCGGACGGCACCCGCCCCTTCGGATGAACGCGAACGGAACGCGCGATGGATTACGAGAGCTTTTTCCGCACCCAGATCGCCAGCCTCAAGCAGGATGGCCGCTACCGGGTGTTCGCCAACCTCGAACGGCACGCGGGGAACTTTCCGAAAGCCACCTTCCGGGACGCCGCCGGCAAGGAACGCGAGGTCACGGTCTGGTGCTCCAACGACTATCTGGGCATGGGCCAGAATCCGGTCGTCCTGAAGGCGATGCACGACGCCATCGACGGCGTGGGCGCGGGCGCGGGCGGCACGCGCAACATCTCCGGCACCAACATCTACCACGTGCTGCTGGAGCGCGAGTTGGCCGACCTTCACCGGAAGGAAGCGGCGCTGCTGTTCACCTCCGGCTACGTGTCCAACGACGCGACGCTGGGGACGCTGGGCAAGCTGCTGCCGAACTGCGTGATCCTGTCGGACGCGCTGAACCACAATTCGATGATCACCGGCATCCGCAACAGCGGCGCCGAGAAGCACATCTTCCGCCACAACGACCCCAAGCACCTGGACGAGCTGCTGTCGCAGATCGCCCCGGACCGCCCGAAGGTCGTGGCCTTCGAGAGCGTCTATTCCATGGACGGCGACGTCGCCCCGATCCATGACCTGTGCGACGTCGCGGACAAGCACGGCGCCATGACCTACCTGGACGAGGTGCACGCGGTCGGCATGTACGGCCCGCGCGGCGGCGGCGTGGCGGAGCGCGACGGCGCCATGGACCGGCTGACCATCATCGAGGGCACGCTGGGCAAGGCGTTCGGCGTCCAGGGCGGCTACATCACCGGTTCCACCGCGCTGGTCGATTGCATCCGCAGCTTCGCCGCCGGCTTCATCTTCTCCACCTCCCTGTCGCCGGTTCTGGCCGCCGGGGCGCTGGCCAGCATCCGTTATCTGAAGACCAGCCAGACGGAACGCGACCGGCACCAGGAGCGCGCGGCGACGCTGAAGCGGCTGATGGCCGAGGCCGGCCTGCCGGTGATGCCGTCGGCCAGCCACATCGTTCCGGTGATGGTCGGCGACGCCCACCGCTGCAAGCGCGCCTCGGACGAGCTGATGGAACGGCACGACATCTACGTCCAGCCGATCAACTACCCGACCGTGCCGCGCGGCGGCGAGCGCCTGCGCTTCACCCCCACCCCGCTGCACAGCGACGCCGAGATGGCGCGTCTCGTCGACGCCCTGCTCGACGTGTGGAGCCGCCTGGACCTGCGTCTGGCGGCGTAAGCCCCACGGGCACCCCTCTTCCGCGGCCCTCCTGCGCGGGGAAGGGGATTCGGTGATCTCCCGGCGATGATGGCATCGGCGCTCTGGACTTGTGGGCCGGAGCGCCTTACCTTTAGACGTACCTGAGAACGTTTCGCAACGTTCGGTCCGCAAACGTCGACAGCCACCGCCCGGGAGTTCGCCATGTACCGTGACAACTCGCTGATGCCGAAAGAGGCCGTGCGCCTCGCCGTCCTGGGCACGCTGATCCAGAACGGGCCGCAGCGTTACGCCGAACTGGCCGGAGCGCTCCGCCATTTCCTCGACCGCATCGTCGGCCCGTCGCTCGACCTCATGGGCACCTCGCTGGAGATGCTGCGCTACGAGGGGCTGATCGAGGCGCTGGACGGCACCGGCATGGAGGACAACGCCCTGCTCGGCGCCACCGGAGCCGGACGGGCGGAGTTCGACACGCTGATGCGCGCCAACGTGCGCGCACCCTCGGCGGATGGTGTGAACAAGCTGGTCATCGCGCTGAAGCTCCGCTTCCTGCATCTTCTGGACGTCGAGTCGCAGCGCGACCAGATCGACCACCTCGCCTCCCTGTGCGAGACGGAGCTGGCCCGGCTGGGCGACCTGAAGCGGGCGAGTGCGGGAACAGACGGCCATTTCGCCGAATGGCTGGAGCACGACATCGCCCAGGCCGAGGAACGGCTGAACTGGTTCAACAATCTCCTGTCGCGGTTGTGATCGGCGCGGCGTTTTAGCCGCCTTTCATGCCAGAGTTTGTTTCGCGTTAGGGTTCTGGTGTAACTTTCGGGGCCATAATGCCTAACCCGAAAGCATAGTCAGGACCCCTCCCATGGCTTCCAACCTGTCGCCCGACGATCTTGAAGACCGCCTGCGCGTCGAATTCATGGACGACGCCCGCGACCGGCTGGAAGTGATGAACGCCGCCCTGGAAGGCTTGTCCAAGGGCACGCGGGAGGAAAGCGCGGTCATCGGCTTGCTTCGCCTGGAGGCCCACAACTTCAAGGGCATGGGCACCAGCTTCGGCTACCCCACCGTCAGCCTCGTCGCGCACCGCCTGGAGGATTACCTGTCCGGCCTGAAACGGCTGGAGCAGCGCGAGTTGAACGACGCCCAGACCTTCGTGGACCGGATCGCCGAGCTGGTGGACCGCGCCGAGCAGCCGCAGGTTGCGGAAACCAACCGGATCATCCGCGCCCTGCCGGTGCGCTACCAGTTCGAGATCACCGACATCCAGATCAGCAACGTCGAGATCATGCTGGTCACCCCGTCCAAGGTCGTCGCCAAGAAGGTGGGCGGGGAACTGGCGGCCTGCGGCTTCCGCACGGTGACGGTCAGCGACCCCATCGAGTCGATCAGCCTCGCCGTGCGCGTCCCGCCGGACATGCTGATCGCGTCGATGGTGATGGACGGCCTGTCCGGCCTGGACCTGATCCGCGGCCTGCGGGCGATGAGCGTCACGCACACCGTGCCGATGGCTCTGCTGACCTCGATGAGCCTGGACAACCCGGCCCTGAAGGAAATCCCGCACGGCGTCTCGGTCATCCGCGTCGGCGAGCATTTCGGGGACGACTTCGCGGCGGTGGTGGCGAAGCACAACCTCGGCTGAGGTTCAGGACACTTGCGGGCAAAATGACTTCACGGATTACACGGATCTTTTCACGGATTGCACGGATTTTTCTTTGATGCTTGCTCAGTTGTGACTTTTCGAGAAGCCCCTTCCGGGCAAGCGATCTAAAAAAATCCGTGCAATCCGTACCTCCAATCCGCGAAATCCGTGTGAATCTTGTGCCCTTGTCCCCTCATCCCCAACGGGCAACCACCACCCGCCTCAATACAGGTGCTGCCCGCCGGTGATGAACATCTCCGTCCCGGTGACGTAGCCCGAGTCGGGACCACACAGGTAGAAGACCACCGCCGCCACGTCCTCCGGCGTGCCCATGCGCTTCAGCGGGATGCGCGGGATCAGCACGTCGTATTCCGGCCCGGTCATGGCGGTCTCGATCTCGCCCGGCGCCACGGCGTTGACGCGCACGCCGATGTCCGCGAACTCCACGGCCATCTCGCGGGTCAGGCCGGACAGCGCCGCCTTGGAGGTCGAATAGGCCGACCCCGCGAAGGGGTGCACCGAATGGCCGGCGATCGAGGTCACGTTGACGATCGCCCCCTTCGCCCGCGACAGCGGCGCCGCGAAGCCGCGGGCCAGCACCAGCGGGGCGAAGAAGTTCAGTTCGAACACCCGGTGCCAGCCTTCGATGGCCCCGTTCAGGCAGCCGAGACGCTCCTTGATCGGCGTCTTGGGCGAGATGCCGGCGTTGTTGATCAACGCGTGCAGCGGCCCCCCGTCCAGCGCGCGGTTGGCTTCCTCCAGGAAGTGGGCGCGGCTGTCCGGATCGGACAGGTCCGTCGGAATGTGATGGGTCCAGTTCGGATCGCGCCGGCAATGGTCCGGCACCTCCTCGCGGGAACAGGAAATGACTCGCCAGCCCTCGGCGCTGAAGCGCTGCACGGTGGCGTGGCCGATGCCCCGGCTTGCGCCGGTCAGAATGACGGTTTTACGGTGCGGCATGATGTCCGAGAATACCCCGCTTCGCCGCACCGCGCCAGCGCGGCCGTTGCCGGTCAGACCAAGCGCCGTTGACGGGCGCACTCCACCGCCCAACCTTCAGCCTGAGGCCAACCGCTTCCCAAAACCCAGGAGGACCGCCGACGTGCTCCCCCGTTTGATGGCCGTCCTTCTGCTCTCCGGCGGCCTGCTGGCTGGCCAGGGCGACGCCGCCACGGCGAAGGCCGCCGCCCAGACCAATGCCTGCGTGCCGCCCGGCGGCTGGTCCGACGCCGCCGCCCGCCCGCTGAACGCCGCCGACCTGCTGCGCCGCGCCGCGGCGTCGCCGGCCGTGCTGCTGGGGGAGCGGCACGACAACGCCGACCACCACCGCTGGCAGCTTCACAGCCTGGCGGCGCTGCACGCGCTGAACCCCGATCTGGCGGTCGGCATGGAGATGTTCCCGCGCAGCGTCCAGCCGGTCCTGGACCGCTGGAGCGCCGGACAGCTGACCGAGGCGGAGCTGCTGCGCGACACCAACTGGCCGAAGGTCTGGGGCTACGACGCCCGCTTCTACCTGCCGATCCTGCATTTCGCCCGGATGAACCGGCTGCCGGTGGTTGCGCTGAACGTCGACCGCGGGCTGGTCAGCCGCACCGCGCGCGAGGGCTGGGCCGCCGTCCCCGCCAACGAGCGGGAAGGCGTGGGCGACCCGGCCCCTCCCCCGGCCTCCTACACCGAGCGGCTGCGCCAGGTGATGGCCGCCCACGGCCCGACCGAGCGCCGCTCCGGCAGCTTCGAACGGTTCGTCGAGGCGCAATCCGTCTGGGACCGCGCCATGGCGGAGCGGATCGCCGACACCCACCGCCGGACCAACCGCACCGTCGTCGCCATCCTCGGCCAGGGCCACATCGAGGGGCGCGACGGAGTCCCCCACCAGCTGGCCGACCTGGGCATCCGGAACAGCGTCGTCCTGCTGCCCTGGGATGAGGACCGCCCCTGCACCGAGCTGGACGGGCGGATCGCCGACGCGGTCTATGGGCTGGGCGAGAGCGAGGCGCCGGCCGAGACGCCCCGTCCCCGGCTGGGCGTGATGCTGGAGCCGGGGCCGGACGGGGTGCGCGTGCGCTCCGTCACCGAGGGCAGCGTCGCCGCCGCCGCCGGCCTGACGGCGGGCGACCTCGTCGTCGCCGCTGCGGGGTCGCCGGTGCGCGAGGCCTCCGACCTGACGACGGTGGTGCAGCGCCAGGCCCCCGGCACTTGGCTGCCGCTGACCGTGAAGCGCGAGCAGGGCACGGCGGAGCTGGTGGCGAAGTTCCCCGCCTCGCCCACCGTGGAATAACGGGGTGGAGTGAGGCCCGGCTAGAGCATCCGTTCCCACTGCGCCAGCACGTCCGGCGTGGGGTTCATCGCCGGGGCGAAGTCCTGGCGGCCCAGCCGCGACCGGTGTTCGCGCAAGGCCCACTGGACGGTCGGGAAGGCCAGATCGTCCCAGGGGATCTCCTCCCAGCGGAACAGCCCGACTTCCTGGCTCTCCGGCCCGGCGGACACGTCCGGCGACAGGAGGCGGGCGCGGAAAATGAGCTGCACCTGGCTGATGCGCGGGATGTCGTAGACAGCCAGCAGCGAGTCGATGGCGATTTTGGCCCGCGCCTCCTCCCACGCCTCGCGGGCGGCGCCCTCCATGGTGCTTTCCCGCTCCTCCATGAAGCCGGCGGGCAGCGTCCAATAGCCTTTGCGCGGTTCGATGGCGCGGCGGCACAGCAGGATGCGGTCCTCCCAGGTCGCCACCGACCCGACGACGATCAGCGGGTTCTGATAGGCGATGTAGCCGCAGTCCGGACAGGTCAGCCGCTCGCGATCCTCGCCGGGCGGAATGGTGCGGACGCTGGGGCCCTTCAGGGGACCTTGGGAAGAGCCGGAGGGGGCGGTCGGATCGTCGGGCATCCGTCGGATATGGCGCAGACGGGGACGGCGGGCAAGCCCGCTTCACCGCCCCGCATCGCCGGTGGAACGGAACCGGGAAGGGGTTCGCCTTTGTTCATCGCCCGTTCTCTTTCCCGATTCGTTCCTGTACTCTCGGGATTTGCAGCGTTCTTGGGGAATTTCATGCAGTTCGCGTTCGACGCACAGTCGGTGGCTCTCGGTGGCCTTGCCGGCGCCCTTCTCGGGGCGGTCCTCGCCGGGATGATCGTGCGCCTCTACGCCGCACGCGCCGAGGCGGAGGCCGCCGCCATCCACGCCGAACTGGTCACCCGGCTCGATGTCGCGGAGCGAATCGAGGGCGACCTGCGGGAGGAGGTGGAGGCCCGCGACCACCAGATCGCCCGGCTGAACGGCGAGCTGTCCGCCGCCCGCGAACGGCAGGCGGAGCTGTCCACCACGCTGGCCCGCGAGCGCGCCTCGGCGGCGGAGAAGCTGGCCCTCCTGGAGCGCGCGCAGGCCACCCTGTCCGACAGCTTCAAGGCCCTGTCGGCGGAGGCCCTGCGCTCCAACAACCAGAGCTTCCTCGACCTCGCCAAGGAGACGCTGACGACCTTCCAGGAGCAGGCGCGCGGCGACCTGGAGAAGCGGCAGACCGCCATCGCCGACATCGTCGCCCCGGTCCGCCAGTCGCTGGAGCGCATGGACGGCCAGATCCAGGAGATGGAACGCAGCCGCGCCGGCGCCTATGAGGGGCTGAAGCAGCAGGTGCTGTCGCTGGTGGAGACCCAGGCCCAGCTCCGCACGGAGACCGGCAACCTCGTCCGCGCCCTGCGCAGCCCGGTGGCGCGCGGGCGCTGGGGCGAGATCCAGCTCCGCCGGGTCTGCGAGATGGCCGGCATGCTCGACCACTGCGACTTCGTGGAGCAGATGAGCGTGGAGGCCGCCGGCGGACGGCTGCGCCCCGACCTCGTGGTCAAGCTGCCCGGCGGCAAGACCATCGTGGTGGACGCCAAGACGCCGCTGGAGGGTTATCTCGACGGGGTGCAGGCCGCCGACGACGGCGCCCGCCGCGACGGGTTGTCGCGCCACGCCCGCCATGTGCGGGAGCATATGAAGCAGCTCGGCACCAAGGCCTATTGGGACCAGTTCGCGGATTCGCCGGAATTCGTCGTGCTGTTCCTGCCCGGCGAGAACTTCTTCTCCGCGGCGCTGGAGCACGACCCGGCACTGATCGAGGCGGGCATCGACCACCGGGTGATCCTCGCCACCCCGACGACGCTGATCGCGCTGCTGCGCGCCGTCGCCTATGGCTGGCGGCAGGAGCGGCTGACCGACAGCGCCCGCGAGATCAGCGCCTTGGGCGCCGAACTCTACAAGCGTCTGCACGACCTGGGCGGCCATATGGAACGGCTGGGCGGGCAGCTCGACAAGGCTGTGGGCTGCTACAACGGGGCGGTCGGCAGCCTGGAGTCCCGCGTCCTGGTCACCGCCCGCCGCTTCCGCGACCTGCACGCCACACCGGACAGCGCCGAGGAGATTCCCCTGCTCGAACCGCTGGACCACACCCCGCGCCCGATCCAGGCGCCGGAGCTTCGGGCGGCGGCCAGAGTGTGAGGTCCGCAGCAACCCAGATTTGCCCTGTTCTGTTTCGCCTTGCAAAGAGCGGAGGCGGTCCCAATTTCCCTCCTGTCATTGTGCTTCGGACTGCCGGCCTGCTACGCCTTCGGGTGCCCAGATCGTCGCTATGCCTGGACACAGTCTGATGCGCCGCACCGGCCGATGCGGCGCCTTTCATACTAATCGGAGAGCAATCATGCCCGTCGGTACCGTCAAGTGGTTCAACAGCACCAAGGGTTATGGCTTCATTCAGCCGGACAACGGTGGTGCGGACGTTTTCGTCCACATCTCCGCGGTTGAGCGCGCGGGTCTGCGCAGCCTGAACGAGGGTCAGAAGGTGTCCTACGAGGAGCAGCGCGATCCGAAGCGCGGCAAGACCTCGGCGGAGAACCTGAAGGCCGTCTGAGCCACGTCTCACGGCACGGCATCGGAGGGGGCACCGGGAAACCGGTGCCCTTTTCCGTTGCGCGCTTTTCCTCTACAAGCACCCCCCTGACGTTCGGAGTTTCCCCCCATGGCCAAGACCAAGAAGAAGCAGCCGGTGGACAGCGCCTTCGTGCTGTTCGACGTGCTGTACGAAGACGGCGCCCGCACCTCCAACCGCAAGGTCCCCGGCACGCTGGTCGGCGGCCTGGACGGCGACGAGCCGGCCCGCGGCTTCATCGAGGAGCAGGACCGCAAGATCGCCGAGATGTCCGGCAATCCCCGCGGCCCCATCAAGTCGATCTCCCGCTCGCCCCTCTGAGACGGGGCCGGCATGGCTGGGCCGTCATGACAGGATCGGCGGGTCGCCGCGGGTTGTGCCTTGCGCCTTCCTTGACCTCGTGGCCCGCCCCCCATATTTTGACGGATTGTCGCACCTCCACGCACCGTTGCTGAGTTCCCATGGCCGTTCTCGATATCCTCGTCGCCCCGCACCCCGTCCTGAAGCAGAAGGCGAAGCCCGTCGAAAAGGTCGACGCCCGCATCGCCAAGCTGATGGACGACATGGTCGAGACCATGTACGCCGCGAAGGGCATCGGCCTCGCCGCGCCGCAGATCGGCATCCTGGAGCGTGTGATCGTCGTGGACGTGCACGACAAGGACGAGAAGCCCAACCCCATCCGCCTCGCCAACCCGGAAATCGTCTGGAAGTCGGACGAGACGTCGGTGTGCGAGGAGGGCTGCCTGTCAGTGCCTGACCAGTACGCCGAGGTCACCCGCCCGGCGTCGGTCCGCGTCCGCTATCTGGACGAGACCAACGAGACGCGCGAGATCGAGGCCGACGGCATGCTGGCGACCTGCATCCAGCACGAGATCGACCATCTGAACGGCGTGCTGTTCGTTGATTACCTGTCGATGCTGAAGCGCAACATGATCCTGCGCAAAGTCCAGAAGATGCAGCGCGCCTAACCTTCCGACGTTGGACGACCATTTCATGACGCCGCTCCGCCTCGTTTTCATGGGCACGCCGGATTTCGCCGTGCCCAGCCTGCGCGCCCTGGCCGATGCCGGGCACGAGGTGGTCTGCGTCTACAGCCAGCCGCCCCGCCCCGCCGGGCGCGGGCAGCAGGTCCAGAAATCCCCGGTCCACCGCTTCGCCGAGGAGCGCGGCATCCCCGTGCGCACGCCCAAGTCGCTGCGCAACGCCGAGGCCCAGGCCGAGTTCGCCGAGTTGAAGGCCGACGCCGCGGTGGTCGCCGCCTACGGGCTGATCCTGCCGCAGCCGATCCTCGACGCGCCGCGGCTGGGCTGCCTGAACGTGCACGGCTCCCTGCTGCCGCGCTGGCGCGGGGCCGCCCCGATCCAGCGCTCGATCCTGGCCGGCGACGCCGAGACCGGCATCACCATCATGCAGATGGACATCGGGCTCGACACCGGCGCCATGCTGCTGAAGGACGCGGTGCCGATCACCGCCGAGACCACCGCCAGCAGCCTGCACGACGCGCTCGCCGACATGGGCGCGCGGCTGATCGTCGAGGCGCTCGACGGCCTCGCCGCCGGCCGCCTGACCGCCGAACCGCAGCCCGAGGCGGGCGTAACCTACGCCGCCAAGCTGACGCGCGAGGATGGCCGGCTCGACTGGACGCGCGAAGCCGCCTCTGTGGAGCGGCAGGTCCGCGCCCTGACCCCCTGGCCCGGCTGCTGGTTCGACGCCCCGACGCCGACCGGCGGGGTGGAGCGCATCAAGGTGCTGAAGGCCGAATTGACGCCAAATGCTCGTAAGGCGGCGCCCGGCACGTTGCTGGACGACCGCCTGACCGTCGCCTGTTCCGACGGCGCCGTGCGCCTCACCCTGGTGCAGCGGCCCGGCAAGGCCCCGGTGGACGGCGCCGCCCTCCTGCGCGGCTTCAATCTGCCCGTCGGCACCCGTCTCGGCGACGCCGCATGCAGCGCTGGAAACTGACCCTCGAATATGACGGCCGGCCCTTCGTCGGCTGGCAGCGGCAGGACAACGGCCCCTCCGTCCAGCAGACGCTGGAGGAAGCGATCGAGCGCCTGTCCGGCGAAACCGTGCGCGTCCACACCTCCGGACGGACGGACGCGGGCGTGCACGCGCTGGGGCAGGTCTGCCATTTCGACTTGGAGAAGCCCTTCACCGGGCTGAAGCTGCGCGACGCGCTGAACTTCCACCTGAGGCCCGCCCCCGTGGCCGTCCTGCAGGCCGAGGCGGTGCCGGAGGACTTCCACGCCCGCATGACCTGCCTGGGGCGCAGCTACGTCTTCCGCATTGTCAACCGCCGCGCCCCATTGGCCCTGGAGACGGGCCGCGCCTGGCACGTCATGCGCCCGCTGGACGCCGAGGCGATGCACGCGGCCGCGCAGGTCCTGGTCGGCCAGCACGATTTCACCAGCTTCCGCGCCTCGCTCTGCCAAGCGAATTCCCCGGTCAAGACGCTGGAGCGGCTGACCGTGGAGCGGGTCGGCGACGAGGTCCGGGTGCACGCCGCCGCCCGCTCCTTCCTGCACCATCAGGTGCGCAACATGGTGGGCACGCTGGAGTTGGTCGGGGCCGGCAAATGGAGCGCCGACGACCTGCGCCGCGCGCTGGAGGCCCGCAACCGCTCCGCCGCCGGGCCGACCGCCCCACCGGACGGGCTGTATTTCGTCGGCGCCCGCTACTGACGCCCATAAGGCGGCGTCTGGCGTTTCACATCCAGAACCGATAGATTCTCAGGCGAACGAACAACCGGCCGGGGTCCCTCCGCCGTGCACCGCCGTCCGTCGCGCCTGTTCCCACCCTTCATTCTGCTGGTCGTCGCGCTGTTGCTGACCGGCTGCGGCGTGGACGGCGATCAGGCCGCGCTGTGCCGCAAGCTGATCCCCGCCTTCGACTCCGGCCCCGTCACCATCCTGGACACGGAGGCGCTGGGCGGCGACGAGCCGGCCTTGCGCCTGACTTACCGCTCGGACAACGGCGGCACGGAGACCGGCACCCACTGGATCGCCTGCCGCTTCGGTGGGCGCTTCTTCGATTCGCGACGGCACGAGCTGGTGGCGGTGGCGACCGACCGCATGGGGCGGCTGCGGCCCATCCAATTCACCATGCTGCGCGTCTGGGCCGGCCTGCCCGCCGCCCGCCTCGGCCTGCCGCCGGAGCCGAGTGGAGCGGAACGGGGACCGCAAACGGACTGGGCGCCGCTGCTGTTCTTCCTGCAACAGGTCATCAACGCCGCCACGGTGGCCTGCGTCTACGGGCTGCTGGCGCTGGGCTACACGCTGGTCTACGGCATCCTCGGGCAGATCAACCTCGCCATGGGCGAGCTGACCATGATCGGCGCCATGCTGACCGCCATGGGGGCGGCGGGGCTGGGCATGGCCGGGTTGGGCAGCCTGCCGCTGGCGGTGCTGGGCGTCTTCGCCACGGTGATGGCCTTCACCGCCGTCCAAGGCTGGACCATGGACCGGCTGGTGTTCCGCCGTCTGCGCCGCACCCACAGCCACACGCCGCTGATCGCCGCGGTGGGACTATCCATCGCCTATCAGGAGGGGATGCGGCTCCTGCACGGCGCCCGCGACTGGTGGCCCGCCCAGTTCCTGGCCGACCGGCACGAGTTGCTCAGCGACGGCGCCTTCACCGTCACCGCCCTGACCTCGCAAGCCGTCATCCTGCTGATGACCGGCGGGCTGTACGCCCTGCTCTGGGCGATCATGCAGCGCACCGCCTACGGCCGCGCCCACCGCGCCTGCGCCGACGATGTCGGGGCGGCGGAACTGGTCGGGGTGGATGTGGACCGGACCGTGGCCACCACCTTCGCGGTCGGCGGCGCGCTGGCTGCGGCGGCGGGGGCGGTGATCGCACTCTATTACGGCGGGGTCAATTTCTACACGGGCTATCTGGTGGGCTTCAAGGCGTTGGCCGCCGCGGTGGTCGGCGGCATCGGGTCGGTCCCCGGCGCCATGCTGGGCGGCGCCCTGCTGGGGCTGGTCGAGACCTTCTGGTCGGCCTATTTCGCCATCGCCTACAAGGACATCGTGGCCTTCGGTCTGCTCACCCTCTTCCTCATCTACCGCCCGGACGGGCTGATGGGCCGCCGCCGCGGGCGGGGGGATTGAGGAAGGCGGAAACAGAAAAGCGGGGGCGGATGTCTCCGCCCCCGCTTCCGATAACCTTGCCGGATGACAGCGCCGGATTACAGCGACCGAACGTCCGTCAGGTACCCGGTCACCGCCGCCGCAACGGCCATGGCCGGGCTGAGCAAGTGGGTGCGCCCGCCGCGGCCCTGGCGGCCTTCGAAGTTGCGGTTGGAGGTCGAGGCGCTGCGCTCGCCCGGCGACAGGCGGTCGGCGTTCATGGCGAGGCACATGGAACAACCCGGCTCACGCCACTCGAAGCCGGCCTCGGTGAAGATCTTGTCCAGACCCTCTTCCTCCGCCTGCTCCTTCACCAGACCGGAGCCGGGGACGACCAGGGCGCGCACGCCCTCGGCGACCTTGCGGCCCTGGGCGACCACCGCGGCGGCGCGCAGATCCTCGATGCGGCCGTTGGTGCAGGAGCCGATGAACACCGTGTCCACCTTCACCTCGGTCAGCTTCTGGCCGGGCTCCAGGCCCATGTAGGCCAGCGAGCGCTCGACCGCGGCGCGCTTGCCGGCGTCGGCCACGTCCGCCGGGTTCGGCACGGTCGCGGTGATCGGCAGCACATCCTCCGGGCTGGTGCCCCAGGTGACCTGCGGAACGATGTCGGCGGCGTTGAGCACGACGGTGGTGTCGTAGACCGCGCCCTCGTCCGACGGCAGGGTCTTCCAGTATTCCACCGCCTGCTCCCAGGCGCCGGCCTTCGGGGCCAGGGCGCGGCCCATCACATACTCGAAGGTCTTCTCGTCCGGGGCGATCAGGCCGGCGCGGGCGCCGCCCTCGATGGCCATGTTGCAGACGGTCATGCGGCCTTCCATCGACAGGCCGCGGATGGCCTCGCCGGCGAACTCGATGACGTGGCCGGTGCCGCCGGCGGTGCCGATCCGGCCGATGATCGCCAGTACGATGTCCTTGGCGGTCACGCCCGGCGACAGCTCGCCGTCGACGCGGACCAGCATGTTCTTGGCCGGCTTCTGCAGCAGGGTCTGGGTGGCCAGCACATGCTCCACCTCCGACGTGCCGATGCCGAAGGCGAGCGCGCCGAAGGCGCCGTGCGTGGCCGTGTGGCTGTCGCCGCAGACGATGGTGGCGCCGGGCAGCGTGAAGCCCTGCTCCGGACCGACGATGTGCACGATGCCCTGGCGGACGTCGTCCATCGGGAAGTAGCGGACGCCGAAGTCGCGCGCGTTCTTGTCCAGCGTCTCGACCTGGATGCGGCTTTCCTCCTCGACGATGCCCTTGGAGCGGTCGGTGGTCGGCACGTTGTGGTCGGGCACGGCGAGGGTCGCTTCCGGACGGCGCACCGGACGGCCGGCAAGCCGCAGCCCCTCGAACGCCTGCGGGCTGGTCACCTCATGGACCAGATGGCGGTCGATGTAGAGGATGCAGGTGCCGTCGTCCTGACGGTGGACGACGTGGCTGTCCCAAATCTTGTCGAACAGGGTGCGCGGCTTGGACATAGCAACTCTCTCTCGCGGCAATTCTCTCTCGCAAACCACAGACCGGACGAACGAAGCGTGCGGTAAGAGGGCCGCACAATAGCCGTCTCTTTCAACCAGGACAAGGCCGAGGCTGTGGAAAACACCCCGCTTCCCGCAGCGAAAAATCGCCGCTCCCCCGCGCCGCCCATCGGCTGGCGGGGAGGGCTCTCCTTATGATAGCGTCCGGCACCACCCCCATTCGATGAAGGGTCATCCCGTGACGGACCCCACTGTCCGCTGTGAACGCTGCGAACGGCCTTATCCCGCCGAGCTTCCCGGCTGCCCGAACTGCCGGCGCATCCGCCAGACCAACATCGCCATCGCCACCACCATGATCCTTCTGGTGCTGTTCGCCATCGGCGGCTGGTTCGGCATCCAGGTCTTCACCGGCTTCTCCACCGGCGGCACGCCGTAACGCCGTCCCGTCGCGGGGCTGCCGCACCGGGAACGCAGACCTCCCACCTCCGCCCGCGCCGTAGGATGCGGCAAAATTCAGGGTTGGGAGGACTCATGGCGGATCAGGCCATGCCACGCGCCGCGGCCGGCCAGGGACCCGTGGGCGGTCCGGGCACCGTGGTCTACGCGCAGCTTGCGGGAATCGTGCTGTTCTGGGGCGCCAACTGGCCCCTGATGAAGCTGGCCCTGTCCGACATCGGGCCGCTGACCTTCTGCTTTCTCCGTTTCGCCGGGGCGGCGGCGGTGCTGGCCCTGCTGTCGCGGGTGCTGCGCTTTCCCCTCCTGCCGCCGCCGGGGGAGCGCTGGCCGCTGGCCCTGGTCGGGCTGCTGCAGATTGCCGGCATGCTGGACCTCAGTTCCATCGCGCTGCGGGTGGTGCCGCCGGGACGGGCCGCGGTGCTGGCCTACACCATGCAGATGTGGGCGCTGCCGCTGGGCGTCCTGCTGGCCGGGGAGCGCTTCACGCGCGGGCGGGTGATCGGCGCGCTGCTGACCTTCGCCGGCGTCCTCGTCTTCTTCAACCCGGCGCTGATGGACTGGAGCGACCCGGTGGTGCTGCTGGGCAACGGGCTGCTGCTGGCCTGCGCGCTGAGCTGGGCGCTCGGCGCCACGCTCTACCGCCGTCGCCGCGGCGGCTGGCGCACGCCCTTCTGGACCCAGACCTTCTGGCAGATCGCCGTCAGCGCCGTGGCGACCGCGCCGCTGGCCCTGGCGGCGGAGCACGCCCGGCCGATCCACTGGACACCCGCGCTGGGCACCGTCCTGGCCTTCAACTGGGTGATCGCGACGGGGCTGTGCTTCTGGTGGTGGGCGAAGTCGCTGACCGCCATGCCGGCGGCCCAGGCCGGGCAGATCATCTGCCTCGTCCCCGTCACCGCCCTGCTGCTGAGCGCGGTCTTCATGGGCGAGCCGCTGACGGTCGGCGTGCTGATCGCGGTGGCGCTGATCGGCGCGGGAATCCTCACGACGATGCGGGCGCGGTAGGGAAGCGGTTGCCCAAGGCCCCCTCCCGACCTCCCCCGCTGCGCAGGGGGAGGGGAAAAACCCTTCTCTGCGTCAGCGGGGGAGGGTTGGGCGGGGGCACCAATGCAACCGCTCCCCCCTACTCCCCAACGCCAAACACCCGCCCGGATCGCTCCGGGCGGGTGCTGGTTCAGACGTACCGAACGGAAGGGCGCCGGATTACTCCGCAGCGGCCTTCGTGTTCATGCCGCGGCCGGACGTGCGCTCGGCGATACGGGCCGACTTGCCGCGACGGTCGCGCAGATAGTACAGCTTGGCGCGGCGGACGGCGCCCTTGCGGACCAGCTCGATCGACTCCAGACGCGGGGAGTAGAGCGGGAACACGCGCTCCACACCCTCGCCGTAGCTGATCTTGCGGACGGTGAAGGACGAGTTCACGCCGGCATTCCGGCGGGCGATCACGACGCCCTCGTAAGCCTGGACACGCTCGCGCGTGCCCTCGACCACCTTCACGTTCACGCGGACGGTGTCGCCCGGCGAGAACACAGGAATGGTCTTGCCGCCGAGGGCCTTCTCGATCTGCTCCTGCTCGAGCTGCTGCAACAGGTTCATGACACTACCCCTTTCCATCGGTGCGCCTCGCGGCGGACCGTCACTCTGGTTTCGGGCCGCGCCGGCGACCCCGTTTTCCAATCTGACCCTCGGCCTTCCTGCCCGCCTCGTAGCGGTCCCACAGGTCCGGTCGCCGGGCCTGCGTGATCCGCTCCGCCTCGGCGAGCCGCCAGGCGCGAACCTTCTCGTGGTGGCCGGACAACAGGATGTCCGGAACCGACCGTTCCACACCCTGCCCGTCGGTCCAGACCGCGGGCCGGGTGTAGTGGGGGTATTCGAGCAACCCCCGTTCGAAACTTTCCTCGCCCGCCGTCTCCACATTGCCCATGACACCGGGGAGCAAGCGCACCACGGCGTCGATCAGGCACAGGGCGGCGGTCTCGCCGCCGGACAGCACGAAATCCCCGAGGCTGACCTCCTCAAGGCCGTGCGCGTCCAGCACCCGCTCATCCACCCCTTCGTACCGGCCGCAGAGCAGGGTGACCACCGGGGTGGCCGCCAGCTCCTTGACCAGCTCCTGGTCGAGCACCCGTCCGCGAGGCGACAGGTAGATCGCCCGTCCGCGTCCAGGAGTGCCCGGAGGACCCGCCGTCGCGGTCAGAGCCGCGTCCAGCACGTCGGGCCGCATGACCATGCCGGCCCCTCCGCCGAAGGGGGTGTCGTCGACGGAGCGGTGTTTATCGCGCGCGAACGAGCGAATGTCCACTGATTCCAACGCCCAGACTCCATTTTCCAGCGCCTTTCCCGCGAGGCTGAGCCCCAGCGGACCCGGAAACATCTCCGGGAACAGCGTCAGAACCTTGGCCGTCCAGACAAGAGAACCGGAAGCGCCGTGATTCACGGGCGGGTTCCCTTGTCTTGAACGTCGTCTTGAGCGTCTTCAGCGGCATCCGCGCCCTCCGGCGCGTCCTCTCCGTCCTTTTCCGCCTCGCCTTCGCGCGCTTCGATGACGGCGGGAAGATCGACCACGACGCGGCCTCCCTTCACATCGACCACCGGAACGCAGGCGCGGGTGAAGGGCAGCATCTCCAACGGCCCCGATTCCGTGCGGATCTCCAGCACGTCACCGGCCCCGAAGTCGTACAGCGCCTTCACCGTGCCCCAGACGGTGCCGTCGGCGAGTTCCGCACGCAGGCCGATCAGGTCGGCGTGGTAGAACTCGTCCTCGTCCTCCGTCTCGGGCAGGGCGGAACGGTCCACATAAAGGCGGACGCCGGTCAGCTCCTGCGCCTGTTCGCGCGTGGCGATGCCATCGACGCGGACCAGGAACAGGTCCTTCATGGTGCCCTGGAGCGTCAGCGTGAAGCGCCGGGCGCCCCGCTCGTCCGAGAGGGGGCCGTAGGACGCCACGGCTTGCGCATCCTCGGTGAAGCTTTTCACCTTCACGAGGCCGCGGACGCCGTGCGCCCCGGCGAATTGGCCGACGCAGACTTTTGTGGACATGGCTTGAGCGTGTGCGTTGCGGGCGTTCTGCCCCCATCCCGGCCTTCCCCCGCTGGGCGGGGGAAGGAGCTTTTATCCCCTCCCCCGCTCAGCGGGGGAGGGTCAGGGTGGGGGCAACGAGCCTTCCCTTTATCAGCCCTCGGCGGCGGCCTTGGCGGCGGCCTCGGCCTTCAGACGCTCCTGCGCCTTGGCCTTCGGAGCGGACTTCTTCGGAGTCTCGCGGATTTCCGGCTTGGCGATCAGGCCGGCGTTCGCCAGGAACAGGGCGACGCGGTCCGTCGGCTGACCGCCGACCGACAGCCAATGCTTGGCGCGCTCGGCGTCCAGGACGATGCGCTGCTCGTGCTCGCGCGGCAGCATCGGGTTGTAGGTGCCGATCTTCTCGATGAAGCGGCCGTCGCGCGGGCTGCGGGCGTCGGCGACGACGATCGAGTAGAACGGACGCTTCTTGGCGCCGCCACGGGCCAGACGGATCTTCAGGGACATGGGACAGTCGCTTCCTTGGTGTAGTCGCTTGGTGTGCGGTTGAACGTGATCGCGCTCATCGCGCGGTGTGGTCGCCGGGGGTCAGTTCGGCCCCCGGAAATTCTTCGGCAGGAGGCTCTGCAGCCCGTGGCGCATCAGCCCCTTCTGCCCCAGCTTCTGCACCTGCTTCATCATGCCGCGCATGGTGTCGTACTGCTTGAGCAGCTTGTTCACCTCCTGCACGCTGGTGCCGGAGCCGGCGGCGATGCGCTTGCGGCGCGACGCCTTGATGAGCTCGGGGTGCTTGCGCTCCTTCTTCGTCATCGAGGAGATGATCGCCTCCTGGCGCTTGATCACCCCGTCGTCGATGTTCGCGTCCTTGAGCTGGTTCTTGATCTTGCCGATGCCCGGCAGCATGCCCATCAGGCCGGACATGCCGCCCATCTTGCGCAGCTGCTTGAGCTGGGAGGCCATGTCGTCGAGGTCGAAGCCCTGGCCCTTCTCCATCTTGCGGGCGAGCTTCTCGGCCTCTTCCTTGTCGATGCTCTCGGCGGCCTTCTCGACCAGCGACACGACGTCGCCCATGCCGAGGATGCGGCCGGCGATGCGGTCGGGGTGGAAGGCCTCCAGGGCGTCGATCTTCTCGCCCATGCCCAGCAGCTTGATCGGCTTGCCGGTGATCTGGCGCATCGACAGGGCGGCACCGCCGCGGGCGTCGCCGTCCACGCGGGTCAGCATGATGCCGGTGATGCCGACCTTGTCGTTGAAGTTGGTGGCGACCGTCACCGCGTCCTGGCCGGTCATGGCGTCGGCGACCAGCAGCGTTTCCGCCGGCTTGGTCGCGTCGCGCACGGCCGCGACCTCCGCCATCAACTCCTCGTCGATGGACAGACGGCCGGCGGTGTCGAGCATGACCACGTCGTAGCCTTCGCGGCGACCGGTCTCGATGGCGCGCCGCGCGATGGCGACGGGGTCCTGGCCGGGAACGATCGGCAGCGTGGCGACGCCGGTCTGCTCGCCGAGGACCTTCAGCTGCTCCTGGGCCGCCGGACGGCGCACGTCCAGCGAGGCCATCAGGACCTTCTTGCGGTCCCGGTTCTTCAGGCGCAGCGCGATCTTGGCGGTGCTGGTGGTCTTGCCCGAGCCCTGCAGGCCGACCATCAGGATCGGCACGGGGGCGGCGGCGTTGAGGTTGATCTCCTCGCCCTGCCCCAGCATCTCCACGAGGTTGTCGTGGACGATCTTGATGACCTGCTGGCCGGGGGTGATCGAGCGCAGGACCTCCTGGCCGATCGCGCGTTCCTTGACCTGGTTGACGAACTGCTTGACCACCGGCAGGGCGACGTCGGCCTCCAGCAGCGCCACGCGCACCTCGCGCAGCGCGGCGTTGACGTCCTCCTCGCTCAGCGCGCCGCGGCGGCGCAGCTTGTCGAAGATGTCGCCCAGGCGTCCGGTCAGGCCATCGAACATGGGTCAGCGGTCCTCAGTTTCGGTCTCCATCCGCTCGAACGCGATCGGCTCAAGCACAAACGAGCCAGTGCGCGAAACTCGCGGACTGGCGGAGGTCCCCGGCACGCAGGCCGATGGTACCCGGTCGATGGCTCGACGGATGCAGGTCGGCGGACCATACGCATCGCGGGGGGCGGAGTCAACCATGCAGCAACGGCGTGCCGTGCGGGAGCCTCTTGCGCAAAGACGCGCGAAGGGTCACTATTTCCTTACACAACCAAGGACTTTACCGCCCGGAAACAGCGCCCGCGATGGAACGCATTCGAGGCGTACTTGAATAAAGCGTTACCGATTGTTAACTTTTTCTTCGCGGCTCCCCTTTAGAGTGGGCCGCGACTCCAACCCGGGATTTCCCTGATGCCCCCCGCGCAAGGCTTCGGAACGAACACGCCGCGCACGAAGCTGACGCAGAGTCAGCTGAACACGATCCTGCTCCGGCATCAGGCTTTCCGGAAAAGCCAGCCGGGCGGTGTGCGCGCGAACCTGAAGATGCGCGACCTGTCGCATCTGGACCTGTCCGGCATCGACCTGTCCGACGCCGACCTGTCCGGGGCGAAGCTGTTCAGCGCCCGGCTGACCCGGGCCAACCTGACCAACGCGAACCTCTACGCCGCCGACCTGCGGCTGGCGAATCTGGAGAAGGCCGATCTGCGCCGCGCCGACCTGCGCGGCGCCTGCCTGCGCGGCGCCGTGCTGTCGGAAGCCATGCTGGTTGAGGTGGACCTGCGCGACGGCACGCTGCTGCATTACACTCCGTCGGGCGAGATGATGCCGCACAATTTCGAGGACTCGGTCCTGACCTCGGAGCTGACGGCGGCGGTCATCCGCGGCGCCGACCTGTCGCGGGCCAAGGTGGCGAACGCCTTCGTCATGCAGACCGACCTGACCGACGCGATCCTGCGCGGCACCAAGTTCATGCGCGCGAACCTGACGAATTCCAACCTGACGGGCTGCGACCTGACCGACGCCGACCTGTCGGAGGCCAACCTGTCCGGCGCCCGGCTGTCCGGTGCGGTGATGACCAATTGCGCCATCGGGCGCGCCAACTTCACCAACGCCAACCTGATCGGCGCCATCCTGGACGCGGCCCAGCTCCGCTCGCCCAACCTGTCCGCCGCGGTGATGGCGAAGGTTCTGGAGAATCCGGACGACGACCTGCGCGACATCCTGACCCTGCACCTCTCCTGGATCGACAGCGGCGGCAAGGACGGCAAGCGCGCCGACCTCTCCTCGCTCGACCTGTCGGGGCGCAACCTCGACGGCATCAACCTGTCGGCCGGCATCCTGCAATGCATCACGCTGCGCGGCGCCTCGATGATGGGCACCTCGCTCGCCATCGCGGACCTGTCGCTGTCGGACCTGCGCAAGGTGAACTTCACCAATGCCGACCTGCGCGGCGTCAATTTCGAGCGGGCGACCCTGACCGGCGCCAATCTGACCGAGGCGCAGCTCGGCCCCGTGCACATCCAGGGGTCGAGCAGCCATGTCTGGCGGGCCAACCTGCAGCGCGCCCGCATGGGCATGGCCGTTCTGAAGGACGCCGACCTGCGCAAGGTGAACCTGTCCGGCGCCAACCTCGCCGGAGCGGACCTGCGCGGCGCCAACCTGAGCGAAGCCGACCTGACCGGCACCGACCTGACCGGCGCTGACCTCGACGGCACGGTGCTGGACGGCACCAGCCTGACTGATGCCATCGGGGTCGAGGAGATGACCGGGACCTGATCCCGGCCTTAATCTGTTTTCGGGCGTCAGGACCGCCGCTGCGTCCACGGGCCGGAGCGGTAGGCCGTGCGGACGTGGTTGATCAGCAGATTGCGCGCGTCGATCAGCTGGGCCATGCGGTCGCGGCAGGCGACCACGCCGGTGTCCGGGTGGTAGACCGGGGCCAGCTCGCGGAAGCGTTTCACCACCCGGTCCTCGTCGAAGCACCATTCGTTGACGAAGCCGAACATCTGCGCGGCGTCGCGCACCTGGGTCAGCTTGCCGTCCAGCGGGCGGAAGGACACCCGCTCCAGCGCGTGGGCCAGCGCCTTGTTCCGGTAGGTCAGGGTTTCCACCGCCCCCTCCAGCCGCCCCGCCTCCCCGGCGGGCATCAGCCGGCAACCGGGTTCGGCCAGCGCCAGCGCCGCCGCCAGCGCCCGGCGGATCGCCGGTTCGCTGTGGCCGGGCGGCAGCCGCAACTCCAGCACCGACCGCTCCGCACCGTCCGGGGCGCCCGGATCGGGCATCCGGTCGGACACCAGCAGCAGCGCCGCGGCGGCGAGCGCCGAAACGTCGGTGCCGCGCCCGGCGGCCAGACGCACCGCCGCCGCCGCGAAAGCGGGGGTACAGGGAACCGTGTAGGGAGTGGTGTGCGACGCGACGCGCACCGAAACGACGCCGACCGCGGCGGACGGGAACAGCCCGGCGTCCACATCGGTCAGCGCGGCGAAGGGATAGCCATCCGGAGCGGTCATCAGGGCACCAACGCGTCGTGCGTGCGGAGCGACTCTAGCGCAATCCCTGGATTCCACGCAACGGCCCACCCCGTCGCAGGAGGTGTAACGCGGACCGCGGCACTCCCCTGCCTGTCCGCGCTAGCACAGCCGCGCTCACCCAGCCGGTCAGCGGCGCATCATCGCCGGCTTGGCCGGCAGCTTCTGCAGCATGTCCTCGATGTAGGCCTCGTCGCTCTTGCCCGACATGGCGGCGAAGCCCTTCAGCATCTGGCTGCCGAAGGTGAAGACTCCGCTCAGGTCGATCTTCCACGCCCCACCCTCGCGCACGAAGTCGGCGGGAACCAGGGCCGGGCGGTTGTCGACCATCAGCAAAGCGGAGGCGCGGTCGCCGCGCACCCGCACCGGGCCGAGCCCGCTGCTGCCGATGACGTTGGGGCCGAGCCAGCCGTTCTTCATGCCGTGATCGGCCAGGTCACCGAGCGACATGCGGCGCAGGTCGGCCGGGCTGACATAGCGGCGCAAGCCCATGGCGGCAAACTTCTCCGCCGGTTCCAGCTTGGCGAGGCCGGCGTCGTTGCCGCTGCGGGCGACGCCGCGCACCTGCTCCAGCTTGTCCAGCGACGCGCGGGACAGCAGAGGAACGATCGCCGCGCCGCGCTTCTGCGCCAGGGCGGAGCGGGCGCTTTCAAACACCGCCGCCACCTCCCGCTCCTCCGGGGAGGCGGGCGGCGGGGCGGCGAAGGCGGGAAGGGAAAGACCGAGGAACAACAGCAACAGGGCCAGGGCGCGCATGGACGGGTCCGTGTGGTGACGCGGCGTCAGACTTTCTCCTCGACTCCGAAGAAGGCGAGCTGCCAGCGCATCTCGTCGTCGGACATCGGGTAAAGGACGCCTTCCCTTGCCATAAGCGCGGTTTTTGGCGGAATCTGGGCGATGCGCAATTGCACCTGCCGGGCGAAGCGCATCGACAGGCCGCAGCGCCACACCAGCGAGGTGACGGCGCGCGGGGCGTGGGTGCCGATGATGCGGTCGATGATCGGCATCGGAAGCTGCGCCAGTTCGCCCAGCCCGGCCAGGACGAAGGCCCGGTCGCCCTCCGCCAGCGCGCCTTCCAGCAGCTTTTCGGTCAGCTTGCCTTCCTTGTTCAGCCTTGCCGCCTTGTCGGACGGGCGTTCGGCCGCCTTGTCCTTGTCGCCCGGCAGATGGCCAAGCTCCTCCTCCCCGAAGTCGACGAGGCCGCGGGCGACACCGGGTCCGCCACCGCCGTTGCCGCCGGCGCCACGGTTGACCCGTGCCCGCACGCCCTCGGCCAGGGCGCGGGCGGCGGCGGGGTCGAGGTCGGTGCGCTCCCGAAGGACCTTCAGCAGGTTGTCGGCGACGAAGCTCGCCAGACGCGCCACGGCGCGGGCCGGCAGGCGCGGGCGGCGCACCAGAGGGGCGTGCCACGGCTCGTGCCGCGGCGCCTGATCGAGGATGCGGTCCAGCGTCTCCTCGCGGATCTGGGCCGAGGGGTTGGCGAGCAGAGCGGTCATCGCCGCCTCGTCGTCGGACCGTGCGATGGCCTCGGCGACGGAGGCCGAGACCGTCTTGCGCCCGGCGATCGCCGACAGGGCGCCGGCCACCGGCCCGCGCATGATGATGTCCGCCAGATCCTCGTCGGTCAGGATCGGCGAGAATTGCAGGACCGGCGCGCAGACCGACAGCTCCACGTCGCGGGCCAGCGTGTTGATGACGCCGTGCGGCGCGCCCGGCAACTCCTTCAACGCCTCGGACAGGATGCCGCGCACCTCCGTCGCCTGATCGCGGGCCAGCGCCTCCAGGCATTCCAGGGTCAGCCGCTCGATCTGCGACGCCTGGTCGGCGGACAGGTCGGGCAGCAGCCGGGCGACCTTCTGGGCCAGGGCGCCGCGCACCGCGACCTCCCGGTCGGTGGCCAGCATCAGGTCGGCCTGCCGCGGGGTGCCGGCGTTGGTGGCGATGGCCTCACGCACCTCCGCCGCGGTGTCGGCGGCCAGGAAATAGAGCAGTTCCGGCCGGGTCTCGGGCGACGCGGCGACGCGGCGACGCACCGCCGGGTCGGTGCTGCGCGCCATCTGCTTGGCCGCCTCGTAATCGGCGGGGTCGAGAAGCTGTGGCTCGGCGCGGTCGCCGCGGACGGTCATGGGGACGCCTCCGCCATGGGGTCCGCCACGACGGCGGTTTCCATGGAGACCGGAGCGACGGCGTAATGACCCTTACCGCGCTTCTTGGCGTCGTACATCGCCGAGTCGGCGCGGTCGGTCAGCTCCTGGACGGTCTCGCGCCCCACCCGATGGACGGCGATGCCGATGGACAGGCCAAGCGGCTTGTCCGGGCTGGCCGAGAGATGGCGCAGCGCGGCCATGCCGGCCAGCAGACGCTCGGCCACCGCCACCGCCTGCCCCTCGTCGGTGCGGCCCAGCCAGAGGACGAACTCGTCGCCACCCAGCCGCCCCGGCAGGTCGCCGGGCCGGACGCCGTTGGTCAGCAGCCCGCCGATGGCCTTCAGCACGGCGTCGCCCTGCTGGTGGCCATGCAGGTCGTTCACCGCCTTGAAATTGTCGAGGTCCACGTAGAGAAGCGCGGACGGCCCGGTGTCCGGACGGCCGAGCACCTCGTCCAGCCGCTCGAAGAAGGTGCGGCGGTTGAACAGGCCGGTCAGCCCGTCGCGCTCCGACAGGCGGCGCAACCGTTCCTGGTAGGCCAGATGCGCGTGGGCGATGCCGATGTGGTCGGCCACGCCGGACAGCAGCATCCGGTCCTCGTCGTCCCAGGGATCGGAATCGTCGCCGCGCCAGATCACCACGGCGCCGTTGACGGCCTGCCGGTGCTCCGTCCGGGCGGCCAGCAGCCGGTTCGCCCCCAGGGTCAGTTCGTGCGGGTCCTCGCTGCCGGCGATCTCCTCAAGAACCGGCCGCAACAGATCGGAGAGCAGCTCTTCCGGGATCTCCGCGGCGAAATCGGCGGCGGGACGCAGGGCGCCCGTTTCCGTCGCGCGGTAGATGCGGCAGCCGTCGGCGCCCAGCGCGCGCGCGGTTTCCACCGCGGCGACGTGCAGCGCCTTCTGGGCGTCGAGCTGGTCGCGCAGCGTGTGGACGATGTGGGCGAGCATCTTCTCACGGTTGCGCACCCGCGCCAGCTCGGCGGAGCGCAGCACCTGCTCCGTCGTTTCGCGGCAGACGCCGCGCGCGCCCATCCATTCGCCCTGCGGCCCGAACAGCGGCACCGCCGAAACCACGAAGCAGGCGGGCAGATCGTCCACCCGCTTCAGCCACAGCTCCGCCTGGTCGACGGGGCGGCGGCTGTCGAACGGCAACGGCAGGTCGCCCCACTCGGCCACCGCCAGATCCTTGGGGTTGCGACCAATCAACGCATCGGAGGTGTAGCCCAGCGCGCCCTTGGGCGTGACGAAGACGAATCGCCCATCGCTGCCCGTTTCCCAGGCAAAATCGCTCGAAACCTCGACGAGATCCTTGTAGCGGCGGCGCGACTCGATCAACGTCTGGCGGAGCTGCCGCTCCAGCGTGGCGTCGCGTCCCAGCAGCAAAATCTCGCCGTCGGGCAACGGCGTGGCCGCCCATTCGACGATCATCACGCCGCGCGGCAACTCCACCGGAAGGGAGCGCAGGCCCGGCGCCACGCTGCACATCGCCAGCCACCCCTGGATGTCCGCGAGCCAGCGCCCGCCGGCGCACAGCAGTTCGTCCGCGGCGGCGTTCGCGGCGGCGACAGCGTGAGCGGAATCCAACCGGATCGCCGGACCGGGGAATGCGGCCAGGAGCGTGGGAGTCGGAACGGCGCCGGACGGGTTGGCCGGCGGAACTTCGGATATTGGGTCTGCGGACACGGTGCGAACCTGAGACTGCGCGGCGCGGAGTATACCGGAGAAATGCGTTTCTTTCCCGAATCTTTCTTCAGGCGGTCCGAGCACCTGCCATACGCAACCACTCATTGAAGGCAACCCCGTCCCGGAACGGAAACGGGCCATGCGGCGAAGCGGCTTGCGGGCGGGCGGGCGAAGCCCCATTGTTCAGCCCATGACGGCTTCCCTTCGCGACACCGGGGTCTGGATCTTCGACCTCGACAACACCCTCTATCCCGCCTCCTGCAACCTGTTCGCCCAGGTGGACCGGCGCATCGGCGATTTCATCGCCGGGCATTTCGGCATCACCTACGACGAGGCGCGCGTCATGCAGAAGCGCTTCTTCCGGGAGCACGGAACGACGCTGCGCGGCCTGATGGTGGAGCACGACGTCGATCCGGTGCCTTTCCTGGATTACGTGCACGACATCGACGTCAGCCCGGTGGCACCCTGCCCCGGCCTGGCGGACGCGCTGAATCGTTTGCCGGGGCGCAAGATCATCTACACCAACGGCTCCGTCCGCCACGCCGAGAACGTGACGCGGCAGCTGGGCATCGACGGCTGCTTCGAGGCGACCTTCGGCATCATCGAGGCCGGCTATGTGCCCAAGCCCGACCCGCGCCCCTACGACATCCTGGTGGATCACTACGGCATCGACCCCGCCCGCGCCTGCATGGTGGAGGACATCGCCCGCAACCTCGTCCCCGCCCACGCCCTGGGCATGACGACGGTGTGGGTGCGCAGCGAGGCCGACTGGGCCCGCCCCGACCAGGGCGGAGTCGGCACCGGCCGCCACATCGACCACACCGTCGACGACCTGCCGGCCTGGCTGGAGGAGGTCGCGGGCTGAGCGGCGACCGCAAGGCCCCACCTTCCCCCCGTAGGAACCCTTTAAGAACCCATTGAGAACAAGGCAACGTTGACAAGGCGGCGCGGCGCGGCCCATGTTCCGAACCCTCGAACAGACAGCCCAGCGAATGCCGCCATGAGCCACGCCAGCCTCGAATCCGCCGTCAACGCCGCGTGGGAAACCCGCGACACCCTGAATGTTTCGACCAAGGGCGCCGTCCGCGACGCCGTGGAGGAGGCCCTGTCCGGCCTCGACGCCGGCGATCTGCGCGTCGCGCAGAAGACGGACGCCGGCTGGGTCGTGAACCAGTGGCTGAAGAAGGCGGTCCTGCTGTCCTTCCGCTTGAACGCCAACGAGACGATCCCCGGCGCGCCGGGTGGCGCCTCCTGGTACGACAAGGTGCCGCCGAAGTTCGAAGGCTGGTCGGAGGCGCAGTTCCAGGCCGCCGGCTTCCGCGCCGTTCCGGGCGCGGTCGTCCGCCGCTCCGCCTACGTCGCGCCGAACGTCATCCTCATGCCCAGCTTCGTCAACGTCGGCGCCTATGTCGACAGCGGCACCATGGTGGACACCTGGGTCACCGTCGGCTCCTGCGCGCAGATCGGCAAGAACGTTCACCTGTCGGGCGGCGTCGGCATCGGCGGCGTCCTGGAGCCGCTCCAGGCCAACCCGGTCATCATCGAGGACGACTGCTTCGTCGGCGCCCGCTCCGAGGTGGTCGAGGGCGTGATCGTGGAGCGCGGCGCCGTGCTGTCCATGGGCGTCTTCATCAGCGCCTCCACCAAGATCATCGACCGCAACACCGGCGAGGTCTTCGTCGGCCGCGTCCCGGCCTATTCGGTCGTGGTTCCCGGCACCCTGCCGGGCAAGCCGCTGCCCGACGGCACGCCGGGTCCGGGCCTCTATTGCGCGGTGATCGTGAAGCGCGTGGACGAGCAGACCCGCGCCAAGACCTCCATCAACGACCTGCTGCGCGACTGACGCCGGGGAAGACCACACGATGAGCACCGCCGCCGCCGCTCCCTCCTTCGACCCCTGCGATCCCGTCGCGGTGGCGCAGGCCCTGATCCGCTGCCCCAGCGTGACGCCCGAGGAGGGCGGCGCTCTGGGCGTCCTGGAGGCGGCGCTGGCGCCGCTGGGCTTCGCCTGCCATCGCCTGCGGTTCGAGGAGGAGGGCACGGCGCCGGTGGACAACCTCTACGCCCGTCTGGGCACGGAAGGGCCGAACTTCTGTTTCGCCGGGCACACCGACGTGGTGCCCCCCGGCGAGCTGAAGGGCTGGTCCATCGATCCCTTCGCCGCGGAGATCCACAACGGCCGCCTCTACGGCCGAGGCGCGGTGGACATGAAGGGGGCCATCGCCGCCTTCGTCGCCGCCGCGGCCCGCCACGTCAGGGCCGGCGGCGCCCCGAAGGGCTCGATCAGCCTGCTGATCACCGGGGACGAGGAAGGGGTCGCCATCAACGGCACCCGCAAGGTGCTGGACTGGATGCAGGCCAAGGGTGAAAAACTCGACGCCTGCGTGGTCGGCGAGCCGACCAACCCCAAGGCGCTGGGCGACATGATCAAGATCGGGCGGCGCGGCAGCATGACCGCCTTCCTGACCGTCCACGGCGCGCAGGGGCATGTCGCCTACCCGCATCTGGCCGACAACCCGCTGCCCCGGCTGGCCCGCATGCTGGCGGCCATCACGGCGGAGCCGCTGGACGCCGGCACCCCGCATTTCCAGCCGTCGAACCTGGAGCTGACCACCATCGACGTCGGCAACCCGGCGCACAACGTCATCCCGGCACAGGGCAAGGCGACGCTGAACATCCGCTTCAACGACCTGCACACCGCCGACACGCTGCTGACGTGGCTGCGCGAGCGGCTCGACCGGGTGGGCGGCTCCTACGAGCTGGACCATTTCGTGTCGGGCGACAGTTTCCTGACGCCGCCCGGCCCGCTGACCGAGCTGGTGGCGGAGGCGGCGGAGCGCGTCACCGGGCGCCGTCCCGAATACTCGACGACCGGCGGCACGTCGGACGCCCGCTTCATCAAGAATTTCTGCCCGGTGGTCGAGTTCGGCCTCGTCGGGCAGACGATGCACAAGGTGGACGAGCACACCACGCTGGACGACTTGACCCGCCTGACCGACATTTACGGCGAGGTTCTGCGGAACGTCTTCGACCGGATCGGTTGACGTAAGGCCTCCTCCGCCCGTTCCCACCACCCTCCGGTGACCGCAACATGCCGCTGACCGCCCGGGACGTCGCCTCCTCCGTCTTCGGCGCCTATCGCCTGGCCCGGTTCGACCCCACCGGATTGCAGCATCTGGACCGCACCCCCGAAGGGGCGTGGAAGTCCTTCTACGCCGCGGTGATCGTCGCCCCGGCCTGGACGCTGCTGCTGGCGATCCGGCTGTGGGACCAGGTGCCGGACACGCCGCTGTTCCAGCTCGTGGTGGTGGAGGCCATCGCCTACGTCATCAGCTGGACGGCCTTCCCCGTGGTCATGCACGGGGTGAGCGGGCTGCTGGACCGGCAGAGCCGCTACATCGATTTCCTGTGCGCCTACAACTGGTCGTCGGTCGTGCAGATGAGCGTCTATCTGCCGGTGGTGATCCTGGCCGCCACGGGGATTCTGCCCGGCCCGATCTCCGAAGGGCTGGTGTTCGGCATCATGCTGGCGATGCTGACCTACCAGTGGTTCGTCATGCGCACGGCGCTGGACATCTCCGGCGTCGCGGCGGCGGTCCTGGTCCTGCTCGACCTGTTCCTGTCCGCGCTCATCACCGACTTCGCCGACGGGCTGCTGTAGGGACCGTTTGCCCCCTCCCTAACCCTCCCCCGCTTCGCGGTGGAGGGAATCAATCCCCCTCTCCCGCGTGAGCGGGGGAGGGCCGGGGAGGGGGCAAGAGTACCTCGCCCTCCTCACACCCCGCGGGTGCTGACGCCCGCGTCGGCGAAGGTCGCCATGCCGGCATGGCAGGCGCAGGCCGACTTCACGATGTTGATCGCCAGCGCCGCGCCCGAGCCCTCGCCCAGACGCATCCCAAGATCGAGCAGCGGCTCCTTGCCGATGGCGGCGAGAAGATGGTCATGGCCCGGCTCGACGGAGCGGTGGGCGACCATGCAATGGTCGAGCGCCCGGCGGTCGGCCTTGAACAGCACCGCCGCCGCCGCCGTGCAGGCGTAGCCGTCGAGCAGCACCGGCACCCGCGCCATGCGGGCGGCCAGGATGGCGCCGGCGATGGCCGCCAGCTCATAGCCGCCGAAGCAGCGCAGCGCCTCGAACGGGTCGTCCTTGGCCTGCGGGTTGACGGCCAGACCGGCCTCGACGGCGGCGACCTTGCGAGCCAGCCCCTCGTCGTCCACACCGGTGCCGCGGCCCGTCCAGTCCTTGGCCTCGCCGCCGAACAGGGCGTGGCAGAGCGCCGCCGCCGCCGTGGAGTTGCCGATGCCCATCTCGCCGAGCGCCAGAAGCTGGACCCCCGTCTCCACGGCCATCATGCCGTAGGCCATGGCTTGGCAGCAGTCCTCCTCGCCCATCGCCGGACCTTCGGTGAAGTCGGCGGTGGGGGTCTCCAGGTCCAGCTCGTAGACGCGCAGGTCGGCGTCGGCCACCTCGCAGAGCTGGTTCACGGCGGCGCCGCCGTTCTGGAAGTTCTGGACCATCTGGGCGGTCACCGCCGCCGGGTAGGCCGAGACGCCGCGCGCGGCGACGCCGTGGTTGCCGGCGAAGACGGCGACGCGCGGGCGGCGCACCTCCGCCGGGTGCTGGCCCTGCCACGTCGCCATCCACTGGGCGATCTCCTCCAGCCGGCCGAGCGCGCCCGCCGGCTTGGTCAGCTGCCGTTCGCGCTGGAGGGCCGCCGTACCGGCGTCGAGGTCCGGCCCCGGCAGGTTGCGCACCAGCGCGCGGATTTCCTCGAAGGTGATGGCGGGCTGCGTGTTGCTCATGGCGAAGGGTCCTGACGCTGACGGCAGAGGATGTGATCGGGAAACGATGAAAAAAGCGGCGCGACCTTGGACCATTCCCGACCCGCTGTCAAAGCGCCTCTCGTCCTGCCTGTCATCCGTTGTGGGCCTGTTATCCGTTGCGGCGGGCCTGGGGTTGCCGTACTTCGAAGCGCCATGCTTGAGGATTCCCCCGCCCCGCCCCGCTCCCGCTGGACCGCCGATTTGGCGCTGGCCGTCGTCTTCCTGACGCGGCTGCCGCTGCGCCTGTCCGGCCCACTGGCCGAGGACGCCCACGCCCGCGCCATGGGCTGGTTTCCCCTGGTCGGCGCCGGGGTCGGGCTGTTCGGCGGCGCCGTCCACGGGCTGGCGGCGCTGGCCCATCTGCCGCCGCTGCCGGCGGCGCTGCTGGCGCTGGGCGCCATGGTCTGGCTGACCGGCGCCCTGCACGAGGACGGGGCGGCCGACGTCGCCGACGGCTTCGGCGGCGGGCGCGACAAGGCCCGCAAGCTGGAGATCATGCGGGACAGCCGGGTCGGCAGCTACGGCGTGCTCGCCATCGTCTTTTCGGTCGCGGTCCGCGCCTCGGCGTTGGCGGCGCTGGCCGAGCCGCGCATCGTCATCCCCGCCCTGCTCGCCTCGGGCGCCCTGTCGCGCGGCGGCATGGCGGTGATCGCCCGATTCATGGAGCCGGCCCGCGCCGACGGCCTCGCCGCCCGGCAGGGAAGCCCGTCGCCCGGCACGGTGGCCCTGTCGCTCGCGCTGGCGCTGGCCGTGGCCGTGGCGGCGCTGCATGGGCTGGCCGCTGCCGCAGTCCTCTCGGCCGCGCTGGCCGTCCTGGCGGTGGCGTGGCAGGCGCGGCGGCAGATCGGCGGCCACACAGGCGACGTGTTCGGCGCCGCCCAGCAGGTGGCGGAGGCCGCCGTTCTGCTCACCCTGGCCGCGACTGTTGCATGAAAAACACTCGCTGGTGGCTCATCCGCCACGCTCCCGTCCCGAATCCGGGAAAAGTGATCTACGGGCGGAGTGATCCCGCTGCCGATACCGGCGAATCCGACGCGCTGGCGACGCTGGCGGCGCGGCTGCCGCCGCAGGCGGTCTGGGTGACCTCGCATCTGCGCCGCACCCGGCAGACGGCGGCGGCGCTGCGCCTGCCCGGCAGCGACATGGCCTTGGTCGAGCGGGCGCTGGCCGAGCAGGACTTCGGTCGTTGGGAAGGGCTGTCCCACGACGCGGTGGCGGACTTGCACCCGGAGGAGGCCCGCCGCTTCTGGAGCGATCCGGCGACCGAGGCCCCACCGGATGGCGAGAGCTTCGCGGCGGTGATGGAACGGGTGGCCGGCGCGGTCGCCCGGCTGACCGACCTCTACGCCGGGCGCGACATCGTGGCGGTGATCCACGGCGGGTCGATCCGCGCGGCGCTGGCGCTCGCGCTGGACCTGACACCTCGGGCGGCGTTGCGGCTGGCAGTGGCGCCGCTCTCGCTGTCGCGGATCGACCATTACAGCGGGGATGGGACGGACGGCTCCTGGTCGGTCGCGGCCCTGAACGCCCTCGGAACCTTTTCGGGACATGGGCGTTGACCCAACTCCGTTGGGCTACCAATAGAGGGTCAGACCATGGCAAGAAGCGCTGACGATCGCGAGGCCGCCGAGAAGCTCTGGGGCATGATCAAGGGCGTCCGCATCTGCATGATGACGACGCTGGACGAGAACGGCATTTTGCATTCCCGCCCGATGGCGACCTTGCCGCACGCGGGATTCGACGATGGAACCTTGTGGTTCTTTACACGGGCCGACTCACCGAAGGTCCATGAACTGAAGACGCATTGGCGCGTCAACCTGTCCTACGCCGACCCGGAGAAGCAGGATTACGTCTCGGTGTCCGGGGTGGCGGAGACGGTGCGCGACCGCGACAAGATCCGCTTCCTGTGGCGGGACATCCTGTCCACCTGGTTCCCGCAGGGGGTGGACGACCCCGATCTCGCGCTGTTGAAGGTCAGCGTCGATCAGGCCGAATATTGGGACAGCCCGTCGAGCGCGATGGTCTACGCCTACGGCTATGTGAAGGCGAAAATCACCGGCGAGCCGCCGAAGCCGGGGGATCACGCGAAGATCGCGTTCCAGTAAGCACATCACAGGGGCAGCGTTTGCCCCCCTTCCCATGCTGCGCCTGGGCCCCTTCCCTCCCCCGCTGGGCAGGGGAGGGAGTTGCTCCTGCGAACCTCTTTCCCTCCCCCGCCCAGCGGGGGAGGGAAAGAGATGGGGGAAAACGCCCCCTCACTTCTCCTCGACCGCCGGTTTCCCGCCGCCATCCAGCGCCCCGACCCGCTTCTTCAGGTCGGTCACATCCGCGAACATACGCTTCAGCCGGGCCAGCCCCTTGTACTGGTCAAAGGCGCGGTCGCGCGGCACAGCCGGGTAACCCATGTAGACGGCCTTCGCCGGAATGTCCGTGCCGACGCCGGAGTTGCCGGCCACCACCGCGTCGTTGCCGATCTTCACATGGTCGGCCACGCCCACCTTGCCGGCCAGCACCACACGGTCGCCGATGGTCGAACTGCCGGCGATGCCGACATGGCCGCACAGCATGCAGTTGGTGCCGATCTGCACGTTGTGGCCGATCTGCACGAGGTTGTCGATCTTGGTGCCGGAGCCGATGCGGGTCGCCGTGATGGTGCCGCGGTCGATGGTGGCGCCGGCCCCCACCTCCACATCGTCGCCCAGGATCACCGTGCCGATGGAGTTCACGCGATGGATCAGCACGTTGGTGCCGACCACCCGGCCCGTCGCCTTGGCCGATTCGACGCTGCCCGGCTCCGGCGTCACGAAGCTGAAGCCGTCGTTGCCGACCGCGGCGTTGGGGTGGATGATGCAGCGCTCGCCCATCACCACCCGCTCGCCGATGCGGGCGCCGGGGTGCAGCAGGCAGCCCTTGCCGATCACCGCCTCCGCCCCGACCGTGGCGTGGGGCATGACGATCACGCCCTCGCCCAGCACCGCCTTCGGCCCGACATAGGCGAAGGGACCAACCGACACGCCCGCCCCCAGGATGGCCTCCGGCGCCACGAAGGCGGCAGGGTGCACCCCCGGCTCGGCATGGACCGGCTTTTCGAAGACCGTGGTCAGGCCGGCCATGGCGAAGCGCGGGCGCTTGACGACGATCCAGCCCTTGAGGTTGGCCGGCACCTCCGCCCCTTCCGCAACCACGGCGGCGACGGCCTTGCCGCCGGCCAGCAGCTCCGTCATGCCCTTTTCCATGGCGAGCGCCAGATCCTCCGGCCCCTCGGCCTCCGACGGGTGGACGGCGCGGGCGATGCGCAGGGTGCCGTCACCCTCCAGCGCCGCGCCCAGGGCGGCGGCGATCTCGGCGAGGGTGACCGGGGCGGCGGGGGAAACGGGGGTCATGGCGGCGCTCTGGCTGTCGGTCCGAAGAAGAGGCCGGGACGCTAACACGGCTGGCCGGTGCTGGCGAGGCCCGGCGCCTTTTGTCACCCCCCGGCCTTATGTCATTCTCCCGTCTGCAGCAGCGCCCCGCGCACCCGCGCCTGATGGAAGGAATAGAGGAAGGCGGCGCTGCACAGCCCCATGAACAGGGCGTTCAGCCCCACCGCCCAGGCCAGATGGTCCCAGCGCATCGTGCCGTCGAACAGGATGGCGCGCATCCCCTCGAAGACGTGGGCGGAGGGCAGCGACAGGGCCACCCATTGCAGCCAGCCCGGCAGGACGCCGACCGGGTAGTAGACGGCGCTGACCGGGGCGAGCATAAAGACGACGATCCAGGCCAGCCCTTCCGCACCCATGCCGTAGCGCAGGATCAGCGCCACGATGACCAACCCCAGCGACCAGCCGAAGACGATCAGGTTGGCGAAGAAGCCGGCCAGCGGCAGACCGAGGTCGAACAGCGAATAGCCGAACAGCGGAATCGCCAGCAGCGCCGCCGGGACGACGCCGATGACGGTGCGGATCAGGCTCATCCCGAACAGCGCCGCCACCCATTCGCTCGGACGCAGCGGGCTGACGAACAGGTGGCCGAGGTTGCGCGACCACATCTCCTCCAGGAAGGACACCGACACGCCGAGCTGGCCGCGGAACAGCACGTCCCACAGCAGCACCGCGCTGACCAGCACCCCGGCCCCCTGCGCCACCCAGGCGCTGGAGGTCGCCATGAACTGGTTGATGTAGCCCCACAGGATCATCTGCATGGTCGGCCAGTAGGCCAGCTCCAGGAAGCGCGGCCAGGAGCCGCGCAGCAGATACCAGTAGCGCAGCACCATCGCCCCCACCCGGCGCAGCGAGAAGGCGGGGTTGGCGTGGACCAGGACAGCGGCGTCACTCGGCGGCATCGGCGGCCTCCCGGCGGGCATCCTCACCATTGGCGCGGTCGCGGGCGATGTCGAGGAACACGTCCTCCAGCGAGGTCCGGCCATAGCGGGCCAGCAGTCCCGCCGGCGACCCGTGGTCGACGATCCGTCCCTGGCGCATCACCAGCACGTCGTCGCACAGCCGCTCCACCTCCAGCATGTTGTGGGAGGCGAGCAGGATGGTGGCCCCGGATTCCATGCGGTAGCGCTCCAGATAGGTGCGAATCCAGTCCGCCGTGTCGGGGTCGAGCGAGGCGGTCGGCTCGTCCAGCAGCAGAAGCTCGGGCCGGTTGAGCAGCGCCTTGGCCAACGCCACCCGCGTCTTCTGCCCCGCCGACAGCCCGCCGGAGGGGCGCTCCAGGAAGCGGGTCAGCTCCAGATGCTCGGCCAGTTCCTCCACCCGCCGCGTCACCCCCTTCAGCCCGTAGAGGTGGCCGTAGACGGTCAGGTTCTCCCGCACGGTCAGCCGGTGCGGCAACTCCACATAGGGCGAGGAGAAGTTCATGCGGGGCAACGCCGCGTGGCGGTGGCGCACCATGTCGACCCCCAGCACCTCCACCGTGCCGGAGGTCGGCAGCAGAAGCCCGAGCAGCATGGAGATGGTCGTCGTCTTGCCGGCCCCGTTGCCGCCGAGAAGCCCGGTGACCGACCCCGCCGCAACGGTGAAGGAGATGCCGTCCACGGCGGTGACCTCGCCGGAGCGGGCGGTGCCGTAGCGTTTGGTCAGGTTCTCGGCCCGGATGGCGTGCTGTTTTGCGCATTGATCCATAGGCGGAGAATATGGCCGCTTGGCGCGCAAACGCCAGAGTGGCAAAACAGCACCGACAAATCGGCCAAGCGCCCCGATACGAAGCCGCGGCGACAGCGGCCCTTGCTGGAAAGCCCGCCCATGACCGTGACCGCCGCTTCATCCCTCCGCCACGCCATGACCCACGCCGGCCGGCCGGGGCCGGCCCAGTGGACCAACCTGGACGGGCGCGTCACGCTGCGCACCCTGATCCTGATCCGCTGGATCGCCGTGATCGGGCAGCTCGCCACCGTGGCGACGGTCCAGCTCGTCATGGGCTTCCCCTTGCCGCTGGGGCCGGTGCTGGCGGCCATCGGGGCGTCGGTGCTGCTGAACCTCGTGGCGATGGCCCAGCGCGGCGGGCGGCTGCGGCTGGCCGACCGGGACGCCGCGCTCTATCTCGGCTACGACATGCTGCAGCTCACGCTGCTGCTGTATCTCACCGGCGGCCTCGCCAACCCCTTCGCCATCCTGCTGCTGGCCCCGATGACGGTGGCCGCGGCGATCCTGTCCCGCTACAGCGTGGTTCTGCTGACCGGCCTCAACCTCGTCTGCCTGACGGTGCTGGCGCTGTGGCACTTCCCGCTGCCCTGGCCGGAGCCGATGCCCTCGGTCGCCCCGCTCTACGCCTTCGGCATCTGGCTGTCGCTGTCGGTGTCGGCCGGCTTCATCAGCGGCTACGTCTTCCGCGTGGCCGAGGAGGCGCGGCGCTTCGCCAACGCCCTGTCGGCCTCGCAGGTGGCGCTGGCCCGCGAGCAGCGGCTGTCCTCGCTGGGCGCGCTGGCCGCCGCCGCCGCGCACGAGCTGGGGTCGCCGCTCGGCACCATCGCGGTGGTGGCGAAGGAGCTTCTGCACGACATGCCGCCGGACAGCCCCTACACCGAGGACGTCTCCCTGCTGCAAAGCCAGGTGATGCGCTGCCGCGAGATCCTGGCGGAGCTGGCCCGCAAGCCGGAGGCGGACGGCGGCGACCCGTTCGAGCGCCTGCCCCTGACCGCGCTGGTGGAGGCGGCGGGCGCACCGCACCGGCTGGGCCACATCCAGTTCGCGGTCGAGCGCAGCGACGGCTCCGTGGGGGAGGAGCCGATCGTCCGCCGCAGCCCGGAGATCATCCATGGCCTCGGCAACTTCATCCAGAACGCCCACCAGTTCGCCGATGGGCGGGTGACGGTCGCCGCCTCCTGGGACGCGCGATCCGCCACGGTGGTGGTGATGGACGACGGGCCGGGCTATCCCGCCCATCTGCTGAGCCGCATCGGCGAGCCCTACCTGTCGGCAAGAAGCGAGCGGTCGGGACATATGGGGCTGGGAATCTTTATTGCACAAACGCTGCTAGAGAAAACGGGTGCCCTTGTAGCCTTTAGCAATAACCGTAGCGGCGGCGCGCGAGTTGTCGTACGTTGGGACCGTGGTGTCTTAGAACCAGAGGACTAGTGGTGGATAGCGCGATGACCACGGACGAGAGTCCAACGGGCGAAACCGCCAAGCTGACGTTCACGGGTGACGTTACCCGCAGCCTCCTCATCGTCGACGACGACGCGCCGTTCCGAACCCGCCTCGCGCGCGCCATGGAAAAGCGCGGTTTCAACGTGGTGGCCGTGGACAGCGTGCAACTCGGCATCGACGTCGCCCAGGAATCGGCGCCGGCCTTCGCGGTGGTCGACCTGCGGCTGGCCGACGGCAGCGGCCTGGATGTGGTCAAGACCCTGCGCGACGCCCGCCCCGACGCCCGCATCGTCATGCTGACCGGCTACGGCAACATCGCCACGGCGGTCGCCGCGGTGAAGGCCGGCGCGGTGGACTATCTGCCGAAGCCGGCGGACGCCGACGCCGTGGAATCCGCCCTGCTGGCCGATGGCCGCCCGTTGCCCTCCCCGCCGGAAAACCCCATGTCCGCCGACCGCGTGCGGTGGGAGCACATCCAGCGCGTGTTCGAGCAGTGCGACCGCAACGTTTCCGAAACCGCCCGCCGGCTGAAGATGCACCGCCGCACCCTGCAGCGCATCCTGAACAAGCACGCCCCGCGGGGGTGATGTCGGTCGCCGGACCCTGACAGAGAAAAGGCCCCTTTCCTTGCGGAGAGGGGCCTTTTTCTTTGCCGCGCGGCGGCTCATTTCCTGACGGAGCAGGTCCTGACACCGAACAGGGTGTAGGCCGGGCAGAAGCCGACCACGGCGGTCAGCAGCGGGACGAGGCCGATCCAGCCCCAGGGGGTCTGCGGGCCGACGAAGACGAGGGCGATCAGGACGAGGCCGACGATGGCGCGCAGCGCGCGGTCGATGGTGCCGACGTTGACGGGCATGGGTGCACCTTAGGAATTGAGGTGGGCGGTTGGTGCGCCCATCCAAGCCCCTTTCCTCCCGCCGGTCTGTGACTCCGTCACACGCCGTCCGTGCGCTCCAGCGCCAGCAGCGCGTCGGGATCGCGCACCCCGACGCGGCCGCGCGACAGCTCCACGAAGCCGCGCCGCTCGAACTCCTTCAACTGGCGGCTGACCACCTCCCGCGCCGTGCCCAGCTCGACGGCCAGCGTCTGGTGGGTGGTGTCCAGCCCGCCGCGCGCGTCGCGGTGGTCGACCAGGAAGCGGGCCAGCCGCAGGTCGATGCGCCCGAAGGCCACCTCCTCCACCAGCATCATCATGCCGAGCAGGCGCGTGCCGAAGGAGGCGAAGACGAAGTCGCGGAACACCGCGGACCGCGCCAGCAGCTCATGAAAAGCCCCGGCCCCGAGCGCGATGGCCTCAAGGTCGGTTTCGGCCACCCCCTCGGCGCTGTAGTCGGCGCGCGTCATCAGGCAGGCGGTGGTCAGGATGCAGGTTTCGCCCGCCCCGACGCGGTAGAGAACGATCTCCCGCCCGGTTTCGGCGGTCATCTGGACCCGCACCGTGCCGTCCAGCAGCATGAGAAAATTGTGGCAGAGACTGCCGATGCGGAACAGCACCGTGCCGCGCGGCACCGTCATCCGCACCCCCTGCGCGCGCAGGACGGCCTGCGCGTCGGGCTCCAGGGCGGACAGCGCCGGAAACGCACCCGCCCAGGCAGCGTCAGCCTTTTCAACATGTTGCGGCAGCATGCCCAGCTCCCTTCGATCGACCATGACCATTATCCGCGAAGGGGCTTCACCGGTCCACCCAAAGGACCTCTCCAACCAATGGCGACTCCGGGGAGGGTACCCAAAGAGCGTGTCTTCCCCACCATATGCCCTCCGGGCAGCATGAAACGGCCGGACGGTCGATGGCGTTCTAGGCAATCGTAACGCCCCGAACGGGGTGCCGTTCGGCATGCGAGGAGGAACCCGCTTTGGCCACCCAGGACATTCAGGATCAACCCCAGCGGCGGCAGGCGGCACCGGTCTCAACACCGGTCTCGTTCGACCTGTCCACCGCGGCGGCCAGCGCGGTGCGCCGCACCACCGGCATGCTGCTGCGCCACAAGCTGCTGATCGGGACGGTGATCGTGCTGGGGACGGGCATCGCGGGTCTCGTCGCCCTGCGCATGACGCCGCTCTACACCGCCCAGACCCTGATCATGGTGGAGCACCGCAAGAACCAGGTGATGAACTACCAGGAGGTCGTCTCCGGCCTCTCGACGGAGCTGGGCGCCCTGCAGAGCGAGGTGGCGATCCTGAAATCCCCCGCCTTCGCGGAAAAGGTGGTGAGCAAGCTGGGTCTGATGAACGACCCGGAGTTCAACGCGGCGCTGCGGCCCGAGCAAACGAACTGGTTCTACTACCTGAACCCGAAGAACTGGGTGCCCGACTCCTGGTGGAACAGCGCCCGCGGCGACCGGCCCGAGATCGCGCTGAGCCCGGAGGAGAAGACGGCCAACGAGAAGACCTCGGTCGTCAACAGCTTCATTGAAAATCTGGCGGTGCGCCCGCAGGGCCGCTCCTACGTCATCGCCGTGGATTTCGACAGCGAGGACCCGCGCAAGGCTTCGCTCATCGCCAACACGATCGGCGAGATGTACCTCGTCGACCAGCTCGACGAGAAGTTCAAGGCGGCCAAGCGCGCCACCACCTGGCTGGAGGAGCGCATCACCGAACTGCGCCGCGAGGCCAAGACGACCGGCGAGGCGGCGGAGAAGTACCGTGCCGAAAGCGGCCTGACCAACGCCAACGGCGAAACCACCCTGATCGCCCAGCAGCTGGCCGAGCTGAACACCAGCTACGTCCTGGCCCGCACCAAGCGGCAGGAGGCGGAGTCCAAGCTGCGCGAGGTGACCACCCTGGCGCAGAGCCCGCGCGGCGTGTCGGCCATCGGCGACGTGCTGGGGTCCCCCCTGATCCAGGCGCTGCGCCAGCAGGAGGTCGAGCTTCAGCGCAAGATCGCCGACGCCGCCAACAAGTACGGCGCCCGCCACCCGACGCTGACCGCGCTGCAGAGCGAGTTGCGCGACCTGCAGGGCCAGATCCGGGCCGACGTGGGCCGCATCGTCCAGAACCTGAGCAACGAGGTGGAGGTGGAGCGCGGGCGCGAGGCCGCTTTGAAGACCAACCTCGACCAGCTCCAGGCCCAGCGCAACCAGCAGCAGGAGTCCAACGTGACCCTGCGCACTCTGGAGCGCGACGCCGAAACCTCGCAGACCATGTACGAGGCGATGCTGACCCGCTTCCAGGAGATCGCCGGCCAGACCGACATCCAGCAGCCCGACGCCCGCATCGTGTCGGAGGCGGCGATCCCCCTGAACCCGTCGCAGCCCAACAAGAAGATGATCGTCCTGCTGGCCCTGATCGCCTCGGCCACGCTGGGCGTGCTTCTGGCGATGCTGCGCGAGCAGTCGGAGCGCGGCTTCCGCAGCCCGCACCAGTTCGAATCGGTGACCGGCGTGCGCTCGCTGGGCATCGTCCCGGCGATCGGGCGGCGGCGGCGCGGCACCTCGCCCGCGGCCTACGCCATCGACAAGCCGATGTCGGCCTTCGCCGAGGCGATGCAGAACCTGCGCACCACGCTTCTGCTCGCCAACCCGGACGGCCACCAGCGGGTGATCCTGTTCAGCTCCTCCGTCCCCGGCGAGGGCAAGAGTTCGATCGCCGCGGCCTTCGCGCGGATCTGCGCCAACGCCGGCCAGAAGACGATCATCCTGGACTGCGACATGCGCCGCAAGGGGCTGCACCCGATGCTGGGGCTGGAGAACCGGCACGGCCTGTACGAGGTGCTGTCCGGCGAATGCGCGCCGAACGAGGTGATCCAGACCGACCCGCGCACCGGCCTGCATTTCATCGCGTCGGGCCGCGGCTCCGCCCTGCCGCAGGACATGCTGGGGTCCAGCCGGATGCACCAGCTCATCTCGCGGCTGGCGCTGGAGTATGACCGGGTGATCCTGGACAGCCCGCCGGTGCTGGCGGTGTCGGAGGGCAAGCTGCTGGCGGCGCTGGCCGACCAGACGGTCTTCATCGTGCATTGGGGCAAGACCAAGCGGGAGACCGCGATGGCCGGGCTGAAGGAAATCGTCGAGGCGGGCGGCGAGGTCGTCGGCGTCCTGTTCTCCCAGGTCGATATCCGCCGCCACGCCCAGTACGAGTTCCCGGACAGCGGGCGCTACCACGGCTACCGCCGCTACTACGCGAACTGACGGCGGCGCTTGAGAGAAGCCACTGCTTCGGGCCCCCACCCAACCCTCCCCCGCTTCGCAGGGGAGGGCTTATCTCCTCCCCCTGCGAAGCGGGGGAGGTCGGGAGGGGGGCCCGACATGACACGCCCACACGACACGCCCACACATCCCACGAAGACCCATGACCGCCGGACGACGCATCTTCCTGAACATCCGCGCGCTGGGGCTGGCTCGCATCGCCACGCTGCTGAGCGGGCTGATCACCACGGCCTGGACCGCCCGCGCGCTGGGGCCGGACGGGTTCGGCGTGCTCGGCTTCGGCACCTCGATGCTGGCCTACGCCGCGCTGTTCGTGAATCTGGGCCTGTCCACCTACGCGGTGCGCGAGATCGCCCGCGACCGGGAGAAGGCCCCGGAGACGGTAACCGATCTCGCGGACCACGTGCTGACCCTGCGGATGCTGCTGGCCGTGCTGGTCGGCGGGCTCTACGCCCTGTTCGTGCTCCAGCTCGACAAGCCGTCGCTGGTCAAGGCGGTGCTGCTGGTCCAGGCGGTGCAGTTGCTGGGCAACGCGCTGCTGCTCGACTTCGTCTATCAGGCGACGGAGCGGATGAGCGTCATCGCGGTGCGCGAGATCGGCACGTCGCTCGGCAACATGGTCGCCGTGCTGGCGCTGGTGCGCGGGCCGGACGATCTGGCCATCGCCGCCGGCATCACCGCCATTTCCTTCGTCGTCAACGCCGCCCTGATGCTGGCCCGCTTCAGCCGCGATTTCCGGATGCCGAGGCCGCGGGTGAGCCTCGCCAAGTGGCGGGAGATCCTGAAGGCCTCCGCCCCGATGGCGGTCAGCGTCTTCGCCTGGGCGCTGTTCTCGCACCTGGATCTGGTGATGCTGGGCTTCATGGCACCGCAGACGGAGGTCGGCTGGTACGCCGCGGTGACCAAGCTGCTGGTGCTGTCGCTGACCGCGGGGAACATCATCCTCAGCGCCTTCATGCCGCAGCTCGCCGCCGCCTATGGCGACCGCGAGGCGATGCGGGCGCGGATGCGCGACTACGCCACCACCACCTTGTCCATCGGCGCGCTGATCGCGGCGGGCGGCTTCACCCTGGCGCCGGCCATCCTGGGCACCGTCTTCGGCCCGGCCTACGCGCCCGCCGCCGACACGCTGCGCCTGCTGATGATCGCGGTCGCCATCGTCCACATCAACCTGACCATGGGCAACCCGCTGCTCGTCTGGCACCGCCAGACCGGCTACATGACGGCCATCCTGATCGGCGGGCTGACCAACGCGGCGCTCAACCTGCTGCTGATCCCGCGTTACGGCATCGAGGGGTCCGCCGTGGCGACGATCATCGCGGAGTTGACCGCCATGACCGGCCTCGCCTGGCTGCACCGGCGCGCGGTCGGGCAGCTCTATCTCGGGATCGCCGCGCGGGCGGCGCTGTGCGCCGCGCTCGCCGTGGGGGCCACGCTGGGCTTGACCCACGCGCTGCCGGACCTGATGGCTCCCGCTCATCCCCTGCCCGCGCTGCTGATCGGCGGAAGCGTTCTGGTCGCGGTCTACACGCTGGCGGCGCTGCTCACCGGGCTGGTGCGCCCGTCGCGGCTGCGCCGGCTGATCGCGGCGGCGGCATGATGCGCCAGCCTCATCCCGAATCCCGAAGGACGCCGACCGGACGCACCCTTGTCGCCGGTCCGGGGTACCACGAACAAAACAATGCTCGATCAACGGCATAGCCAATTCACGCCACCCCGAACGGCCGGAACAATGCCGCGTTGCAAGACGTTCGGATTGCGCATGGCGCGGGTGGCGGATGGCGGCGCCTTTGGATGCATGCTCCAATCACTAGGCAGGATCGAAAGACTATGCTCCCAAAGTCCTTTCCCGACCGGAACGTCTGCGTGCTCGGTCTCGGCTATGTCGGGCTGACGCTGGGCGTGGCCATGGCGGACGCGGGGTTCCAGGTGCACGGCGTGGAAGTGCGGGACGAGGTGCTGGACAAGCTGGCCCGCGGCGTCCCCCATTTCCATGAACCGGGTCTCGCCGAGAAGCTGCGTCATGTGATGGAGCGCGGGCGCTTCACCTTCGGCCGCACGCCGGACGGTTGCCGGGACTGCACCGTCTTCATCATCACCGTCGGCACCCCGCTGGACCGCGACGGGCGCGTGCGCACCGACATGATCGAGGCGGCGACCCGCCAGGTGGCCGACCGCATCCACGACGGCGACCTGGTCATCCTGCGCTCCACCGTGAAGCTCGGGACGACCCGCGAGGTGGTGGCGCCGATCCTGCGGCGCACCGGCAAGCGCTTCGACATCGCCTTCTGCCCCGAGCGCACGCTGGAGGGGCAGGCGCTGATCGAGCTGAACCAGCTTCCCCAGATCATCGGCGCGGAAAGCGTCGAGGTGGCGGCCCGCGCCTCGCAGATCTTCGGCATGCTGACCCCGACGACGGTCAAGGTCTCGACGCTGGAGACGGCGGAGATGATCAAGCTGGTGGACAACACCTACCGCGACGTCACCTTCGCCTTCGCCAACGAGATCGCCCGGCTGTGCAACGCCATGGAGGTGTCGGCGCTGGAGGTGTCGCGGGCGGGCAAGCTGGGCTACCCGCGCACGCAGCTTCCGCTGCCCGGCCCGGTCGGCGGCCCCTGCCTGGAGAAGGACCCGCACATCCTGATCGAATCCGCCCGCGAGTTCGGGGTGGACATGGACATCACCGCCGCCGGGCGCCGCATCAACGAAAGCCAGCCGCTCGAGGTGTCGCACTTCCTGGAACGGCTGACCGGCTCCATGCAGGGCTTCCCGCAGGAGCCGACCATCAGCCTGATGGGCCTCGCCTTCAAGGGCCGCCCGGCGACCGACGATCTGCGCGGCACCATGGCCAAGCCGCTGTTCGAGGAACTGCGCACCCGCTTCCCGAAGGCGCGCTGGCGCGGCTTCGACGCGGTGGTGGCGGCGGACGACATCCGCGGCTTCGGGCTGGAGCCGGCCAACAGCATGGCCGAGGCGGTGGACGGCGCCAACCTCGCCGTCATCCTGAACAACCACCCCGTCTTCACCTCGATGCCGCTGCCGGATCTGGCGCGCCGCATGGACCGTCCGGGGGTCATCTACGACTTCTGGAACAACTTCAACAGCCGCGAAGTGGACCTGCCCGAGGGCACGGCCTACGTGGCGCTGGGCAGCCACGGCGCCGCCCGCTTCGCCCATGTCGCTTGAAAGAGCGTCGCGTAAAGAAGCGTCGCTTGACGCTGCCGCCTGAGGAAAAGCAATGCCAAAACACTATCTCGTGACCGGGGGCAGCGGCTTCATCGGTGCCGCCCTGGTGCGCCGTCTGGTGCGCGACGGACACCGCGTGCGCGTTCTCGACGACAACTCCCGCGGCCACCCGCGCCGGCTGGGCGACGCCGCTGAGGCGGTCGAATTCGTGTCCGGCGACATCCGCGACCCGGCGGCGGTGGACAAGGCAGTGCGCGGCGTCGACGGCGTGCTGCATCTGGCCGCCGTCAACGGCACCAAGCACTTCTACGAGAAGCCGGAGGTGGTGCTGGACGTCGGCGTGCGCGGCATGCTGAACGTGCTCGACGCCTGCCGGTCGAACGGGGTGGGCGATCTGGTCGTCGCCTCCTCCTCCGAGGCCTACCAGACCCCGCCGATGGTGCCGACGCCGGAGGACATCCCGCTGGTCGTGCCGGACGTGCTGAACCCGCGCTACAGCTACGGCGGGTCGAAGCTGATCTCGGAGCTGCTCGCGGTCAACTGGGGCCGCACCGGCTTCGACCGCGTCGCCATCTTCCGCCCGCACAACGTCTACGGCCCCGACATGGGGTGGGAGCATGTGGTGCCGGAGTTCGTGCGCCGCGCCGTGGACGCCATCGACCGCAGCCCGGAGGTCCTCGTGCCCTTCCCCATCCAGGGCGACGGCACCCAGACGCGCGCCTTCGTCCACATCGACGACGCGGTGGACGGCATCATGACGGTGATCGAGCGCGGTGAGCATCTCGGCATCTACCACGTCGGCAACCCGGAGGAGATCTCCATCGCCGAGCTCGCCCGGCAGATCGTCGCGGTGCTGGGGCGGGTGGCGGACATCCAGATCGGACCGCCCGCCCCCGGCGGCACCCAGCGGCGCAGCCCCGACATCGCCCGCCTCTCCGCGCTCGGCTACGCGCCGCGCATCCCGTTGAAGGACGGTCTGCCCGGCGTGGTGGACTGGTACGCCGCCCGCAGCCGCGACCAGGGCCGGGCTGGAATCGCCAGCGCCGCGGAATAGGAAAGGCAAGCTCATGGAACGAAACAGCCGCATCTTCGTCGCGGGGCACCGCGGCCTTGTCGGTTCGGCCATCGTCCGCCGTCTGGTGGAGGACGGCTACGACGACCTCGTGCTGCGCGGCCGCGACGAGCTGGACCTGACCGATCAGGCCGCGGTGCGCGCCTTCTTCGACCGGGAAAAGATCGATTACGTGATCCTGGCCGCGGCCAAGGTCGGCGGCATCCTGGCGAACGATCGCTTCGGCGGCGACTTCATCCGCGACAACCTGCTGATCCAGACCAACGTCATCGACGCGGCGTGGCGGGCGGGGGTGAGGAAGTTGCTGTTCCTCGGCTCCTCCTGCCTCTACCCGAAGTTCGCGGAGCAGCCGCTGAAGGAGGAGGCGCTGCTGACCGGCCCGCCGGAGCCGACCAACAAGCCCTACGCCATCGCCAAGATCGCCGGCATCACCCAGTGCCAGGCCTACCGGCGGCAGTACGGCTTCAACGCCATCTGCGCCATGCCGTCGAACCTCTACGGCCCTGGAGACCATTTCGATCCGGAGGGCTCCCACGCCATTCCCGGCATGATCCGGCGCTTCCACGACGCGAAGATGGAGCAGGCGCCCAGCGTCACCCTGTGGGGCACCGGCACGCCGCGGCGCGAGTTCCTCTATGTGGACGACATGGCCGACGCCTGCCTCCACCTGATGGACCATTACGACGGGGAGGACATCATCAACGTCGGCCCCGGCGAGGACATCGCCATCGGCGATCTGGCCCGGCTGATCCGCGCGGTGGTCGGCTACGAGGGCGCGCTGACCCAGGATCTGAGCAAGCCGGACGGCCACCCGCGCAAGCTGATGGACGTGTCGCGCCTGCTCGCCACCGGTTGGCGCCCGAAGGTTGGGCTGGAGGAGGGGCTCAGCCGCACCTACGCGTGGTTCCTGGAAAACGCCGCCCCGCCGGCCCCCCGGCCCGCCATCGGCAACGCCACCGGCGAAGCCGCGGAGTGACCGCCCATGCCCGATGACTCCACATCCCTGCGCGCGCCGGTCTCCGATGGGGCGGCCACTCCGGCCTCCCTCCCGCCGTCGGTCCTGCTCGTGGCGATGAGCTATTGGCCGGAACCCGCCGGCAGCGCGCCGATGATGACCGATCTCGCCACCGCCTTCGCCGCGGCGGGGACGGACATGACCGTGCTGACCGCCCGGCCCAACTATCCAGGCCAGGCCATCTACGACGGCTACGCCGACGGGGCCGAGGACCGCCGTACCGTGAACGGCGTCCGCATCGAGCGGCTGCTCACCATTCCGCCGAAGGGCGGCGGCATGAAGGCCCGGCTGATCCATGAGGGCGTGCTTCATGCCGGCTTCCTGGCGGCCCGCGCCCGCGGGCGCGTCGGGCGGCACAAGGCGGTGCTGTCGCTCTGCCCCTCGATCTTCAGCGTCGCCGTCGCCGACCGCTTCCGGGCGCCGGGCGGGCGGCACATCGCCATCGTGCACGACATCCAGTCGGGCCTTGCCGGCGCGCTGGGCATGGGCGGCGGTGCCGCGCTGAAGGCCATCCAGGCGGTGGAGCGCACCGCGCTGAACCGCGCCGACGGCATCGTCGTGCTGTCGGAGGCGATGGCCGACGTGCTGCGCGACCTCGGCGTGCGGCGGCCGATCACGGTGATCCCGCCCCATGTCGACGCCGAGGCCGTCCGCCCCCTGCCCCGGCCCGAGGGCCAGCCGCCGACCGTGCTCTACAGCGGCGCCTTCGCCCGCAAGCAGGGGCTGGACCAGGTGCTGGAGATGGCCCGCCACCTCCACGCGCTGCGCCCCGACGCCCGCGTGCTGCTGCGCGGCCAAGGCGGGCTGGAGGAGGAGCTGAAGGCCCAGGCCAAGGCGATGGCGCTGCCCAACGTGGAGTTCGCCCCGCTGATCCCCTCCGACCGGCTCGCCGAGGGGCTGGCGGAGGGCGACGTGCATCTGGTGCCGCAGCGTCCGGAAGGGGCGGCCTTCGCCATGCCGGGCAAGGCGGTGACCATCCTGTCCGCCGGGCGGCCCTTCGTCTGCACCTGCCTGCCGGGCTCGGCGCTCGACCGGCTGGGGACGGAGATCGACGCCTTCCTGCGCACCCCGCCCGACGCGCCGGAGGCCATGGCGCAGGCCGTGGCCGACCTGTTGAACGATCCTCCCCGGAGCGCCGCCATGGGCCGCCGGGGCCGCGCCTGGGTGGAGGGCAACGCCAGCCGCAGCGCCGTCCTGGCGCGCTACGCCGCGCTGCTGCTGGGAGACGACGCCGCATGACGAAGCCCGCCCTGGTCTTTTCCTGGGAGATGTTCGGCCCCTACCACATGGACCGGTTGGAGGCGGTGGGCCGTCGGCTCGGCCATCTCTACGACGTGGTCGGTCTGGAGGTCGGGTCGAAGTCCCACACCTACGCCTGGGACTCCACCGGGGAGGGGCAGCAGTTCCGCAAGGTCACGCTGTTCCCCGGACGCTCCAAGGCGGACATCCCGTCCTTCCAGGTCTACCGCGCCCTGCTGCGCGAATGCCGCAAGGCGGGGGCCAGCCACGTCTTCCTCTGCCATTACGAGGAGCCAGACGTCTTCGCCCTGGCGGTGACGATGCGGCTGATGGGCCGGCGCGTCGTCAACATGAACGCCTCAAAGTTCGACGACAAGCCGCGCGTCCTCTGGCGCGAGGCCCTGAAGTCCCTGCTCTACAAGCCCTATCAGGCGGCGATCGGGGGCAGCCACCGCACCGTCGACTACTACCGCTTCCTCGGGCTGCCCAAGGACCGGCTGTTCATCGGCTACGACACCCTGTCGCTGGAGCGGGTGCGCCGGCTGTCCGGCATGACCCCGGCCCCGGACGGTGTGCCCTTCGCGGAGCGGCACTTCACCATCATCGCCCGCTTCGTGCCGAAGAAGAACCTGTTCCGCGCGGTCGAGGCCTACGATCTCTACCGCCGATTGGCGGGAGACGCGGCGCGGCCCCTGCACCTTTGCGGCTCCGGCCCGCTGGAGGCCGACCTGCGGGCGGAGGTCGCCAAGCGCGGGCTGGAGAAGCACATCATTTTCCGCGGCTTCCTCCAGGAGACGGGGATCGCGGAGACGCTGGGCTCCACCCTGTGCCTGCTGCTGCCCTCGTTGGAGGAGCAGTTCGGGCTGGTGGTGAACGAGGCGCTGGCGATGGGCGTGCCGACGATCCTGTCCGACCAGTGCGGCGCCCGCGACGTGCTGATCCGCAGCGGCCTGAACGGCCACATCGTCGAGCCCGACAACCCCGAGGGGCTGGCCCGCCACATGCTGTCCGTCGCGTCCGACGAGGCGGAATGGCGCCGCCTCAGCCTCAACGGGCGTCCCTTCCAGGCGCTGGCCGACGCCGGCTTTTTCGCGGAGGCCGTGGAGAAGGCCCTGCACAGCTTGGGCGCACGCCCGGCGCCGTCCGCACCGGAACGTGCCAACGAAAGCGCCCGCAAGGGCACCCGTGAAAGCGAAGCCTGATGACCGACCGCCGCATCACCCCCCACATCGTCGTCTCGGGCCGCCTTCCCCCGCCCATGGACGGGATGAGCCGGGTCACCGCCCTGGTGCTGGACCGCCTGCGCAACCGTGGCCCGGTGGAGGCCACGGTGGAGGTCGCGGACCTGTCGCCGGGCTGGAACGGCGGCGGCCTGCGCTACCACGCCGCCAAGGCCATGCGCGTGCTGCTGGCGGGCTTGCGTCTGGCGGCCGGGGCGACGATCCCCGGACGGCGCTTCTACATGCCCGTCGATTCGGGGCTGGGGATCTTCTACACGGCGGCGCTGGCCGGAACGGCGCGGTTGTTCGGCTATGAACGGACGCTGCACCACCATTCCTTCGCCACCATCTCCAAGCCGACCTGGCGGATGAGCCTGCTGACCCGCCTTGCCGGCACGGACTGCATGCACGTGCTGCTCTGCCCCGCCATGCAGGCGCGCTTCCAGGCGCTCTACCCGGCGGCGAAGACGGCGATGAGCGTCTCCAACGCCATCTTCACCCCGCCGGTGCCGCGGCCGCGCCACGGCAAATCCGGCCCGCTGCGCATCGGCCATCTGTCCAACCTGTGCACCGAGAAGGGGCTGGACACGCTGTTCACACTGCTGCGCGCCCTGCGGTCGGAGGGGGTGGACGTCACGCTGGTGCTGGCCGGGCCGGGCCTGGGGCGCATGGACAACGCGCTCGTCGCGGCGGGGCTGGCGGCCTTCGACGGCGACGTGGAGTATCGCGGCCCGGTGGACGATGACGCCAAGGCGGCCTTCTACCGCGACATCGACGTCTTCGTCTTCCCCACCCGCTACCGCAACGAGGCGCAGCCGCTGGTGCTGTTCGAGGCGATGGCGGCGGGCGTGCCGGTGCTGGCCTACGACCGCGGCTGCATCGGCAGCGACATCCCCCGCCCCGGCCTCGTCCCGCAGGACCGGGACTTCATCCAGGCGGTTCTGCCGGCGCTGCGCCTGTGGGCCAAGGACCGCGACGCCCTGGCGCTCGCCTCCGAGCAGGCCCACGCCCGCGCCCGCGCCGCCCATGAGGCCGGGCACAGCGGACTCGACGCGCTGCTCGACCGCATCGCCGGTCCATTGCCCGAAGCCGCCGGAACTTCCGTCCGCCCGAAACGCGCCATGGGCTGAGCGCCGTCACACCCAGCGCGCCGCCCTCGCCCCCAGGCGGGACAGGAACACTGCCAGCCCGGCCAGCGCGCGGGCGGTCCAGGGCGGCGCCGGGTCCAGCCGCGTGGCGTCGCGGGCGTGCAAGCTCTCGTCGAGGCGGCAGGCCTCCAGCAAATTCAACAGGTCCGGATCGGGGGCGAGCCGCCGCGCCAGAGCGATCTGCCGGGCGTAGTGCCCATCCACCCACGCCTCGACCCCGGCGACCACCGCGTAGAAATAGGGCGGGCCGAGCCAGGCCGGCAGCGCGCCCATCACCCGGCCCGACCAGCGCCAGAACGCCATCGGCCCGCTGCGCCTCTCCGGCGGCAGCACCGCCTCGAACAGCCGCAGGTGCCGCCGCTCGACCCGGCGGTGGGACGCGGCGAAGCGCAGGACCTCCGGGTCGGTCGTGGCACCGGCGACGCCGTCGTAGAGGGACACCGCCACGGTCTCGCCGACATGGCTGGCGCGCAGCTCGCGCAGGATGCGGGGCGGCAGGGCGGACAGGTCGAGGCGGGGCGGCGCCAGCCCGATGGTGGCGGACGGTGGAGCCTCGGGCGGGGAGTTGGGCGAGGGAATGCGGGTGTCCACGGGCTCAGCGCGCCCCTTCCGGGCCGATACGCGACCAGGGAAGCTCCTGGAAGCCGATCTTCAGGGCGGGGGAGTTCGGGCGCAGGCGGTAGTCGTCCTTCGCCGGGTTCATGAAATAGGGGTCGGGCAGATTGCCTCCTTGAACGGAGCGCGCCTGCGTGCGTTCCGTGGCCGCCCCCGGCGCGCGCAGGCCGCGGCCCGGACGGTCGAAGATGTTGTTTTCCAGCCGGTACTCGCCGCCGGTCAGTGCGGTCACCAGCTGCTCCACCGGAACGCGGGCGTGGATGAGGTTGCGGCTGGCCTCGTTGTCGCGCAGGAAGCCCGCCGTCCCCGCCTTCGGCACCCATTCGAAGCGCAGGAAGCGGTCGCGCTCGTCGGTCAGCACGGCGATGTTGTTCTCCACCCGGTTGCCGTCGCCGCCATGGATGAAGACCGACGCCCAGCCGGTGTCCTCCAGGAAATTGCCCTCCACCCGCACGCCGTTGGTCAGGTCGTCCAGATAGATGCCGAAGCCCTTGTAGCGCGTCATCCAGCGTCCCGCCGCGTCGGTGGCGATCCCGCCGGTCCCCCGGATGTCGTTGAAGCGGATGACCAGCTTGGTGTCGATGTCGCTGCGCCCCAGCGTCTCGATGGCGCCGAGGTCGGCGGTCTCCCGCCCAACGTCGCGGATGCGGTTGTACTCGATCACGTTGTCGGTGTTCTTCGTCTCCGGGTTCCAGTTCTTCATGGAGATGCCGTAGCGGGCGGCGTGCCGGATGTCGTTGTGGGCGATCTGCGTGCGGGTCACCCCGGCCGTCATGATGCCGGCGCTGTAGAGGTTCACCTCGCCGACATGGCGGATGGTGTTGGCGATGATCCGGTTGCCGGCGCTGCCCGGAGTCAGTTCGATCCCGCTGCGCCCCAGATGCTCCAGGCGGTTGCCGCGCACCTCGCTGTCCGCGACGCCGACCAGCAGCACGCCCGTGCCGACGGCGGAGAAGCGGTTGTCGAGGACGCGGTGCCCCGTGCCGCCGGCCAGCCGCACCGCCGCACCGTTGTAAGGCACGTCGGCGAAGGACAGCCCGTCGAGGGTGATGGAGTCCGCCTTCTCCGCCTGGATCAGCGGTGCGGTGCGGGCCACCACCGCCTCGCCGTCGCGGGCGAAGGCCGCCGGGTCGTGGGGGCGGAGCAGCAGGCGCCGGTCCTTGGCGCTCCAGGCGAACTGGCCGGGGAATTTCAGGAAGTCGGGATGGCCGAGCAGGCGGAAGGTGCTGCCGTCGCGGAACGGGTACCAGCCGTCGCGGTCGAGGACCAGCGTGCCGTTGCGGTCGATGCGCTCGATGCCGCGGATGTCGTCGGCCTGCCGCTCGCGGTCGAGCGCCTGGACGCGCACGCCGGGGACCGCCCAGGCCGCCTGGACGGTGCCGGGCGGAAAGCGGAACTGCCGCTTGTCACCGCCGCCCTTGGTCTGCTGGGCGACGAACCAGCCGCTGCGGATCGGGTCCTGCGGGTCGAAGGCGCCGCTCTGCGCCGCGCGCAGCCGCACCCCGCCGGCGGTCACGTCCAGCCCCGGCTCGCGGGCCAGCGGGGCGGAGACGATTCCGTCCCGCTCGGCCTTGAAGCCCGTCACCACCTCCCCGCCCGAGAGGACCGGGGTCTCGCCGGGAAAGGCGGCGATGCGCAGCCCGGAATCCTCCGGCCCCAGCGTCACCGTGTCGGTCAGCCGGTGGGTGCCGCCGCGCAGCAGGATCAGGTGCAGGCCGCGCTTGCGCGCCTCCTCCACCGCGCGGGCCAGCGTGGCGACCGGGCCGTCCCGTCCGTCCGGGGTGGAGGCGGCCACCCGCCCGGACCAGCGGTCGTCGCCCTGGGGGGAGACATGGATCGCCGGCTCCGCCGCGACGGACGGGGTGGGACCAGCCAGCAACAGGACCAGCCACAACAGCCCGCCCGCGAAGAGTCCAGGAATCCGGCGCGTCATATCACCTCCGTTCCGCACCCCAGCGAAACTGGCGGCGGGGGGCGGATGAAGCAAAAGCGCGGACGGGGTGCCACGAAGGCGCTGGGCGGATAGCCCTGACCGGGCGGCCCTCGCCGTCTGCGCTCCCGGACGGGGGGACCCGAGCGGGGCCGGCAGTGTTGCTTCCGGGTGCGCCGCCTTCGCTCCCCGAGGGCCGGCACGACGACACCGCCCCACCGGCCGACACCACCGGCCGTGGCCGGCGGTGTCGCGCGTTCACGAGGCAAGGCGGAGTCCGGCATGATCGAAACGGCGTTGATCGCGCAGGTGCTGGTGGTGGCCCTGGTCGTCGTGGTGTTCCTCAGCACCGGCACCGCGTCGATGTTCCACCCGCTGACCTACTATCTGATCTTCCACACGCTGGTCTTCGTGATCCGCCCGCTGCTGGTCCACGGCTTCGGCATCGACAACGCCTGGCTGTTCATGGGCTACTGGCCGAGCGCCGGAGAGTTCGTGAAGTCGCTGACGGTCAGTTCGGTCGCCCTGATCGCCTTCTCCGCCGCCTGCGGCTGGGCCGGGCGGGTGAAGCCGGACTTCAGCCGGGCGCCCACCTTCACCTTCGACCGGCTGGACATCACCGCCTTCGCCCTGACCGTGGCGGCGCTGGGGCCGCTGGCCATCTACTCGGCGATCCTGCGCCAGGACGGTGCCGACTTCACCGGCACCGGCGACGTGCAGATGGAGCGCGACCCGCTGACCGGCCAGCCGGTCTACGTCAACACCACCGGCTACATCGCCGAGGCCCATTCGATGGGCCTGCCGCTGACGCTGGGCATCATCTGGGTCAGCCGCTTCCACCCGCTGTCCTTTATCCCCTTCATCGCCTTCGTCAGCTACCGCGCCTATCTGGGCTGGGGGCGCTGGGCGATCATCATGGGCGTGCTGGGCATGGTGCTGCTGATCCTGTACCACACGCGCACCAAGTGGTTCCGCTGGTGGCAGCTCGCCTGCGGCCTGCCGGTGCTTCTTCTGTTCCACACGCTGGGCAACAACCGCGACTTCCTGCGCGGCGTTCTGGCCGGCACCGAGAGCCCGGGCAAGCTGTTCAGCGTCTTCCAGGGCGGCCAGGGCTCCTTTGTGGAGAGCGTGTCGAACCAGGACATCGCCAACTTCGACTTCCTGGCCTTCATCCTGTGGGCGGTGCCGCAGCAGTCGGGGACCTACACCTGGTTCACCCAGTATCTTCAGCTCTTCACCGAGCCGATCCCGCGCATGCTGTGGCCGGACAAGCCGATCGGCGCGCCCATCAAATGGGTGTCCCTGCACGATTTCGGCAACTTCTCCAACCTCACCACCTCGCTGGCCGGCGACGGCTGGATGAGCGCGGGGTGGATCGGCGTGATCGTCACCATGGTGGTGGTCGGGCTGATCCTGGGCCGGCTGCACCGCTGGTTCTGGGAGTCGGGCTTCACCAACCGCTACGCGGTGCTGTTCTATTGCGCCTTCATCCCGCTGTCGCTGCAATGGTACCGCGACGGCAACATCACCATCGTCAAGTTCGGTTTCTTCTCGCTGCTGCCCATCCTGCTGTGGATCGGCGCGACCAAGGCGCTTCGGCTGTGGATCGGCGACTCCGCCGGCTCGCCGCTCGCCCAAAGCCGCATGTCCGTCTTCCATAAGCCCGCCTTCCGCCTGCCCGGATTCCGGTTCCCCGCGGACCGGGCGTGAGGCGACCGGTGAGGGGCGGGTTGGACAGGATCGTTCTGCGCGGGCTGGCCCTGGCCGCGGCGCTGGTCCTGCCGCTGGCCTTCGCGCTGGACCCGCCTAACGGCGACCTGACGGAGTTGGGCGGCTACGCGGAGAACCGCTTCGGCCCCAGGGCGCCCCAGGCAATCTTCGTGCCGCCGCTCGCCGAGCCGGCGCGGCCCGGCGCCTCCTACGACGTGCTGGTGTTCGGCGACGGCTTCTCCCGGCCCGAGGCGGAGGAGCGTCACGCCCGCTACGGCCATTACTGGACCGACCACCTGCGCAACCTGACCGGTGTGACCGTTGGCTTGCGGTCCGCGGGCACCGCGCCGTTGGCCGCCTATCTGGCCTCCCCCGATTTCCGGGAGCGCCCGCCGCGCGTCGTGATCCTTCAATTATCCGAACGCGACCTGGGGGAGCGCGTCGCCGGGCTGGCGCTGTCCACCGTCACCACCCCCCGCCCCCACAGCGTAGCGACCTTGCGCCCAATCGCCGTCGAGCCCCTCAACCGCCAGCCCCGGACCATGGAGCGCACCCGCGCCCAGGCCTGGAGCCCGCCGCCGATCGGCCACGCGCTGGACCTGCTGGTCAAGGCGCTGCCGCGCGCGCTGCTGAACGTGACCGGCGGCCCGGTGGAGGAGCGGTCCCTGGCCTATGCGGGTCTATTCAGCTCCGCCGCTGCCACGACCACCCTCTTCCGCGCGGAGGATTTCCAGCCCTGGCGCACCGACCGCCGCCTGCTGGAAGAGCGCCGCGCGGGGTTGCACGCGATCCAGGACGCGGTGCAGGCCAACGGGGTGACGCGCTTCCTGCTGCTGGTCGCGCCAGACAAGGGGACGGTCTACGCCGATTTCCTGCTCACCCCCCCACCCCACCGGTCCGCGGTGGACGAGGTCATGGCCGCCGACCCGACGCTCCAGGCGGTGCCGCTGGCGGCCGGCCTGACGGCGCTGGCCGCGGGCGGGGTGCGCGATCTCTACGCGCCCAACGGCAGCCGCTGGGGGCTGGAGGGGCAGCTCTACGCGGCGCGGACGGTCGCCCGCACCCTGGGGCGGCTGGGCGTGCTGTCCGGAGCCGCCGAAGCATCGCCGGACGTCGCCATCCTGCCCTGTCGGCCGGATCAAGGCGACTGCACCCCCACCCCCACCCAAACCGACTGATGGACAGGACCAGGAGGAACCGCCCAGCCATGGCTCAGGACACTTTTCCGGCAGACGACGCCCCAGCGGACATCGCCCGCGGCGTCGTGGCGATCGTCGTCACCCACAACCGCCTGCCGCTTCTGGCCACCTGCGTCGCGGCGATCCTCGGGCAGCACCCGCGACCGGAGCGGCTGGTGGTGGTGGACAGCGGCTCCAGCGACGGCACGCCGGACTGGCTGGCCGCGCAGGCGGAGGAGTGGGGCGACGCGCTGGTCGTGGTGCGGCAGGCCAACTGCGGGTCGGCCGGCGCCTACCACACCGCCTTCGAGACGGCGCTCGGCCTCGGCGGACGCTGGATCTGGAGCACCGACGACGACGGCATCCCGCAGCCCGGCGCGCTGGCCGAACTGCTGGCCCAGGCGCGGCATCACGGCCTGTCCATGGTCGGCCCGCTGGTTCTGGCGGCGGAGGACCGCTCCACCCTGGCCTTTCCCATGCAGGGCACCCGCGACCCCGACAGTCTGATGGCGCGCGCGGTGGACGGGCTGGTGCCGGGCACCATCGCCCTGTTCAACGGCACGCTGATCGGGCGGGCGGTGTTCGAGCGGATCGGCAACGTGAAGCGCGAGATGTTCATCTGGGGCGACGAGTACGAGTTCACCCTGCGCGCCCGCCGCGCCGGGCTGACGGTCGGCACGGCGGTGAAGGCCCTGCACATCCATCCCGGCATGTCGCGGACGGAGCACAAGGTGCTGGGCGGCCGGCTGGGCACGGTGGAGACGATGCGGGCCGACCGGGCGCCGCATTTCTTCCGCAACATGGGCTACATCCACGCCAACTACGAGAAGGCCGGGGTGATTCCGCGAATGATCGCCAAATACACCGCCCATTATCTGGTGAACCGGGATTTCCGGGGCCTGCGGGTTTTCCTCGACAACTACCTGTCCGGCCTGCGCGACATGTATCCGGAGGAGCTGAAGCGCCCGCCGGTCCGGCTGCCCCTGCCCGAGCGGCCGCGCGCCGCCCCGTCCTCCTCCAGCGAGGTCGCCTGATGCCCACCGTCAGCGCCGTCATCGCCACCTTCAACCGCGCGCCGGAGCTGCGCACGGCGCTGTCCCGCCTGCTGGCCCAGACGCATCCCGTCGCGGAGATCCTGGTGGTGGACGACGGGTCCACGGACGGCACCGACGCCATGGTGCGAGGGGAGTTTCCCACCGTCCGCTACGTCCGGCTGCCGCACAACGCCGGGCTGATCTACGCCCGCAATTTCGGCTTCGTGAACACGGCGGGCGACTACGTGCTGTCGGTGGACGACGATTCCTGGTTTGCCGAGCCGGACGGCCTCGCCCGCGCGGTGGCCTACATGGAGACGCACGCGGACGTGGCGGCGCTGGCCTGCAACATCGAGACGCGCGACGGGCTGGTCTATTTCCCGCCGCAGGCCGCCCCCTTCGACGCGCCCTGGTACGTCGGCTGCGGTCATCTGCTGCGTCGCAGCGCGGTTGCCGCCGCCGGCCTCTACATGCCGGAGCTGTACCGTCAGGGGGAGGAGAAGGACCGCTGCCTGCGGCTGATCGGCGCCGGCCACCGGGTGGTCGCCCTGCCCGGCGTCATGGTCTATCACGACAAGAGCGAGAAGGGCCGCAAGCCGGGGCTGGAGCGTTTCTACAACCACCGCAACGACCTGATCCGCGAGATCGCCCGCTGCCCCGCCCGCCTGCTGCCCTGGCGCTTCGCGCGGAGCTGGATCGGCAACAGCTGGAAGAACCTGCGCCACGGCCCGCGGCTGACCGACCTGAAGGTCCTGCTGGCCCTGCCGGAGATCCTGCGCATCGGCCTGAAGCACCGCGCCCCCGTCAGCGAGGACGCCTACCGCCGCTGGCTGCACCTGTCCAAGACGGCCGCACCCGGCCTTCCCCAACCCGACCCCGCGCCAGCCCACAATCCCCTCTCCCGCCCAGCGCGGGAGGGTTAGGGTGGGGGCAAGCCGCTCCCCTTAATCCCCCCTACGCCGACGTCCGCGCCAGATGGTGCCCGATCGCCGTGCGCAGCTTGTTCAGACGGCGCGGCAGCTTGCGCAGCTGGCGCAGCACGGCGGGCTGCGGCGGGTTGATCGGCTCGCTCAGCAGGTCGGGGGCCATGCGGCGGATCAGCTCCGCCTGATGCTGGCTGGAACGCCGGACATCAACCGGCATGGCCAGGGCGATGGCCAGGAAATCGGCGCAGTTGCCGACCTGGAAGAGCTGCCGCCCGGTCAGGTCCACCCCCTGGTCGATGGCCGACAGCCAGCCGGCCACCCGCTGCTCCAGATAGAAGCGGTCGCGCAGGTCCATCGTGCCGCCCGGCAACACGTCCGGCGTCCGCGCCACCCAGGCCAGCCATTCGCGCAGCGCCTCGCAATGGGACGGCGGGTTGTAGAGCTTGCCGCGGAAGGCGTCGAACATGCGGGCGGCGGTGTCCTCGCCATCGGCGGCGAGGCCCGGCGGGATCTGCCCCCAGTAGAAGCAGCGCGCCACCTCGAAGACCCCACCGTGCAGGACGACGGCACCCTCCGGCACGCCGTCCCAGGCGCCGTTGGCGTAGAATTCCCCGTCCATCGCCGCGGTGTGCCCGCCGGTGTGGGCGGCGTAGTCCCGCGCGCGCTGGGTGTCCAGCGGCGGACAGGGGATCAGGTGATGCTCCACCCCGGCCAGCCGGGCCAGCTTCGGCGGCAGCTTGCGGTCGCCCGGCGTCAGGTCGCGGTGGTCGAAGGTGAAAGTGGCGAAGGGCACCGCGGCCTTCTGCGCCGCGGCTAGCAGCAGCCGCGTGTCGTAGCCGGCGGTGAGCTGGAGCATCAGCGGACGGTGGCCGCCATCCGGCCCCGACAGGGTCCGGTGCAGGTTGCGGATGGCGGTGACCAGGATCGATTCCATCCGCTCATAGGCGAGCGAATCGGAAAAGCCCGGCGGAACCGCCGGGAAGGGCCGGCGGAAGGTCAGGAAACCCGGATCGTCCATCGGGCGGGCGGGGTCGAGCACCTGGGTCGGCAGCAGCCGCCGCACCCCCGCCAGCCCGGAACCGGGCAGCGGGTACCAGTCCAGCCCGGCCTCGTGCGCCAGCGGGCGGCGGAAGGTCGCCTCGTCGCCCAGCAGTTCGGCCATCACCCCGGCGCTGGAGGTGAGCGTCAGGGCGCCGTCCACCATCGCGTAGAAGCAGCCGAGCGTCCCGCCGGTGTCCAGGTGGACCGCCCGGTTGTTGAGCAGCAGCCAGCGTCCCGTCCAGGAACGGCACAGCTCCGCGATGTCCCCGGCGCGCGCAGCCGCCAGCGCCTCCACCGGGTCCGGGCGGGCCGGGTCGGTCTGCACGGGCAGGCCCAGCAGATGCCAGACCGTCTTGTCGGCGCCCAGCACGCGCCGGACCGGCAAGTCGGGACAATGGGACAGGACGAGCCCGCCGATGTCACGGCTCACCCAATCCGGACGGAGCGCCTGGGCGTTTCTGGACACGATGAATTGCCGCCGGTGCAGCATGCCGACTTCCCCCGGACCTTTCGCGATGTCAGGGGGTAAACACGCCGCACGGCGGGGGAGGCAGGGCCCTACCCCTTTTCACCCTCCTTTGCGCCACCTTCCATCCGGACGGAGAATATTTCCCACGCTTGGGTGGCAGCGCGTGATTGACTCCGGGGGGCGGTACCTCTATACAGCGGGGCTCATTTTTTGCCCTGAGATCGAGGAGTATGGTGCCGTGAAACGCACGTTCCAGCCCAGCAAAATCGTGCGCAAGCGCCGGCATGGCTTCCGCGCCCGCATGGCGACCGTCGGTGGCCGCAAGGTGATTGCCCGCCGTCGCGCCAAGGGCCGCAGTGTCCTGAGCGCCTGATACGCATGGCGGCGCCGGACCCCAGGGTCGGGCGCCTGAAGCGGCGGCCGGAATTTCTGGCCGTGGCCGGTACACGGCGCAAGCATGTGGCACCCGGCCTTATCCTGCAGGTGCGCCGACACGACGAACGGCAGCGGCCCGCCCCTGGCGAGCCGCCGATTCGTCTTGGCCTGACGGCGAGCCGCAAAGTGGGGAACGCGGTCGTGCGCAATCGCGCACGCCGCCGCCTTCGCGAAGCGGCCCGCCAGATTCTGACCGCCCACGCGGCCCCCGGTCACGATTTCGTGCTGGTGGCCCGCGCCGCGACGGCCGAAAGGCCGTGGACGGAGCTGGTGGGCGATCTGACTGCGGCGCTGAAACGCCTCGGTCTGTGGCGCGATGCGTCCAAGAGCGAGGTGCCTAAGAGCGAGGCGAATGGCGGGCCAAACGCCGTCACACCCAACGGCGGGACCGGCAACGGTTCCGGCGGTGGGGAGGCCGGCGCGTGAGCCCGCTCGCCTTTTTTCTGCGCGCGCTCGTGGTCGGCTATCAGTGGACCCTGTCGCCCTTCATCGGGTGGCACTGCCGATTTCAGCCGACCTGTTCAAACTATGCGCTGGATGCGCTATCTAAGCACGGAGCGATCCGGGGCAGTTGGCTGACCGTCCGGAGGCTTCTGCGCTGCCATCCCTGGGGCGGGTGGGGATATGATCCCGTGCCCGAACCGGGGCGGTCCAACCGCTGTTCGCACGGGCCGGACGACGCGGCGCATCGATGCAGCAATTCGCATGCCGGCCTGAAAACCGGCGTTCGGCCCCCTTCTTGATGAAGGCCCACGGCAACCGGGATGCCATGACCGATCAACGCAACCTCATCCTCGCGATCGCTCTGTCGATCGCCATCCTCCTGGGATTCCAGTATTTTTACGATGGACCCCGGGTGAAGCAGCAGCAGGCTGCGCAGCAGGCCGCCCAGACGGAGCAGTCGGTCGCCCCCGGCGCCGCGACCGCGCCGGGCGCCGCTCCCGGTTCGGTTCCCGGCACGGCGGCTCCCGCCACGGTCCGCGACCGCGCCGGCCTGCTCGCCGAGCAGATGGCCGCCGGAACGCGCGTCAAGATCAACACGCCGTCGCTGCACGGATCGGTCAATCTGGTTGGGGGACGCATCGACGACCTGACGCTGGCCGACTACCGCGTCACTCCCGATCCCAAGAGCCCGGAAATCGTGCTGCTGGCCCCCGCCGGCACGCCCGAGGCCTATTACGCCGAGTTCGGCTGGGTTCCGGAGGACAAGTCGCAGCCGGTCCCCGGCGCTGACACCCGCTGGACCGCCGCCGGCACCGCGCTGACGCCGGACCAGCCGCTGACCCTGACCTGGGACAACGGCAAGGGACTGGTGTTCGAGCGCACCATCGCGGTCGACCAGAACTTCATGTTCACGATCACCCAGAAGGTGCGCAACACCGGTTCCGCCCCGGTCAGCCTGCTGCCCTACAGCCTGGTCAGCCGCGCCGGCACGCCGCACACCGACGGCTACTACATCCTTCATGAAGGCCCGCTCGGCGTCTTCGACGGCAAGCTGAACGAGCACAAGTACGACGACCTGCGCAAGGCCGGCACCGTCTCCGCCCAGAGCACGGGCGGCTGGATCGGCATCACCGACAAGTATTGGCTGGTCTCGCTGGTCCCGGACCAGAAGGCCCCGATGACCGCCCGCTTCGTCCACTCCGCCCCCGGCGGCACCGACCGCTATCAGGTCGACACGCTGGGCAAGGCCGTGGAGGTCGCCCCCGGCGCCACCATCGAGCTGACCGACCGGCTGTTCGCCGGCGCTAAGCAGGTCCGCCTGCTGGACGAGTATTCGGACAAGCTGGGCATCGCCAACTTCGATCTGGCGATCGACTTCGGCTGGTTCTACTTCCTGACCAAGCCGTTCTTCTACGGGCTGGACCTGCTGGGCCGCCTGTTCGGGAACTTCGGCATCGCCATCCTGGTCTTCACCGTGATCGTCAAGGCGGCCTTCTTCCCGCTGGCCAACAAGTCGTATCACGCGATGGCCAAGATGAAGAAGCTGCAGCCCAAGATGATGGAGCTGCGCGACCGCTTCGGCGACGACAAGGTCCGCCTGAACCAGGAGATGATGGCGCTCTACAAGCGCGAGAAGGTCTCGCCGGTGTCGGGCTGCCTGCCGATCCTGATCCAGATCCCGGTCTTCTTCGCGCTCTACAAGGTGCTGTTCGTGACCATCGAAATGCGGCACGCGCCGTTCTTCGGCTGGATTCACGACCTGTCCGCGCCCGATCCGACCACCATCTTCAACCTGTTCGGTCTGATCCCGTGGCAGCCGCCGCACCTTCTGATGCTGGGCCTGTGGCCGATCATCATGGGCATCACCATGTACTTCCAGCAGAAGCTGAACCCGGCGCCGCCCGATCCGGTGCAGCAGAAGGTGTTCCAGTTCCTGCCGATCATCTTCACCTTCATGCTCGCCAGCTTCCCGGCTGGTCTGGTGATCTACTGGGCTTGGAACAACACCCTGTCCATCGCCCAGCAGTGGATCATCATGCGGCAGGACGGTGTGAAGGTGACCTGAGGGTCCGTCTCACCTGATACCCGGCTTCCCTGAACCTCAGGGCATCGACCGCCGGCAAGCGCCTCCTTGACGGGCGTTTGCCGGCGGTTATGTTTTGGGCCGGTCACGTTCATCCGCACCCCGTGTCTTTCGAAAGCGCCGTCCATGACCTCTTCCAGCAGCTCCCCGATCTCCGGTTTCGACGAGGAGGCCCTGGAAGCGGGGCGGCTTCTGTTCGCCAAGGAATGCGATTTCATCTGGGGCGCCCAGACGGCGGAGCAGCTGCCGGAGGCCGACCTGCCGGAGGTCGCCTTCGCCGGCCGCTCCAACGTCGGCAAGTCCAGCCTCGTCAACGCGCTGACCGGGCGCAAGACGCTGGCCCGCACCTCCAACACGCCGGGCCGCACCCAGCAGCTCAACTTCTTCAACCTCGGCAACCGGCTGAAGCTGGTCGACATGCCCGGCTACGGCTACGCCAAGGAGTCGAAGGAGAAGATCGAGATCTGGAACGACATGGTCCGCCGCTTCCTGCGCGGCCGCGTCACGCTGCGCCGGGCGCTGGTGCTGGTCGATTCGCGCCACGGGCTGAAGCCCAACGACGAGGAGATCATGACGATGCTCGATCAGGCGGCGGTGCCCTACGTCGTCGTCCTGACCAAGTCGGACAAGGTGCGGTCGCAGGAGCTGGCCGAGGTGAGCACGCGCACCGTGGCGGCCCTGAAGAAGCACCCCGCCGCTTTCCCGGAGATCCACGCCACCAGCGCCGAGAAGGGCCAGGGGATCGCGGAGCTGCGCGCCAGCCTCGCCCAGCTCGCCAGCCTGGGATGACCCGATGCCCGTCGAGCTGACGCCGGCCCTGCTGTTCCTCATCCAGGCCATCCTGCTGATCGCCGGCCCGTTCCTGTTCTGGCGGTTGTCCGGCCTGAAGCATGTGGCCCCGATGGTGGTGATCCAGATCCTGTTCGGGATCGCGCTCGGCCCGTCGCTTCTCGGGCAGGCCGCGCCGGAGCTCTGGCAACCGCTGTTCGCCAGGGAGTCGCTGGCGCCGCTCTCCGGGCTGGCTCTGCTCGCCGTGGTCTTCTTCGCCTTCCTGACCGGGCTGCATCTCGATCTGGAGGAGTTCAAGGGGCGCGGGCGCGCCTTCGTCGGGATCAGCCTGTCGAGCATGCTGGTGCCGACGCTGCTCGGCGGGGCGCTCGGCTGGTGGATCGTCGGCGTCTTTCCCGAGATGGCCGGGCCGAAGGCCGATCCGCTGCTGTTCGCCGCGGGGTTCGGCATCTGCGTCGGGGTGACCGCCCTGCCGGTGCTGGGGGCCATCCTGCGCGAGATGGGTCTGATCGGCGAGCGGGTCGGGCGGCTGGCGCTGGGCTACGCGGCGGTCAACGACGCGCTGCTGTGGCTTCTCATCACCGCCGTGCTGGCGCTGGCGGCGGGGGGAAGCGGCGGGGTCGCCGGGGTGGCGTGGATCGCCGTCCTGGGCTTCGCCTATCTGGCCGCGACGGAGCTGTTCGCGCGCCCCCTGCTGACCCGGCTGATGAACCGCATCGCCCCGGACGGCACGGTCGGCGACATGGTGGTGGTGGTCACCTGCGCCGCCCTGCTCGGCTCCGCCGCGGTGACGGAGCTGATCGGTCTGCACTACATCCTGGGCGCCTTCGTCGCCGGCACGGTCATGCCGCGGCGGCTGGCGGCGGCCATCCTGGACCGGCTGGAGCATTTCGCCACGCTGATCCTGCTGCCCTTCTTCTTCACCCTGACCGGGCTGAAGGTCGATCTCGACCTCGCCGCCTCGGCGCAATGGTGGGTCTTCGCGCTGGCGACGGTGGCGACCATCCTGGGCAAGGTCCTGGGCACCGCCCTGCCCGCCCGGCTGTCGGGCGAGAGCGCCGCCGATTCCTGGCGCCTCGGCACGCTGATGTCCTGCAAGGGGCTGATGGAGGTCATCGTCCTGACCATCCTGCTGGAAGCCGGGGTGCTGTCGGAGGCCTGCTTCTCCGCCATGGTGCTGATGGCGGTGGTGGTCACCGCGCTGACCCAGCCGATGACCCTGCTGGCCGGGCGGATCGCCGGCCGCCGGGCGGGCCACGCCGGCGCGTCCTGACCTCTCAGCCGGGCTTGCGCACGTTTCCCGTCACCACCGGATCGGCGCCCGGCCCCTCGGAATCCAGCCTGCCCGACCCGGCCTTTCCGTCCCCGCGCGCCTGCTCCTTCAGCGCTTTGTTGGCCTCCGTCACCTCCTGCGCGTCGGGTGAGCCGTAGATCTCCTCGGCCCGCCGGGCGGTCTCCTCCATCTCGGCCTTGTGGGCCTCGGTGAAGGGGGTGCGCGGGGTCGGCATGATGCGGTCGTTCATGGCTCCGTCCTCTACGGTTCATCCCATCCGGGCGAACCGCCGGGCGCGGCAAGGGTTCCCGGACGCGGCACCCTCCTGAAAAAGCCCCCTAGGCACCCCCGGCGCTTTCCGTTAAAGAGTCGGCGGAATCTCACCCGATTGGCCCACCCCGACGAACGGCTCCATCCCGTGCAGAACACGACCCGCGACGAGTGGCTCGCCAAGGCCCGCACCCTGTCCGAAGCCCTGCCCTACATGCGCCGCTACGCCGGGCGCACCTTCGTCATCAAGTACGGCGGCCACGCCATGGGTGACGACAGCCTGGCGGAGAAGTTCGCCCGCGACATCGTCCTGCTGAAGCAGGTCGGCATCAACCCCGTGGTCGTGCACGGCGGCGGCCCGCAGATCGGGCAGATGCTGCAGCGGCTGGCCATCAAGTCCAGCTTCATCGACGGCCTGCGCGTCACCGACAAGGAGACGGTCGAGGTGGTCGAGATGGTGCTGGCCGGCTCCATCAACAAGCAGATCGTCGCCGCCATCAACAACGCGGGCGGCCGCGCCGTCGGCCTGTCGGGCAAGGACGGCAGCCTGATCACCGCGCGCAAGCTGCGCCGCACCCAGCGCGACCCGGACAGCAACATCGAGAAGGTGCTGGACCTCGGCTTCGTCGGCGAGCCCTATCAGGTGAACCCGCAGATCCTCACGTCGCTGGCCCAGTCGGACATCATCCCGGTCATCGCTCCCATCGGCTTCGACCGCAACGGCGACACCTACAACATCAACGCCGACACGGCGGCGGGCGCCGTCGCCTCGGCGCTGGGCGCCACCCGCTTCTTCCTGCTGACCGACGTGGCCGGCGTTCTGGACAAGAACAAGGAGCTGGTGCCGCGCATGTCGCTGGACCAGGCGCGCGCCGCCATCGCCGACGGCACCGCCACCGGCGGCATGATCCCGAAGATCGAGACCTGCATCGACGCCGTCGAACAGGGCGTGGACGCCGCCGTCATCCTGGACGGCCGGGTGCCGCACGCCCTGCTGCTGGAGATCTTCACCGAGGGCGGGGCCGGCACGATGATCGGCCGCGAGTAACCGGGTTTAAGCGAAGGGGACCGGCCATGTCCGACGTGCGCAAGGACCTGCTCCGCCAGATGAAGGCCATCCGCGAACGGATGGACCCGAAGCTGCTGGAGCGCGCCAAGCTGTCGGTCTTCGGCAAGGTCCCCTACGACCGCGACTCGGCGAAGGAAGCCGTCGGGCATTTCCTGGAGTCCAAGGACGACGGCGGGGCTTTCCGGCGCAAGCTGGAGGACGCGCTGCGCCAGGACGGCGTACCGCTCGATCTCCCGAAGGGGGACGCCGACGGCCCCGCCGAGACGCCCCAGCCGCGCAAGCCGCGCCGCTTCGGTCGCCTCCTCTAAGGCGGGCCGCCGGCATGCTCCACGTCTTCGCCTGCGACGGTGACCGGCTGCGCTGGGCCCGCGAGGCCGAGGGCGTCAGCACCCCGCTGCCCGCCGAAGCCGTCTGGCTCGACCTGCAGAACCCGACGCCCGAGGAGCTGGCCCGCGCCGAGGCGCTGATGGGCATCAAGCTGCCGACTCGGGAGCAGATGGCGGAAATCGAGGAATCGAGCCGCCTGCGCCTCACCCCCGGCGCCGTGCACATGACCGCGCTCGTCCTGGTCTGGGCCGACACCGACCAGCCGCGCATCGTCCCGGTCAGCTTCGTCCTGGCCGGCGGGCGGCTCGCCACCATCCACACCGTCGATCCGCAGCCCTTCCTGGCCTTCCGCCGCCGCGTCACCCGCAGCGGCGGCGCGGAGCGAACGGCGGAAGCCGTTCTGGCCGCCCTGCTGGATGGTGTGGTGGAGCGCACCGCCGCCGTCCTGCGCCGCGTCGGGCTGGAGCTGGACACCATGGGCAGCCGCGCCTTCCGCGGGCGCGCCCTGCCGGTCAAGGGGGAGCGGCGGGACGACAGCCGCACGCTGAAGCGCATCGGCCACACCGGGCACCTGATCGGCAAGGCCCATGTCAGCCTGTCCACGCTCAACCGCCTGCTGACCTTCCTGGCCCGCGGCGAGGGCTGGACCCCGGCCAAGCGGACCCGGCGCTGGGCGCGCGCCGCTTTGCAGGACGTGACGGGACTCGGGGAATACGCTCAATTCCTGTCGGGGAAGGTCAGCCTGCTGCTGGACACCACGCTGGGCCGCATCAACGTGGAACAGAACGAGATCATCAAGATCGTCTCGATCCTGACGGTCACGCTGTTCCCGCCGACGCTGGTCGCCAGCATCTACGGCATGAACTTCGCGACCATGCCGGAAAAGGACTGGACGTTCGGATATCCGCTGGCGGTGATGCTGATGATCCTGTCGGCGGCTCTGCCGATGATCCACTTCAAGCGACGGCGCTGGCTGTAAATTCCGCTCAGCCGATGGCCAGCGCCAGCGCCCAGCCCAGCACGACGAGGTTGACCGTCAGCGTGACCGCCATGCCGGGGGCGCGGGCGTAGGGGTGGATCACGTAACCCGCCCAGAACAGAAGACGCCCCACAACGAACAGAGCGGTCGCCAGCCGGGCGAAGCCCAGGTCGGGCAGCGGCATCTGCGCCACCAGCGCCGCCAGGGCGGGCACGAAGATCAGCGTCTGCTCCACCGTGTTGGTCAGCACGCGCTGGCTGACCCGATGGAAGCGCGACTCGGCGTCGTCGATGGGGTTCAGGGCGACGGAGCGGGCGCGGGCGACCAGCACCCCGCCCACCGTCAGGAACAGCAGCAGCGCCGGCCAGAGGGCGAGACGCCCCCAGAAGGCCATGCGCGCCCCCGGATCGGCGATGCCGGGCGGCGGGGCAAACAGCGGGGGCAGCAGCCACAGGGCCAGCAGGGCTACGGCCACCGCAGCGAGGTTGACGGTGGCCGCCAGACGCAGAAGACGGGTCTTGGAAGGACGGGTCTCCGGCGCGGCGGCCATGGCGTCTTACCCCAGGCCCTTCTGGCCCATGTCGAGGAACTTCTGGCGGCGCTGGGCGCGGATCGCCGCGCCGTCCAGCCCGTCGAGATCGCCCAGCGACTCCTCGATGGCGTCGCCGAGCGCCTTGACGGTCTCCGCCGGGTCGCGGTGGGCGCCGCCGATCGGCTCGCTCACCACCCGGTCGATGACGCCGAGTTCCTTGAGGTCGTGGCTGATCAGGCGCAGCGCGACGGCGGCCTCGCCGGCCATGTCGGGGTTGCGCCAGAGGATCGACGCGCAGCCCTCCGGCGAGATGACGGAGTAAATGGCGTGCTCCAGCATCAGCACCCGGTCGGCCGTCGCGATGGCGATGGCGCCGCCGGACCCGCCCTCGCCGATCACCGCGGCCACCATGGGCACGGACAGGCGCAGGCAGCGTTCGATGCTCTTGGCGATGGCCTCGGCCTGGCCGCGCTCCTCCGCCTGGACGCCGGGGAAGGCGCCGGCGGTGTCAACCAGCGAGACGACCGGCAGCTTGAAGCGGTCGGCGAGGTCCATCAGGCGCTGGGCCTTGCGGTAGCCCTCGGGCTTGGCCATGCCGAAGTTGTGGCGCACGCGCGTTTCGGTGTCGTGGCCCTTCTCCTGCCCGATCACCACGACCGAGCGGCCGCGGAAGCGGCCCAGCCCGCCGATGACCGCGCGGTCCTCGGCGAAGCCGCGGTCGCCGGCCAGCGGCGTGAAGTCGTCGATCAGCCCCTTCACATAGTCCAGACAGTGCGGACGGTTCGGGTGGCGGGCCACCTGCACCTTCTGCGCCGGGGTGAGCTTCGCGTAGGTCTGCCGGAGGAGCTTGTCGACCTTGGTCTGCAGCTTCGTCACTTCGTCGGCGATGTTGATGTCGCCGGCGTTGGTCAGGTGGCGCAGTTCCTCGATCTTGCCTTCAAGCTCGGCGATCGGCTTTTCGAATTCCAGGAAGGTTTGCATGCCGGAAGGATCACGGACCGAATAGGATAGGACGCGGACGTCGCGGACCGGCCTTGGTACCACGGTGCGCGGCGGCGATGCCACAGCTTATCGCGCGAATCGCCGGCCAAAACTGACCAGAAGCACGCCCAGGACGATCACCGCCGCCCCGCCCCACACCCAGGGGGAATAGCGCTCGCCGAACAGCAGCGTCCCGGTGCCCAGCCCGACGGAGGTCGCCACGTAACCGATCTGGCTGAGATAGACCGGCCCGGCGACGACCTGGAGCCGGAAATACAGCACATAGGTCAGCGCCGTCACCGCGATCTGGAGCAGGGCCAATCCGGGTGCAAGCCCCAACGCCGGCAGCTCCGCCACCGCCCCGGTGCCGAGCAGGGCCAGCGCGACCCAGCCCGCCCCGCCCAGCATGGTGCCTGCGGCCAGCGCCACCGGCTGCCCGCCCGGCGGCCAGGCCACGGTGCGGTAGACGTTGCCCGCCGCGACCGACAGCGGCATGACGAAGGCCAGCGCCATCCAGCCCGCCAGATCGGGCGAGGGCAGGCTGCCGCGCGGCCCCACGATCATCAGCGCGCCTATGAGGCCCAGCAGGATGCCCGCCACCCGCCCGCGATCCGGTTTCTCGATCCGCACGGCCACCGCCATCAGCAGCGTCAGGATCGGCGGCAGCGTATAGACCACCGCCGACAGCCCGGCCCCCAGCCACGGCATCACGAAGAACAGAACCACATTGGGCAGCGCCATCGACAGCAGCCCCGAGACCGCGAAATAGCGCAGGTACCGCCCGCTCAGGGGCATCGGTTGCCGTTTGAAACGCGCCAGCCCGGCCAGGATCACCCCGGCGCCCAGCATCATGGAGAAGGCCCAGGGCAGCGGCGGCACGCCGGCCGCCTGCGCGATCTTGGTGACCGGAAAGATCACCCCGATCAGCCCGCCGACCAGAAGCAGGAGCGCAAGCGACTCGGCCCCGCGCGAGGCCGGCGGAACGGTGGAGGGTGTGGGCACGGGGACGAAACCTCTGGCTCAGAACGCGGGCAGGCCAGCGAACATGGCGAAGCCCCCGCCTTTTGCCAAGCAGGTCGGGCACATTGGAGAAGCGCGTGTGAGCGTCGCCCCCACCCCGGCCCTCCCCCGCTGCGCAGGGGAGGGTGCCTTCTGCGAAGCGGCGTCCGTCCCCTCCCCTGCGCAGCGGGGGAGGGTTAGGGTGGGGGCCCTTGAGTGATGGTTAGGGTGGGGACCTCAGGCCCCTTGCGCGACGATGCGGTCGTAGGCCGGCAGGGTCAGGAAATCCACGAAGTCGTCGCGCTCCACAAGGTCGCGCAGCATCACCGCTGCGTCCTCGTACAGGCCCCGGTCGAAGGCGCGGTCGCCGACGCGGGCCTTCCAGGCGGCCAGCTCCTCGGCGATGGTTTCGTCCACCAGCTCCATGGTCACCGGGCGCCCGTCATCCAGCGCGGCGCGATGGTGGACCCACTGCCAGAGCTGGGTGCGGCTGATCTCCGCGGTGGCGGCGTCCTCCATCAGGTTGAACAGCGGCACGCAGCCGATGCCGCGCAGCCACGCCTCCAGATAGCCGATGGCGACGGCCACGTTGTTGCGCAGACCGCGCTCCGTCTTCGGCCCCTCCGGCACGGCCAGCAGGTCGGCGGCGGTCACGGCGACGTCGGCGCGCTTGCGGTCGATCTGGTTGGGCTTGCGCATGTAGGCGTCGAACACCTCCCGCGCGACGGGGACGAGGCCGGGATGGGCCACCCAGGTGCCGTCATGGCCGTTGGACACCTCCCGCTCCTTGTCGGCGCGGACCTTGGAGAAGGCGCTCTCGTTGGCCGCGGGATCGTCCTTCACCGGAATGAAGGCCGCCATGCCGCCGATGGCCGGCGCGCCGCGGCGGTGGCAGGTCTTGACCGCCAGCAGGCTGTAGGATTGCAGGAAGGGCGTCGCCATCGTCACCTCCGCCCGGTCGGGCAGGACGGCGGCGGGGTCGTTGCGGAACTTCTTGATGAAGCTGAAGATGTAGTCCCAGCGCCCGCAGTTCAGCCCGGCGGAATGATCGCGCAGCTCGTAGAGGATCTCGTCCATCTCGAAGGCGGCGAGGATGGTTTCCACCAGCACCGTGGCCTTGATCGATCCGTGCGGGATCGTCAGGTAATCCTCGGCGACCGAGAACACCTCGTTCCACAGCCGCGCCTCGAAATGGCTTTCCAGCTTCGGCAGGTAGAAGTAGGGGCCGGAGCCATGGGCGAGAAGCTCCCGCGCGTTGTGGAAGGCGTAGAGGGCGAAGTCGAACAGCGCGCCGGACACCGGTTCGCCGTCGAACCGAACGTGCTTCTCATCCAGATGCCAGCCGCGCGGGCGGACCTTGAGGACGGCGGTCTTGTCGTTCAGCCGGTACTTCTTCCCCGACACGGGATCGTCGAAGGCGATGGTCCGGCGCACGGCGTCGCGCAGGTTGGCCTGCCCCTCGATCAGGTTGGCCCAGGACGGGCAGCTCGAATCCTCGAAATCCGCCATGAAGACCTTCGCGCCGGAATTCAGCGCGTTGATGATCATCTTGCGGTCCACCGGCCCGGTGATCTCCACCCGGCGGTCGAGCAGGTCGTGCGGCAGCGGCGCGATGGTCCAGTCGGCCTCGCGGATGGCGCGGGTTTCGGGCAGGAAGTCCGGCTTGTGCCCCTGGTCGATCAGCGCCTGCCGCTTGGTCCGCACGTCGAGCAGGCGCAACCGTTCCGCCCCGAACCGCCCCTCCAGTTCCGCCAGGAAGGCCAGCGCCTCAGGCGTCAGGATCGCCTCGAAACCCGGCGTGATCGGACCCAGGATCTCAAGCCCGGAGATGGTCGTGGCCATGCGGTTCCCCCTGTTCGTCGCCAGGGCGGTCCGGCGCACCCGCGCCGACCGACCCCATTGGAACAAGGGCTATACCACAGCGGGAGAAGCCGCCATAGCCGGATTGGTATCTTTCGAAAGGGAGAACCCTTTTTCGCGCAACACTATTGCGTACGAACGGTTTTTCGCCGGGCCAGCGGGTGATGCTCGTGCACGACCTGTTTCAGCCGCTCCGACACCACATGGGTGTAGATCTGGGTGGTGGCGATGTCGGCGTGGCCCAGCATCTTCTGGACCGAGCGCAGGTCGGCCCCGCGATCCAGCAGATGCGTGGCGAAGGCGTGGCGCAGGACGTGGGGGCTGACCTTCTCCGGGTCGATGTTCGACTCGATGGCCAGCTCCTTCAGCAGCTGGGCGAATCGCTGGCGCGTCAGGTGTCCGTTGGTGGAGCTGCGCGACGGGAAGAGGAAGGCGATCGGCCCGTTCTCCCGCCCGGCCAGGATGAAGTGGCTCCGCCAGGGCAGATAGGCGGCCAGCGCGGCCGAGCCCGGTTCGGACAGCGGCACCATGCGCTCCTTGCCCCCCTTGCCGCGCACGATCAGCCCGCGCCCGTCGCGCAGGATGGCCGCCATCGGCAGGCCGACCAGCTCCGACACGCGCAGGCCGGTGGCGTAGAGCACCTCCAGCAGCGCCACCAGCCGCAGCCCCTCCGGCCCGCCGCGGGTCTGGGCGGAGTCGATCATCCGGGTGACCTCCTCCACCGTCAGGATCTTGGGCAGCGGGCGGCCCTGCTTGGGGCTGTCGAGCGCCGAGGCGGGATCGTCCGCCCGCCGCCCTTCCGAGACCAGGAAACGGTAGAACTGGCGCATCGCCGACAGGCGGCGGGCCAGCGTGCGCGGCGCCGGCTTCTGCCCGCCCTCGACATACTGGAAGGCGAGGTAGGCGCGCAGATCCTCCGTCACCGCCTTCTCCAGCGGCTGGCCGCGCTGGGCCAGCCAGAGGGCGAGGTCGGCGAGGTCGCGCTCGTAGGCCATGCGGGTGTTGAGCGCGGCGCCGCGCTCCGCCGTCAGCATGTCCAGGAAGGCGTCGACATGGGGCGAGGCCGCGATCGGGCGCGGTTTGCAGGGGCGCCCGCGCCGCTTCGGCTGGGCTTGCGGCTGGGCTTTTGGCGGGGTCGTTTTGGGCATGGGACTCATCCGGCCAGGGCCGCGGCGGCTTCACGGGCGATGGCGCGGGCATCGCTGTCCAGACCCACGGCGCGCAAGGCCGCGACCACCCGCGCCACCACCGCCGGCGGCGTCCCCGCCGGCCCGGCGTTGCCGAGCAGCAGCAGGGCGGCCAGCGCCGTCTCGCCGACGCGCCGGTCGGCGGAGGCCTCGGCCAGACGCTGCCACAGGGCGGGGTCGGCGGTGGGAGGACGGGCGTCCGCGGGCATCGGCGCCTCGTCGTCGGAAGCGGCGGTCTTGCGCCACGCCTCCTCGGGCACGGCGACACCCATCGCCTGAAGCAGGGCCAGCTGCCCGACGACGCGACCACGGGCCTCCAGATCGGCGCCGCGCAGCGATTCGTCCAGCCAGCCGGCGAGGCCCAGCGCCCCGCCGCCCGGCGGCGGCCCCAGCGCGATGACGGCGAGCGGCCACAGCCGCGCCACCTCCGCCGTGGGGCGGCTGCGCAGGGCGAGGTCGTGCCAGCGCTTGCCCTTGTCGGCGCGGCCCAGCGCGAAGCAGAGCCGCGCGGCGGCGGGGGCCAGGGCGGCGGCGTCCGGAGTCGGCGACAGGGTGTCGAGCATGTCCGCCACCACCGCCCCCGCCGGACCGGCCAGCATCGGGGGATCGAGAAGCTCCAGCGCCAGCCCGGCCAGTTCCACCCGCCGCCCGCCGACCATGGCGGCGAGCATGGCCTGCTGGACCAGCGCGCGGGTGCGGGCGGTGCGGTCGCGGGCCGCGGCGTCCTTCAGCCGCAACAGCTCGTCTCCCTTGGCCGGCGCGGCGCGGTACGCCTCCGCCAGCCGCCGGGAATCGAGGAACAGGGCGGTGGCGGCGCGCTCCGCCGCGGTCACGCGCGTCGCCGGGTCGGTGCCGGTGTTGGACGCAACGGCCGCCAGCCGGGCCGGGTCGATCAAGGACAGCACGTCCGGCGGCAGCCCGGCCTGAAGCGCCCGCAGGGCGGCCAGGGTCAGCGGGCTGGGGTCCTTCAGACTGCGCGGCCGGACCGCCGGGCCGCCGGCCATCGCCTCGGCCACCCGCAGGAAATCGGGGTCGCCGCCCGGCTGCTCGCGCAGCATCTCGAAGGCGAGGTCGTCCCCCGTCGGGCCGGGTCCGACCTCCGGCGGGGCCTCCATGGGCGCGCCCCCGCCGATCCGCCCGGCGCGCAGGCGGCAGAACAACGCCACCCGCTGCCAATAGGGGCCGGAGAAGGGCATGGCGCGGTCCGTCGCAGCGGCGCAGTCCAGCGGGCCGGCGAGCAGTTCGGCGTCGGTCAGGGCGCGGGCGGCGGCCTCGTCGGCCGTCATCGCCTCGGGCAGCAGCGCGGCGAGGTCGGCGGCCCCGCGCGGGTCGCCCATGGCCGCCAGCTTCTCCACCCGCAGCGCGCCGAAGCGCCGCGCCGGTTCGGGCTCGCCCGGAGCGGCGGCGGGCGAGCCGCGGCTGAGCAGCAGGCGGCGCTGCAGCTCCTTCACGGCGGGCGACGGGGTGAGGGTGGGCAGTTCCGGCAGCAGGGCCAGCACCTCGGCGCGCGGGATGCCGCGCCAGGGGTCGCCGCCCAGCCCGGCGGCTCCCGCCAGAGGGCCGGCACCGTCCGGGTCGAGCGGCCCCAGCGTCTCCACCGCGATGGCCGAGGGAGACGCGACGGTGGGCACCACGTCGAAGGACGGCGTGTGGATGGGCGGAGTCAGGGACAGCGGCGCGGAGGGCAGCCCTGGCGAGGGCGGCACCGGTGAGGTCAGCGGATCGTCCAGGACCCGCCCGACGCCGGATTCGACGTCGGGGACGGCCATCCTTTCCGGCGGCGGAAACAGGCGGATCGGCGGCCCGGAGGGTACGGCCTGGGTATAGGTCTGGGCCGGCGCCGGCGTCGCCGCTCCCATCAGGGCACCGGACAAAGCCAGCGCCAGGGGGGCCAACCCGAGAAATGAGACGGCAAACATGGAAACGGCGCCGGCCCCGGCCCGTCCGCCCCGTGACGGAGCGGCGAACCGGCGGCGGCGCCCGGCGGCGTCCCCGGCGTCAGCGGGGGAACCGCTCATCCGGGATGACCTTTTCCACCGTCTTGGACGGTGCCGGCATGTCCCAGGAGGCAAGGAAGGCCATGCCACCCCCGATGACGAAGAGGAACAGAACGAAAAGAATGGAAATAACCCGGCTCATGGCGATCGGAGTCGTGTTTCTGTGGAAGGAACGGCGGCGCTGTATCACGGTCTGCGTCCGTGCGGCTTGGGACAAGGGTGCGCTTTCATGCTAATCATCGCACACCGTCCGCACCGCTGGCCCGATGGCCGATGAACGCCGGACGTACCACTTTAGCCACCGGGGCGCCGCTGCGCAACATGCGGCGGCCCCTGCGACCGAATCGAACACCTGTCCTCCGGAACCGCATCAGGCCGGAACCGCATAAGGAAAGTCCACAGCACCATGACCGCCCGCCTTCCATCGCAGGGACAGCCGCCGGACCCGTCGAACACCCTTCCCAAGACGGTGGTGCTGGTCGGCCTGATGGGCGCGGGGAAGAGCGCGATCGGCCGGCGGCTGGCCGCGCGGCTGCACCTGCCCTTCACCGACGCCGACACGGAGATCGAGACGGCGGCGGGCTGCTCCATCGCGGAAATCTTCGCCCGCGACGGCGAGGCGGTGTTCCGCTCGGTGGAGCGGCGGATCATCACCCGGCTGCTGACCGAACAGCCGGTGCACATCCTGGCGACCGGCGGCGGCGCCTTCATGGACCCGGAGACGCGCGCGGCCATCCGCGCCCACGGGCTGTCGATCTGGCTGCGCGCCGAACTGGACGTGCTGCTGGCCCGCACGGCGCGGCGCACTCACCGCCCGTTGCTGAACGCCGGCGACCCGAAGGAGATCCTGAGCCGGCTGATGACCGCCCGCTATCCCGTCTATGCGGAGGCCGACCTGACGGTGATCAGCGACGAGCGCCCGCCGGAAGCGACCGTGGAACAGGTAATCGAGGCGCTGGAGGCGCATTTCGGCATCACCCTGCCCCACTCGCACCACCATCATCACCGCCACCCGGCGCACCACCACCACGACAAGCCCTGATCCCGCCATGACCAATACCGTCACAGACACCGTCCGCCTCGACCTCGGTCCGCGCAGCTACGACATCCTGGTCGGCGACCGGGTGCTCGACGGCGCCGGACCGCGCATCGCCGCGATCACCGGGGGCAAGGCCCCCATCGTCGTCACCGACGAGAACGTCGCTCCGCGGCATCTCCCGACTCTGGAGCGCACGCTGCGCGAGGCCGGCATCGAACCGACCCAGGCCATCGTCCTGCCGGCAGGCGAGAAGACCAAGGACTTCGCCCATTTCGAACGGCTGATGGACGCGATCCTGGCGCGCGGGATCGAGCGGTCGGCGGTCCTGCTGGCGCTCGGCGGCGGGGTGATCGGCGACATCACCGGCTTCGCCGCCGCCTCGGCGCTGCGCGGCATCGACTTCATCCAGGTGCCGACCACGCTGCTGAGCCAGGTGGACAGCTCGGTCGGCGGCAAGACCGGGATCAACAGCCCGCACGGCAAGAACCTGATCGGCGCCTTCCACCAGCCGCGTCTGGTCATCGCCGACACCGCCACGCTGGACACCCTGCCGCGGCGCGAGGTGCTGGCCGGCTACGCCGAGGTGGTGAAGTACGGGCTGATCCGCCTGCCCGGCTTCTTCGCCTGGCTGGAGGAGAACGGGGAGCGGGTGGTCGCCGGCGACAGCGACGCCCGCCGCCACGCCGTCACGGAAAGCTGCCGGGCCAAGGCCGCCATCGTCGGCGTGGACGAGCGGGAGAGCGGCGACCGCGCCCTGCTGAACCTCGGCCACACCTTCGGCCACGCGCTGGAGGCGGCGACCGGTTTCGGGTCCCGCCTGCTGCACGGCGAGGCGGTGTCGATCGGCATGGTGCTCGCCTTCGACCTGTCGGTGCGGCTGGGTCTGTGCCCGGCGGCGGACGCCGAGACGGCGCGCGCCCATCTGGCCCGCGTCGGCCTGCCGGTCCGCCCCACCGACATTCCAGGCGTCGAGTGGGACGTCGACGGGCTGATCCTGTCCATGGCCAAGGACAAGAAGGTCAAGGATGGGCGCATCGCCTTCGTGCTGGTGCGCGCGCTGGGCGACGCCTTCACCCGGCGCGACGTCGATCCGGCGGTAGTGCGGGCGCTACTGGAGGATGCCGTGGCGCCCTGATGCGGTGCACCATAAGCCCTTGACCGTTGGGGTGGCAAACTGTCAGACTTCACGACAGTTCCGATTCGCGTCCAAGGCGCAGCGGAATGCCGACCCATAAAGGGAGAAGGGACATGCCGAACCGCAAGCTCATCCCCGACGTCATCAAGGATCAGCAGCTCGTCTGCCTGCCCCCGGAGGCCAGCGTCCAGGACGCCGCCGTCCTGATGGCGGAGCGCCGCGTCGCCGCCCTCCTGGTCACGCAGCCCCAGGCGCAAGGGGGGCGGTCGCTGAAGGGAATCTTCACCGAGCGCGACCTCGCCAGCCGCGTCGTCGCCGCGGGCCGCGACCCGGTGGCCACCCGGCTGGCCGAGGTCATGACCTCGTCCCCCGACACGCTGGGGCCGGACGCCCGCGCCTACGAGGCGCTGGACCTGATGGAGCGCCACCACTACCGCCACCTGCCGGTCACCGCGAACGGCGAGTCGGACGGCACGGTGTTGGGCATCGTCTCCATCCGCGACCTGTTCGCCGTGGTCCGCGCCCATCTGGAGGACGAGATCCGCGACCGCGAGGCGTTCATCTTCGGGTCGAACTACTCCGCCAGCGCTCCCCCATAACCACGGGGCGCGTAATGCTGCAATGCGGCGAAGCTGGCTTGACCTGAACGCTGGCCCCACCGATATTCCCGGGTACGCCCCAACAATCAGGCCGTCCGAACTAGGCCGAACGTCAGAGAGTCCCATGCCGCTGTCCGAACCCGCCGCGCGCGAACCGATCCACACCCGGGAAGTCACCTGCCGGGGCTATCGGCGGACCGATGGGCTGTGGGATGTCGAAGGCCATCTGACCGATGTGAAGAGCTACGCCTTCCACACCGAGCAGCGCGGCCAGATCCTGCCCGGCGACCCGGTGCACGGCATGTGGCTTCGCCTGACGGTGGACAACGATCTGACCGTCCAGGCGGTGGAAGCGGTGACGGAGAAGAGCCCCTACCGCACCTGCGGCTCCGTCACACCCAATTTCCAGCGGCTGGTCGGGCTGAAGATCGGGCCGGGCTGGACCCGCGCGGTGAAGGAGCGGCTGGGCGGCGTCCAGGGCTGCACGCATCTGGTGGAGCTTCTGGGGCCGATCGCCACCACCGCCTTCCAGACCATCTATCCCATCCTGGCGCGCGAGCAGGCCGACAAGGCCAGGGCGGCCGGCGGCGAGGCGGGCAGCAAGGAGGACATGCTGCGCACGAAGCGCCCGGTGCTGCTGAACACCTGCCACATCTTCGACAGCAACGGCGAGGTCGTGCGGAAGAACTGGCCCGACCACTACACCGGCGACCGTCCGCGCGACGCCGCGGACTGAGACGGCGGTCGGTTCGGCCGGGCATCCGGTCGGGGCCGACCGGCACTCGCCAGCACCGGACCCGGCATGCCGGACAAACACGCCCGACAAACACAAGGGGGCGCGTCCCGTGGACGCGCCACTTTCCTTTCCCGATCAAAATGCTCGGGCCGTCACGCTTCCAACGCGGACCGCAGGCTCTCGCTCGGCACGCCCGGCTTCGCCGCCGGCGGCATGGCCGATGCGGTGGTGCCGGCCCCGCTCTCCGGCCGGTCCAACTCGTCCAGCGGCGGCAGGTCGAAGGGCGTGCCGACGAAGGGATCGCCGCCGCCGTGCCCGGCCTGGACATGGCCGTCCTCGGTGCAGGCCCGGCGGAAATAGGCCGCGATGAAGACGCGGACCGCCGAGGTCAGGGTGACCTCCGCATGGTCCGCGCCCGAACCGCGCCGCCGGATCTGCTCGTCCAGCCGGTCCTTGATCAGGGTGCAGAGGCCGTTGACCGTCAGGCCCTCGCGGCGGGCGATGTCCTCCAGAGCGTCCCACATGGTCGGCTCCAGACGCATGCTCGTGCGGCGCCCGGCAATCATGATGTTCATGCTCTTCAGCGGTTCCACACACGCGTTGGGATTGACTGTTAACCGCTTCTTCGGCCCGCGCTTCGCCATACGCCGCCCTCTCCACGAACCCGCCGGACGACGCGCGAAAAGTGCGTCGCCCACGGCGCATTGATTGGTTGCATGCGCTGCACTCTACTAAATACAGCGAGAATTGCAACCACGGCAGCACTCCAATTATGTTTGAAGACGGAAAAGAACCTCTAGTAGTTGCATGCGTATGTATGCATTTGCAGGTGGCACTTTTCCCTTGCTGCACGGGCGGCGGCCGGGCGTTCTTGTCGGCGTTGCTGTCAGCGAGCCTCTTCGGGCGTCAGTGTGGTCAGGCCGAGGGCGTGAACGCGCTCCGCCATTTCTTGGGCGAGCAGGCCATAGACCAGCCGCTGCCGCTCCACGCGCGACTTTCCGGCGAAGGCGGCGGAGACGATGGTGACGTGGAAATGCGTCTCGCCTTCCGGGTGGGCGCCGCCATGGCCGGCGTGCCGGCCGGAGTCGTCCTGGATGTCGAGCCGCTCGGGGGCCAGCGCGTCGGTCAGCTTCCGGCGCATGCGGGTGGCGTATTCCATGGGGGTCCTCGTTGGGTCTGGGCCGGGGATTTGGGCCGGGTGTGCCTTGAGATTGAGGTGACGGCGCGGCACCGCTCCCGTCAAGACGCCAATGCCGCAGACCGGCCATTTTCCGCAGTCCGGCACCGCCCCCTTGCGTGCGCTTGCCAGAATGGGTGCCTCTTCCCATACTTCGCACATGAGCAAGCCACGCCCCCGCCACGACTTCAGCCGCTATGACCAGCCGCGCACCGCCGTGCGCGCCTGCGATCATCCGGGCTGTGCCGGCGAGGGCGAGTACCGGGCGCCGAAGAGCCGCCGGCAGCTCAACGACTATTACTGGTTCTGCCTGGACCATGTGCGCGAATACAACCGCGCCTGGGACTATTACGCCGGCATGAAGCCCGAGCAGATCGAGGCCGAGGTCCGCCGCGACACCACCTGGCAGCGGCCGAGCTGGCCGCTCGGCTTCTGGGGGGTGCAGGAGAAGTTCCTGCGCGACCGCGCGATGCACGGCTTCAGCTTCGAGTTCGGGCGCGAGGCCGGCAAGGACCAGTCCGAGGAGGGCAAGCAGCGCCGCCAGGCCGCCCGCAACGTGGAGGAGGAGGCTCTGCTCGTCCTCGACCTTGCTCCGCCGGTGGATTTCCCGCGCATCAAGGCGCGCTACCGCGAGCTGGTGAAAATCCACCATCCCGACGCCAACGGCGGGGACAAGACGGCCGAAGAAAAGTTGAAGGAGATCAATCAGGCCTACAACACGCTGAAAGCCTGCTATGGTGCGTAACCCCGACGGTTGGCCGGACCAGATTGGCCGGGCGGCCCCGACAACAGACACGTTGGAACGATAAGAACCTCCCATGCCTTCTCAAGGAGCCACCCAGGCCAGCTCGGCCCTGTTCGATCACGTTCCCGACATCACCCTGTCGGTGCGTCAAGTGTTCGGCATCGACAGCGACATGCAGGTGCCGGCCTTCAGCCAGCGCACGGAGCATGTGCCGGACATCGACGAAGCCTACCGCTTCGACCGCGACACGACGCTCGCGATCCTGGCGGGCTTCGCCTACAACCGGCGCGTCATGGTCCAGGGCTACCATGGGACCGGCAAGTCCACCCATATCGAACAGGTGGCCGCGCGCCTGAACTGGCCCTGCATCCGCATCAACCTGGACAGCCACATCAGCCGCATCGACCTGATGGGCAAGGACGCCATCGTCCTGCGCGACGGCGTTCAGGTGACGGAATACCGCGAAGGCATCCTGCCCTGGGCGCTGCAGCACGCCTGCGCGCTGGTCTTCGACGAGTATGACGCGGGCCGCCCCGACGTGATGTTCGTGATCCAGCGCGTGCTGGAGGTGGAAGGCAAGCTGACCCTGCTCGACCAGAACCGCGTCATCCGCCCGCACCCGGCCTTCCGCCTGTTCGCCACCGCGAACACCGTCGGTCTGGGCGACACCACCGGCCTCTATCACGGCACGCAGCAGATCAACCAGGGTCAGATGGACCGCTGGAACATCGTGGCGACGCTGAACTATCTGCCGGTGGACGCCGAGGTGAAGATCGTCGCCTCCAAGGTGCCGGAATACGACAGCGAGGCCGGCCGCAAGACCGTGGCGTCGATGGTCCGCCTGGCCGATCTGACCCGCGCCGGCTTCATCAACGGTGACATCTCCACCGTGATGAGCCCGCGCACGGTCATCACCTGGGCGCAGAACGCCAACATCTTCAACGACATCGCCTTCGCGTTCCGGATCACCTTCCTGAACAAGTGCGACGAGGTGGAGCGGCCGACCGTCGCCGAATACTACCAGCGCTGCTTCGGCACCGAGCTGCCGGAGACGGGGGTTCAGGCCAATCTGGTGTGATCGGGGGCGCGAGCCGAGGGAAAGGCTGGCAATGGGGTACATCGAGGTCGGACCGAACGGGGAATTGGCGTTGCCGCAGGATCTGCGCGAACGGATGGGCGTGAAGCCCGGCGACCGCGTCGAGTTGATCCTGTGCGACGACCGCACCGTCGTAGTCAGACCCCGCCCCCACAGTCTGGACGATCTCATTGGCAGCGGGGGCACGTTCACGCGCGCCCTGTCCCAGGAAGAGATGGACGACGCGATCCGCCTGCGCATGGCGGAACGGCATGCCGGCCCACAGGACCGGACGTCGTGATCGGATTGGACACCAACGTCCTGCTTCGGCTGGTGGTGGAGGACGATCCGGACCAGGCCGCCAAGGCGCGGACCGCCGTGCGTGCCCTGGTTGCCGACGGCGAGGTTTGCTTCGTCGGCGACATCGTCCTGTGCGAATTCGTCTGGGTTCTGGAGGGCATCATGCGCCGGGACCGTGAGACCATCGCGCGCATCCTGGACCTCATCCTCGACAACGCGGACATCCGGGTGGAAAGCGAAAAGGCCGCGTGGGCCGCTTCGGCCCTGCACCGGCAAGGCTTCGACTTCTCCGATGCCCTGATCGGCCTCCGCAACCGGAACTCCGGCTGCGCCACCACGCTGACGTTCGACCGCAAGGCAGCCCGGCTGCCGGAATTCCAGATTTTGAGCTGACAGCCCGCCATGACCGACCGTGAAAACCCCGTCGAGGCCTTCAAGCGCTCCACCGCCGCCGCGGTGCGGGCCCTCTCCCGCCGGGCCGACGTGCAGGTGGGCTTCTCCACCGAACCGCCCGGCGTCGCCGGCCTGCGGGTGCGCATCCCCACCCCGGCGCGCGACCTGAACCCCCACGACGTCGCGACGCTGCGCGGCGCGGCGGACGCCGTGTCGCTGCGGCTGCGCTTCCACGACAACGCCATCCATCTTCAGCGCATGCCGCTGGGCGACAGCGCCCGCGCCGCCTACGACGCGCTGGAGCAGGCCCGCTGCGAGGCGCTGGGCGCCAGCCACATGCCCGGCGTCGCCGCCAACCTGGAGGCGGCGCTGGACGAGCGCTACCACAAGCAGGGCTTCGAGCGGCTGGATGAGCGCGAGCAGGTCCCCCTGCCCGAGGTGCTGCGCCTGATCGCCCGCGAGGCGATGACCGGCGCCGCTCCGCCCCCCGCCGCCGAGCACGCGGTCAGCCTGTGGCGCGGCTGGATCGAGGAGCGGCTGGGCAAGGATCTGCACGGGCTCGCCGGCCACATGGCCGATCAGGACGCCTACGCCCGCGCCGTGCGCAAGCTGCTGACCGAGCTGGACATGGAGGTCGGCAACGACCCCGACGAGCCGCAGGAGCCGGAGGAGGACGAGCGCGACTCCGGCGAGAACGAGAACGAGCCGAACAAGGGCCAGACCCAGGGTGAGGACGACACCCAGAGCCAGGCCGAATCGATGACCTCGCAGGAGACGCAGGAGTCCGACCAGGGCGAGCAGGCCGACGAGGGCACCGGCGAGGAGGGCGACACCGAGATGGGCCAGGGCGAAGGGGCGGAGGAGCCCGCCGGCCCCGGCCAGCCCTGGCGCCCCGAGGCCAGCCGCCGCAACGAGCCCGATCCCAACGCCTACAAGCCCTTCACCACCCAGTTCGACGAGGTGGTGGGCGCCGCCGATCTGTGCGACCCGGAGGAGCTGACCCGGCTGCGCCACATGCTGGACCAGCAGCTCGTCCATCTCCAGGGGGTGATCTCCAAGCTGGCCAACCGCCTGCAGCGCCGCCTCCTGGCCAAGCAGCAGCGGTCCTGGGAGTTCGACCTGGACGACGGCATCCTCGACGCCGCCCGTCTGGCCCGCATCGTCGTGAACCCGGTCCTTCCCCTGTCCTTCAAGAAGGAGAAGGAGATGGACTTCCGCGACACGGTGGTGTCGCTGCTGATCGACAATTCCGGCTCGATGCGCGGGCGCCCGATCTCCATCGCCGCGATGAGCGCCGACATCCTGGCCCGCACGCTGGAGCGCTGCGCGGTGAAGGTGGAGGTGCTGGGCTTCACCACCCGCGCCTGGAAGGGCGGGCAGGCGCGCGAGCAGTGGATCGCCTCGGGCAAGCCCGCCAATCCGGGCCGCCTGAACGACCTGCGACACATCGTCTACAAGGACGCCGACCAGCCCTGGCGCCGCGCCCGCAAGAATCTCGGCCTGATGCTGCGCGAAGGCATCCTGAAGGAGAACATCGACGGCGAGGCGTTGATGTGGGCGCACAACCGCCTGATCGGGCGGCCCGAGCAGCGGCGCATCCTGATGGTGATCTCCGACGGCGCCCCGGTGGACGACTCGACCCTGTCGGTCAACGCCGGCAACTATCTGGAGCGGCACCTGCGGCAGGTGATCGAGTACATCGAAACCCGCTCGCCGGTCGAACTGGTGGCCATCGGCATCGGCCACGACGTGACCCGCTACTACCGCCGCGCCGTCACCATCGTGGACGCCGAGCAGCTGGGCGGCACCATGATGAACAAGCTGGCCGAGCTGTTCGACGAGGACGACCGCCGGGGCCGCTCCGGCTGGCGGTAAGGTCGAATGCAGGACCGAAAACGACAACGGCGCGGATCACTCCGCGCCGTTGTTCATTGATCGCGTCCGGTTCGGATGGTCACTGCAGGCTGCGCTGCATCTCTTCGAAATTGCGCGAGAAGCCGTTCAGCGGGAAGTCGATGTCACGCTTGCCGGCGCGCAGGAAGTTGACGCGGACCAGCACCGTGGAGCCGTTGCGGAACTGGTCCACGACGCGGCCCGACACGAAGTTCGGGAACATGCACATGTTCAGCGTGGCGATCTGCGTCTCGATGCGCGGTTGGCGATCGACGCGGATGGCGCAGTTGTCGATCATGCCCTGGCTGGTCGTCAGGAACAGATGGTAGTCGTTGCCGGTCGGGATGACGCTCAGCGCCACGAAGCCGACCTCCTTGCCGTCGTCGAACAGCCGGTAGTTCATCAGCCGGCACACTTTGGTGTCGGTCATGCGGTCGATCTCGCAGCGGCTGGTCCAGGCGCCCTCCGGGCCATACTCGGCGGCGGATTTGGAGAAATCGACGGCGGAGGCCGGCGTGGCGGCCAGCGCGGACAGCAGCGCCGCACCAAAAGCGAAGAGACCTGTCCAACGCATCCTGACGCTCCCCATCTGTCGTCCCAATCGGCCGCTAGCGATCCCGCCCGACGGCGGGTACCGCAAACGGATTATAGGCATACCCCAAGGACGAACAAGCCTTTACACCTCTGGTTGGCGTCTTAGTGCCGGATGATCGTTCCGCTCCGCATCGTTTTTGAATACTGAGAACGGTTATCATTCACGCTTGACACACTGGCCCCTGAATGGTCAAGTCGGCGCATGAGAACGCCTCGCAATTGCGGGCGTAAACCGACAGGAATTCGGGAGTCATGAGGATGCACATCGGATCGCGCGGCGCGTTTGCCGCCACCTTCGCCGCGACGCTGCTGGCCATGACCGGCCTCGCCAGCGCCGCTGAGGTGAACATCTACTCCGCGCGCCATTACGATGTGGACAAGGACCTCTACGACGCCTTCACCAAGAAGACCGGCATCAAGATCAACGTCATCGAGGGCAAGGAAGAAGAGCTGATCGAGCGGATGAAGACCGAAGGCGGCAACAGCCCCGCTGACGTGTTCATCACCGTGGACGCCGGCCGCCTGTGGCGCGCCCAGGAGGCCGGTCTGCTCCAGCCGACCCGCTCCAAGGTCATGGAGGAGGCCATCCCGGCCCACCTGCGCGAGCCGGAAGGCCATTGGTTCGGCATCTCCAAGCGCGCCCGCATCCTGGTCTACAACAAGGCCTCGGTGAAGCCGGACGAGATCAAGACCTACGAGGAGCTGGCCGATCCGAAGTGGAAGGACCGCGTCCTCGTCCGCTCCTCGACCAGCGTCTACAACCAGTCGCTCGTCGGCTCGCTGCTCGCCGCCCATGGCGAGAAGGCGACGGAGGAGTGGGCCAAGGGCGTCGTCGCCAACATGGCCCGCAAGCCGCAGGGCGGCGACACCGATCAGATCAAGGGCGTGGCCGCCAACGAAGGCGACGTGGCCGTGACCAACACCTACTACTTCGCCCGCATCGCCTCCTCCGCCAAGCCGGAGGACAAGGCCATCGCCGAGAAGCTGGGCGTGATCTTCCCCAACCAGGGCGACCGCGGCACCCATGTCAACGTCTCCGGCGCCGGCGTGATGAAGAACGCGCCGAACAAGGAGCAGGCCGTCCAGTTCCTGGAGTATCTGGTCAGCCCCGAGGCCCAGAAGATGTTCACGGAAAAGAACTACGAGTACCCGATCGTGGCCGGGGCCGAGACCGCGCCGGTTCTGGTTTCCTGGGGCAAGTTCAAGGAAGACCCGCTGAACGCCGCCGTCTACGGCAAGAACAACGCCGAGGCTCTGAAGATCATGGATCGCGCCGGCTGGAAGTAAGCCACCGTCCGGCGTAGCGAAGGGGCGCGTCCCAGCGGTGGGGGGCGCCCTTTTCGTTTGTGCGGTCTTAGAATTTCCCCTCTTCATAGTCGCGGTAGGCCTGCATCACCTCTTCGCGGCTGTTCATGACGAAGGGGCCGCCCCAGGCCACCGGCTCGCCAATCGGCCGGCCGGAGAGCAGCAGGAAGCGCGCCCCGGACGGGCCGGCGGTGATCTCCGCCCGGTCGCCCTCGCCCAGCACCAGCACCCGCGGCCCGCCCAGCCGGACGGAGCTGCCAGGCGCCACCACCGAGCCTTCGAAGACCACCAGCGCCGCCGCGTGACCGGCGGGCACCGGCTCGGAGAAGGCGGCACCCGCCGGCAGGCTGACGTCGAAGTAGCGGGCCTCCGTCGGGCCGCTGCGCACCGGGCCGGCGGTGCCGTTGCCGGTGGTGCCGGCGATCACCGTCACCGTGGTCCCGCCCTCGCGCGTCTCGACCGGGATGCGGTCGGCGGCGAACTCCTGATAGGCGGGCTCCGACATCTTCAGCCGCGCCGGCAGGTTGATCCAGAACTGGAAGCCCTTCATCAACCCTTCGGTCTGCTCCGGCATCTCGGAATGGATCACGCCGCGCCCGGCGGTCATCCACTGCACGCCGCCGGTCTCGATCACGCCCTCATGGCCGTGGTTGTCCCAATGGCGCATGCGGCCGGCCAGCATGTAGGTGACCGTCTCGAAACCGCGGTGCGGGTGGTCGGGGAAGCCGGCCAGATAGTCCTGCGGCGTGTCGGACCCGAAGTAATCCAGCATCAGGAAGGGGTCGAGCATGCGCAGGCGCGGCGTGCCGACCATGCGGGTCATGCGCACGCCGGCCCCGTCGGACGCTTCCATGCCTTCGACGGCGGTCAGGACGGGGCGGACGGTTTCGGCGGTCATCGGACGCTCTCCTCAGGCAAGATGGCTGAGAGAGAGGTATTCTTTCCAGGGCGCCGGATAAAGCCTCACCGCCGCTCAACACTGTTGCGGCGGCGACGACAGTCGTCACTCGTCCGTCTGGCCGGGGCGGGAGCGGCTGATGGATAGGCTGAGCAGGATCACCGGCACGATGCCGACCGCGACGATGGCCAGCGCCCCGGTGGCGGCCTCGGTCAGCCGCTCGTCGGAGGCCAGCGTGTAGACGCGAACCGCCAGCGTGTCGAAGTTGAAGGGCCGCACGATCATCGTAGCCGGCAGTTCCTTCATCACGTCGACGAAGACCAGCAGGCCGGCGGTCAACAGGCTGCCCCACATGATCGGCGCGTGCACCCGGATCAGCGTCCGCCCCGCCGTGTGGCCGAGCACGCGCGAGGCGAAGTCCATCGTCGGGCGGATCTTGCCCAGGCTGGCCTCGATCGTGTTGAAGGACACCGCCAGGAAGCGGACGAGATAGGCGAACAGCACCGCCGCGATGGTGCCGCTCAGCAGCAGGCCGGTGGACACGCCGAAGGTCTGGCGCATGAAGGCGTCGACGGCGTTGTCGAGATGGGCGAAGGGAATCAGCACGCCGACGGCGATCACCGAGCCGGGAATGGCGTAGCCCATGGCGGCGACGCGCACCGCGCCCTTCAGCAGCGGCGTCGGGCGCAGCCGCTGCCCGTAGGCCAGGACCAGCGCCAGCGACACCGCCAGCACTGCGGCCAGAGCCGCCAGCGTGAAGCTGTTGCGGGCCAGCGTCAGGAACACCGGCCCGAAGGCCTGATCCCCGGCGGTCACGGCCATGCGGACCAGCAGCCCGGCGGGCAGCAGGAAGCCGAGCAGCAGCGGCAACCCGCAGGCCGTCACGGCGGCGGCGGCGCGCCAGCCGGTCAGCCGGTGCTTGGGCAGGCGGCGGTAGCGGGTGGTGGTGTGGTGGTAGCGGGCCTGCCGGCGCGACCAGCGTTCCATCAGCACCAGCACCAGGACGAACATCATCAGCACGGCGGCCAGCTGCGCCGCCGCCACCGGCTGCCCCATGGCGAACCACGTCCGGTAGATGCCGGTGACGAAGGTGTTCACCGCGAAATACTGCACCGTGCCGAAATCGGCCAGCACCTCCATCAGCACCAGCGCCAGGCCGGCGACGATGCTGGGGCGGGCCAGCGGCAGCGCCACCGTGAAGAAGCTGCGCCACGGCCCGCGGCCGAGCGTGCGGCTGACCTCCAGCACGCAGACGGACTGTTCGAGGAAGGCGGCGCGCGACAGCAGATAGACGTACGGGTACAGCACCAGCGTCATCATCAACGCCGCGCCTTCAAGCGTACGGATGTCGGGAAACCAGTAATCCCGGCGCGACCAGTGGAAGGCCTCGCGCAGCGCGGTTTGCACCGGGCCGACGAACTGGAGCAGGTCGGTGTAGACATACGCCATGACGTAGGCCGGCACCGCCATCGGCAGCAGCAGGGCCCATTCCAGCGTACGGCTGCCGGGAAAGCGGCACATGGTGACCAGCCAAGCGGTGCCCACCCCGATCACCAGCGTGCCCAGCCCCACCCCGAAGACGAGGCGCACGGTGTTCAGCAGATACTCCGCCAGCACCGTCTCGACCAGATGCTGCCACACCCCGTCCGTCGGCACGAAGACGCGGCTGATCACCGCCAGCACTGGCAGTGTGACCAGCGCCGCGATCACCAGCGTCGCCAGCGTCCAGCCGCTGAAACCGATGCGATGCCACAGGGAGGCCCACAAGGAGGAGTGGAAGCCGGCGGCCTGAACCGGGCCGCCCGGAGGCTGGCCGGGGGTTTGAAAGGTGTCCGTCGTCAAGGCCGGTTGCGCCCATAGGGATGTGTCGAACGGGAGCCCTATGGTCTCACACTGTGCGAATAATTCGCAATGACAACATGCCGCATCCCTTTCCCGTGAGGGTATGACAGGGATGCGGCCGCTGTTTGTGGTTACTTGGTGCCGAACATGCGGTCGCCCGCGTCGCCCAGGCCGGGGACGATGTAGGCGTTCTCGTCCAGATGGCTGTCGAGCGAGGCGGTGAACACCTTCACCCGCGGGTGGGCGGCGGCGAAGACGCGCATGCCCTCGGGCGCCGCCACCAGCGCCATGAAGCGGATGTTCTCGTCGTCCACACCGTGGCGGTTGAGCACGTCGCAGGCATGGACCGCGGAATTGCCGGTCGCCAGCATCGGGTCCACGACGATGAACAGGCGGCCTTCCGCCTCGGGCAGCTTCACCAGATACTCGTGCGGCATCTTGGTGTCGTGGTCGCGGTAGAGGCCGATGTGCCCCTCGCGCGCCGACGGCACCAGCTCGTGCAGGCCCTGGGCCATGCCGAGGCCGGCGCGCAGCACCGGCACGATGGCCAGCTTCTTGCCGGCGATGACCGGCGCGTCCATGGGCTGGAGCGGCGTGTCGATCCGCTCGGTCGTCAAAGGCAGGTCGCGGGTGATCTCATAGCCCATCAGCAGCGAGATTTCGCGCAGCAGGGTGCGGAAACCGCCGGTGGAGCGTTCCTTGGCCCGCATCAGCGTCAGCTTGTGCTGGATCAGCGGGTGGTCGAGGATGAACAGATTGGGAAATTCGGAATTGGTGCGCATGGATCTCGTGCCGCGGCCTGTATAGACCCCGATCCTAACCCGGCGGACCCGCTTCGGCCAAGCCGCCCTTAAGCGATGCCGCCGTATACCGCTCGGGAGACGAAAATCAGCGTCGGTTCGGAAGCGCCGACCGTCCCGCCGCCACCTCCGGCTGGTCGACCCCGTAGCGGACCACGCGGTTGCGGCCGCTGTTCTTCGCCTGATAGAGGGCACGGTCGGCGCGGACCACCATCTCCTCCACCGGCAGGTCCTCCCCGGCCTCGACCAGCCCGAAGGAGGCGGTGACCGCGATCCGCCGCCCGTCCGGCAGTGCCACCGGGGTCCGCGCCAGCTCGCCGCGCAGCCGCTCGATGACCCGGAAGCCCTCGGCGAGGCCGGTTTCCTTCAGGCAGATCAGGAACTCCTCCCCGCCCATGCGGAAGGCCTCGTCGAAGCTGCGGATGCCCCGGCTGATCGCGGCGGCGGTGGCGGCCAGGACGCGGTCGCCGATGTCGTGGCCGTAGGTGTCGTTGATGCCCTTGAAGCGGTCGATGTCGCAGATGGCGACGCAGAAGGCCGGGCCGTTCCGGCGGAAGCGGTTGTGCTCGCGCTCCAGCGCCTCCTGCATGCCGCGGCGGGTGCGCAGGCCGGTCAGCGGGTCCAGCCCGCTCGCCGCAGCACCAAAAGCGCGCTCGACCCGGCGCAGATGCAGGACGAACTCCTCGAAGCGGGCGATCACCCCCTCATAGTCGGCCTCGCTGGGGCTCTCGCCGCCGGCCGCCTTCAGCAGAAGCAGCTTGGCCTTGCGGTGCATCTGCTCGTGCAGGGTGACCAGCTTCTCCACGGCGGGCTGGTGGGCCAGATCGTCGGCGTTGACCGCCACGCACCACGCCGCGAAGGAGGCCGGGGCCGACACCCGCTCACCCCCCTGCCCGCCGCGGAAGAAGACCGCGCGGTGCCACTGCCCGATCCATCGCAAATGCTCGTCGAGCACGAGGCCGAGGCTGTCGGATGGCGAGCGTGTGTCGGACGAGCTGGTCATCGGGCTTGCACGGCTTCCCTTCGGACACATCCACCGGTCGCGGCCCATGGATGCCAACAGTATCGCACGAAGTCATACCCCAGGTCCGCAACCCGGTCGTGCGATTAAGTTGTGCCCATCCGCCAAAAGGGAAAGCCCTGCGGCAACATCAAATTTTATTCAAATACCTTGCCGCGACGAGACGTCACAGCCCGGCCACGCTGTCGAGGAAGCGGCGGATCAGCTCCGGGTCCTTGTGGCCGGGACGGTCCTCCACCCCCGACGACACGTCGAGCGCCGTGGCCCCGGTCGTCCGCACCGCTTCCGCCGCGTTTTCCGGCTTCAGCCCGCCGGACAGCATCCAGGGCTTCGGCCAGCTCCGCCCGGCGAGCAGCGTCCAGTCGAAGGCGATGCCGTTGCCGCCCGGCAGGGCCGACACTTTGGCCGGCGGCTTGGCGTCGAACAGCAGCCGGTCGGCGACCTCGGCGGCCTCCAGCGCGGCGGCCAGATCCTCCGGCCCGCCGACCTTGATCGCCTTCATCACAGGGATGTTGAAGGCGGCCTTCACCTCGGCGATGCGGCGCGGCGTCTCCTTGCCGTGGAGCTGGATCAGGTCGAAGGGGACTTGGCTGACCACATGCTCCAGGAAGTCGTTCTCCGGATCGACGAACAGCCCAACCGTGCGCACGCCGGTGGGGACCAGCCGCGCCAGCTCCGCCGCCATGGACGGCGCGATGGAGCGCGGGCTCGGCGGGTAGAAGACGAAGCCGACATAGCGCGCCCCGCCGGACACCGCGGCGTGCAGCGACAGGGGCTCGGTGAGGCCGCAGATCTTCACGCTGACGGGCATGGCGCGGGTCCTTACAGTTCCGAAACGATGCGGCGGGCGGCGGCTTCCGGGTCGGCGTCGCCGGTGATCGGGCGGCCGATGACCAGATGGTCCGCCCCGGCGGCCAGCGCCTCGGCGGGGGTCATGACGCGCTTCTGGTCGTTGGCGGCGGCCCAGGCGGGGCGGATGCCCGGCACCATCAGGATGAAGTCCGGTCCGCAGGCCTCGCGGATCAGCGCCACCTCGGCGGGGGAGCAGACGACGCCGTCCACCCCGGATTCCTTGGCGAGCAGCGCCAGCCGCTTCACCTGATCGGCCACCGGAACGCTCTGCCCGACGGCCTGGAGGTCGGCAGCGTCCATGCTGGTCAGCACGGTGACGGCGAGGATCTTCGGACGGCCGACACCGGCACTCGCCGCGGCCTCCGCCGCCGCGCGCATCATCGCCGGGCCGCCGGAGGTGTGGATGGTCAGGAAGGCGGGCTTCAGCGGCAGCGCCGCCCGGATGCCGCCTGCGACCGTGTTGGGGATGTCGTGCAGCTTGAGGTCGAGGAACAGCGGCGGGCCATCCTCGCCGATCACCGCGCGGATGCCCGCCGGGCCATGGGCGATGAAGAACTCCAGCCCCAGCTTGATCCCGCCGACCACTCCCGCGATGCGCCGGCCGAGGTCGCGGGCGGTGTCGAGGTCGGTCGTGTCGACGGCGCAGAAGATGCGCGAGGCGGGCGCGATGCTGGGCGTGCTCATGGAAAAACGGCTCTCCGGACCCTGGACGATGGTGACGGGGCGCAGCCTAACAAGGGCCGGCGGCAATCACCAGACTTCCGGGGGCCGGAGAGGGGTGAGGACCGCTATTCGCGGTTCACGTCGACGCGGCCGGTCGGCGGAGTGGCCGGAGTTCCCGCCGGGGTAACGGTCGGCGTGGCCGCCGGAGCGCCCGCCGCCGGGTTGGCGCCCTGGGTGTTGACGTCGCGCAGCGCGGCGGCGGCGGCGCGGCGGCGTTCCTCGGCGGCCTGCGCGTTGTCGTAATCGGCGGTGCCGGCGTCATAACCGCTCCAGCCGGCCTCGCGGTAGCTCTGAGCCCGGCCGGGGATGTCCACCGAGCCGTGGCGCTGCATGACGGTCAGCGCGGAGTCGCACATCGCCTCCTCGACCCGGCCGACCAGCAGCACGCCGCCGCGGCGCACGCCCTCCGCGAAGACCTCCGCGTCCTCCCGAGTCACGCCGACGCCGGTCAGCATGGAGACGCGGCGGTCGCGGGCGTCGAAATTCGGGTCCTGCCCGAAATCGGCGGCGTGGCGCCAGCTTTCCAGCCGGTTCTCGGTGGCCAGACTGGCCGACGAACCCAGCTTCGCGCTGTCGGCGCCCATCATGGTGAAGTCCTGCCGCAGATTGGCAGCTTCGAGTTCGCTCAACGCGCGTTCGGCGCCGGACAGATCGTCGTACAGCGCGACAATGGTCTTCTTGTTCATGAACCCGCTCCTGTGCTGGTCCGATCCGGACGTGGTCCAGACTCAGAGGAAGTAATAGAGGAGGGCGAGGACCACCAGCACGACCAGCGCGATGACCCACCAGTTCATGGAGCCGGCCGCACCGCCCGTCGCCGTCCGGTTGCCGTCCGTGTCATAGACACCCACTTTGCGAGGTTCGTCGGCCATGGATGCTTCACTCCCTGTCGGTAAGGCTTCAGCCAACACAGGCTGATTGCCCTCTCAACAGGGGTGGAGCCGCACCGTTCCGCCGGTTCCCGGAAGGGCGGCGCCGGGAGAGCGCTCAGCGCCCGGCAGCCCAGTCCGGCAATTGCGACGCTTGCGCCGGATCGCCGATGGCGGCGGCCAGCGCCTCGCCCAGCGCCGGGGCGAACTTGAAGCCGTGGCCGGAACAGGCGCTCATCAGCCAGCAGCGGGCGGACAGCGGCTCGACGACGAAGCGCTCGTCGTCGGTCACCGTGTAGAAGCAGGTCGCCGCGTTGGCGAGGCTGTAGCGGTGCCCGTCCGCCAGCACCCGGCGGGCGCGGTCCAGCACGTCGCGCGCCTCGTCCGGATCGGGATCGCGGTCGGCGTCCGGGTCGCCGACGCGCGAGAAGCGGTGGTCGCCCGCCTTCATCGTCGTGCCGGCCACCGGGGGAACGACGTAGACCCCGCTCTCCCCGTCCGCGTCGATCAGCATCGGCGCCTTGGCCCAGACGCCGCGCAGCCCTTCCGGCGGCATCAGATAGGCCACCACCTGCCGCGACGGGGTCAGGCGAGCCGCCGTTACCGGAAGCAGCTTGGTCACCCAGGCCCCGGCAGCGACCACCAGCGCGTCGGCGCCGATGGTCCGGCGGTCGGCGAGCGTCACGGTGGCACGCTCGGCGTCGATCGCCGTCACGGGGGCACGCGCGTGAACCGTCACCCCCAGCGCGTTCAGATGGTGGCTGAGCAGCTCCACGATCCGCCCGGCAAGCAGCACGCCGCCGGACTCCAGATGCAGCCCCTCCGCCACCGCGTTGGCGTCGACCAGCGGGAATTCCGCGGCGATCTGCGCCGGGGTCAGGCGGCGGAAGGGATGGCCCAGCGACTCCAGCACAGCGGCGCTGTCGGCCAGCCAGCGCCGCCCGTCCTCCGCCGAGGCGGTGCAGAGCGTGCCGCTGGGAACCAGCAGCCGTTCGCCCAGGTCGCCCCACAGCCGCTCCCACGCCTGGAGCGCGCGCTCGGTCATGCGGGCGTAGCCGGCGCTGGCGCCGTAGGCGTGGCGGAACAGCCGGTGCTGGTCCACGGAGCTGCCGAAGGGGTTGGGCACCTGGCCCTGGTCGAAGACCGCGACCTCATGCCCGGCGCGGGCCAGCGCCCAGGCCGTGCACAGCCCCATGATGCCGGCGCCGACGACGGTGATGCGGAGAGTCATGATGGGAAAACGCCTTAACGGATCGTGTCGTTGTGGATCACCATCTCCACCGCCAGCTGGGCGGCGCAGAGGTCTTCCAGCGCGGTGCCGACCGACTTGAACAGGGTGATCTGGTCGTAGAAGCGGCGTCCGGCGCGCTGGCCGCGGGTCAGGTCGTAGAGGTCGCCGGCGATGTCCGCGTCGGTCAGGATGCCGGCCTTCATCGGCTGCACGATGTCCCCCGCCTCCTTGCAGGCGCCCTCGCGCGTGTCCACGAAGACGCGGGAGCGGCGGATGCAGTCGTCGTCCGCCTCGCGCATCTCCGGGGTGAAGCCGCCGACGAGGTCGAGGTGGGCGCCCGGCTGAAGCCATTCGCCGCGGATCAGCGGCTCCTTCGCCAGCGTGGCGCAGGAGATCACCTGGGCGCCGCGCACCGCCCCTTCCAGGTCGGCGGTGGCCTCGATGCGGAATTTCGGACGGTGGAAGCGGTTGGCCACCTTCTTCGCCTTCTCGATGCTGCGGCCCCAGACCAGCACATGCTTGATCGGCAGGACGGTGGCGAAGGCCTCGATCAGCTCGGGCGCCAGAGCCCCGGTGCCGACCATCAGCAGCCGTTCCGAGTCGGGCCGCGCGAGGTAGGAGGCGGCGAGCGCGGAGGCCGCCGCGGTGCGCCGCTTGGTCAGGGCGGTGCCGTCCAGAACCGCCTGGGGCATCCCCGTCCTGCCGTCCATCAGCAGGTAGATGCCCTGCACCGCCGGCAGATCCTTCGCCCCGTTGTCGGGGAAGACGGTGACCACCTTGACGCCGATGGACTGGTTGACCTGCCACGCCGGCATCAGCAGCAGCGTGCCGTCGTTCTGCCCATAGGTCTCGACCGTGTGGTGGTGCCGCATCGGCACCTCGACCCCGGCGCGGAAGGTCTGCCGCATGCGCTCGATCAGCATGCGGAAGTGCAGGACGGATTTCAGCTCGGCTCCGGTGACGGTGCGCATCGGCGACTCCCTCCACAGGTCCGGCAAAGCGGAACCCCCCTCCCGCCCCCCAGCCGGACGGGAGGCCGAAGGGGATGCCGGCGAGCGGTCAGTGGACCGTGGTCGCCGGCAGGGCGGCGCCGGAGCCGGTCACCGCGGGCAGGCCGCCGGTGCCGGACACCGGACGGTTCATCTCCGCCAGACGCTTCTCCGCGGCGGCGGCGCGGACCTGCGTCTCCTTCAGCTCGCGCTCCAGGTAGGACACGCGGTCGGAGGAGCGGCGGGCGCGGCGGCGGTGGCGGCGCTGGGCGTTCCAGGCGACGACTCCGCCGGCCAGGAAGCCGATCACCAGCGCCACCAGCGTGGCGAGGTAGACCGGAACCTCCAGCGTGAAGGGCAGCGGCCAGAGCGACAGCGTGACCAGGCCACGGTTGGAGATGGCGAACAGCACCGCGGCCAGCGCGATGGGAACGGCGATGATGAGGGCGATGAAACGCACGGGTATGGTCCTCGTGTCCGTGGTCGGGGACCGGGGCAGCGCCGGGTCCGGGCCGATGAATCAGTGACAGGCTGTCAATGAACGGAAATCATTCGTCGGTGTTCAAGCGCTCGCGCAACTGTTTTCCGGTCTTGAAGAAGGGGATCGCCTTCTCGCCCACCTCGACGGCTTCGCCCGTGCGCGGGTTTCGGCCGGTGCGGGCGTCGCGACGCTTGACGGAGAAGGCGCCGAACCCGCGCAGTTCCACCCGGTCGCCGCGGGCGAGCGCTTCGGAGATCTCGTCGAAGATGGTGCCGACGATCTTTTCGATGTCGCGCTGGTACAGATGCGGATTGCGCTCCGCGAGCCGTTGAATCAGCTCTGATTTGGTCATGGCGATTCCGTTTCCCCCGGTTCGAGCGCCCTTGGACCGCGCTCCTTGACCTGCGCGCAAGCGTGCCACCGGGTCCGGTGACCGTCAAGCTAAGCCTTTCTGGCGGAACCCTTTTCCCGGCAACGCTCCGGCTTGCCCGATCACCGCTCGGAAAAAGGCCCGAAATGTGATTAATCCGTCTTACGGATTGCCTTTGAACACACCATTTCCGATGACATGGATGGAACGGTCCCCGTCGCCGAACGCGGTTGGAGGGACGCGGTTGGAGGTTCGCCATGACACACGCCCATCACACCGGCCCAGCCGATCCGCTGGCCGGCCTGCCCTACGCGGACCGCGTCCGCACCGTCACCGCCGCCCAGGCTCTGGGCTGGCTGCGGGCGGGCTGGGCGGACCTGCGGGCGTCGGGCTGGGTCAGCCTTGCCTACGGCGCCCTGTTCGTCGCCATCGGCTTCGCGCTGACCGGCGGGCTGGTCCTGGCGGGCATGGCCTATCTGATCGCGCCGATGATCGGCGCCTTCCTGCTGATCGCCCCGCTCCTGGCGCTCGGCCTCTACCGGATTTCCAAGGATGTCGAGGAGGGGCGGCGGCCCAGCCTGTGGCGGGCGCTGACCGCGTGGCGGGCCAACCCCTACCACATCCTGACCGCCGGCCTGATCCTGATGCTGTACGTGATGATCTGGGCACGGATGAACGTGGTGGCCTTCGCCCTGTTCTTCCCGCACGAGGCCATCGCGCTCGATCATTTCGTGGCGCAGATGTTCAGCCTGGACGGTCTGGTCTTCACCGCTTTCATCACGGCGCTGGGCTTCGCCTTCGCCGCCTTCGCCTTCATCACCAACGCCACCGCTCTACCGATGATGATGGATCGCCCGGTGGACGTCTTCGCCGCGGCGCTGGCCTCGGCGATGGCGGTGCTGCGCAACCCGCGGGTCATGGCGCTGTGGGCCGGGCTGATCGTGCTGGTCACCGGCGCCGGGCTGGTGACCGGCTTCCTCGGACTGATCGTCGCCCTGCCCCTGGTCGGCCATGCCAGCTGGCACGCCTACCGCGACCTCATCAAGGAGGACGAGGAGGGGTGAAGGGCTGAAACGTTTCAAACGGAAAAAGCCGCCGCGGGGTGACCGCGGCGGCTTTTTCTTTGGCATAGATACGGGAGACGGGCCCCCTCCCCGACCCTCCCCCGCTGACGCAGGGGAGGGGGATGGGAAGGACCTTACTCCTCGCCGGTCTGCTGCTTGCGCTTCAGAGCCGCACCCAGGATGTCGCCCAGCGAGGCGCCCGAGTCGGACGAACCGTACTCGGCCATCGCCTGCTTCTCCTCCTCCATCTCGCGGGCCTTGATGGACAGCGAGATGCGGCGGGAGCCGCGGTCGATCTGGGTCACCTTCGCGTCGACCTTCTCGCCGACGGCGAAGCGGTCCGGACGCTGCTCCGAACGGTCGCGGGACAGGTCCGACTTGCGGATGAAGCCGGTGTAGCCCTCGCCGACCGTGACCTCGATGCCACCGTCGGTGACCTGGGTGACGGTGCAGGTGACGACCTCGTTCTTCTTCAGGCCGGCCGTGGCAGCCTCGAACGGATCGTTCGCGAGCTGCTTGATGCCGAGGGAGATGCGCTCCTTCTCGACATCCACGTCCAGGACCTTGACCTTGACGCGGTCGCTCTTCTTGTACTCGGCGATGGCCTCCTCACCCGACTTGTTCCAGTCGAGGTCGGACATGTGGACCATGCCGTCGATGTCGCCCGGCAGACCGACGAACAGACCGAATTCGGTGATGTTCTTGACCTCGCCTTCCAGCTCCGTGCCCGGACCGAACTTCTCGAGGAAGGTTTCCCACGGGTTGTCCAGGCACTGCTTGAGGCCCAGGCTGATGCGGCGCTTCTGCGGATCGACGTCCAGGACCATGACCTCGACTTCCTGAGACGTCGACACGATCTTGCCCGGATGGACGTTCTTCTTCGTCCAGGACATCTCCGAGACGTGCACCAGGCCCTCGATCCCCGGCTCCAGCTCCACGAAGGCGCCGTAGTCGGTGATGTTGGTGACGCGACCCTTGAACCGCGAGCTGACCGGGTACTTGGCTTCCACGCCTTCCCACGGATCGGCTTCCAGCTGCTTCATGCCGAGGCTGATGCGCTGGGTCTCCGGGTTGAAGCGGATGACCTGGACCGTGACGGTCTGGCCGATCTGCAGGGCCTCGGACGGGTGGTTGATGCGGCGCCACGCGATGTCGGTGACGTGCAGCAGGCCGTCGACGCCACCCAGATCCACGAACGCGCCGTAGTCGGTGATGTTCTTGACCACACCCTGCAGAACCTGGCCTTCCTTGAGGTTGGCCACCAGCTCCGAACGGGCCTCGGCGCGGCTCTCTTCGAGCACGGCGCGGCGCGACACGACGATGTTGCCGCGCGAGCGGTCCATCTTCAGGATCTGGAAGGGCTGCGGGGTGCCCAGCAGCGGGGAGATGTCGCGGACCGGACGGATGTCCACCTGCGAACCCGGCAGGAACGCCACGGCGCCCGACAGGTCGACGGTGAAGCCGCCCTTGACGCGGCCGAAGATGACGCCGGTGACGCGGGTCTGGTCCTGGAAGGACTTCTCCAGCAGCGCCCAGGCCTCTTCGCGCTTGGCCTTCTCACGCGACAGAACGGCTTCGCCGTTCTTGTCTTCCATGCGCTCCAGATACACCTCGACCGTGTCGCCCGCCTTCATCTCGGGCGGCTGGCCGGCAACGGCGAATTCCTTCAGCGCGACGCGGCCTTCCGACTTCAGACCGACGTCGATGGTGACCATGTCGTTCTCGACGGAGACGACGCGGCCCTTGACGACCGAGCCTTCGAGGGACTCGGCCGTGCCGAGCGACTCCTCGAGCAGAGCCGCAAAGCTTTCCTTTTCGCCGGTCCGGGCCATAGCTTGTGCCATTGAAACTCCTAAGGTTGGCCGAAAGCGATCCCGCCATGGTCCGTCCCGCGGCAAAACGGGCCGGCCCCCGATGGGACCACCGCGCCGGGCACCACGCCCGGCGACTTGGTTGACATGCGTTCCATATGGAGGGCCGAAGCGCCCGGACCCTGATGCTCAGACCTTGGGGCCGAAACCGGTTTTCGTTCCGATAAAGGCGGTCGCCGCTGCGAACGCCTGGTCGGCGTCGAGGGCGGAGGTATCAAGCACAAAAGCGTCGGCAGCCGGCAGGAGCGGTGCTACCGTCCTCTGGCTGTCGCGCGTGTCACGGGCCTTCATGTCCTCCAGGACGTCGGACGGTATAGCCGGAATCCCGCGTTCCCGCAACTCCTTGAGTCGCCGCTCGGCCCGCACCTCCACCGAAGCGGTAACGAACAGTTTGGCATCGGCGTTCGGGCATACGACCGTTCCGACATCCCGCCCGTCCAGCACCGCCCCCGGCGCGCCGCCGGGCGGGGTGGCGGCGAAGCGCCGCTGGAAATCGAGCAGGGCGGCCCGCACCTCCGGCACCGCCGCGACCTTGGACGCCGCCTGCGCCGCCTCGTCGCTGCGCAGGGCCGGGTCGTTCAGGATGCCGTCGTCCGGCCGCAGCGCGCGGGCGGCCCGCGCCGCGGCCTCCGCGTCCGCCGGGTCGCCGCCCGCGCGCAGCACGCCGACGCCGACGGCGCGATAGAGCGCCCCGGTGTCGAGATGCGCGAAGCCGTAGGCCTGGGCGATCCGCTTGGACAGCGTGCCCTTGCCCGCCGCCGCCGGGCCGTCGATCGCAATGATCAGACCCATCGCCCTTACGCCCCCGCGATCTTGGCGCCGACGCCGTTCATCAGAGCGACGAAGCCGGGGAAGCTGGTGTCGATGAAGGCGCCGTCGTCCACCTGGACCGGCTCGGATGTGGCCATGCCCAGCACCAGGAAGCTCATGGCGATGCGGTGGTCCATGGCGGTGGCGACGGTGGCGCCGCCCTGCGGTGGCTTGCCGGTGCCGTAGACGGTCAGGCTGTCGTCGGCCCCGACCTCGACCTTCACGCCGCACTTGGTCAGCCCGTCGGCGACCATGGCGAGGCGGTCGCTTTCCTTCACGCGCAGCTCCTTCAGGCCGAGCATCACGGTGGTGCCCTCCGCACAGGCGGCGGCGGCGGCGAGGATCGGGTATTCGTCGATCATGCTGGGGGCGCGGTCCGCCGGGACGACGATGCCCTTGAGCGGTCCGTGCTTGACCCGCAGGTCGGCCACCGGCTCGCCCGCCTCGTCGCGGCGATTCTCGAAGGCGATGTTCGCGCCCATCTCGACCAGCGTGTCGTAGAGGCCGGTGCGGCGTGGGTTCATGCCGACGCCGGGGAGCAGCAGCTCCGAACCGGGGCGCAACAGGGCCGCCACCGCCGGGAAGGCGGCGGAGCTGGGGTCGGCGGGCACCACGATGGTGCGCCCGGTCAGTTCCGGCTGGCCGGTGACGGAGACGGCGAGCGCGCCGTCCTCCATCCGCTCGGTCGTCACGGTGGCGCCGAAGTGGCGCAGCATCAGCTCGGTGTGGTCGCGGGTCGGCTCCGCCTCGATGACGGTGGTGGTGCCGGCGGTGTTCAGGCCGCAGAGGATGATCGCCGACTTCACCTGGGCGGAGGCCACCGGCAGGCGGTAGGTGATCGGCACCGTGCGGTCGCTGCCGACCACGGTCAGCGGCAGCCGCCCGCCCGACCGCCCGACGAAGCGTGCGCCCATCTGTTCCAGCGGGCCGGTCACGCGGGCCATCGGGCGCTTGTTCAGCGAGGCGTCGCCGGTGAAGACGCAGGTGATCGGGTGCGACGCGACGAGGCCCATCAGCAGGCGCGCCGCCGTGCCGCTGTTGCCCATGTCGAGCACCTGCGCCGGTTCCGCCAGCCCGCCCAGACCGACGCCGCGCACGCGCCACACGCCGTCCCCGCCGCGCTCCGCCTGGGCGCCCAGCAGGCGCATGGCGGCGGCGGTGTTCAGCACGTCCTCCCCTTCCAGCAGGCCGTGGATGACGGTCTCGCCCACCGCGACGGCACCCAGCATCAGCGACCGGTGCGAAATCGACTTGTCGCCCGGCACGCGGATGGTGCCGGCCAGCGCGCCGGTGGAGGATGAGCGAAGCGGCTTCGCCTGCAGCATGGGAGGACTCCCCAGACAAGAATGTTACCAGGGCGGAGTACCTAGCACAGAGGCGGGAACGAAGCGAGGGGCGCCCACGCAATGGCGAGGCAGCGGCTCCGGGGTGGTTCAAGAATCGGGATGGGGTGTGAACCACAGAGACACGGAGGTCAATCATCCCCGCGGCGGTGAGCTCACTGTGTCTCTGCGTCTCTGTGGTGAAAAGACCAGCCAAGTTGTTTGTCAAACCGCCCCCGTCAATCCCCGACCGCCACCCCCTCGCGCCGGGTGTCGGCGCCGCCGGACAGCCCCTGGCCGGTCACCATGATCGCCTGGGTGCCGGAGGTCAGCTCCATCGCCTTGACCATGTGCCCCCGCGCCTCCAGCGCCGCGATCCAGCCTTCCGCCTCGGTGCCCTGCTCCAGCTCGGTCGGGCCGTTGCGGCTGCCGAAGTTGGGGGCGTCCACCGCCGCCTGCGGGTCGAGGTTCCAGTCGAGCAGGGCGACCAGCGTCTTGCCCACGTAGTTGATGATGTTGCTGCCGCCCGGCGACCCCACCGAAGCGACCAGGGCGCCGTCGCGGAAGACCAGCGTCGGCGCCATGGAACTGCGCGGACGCTTGCCCGGCTCCACCCGGTTGGCGACCGGCTTGCCGTCCTCCGTCGGGGTGAAGGCGAAGTCGGTCAGCTCGTTGTTCAGCAGGAAGCCGCGCACCATCAGGCGGGAGCCGAAGCCGTCCTCGATGGTGGTGGTCATGGCGACGGCGTTGCCCGCGCCGTCCACCACGGAGATGTGGCTGGTGCCGTGCTCCTCGGCCTCGGCAAAGCCCCAGGCACGGCCTTGCCGGAAGGGCGGTTCGCCCGGCTGGGCCTTGCCCATCGACCGCTCGCCGACCAGGGCGGCGCGGCTCGCCAGATAGCCACGGTCGAGCAGCCCCTTCACCGGCACCGACACGAAATCCGGGTCGGCCAGATAGAGGCCGCGGTCGGCGAAGGCGAGTCGCCCGGCCTCCGACATCCAGTGCGCCGCCAGCGCCGGATCGCCGCGGGTGGCGGCCATGTCGCGGCTCTCCAGGAAGGCCAGCATCTGCAGCACCGCGACCCCGCCGGAGCTGGGCGGCCCCATGCCGCACAGGGTGTAGGCGCGGTAGGGGCCGCAGACCGGTTCCCGCTCCTTCACCCGATAGGCCTTCAAGTCGGCCTCGGTCATGTCGCCGGGGTTGGTCGGGTGGCCGGTCACCGCCGTGACGAGGTCGGCGGCGATCGGTCCCTCGTAGAAGGCGGCGGAGCCATTCTCAGCGATGGCGCGCAGGGTCGCCGCGAACTCCGGGTTCTTCAGGACATGGCCGACCGGCCAGGGCGTGCCGTCCGGCTGGTAGAAATAGGCGCGCGCCGTGGGGTTGCCCGGCAGATGCTTCTCCATCGCCAGCTGGCCGTTCAGCCGTGGGCTGACCGTGAAGCCGGTTTCGGCCAGCGCGATGGCGCGCTCGAACAGGCGGGGCCAGGGCAGTTTGCCGTGCGTGCGGTGGGCATGCTCCAGCAGCATCACCGTGCCCGGCACCCCGACGGACCGCCCGCCGACCACCGCGTCGTAGAAGGGCATCGGTTTGCCGTCCGCCCCCAGGAAACGCTCCGGAGTCGCCGCGGCCGGCGCCGTCTCGCGTCCGTCGATGGAGGTCACCGCCTTCGTTGCGGCGTCGTAATGGACCAGGAAGGCGCCGCCCCCGATGCCGGAGCTTTGCGGCTCCACCAGATTGAGCACGAGTTGCACGGCGATGGCCGCGTCCACCGCGCTGCCGCCAGCGCGCAGGATGTCCCGCCCGGCCTCCGCCGCCAGCGGATTCGCGGCGGCCACCATATGGCGCGCGGCGGTGTCGACGCTGCGGCTGCCGCGTCCGGTCGCGCGCTCCGGCGCCACATCACCCGCGGCGCCAGGGGCGAGCGACGGCGCCGTCTGGGCGAGGGCCGCCAGCGGCAGCGCCGCCAACAGGCCGGCGGACAGCAGCGCCCGCCAGCGGCGGGACAGCAGGATCGGCATCGGGTTCCTCCCCCTTTTATCATGGTATCCTTGTCGGCGGACCGATGGACCACCGCAGGGTTGAAGTTTGGCACCGGCCACCGGCCCCGCCACGTCACCGGCGACATTCAGCGAACTTTTTTTTGACAAGCGCCCGCTGGCGTGGCAAAGGGCGCGGCTTGCAATTCCCGAATTGGGCATTCCCTAGGAACGTGACGGAGGACGAGGCGTGGCCAAACCCGAATGGGGCGTCAAGCGCATCTGCCCGAGCTGTGGCGCGCGCTATTACGATCTGCGCAAGGACCCGCCGGTGTGCCCGAGCTGCGGAGCGCAGTTCGATCCCGAGGCGTTGCTGAAGTCCCGCAAGGCGCGCCCGGCGCCGGTCGACGATGTCAAGAAGGCCCCGGTGGTCTCCTCGGAGGACGAGGATGTCGAGACCGAGACCGAGGAGTCGCCGGAACTCGATGAGGTCGAGGACGACGTGTCCGTCGACGACATCGAGGAAACCGACGAGACGCCCGAGGATGAGGACGACGTCCTGATCGAGGACACCTCGGAGCTGGGCGAGGACGACATGGACGAGGTCGTCGACGTCGAAGGCGAGGACGAGGAGGAGCGCTGACCGGCGCTCTTCCGGGTGAGCGGAAAAAAGCTGGGCGGGGCTGAATTTTTCTCTTGCATCGCCCCCCCGTCCTGACCAATATCCCGCTCCACCGAGGCTGGCCGCAAGGCTCGCCGCCCAGAGTTTCGGGGCCATAGCTCAGCTGGGAGAGCGCTACAATGGCATTGTAGAGGTCAGGAGTTCGATCCTCCTTGGCTCCACCAAACACCCGAAGGGCCTGCGCAACACCGCGCGGGCCCTTTGGCGTTTCGGGCCTCGGCTTCCTGCCATCCCACCCGCTGCCACCGTCTTGACAGGCGTCAAGGAACGCTCTTTGGTCGGGCGGCACCGTCGGCTTCCGCCGATTCCCGTTCCCTCCCGCTTCGGACACGCCATGGCCGACATCCTGATCGCCAACACCCTGACAGGCGACACCACCCTGGGCGCGCTGAACGCCGTCGATCCGGACGCCGTGAGCCGGCTGGCGCAGATCCATCCGGTCTTCAACCCCGGCGTCGGCGTGCCCGACAGCGCCAGCCTGGGCGATCTCGCCAAGGCCACCGGCATCCCGCTGGACGTTCTGCTGGCCACGGCGCGCGGCGCCATCCACGTCACCGCCCCGGCGGGCGGCTGCGGCTGCGGAAGCGGCGGCTGCGGCACCCCCAAGCACTGAACGCTTTCCCCCTCCCATTCGCGGCGCCGGTCCCCACCTGTTGGTGGCACCCACCATTGGGAACAGGCTTCGGGAACGGGAGGACACGCATGACGACGGCGCCAACATCGACCGAGTCTCCGGACGGCTGGCTGGAAACGGTGGTCGTTCCGCGCACCAGCGACATCGGCGGATTCGAGGTGCGGCGCGCCCTGCCCTCTGTCCGCAAGCGGATGGTCGGGCCGTTCGTCTTTCTCGACCAGATGGGGCCGGCCATCCTGAAAGCCGGGGCGGGCATCGACGTACGCCCCCACCCGCACATCGGGCTGGCCACCGTCACCTACCTGTTCGACGGCGAGATCCTGCACCGCGACAGCCTGGGCACCGTGCTGCCGATCCGTCCGGGGGCGGTGAACTGGATGACCGCCGGGCGCGGCATCGCCCATTCCGAACGCTCCGCCACCGACGAGCGCGGGCGCGACCGGCTGCTGTCGGGCATCCAGTCCTGGGTCGCCCTGCCCAAGTCCCATGAGGAAACCGACCCCGCCTTCGTCCATCTCGGCGCCGACGAGTTGCCGGTGGTGGAGGGCGAGGGCAAGCGGCTGCGCGTCGTCGCGGGCGAGGCGTACGGTGTACGTTCGCCCATGAACACGCTGTGGGACACGCTGTACGTCGATGCCTCGCTGGACGCCGGCGCCCGCCTGCCCATCGACCGCGAGACCGAGGAGCGGGCGCTTTACATTGCCGACGGCACCGTCACGATCCACGGCGACCGTTTCGAGGCCGGGCGGCTCCTGGTGCTGCGCCCCGGCGACGCGGTGACGGTGGAGGCCGAAACCCCCGCCCGCCTGATCCTGCTGGGCGGCGCCGTGATGGACGGCCCGCGCCACATCTGGTGGAACTTCGTGTCCAGCCGCCAGGACCGCATCGAACAGGCCAAGGCCGAATGGAAGGCCGGGCGGTTCGACGCCGTTCCCGGCGAGACGGAGTTCATTCCGCTTCCGGAACGGTGAAGCCCAGCGCCGTCAGCCTCTCCCGCACCGCCGGATCGGCCAGCGCCGCCAGGAAGCGCCGGACCGCCGGCCGGTCCCGGCGGTCGCTGGGGATCACGAAGTCGTAATGCTCCGCCTGCAGGGGCAGGAAGCCCAGCCCGTAGAGGGTGGCGACGCTTTCGATGGCGACGCCCCAGTCGGCGCGCCCCTGGGCCACCGCCACCGCCACGGCGTTGTGCGACTTGGCCTGCGACCAGTAACCGGTGGGACGCGCCGCCCCCAGCAGCCGGTCGGTCAGGATGCGCGTGCCGCTGCCGGCGTTGCGGTTGACCAGGATGCAGTCGGGGTCCTGCGCCGCCGCCAGACCGGCCTCCTCGGCCGTTTTGCCTTCGAAACGAACGTCGCCCTTGCGGAAGACAATGCCCTGAAGGCGGCGGTAACCGGTCACGAGGCCGAGCGCCGGGGTCAGGAAGGGGCGGTTGTACTCGCCGCTCTTCGGGTCCATCAGGTGGATGGCCGCGACGTCGCATTCGCCGCGCCGCGCGGCGGCGAGGCCGCCCATCGAGCCGACGTTCAGCGCCTTGACCGTCAGCCCCTCTTCGACCAGACGGCCGGTGATGGCATCGAGACCGACGCAATGGCTGCCGATCACGATCAGGTCGGCGGGGCGGGTGTCGCGCCCGATGCGCTGGACCGACACCGGGGTGCCGGCCTCGACCGCCTCGGCCTGCGGGTCGATGGCGATGAAGCCGTCCGCCGCGCTGAAGGCGGTCACCGCGCCAGAGCCCTTGGACAGCGGATAGGCCGCCAGCAGTCCGTCCGCCCCGCGCACCAGCGAGACCATCACATATTCGGTCCGGCCCCGTTCCGATCCCAGCCGCATCGGCACCGTCGCGTCCACGGTCTCCTTCGCCGCGGGCGGCAGGCCGGCCAGCGCACGCAGCACCGGGGCGACGAATTCGTGGAAGGTGAACATGGCGGAGGTCGGGAAGCCGGGCAGGATCACCACCGGCTTGCCCTTCGTTACGGCCAGGCACAGAGGCTTGCCGGGCTTCAGCGCAACGCCGTGCGCAACGATGCCGGGGTCGGTCAGGCGGTTGACGATGCGGTAGGACAGGTCGCCCGCCCCCTTCGACGTGCCGCCCGACAGCAGCAGCGCGTCGCAGGCCAGCCCCTGCTCGACCAGCGGGGCCAGTTCGGCCTCGTCGTCGCGGGCGATGCCCAGCCGGACCGGCTCCCCGCCCAGCTCCTCCACCGCGGCGGCGAGGATGGCAGCGTTCGAATCATAGACGGCGCCGGGCCGGATCGGCTCGCCGGGGGCGACGATCTCGTCGCCGGTGGACAGGATGGCCACGCGGGGGCGGCGGACCACCGAGACCTCGGCCCGCCCGATGGCGGCCAGCACGCCGATCTCGCGCGAGGTCAGCAGCTGGCCGCGGCGCATCACCGTCTCACCGCGCCCGATGTCCGACCCGGCGGCGGCGACGAAGGCGCCGGGCACCACCGGCTTGCGGATCTCCACCAGAAGGGCGTCACCCTCCTCATGCGATTCGGTGTGCTCCACCATCACCACGGCGTCGGCGCCGCGCGGCAACATGCCGCCGGTGGCGAGCACGGTGGCCGTGCCGGGGGCGACGGTCAGCGCCGGGACGCGCCCGGCGGACAGCACCTCCTCGTTCAGGCGCAACACGACCGGTGTGTCCTCACCCGCCCCCTGGGTGTCGGCGGCGCGCACCGCGAAGCCGTCCACCGAGGAACGGTCGAATCCCGGGACATCGACCTCAGCCACCACGTCGGCGGCCAGCACGCGGCCCAGCGCGGCGCCCAGCGGCACCGTCTCCGCCCCCTTGGGCGTCAGGTCGAGGTGGCGGCGGAAGCGCGCCTCGGCCTCGTCGCGGCCCACCACCTCGAGGAACTGCTCCTGCCGGGCCGCCTGGGCGACAAAACGCCGGATGTCGATTCGCCGGATGTCCTGGTTGGACACGCCCTTCCCCCCTCGCTCGATGCCGTTCAGAGATTTGTACCGTCAAAACAGCGCAGGGTCACGGTCGCCCCGGCGGGAACGCCCTCGCTGTCCGCCGGGATCAGCACGAAGCCGTCGGCCAGCACCGCCCCGGCCAGACCCGGCCGGTGTGGGGAGGCGACCGGCTCGACCATCCCATCCGCCGTCCGGCGCACGCGGTACAGTTCAGTGCAGCCGATCTCCGACACCAGCTTGCGCACCGTCACGGCGGGGACCGCCGGATGCGGCAGCGCGGGGTCCCGCCCGCCCAGGCGGCGCACCGCCCGCCCGGCCAGCAGCTCATAGGCCGTCAGGCAGGCCATCGGTTCACCGGGCAGCAACACCGCGGGCATGCCGCCGGCCCATCCCAGCGCCGCCGAGTCGCCGGGGCGCAGGGCCACGCCATGCAAGGCGAGCCCTCCCGCGTCGGCCAGTGCCAGGGGTGCCACGTCGTCCTCCCCCACCCCGGTGCGGCCGGCGGAGATCAGCAGGTCGGCGCCGGGGGCCGCGTAGGCGGCGGCCAGGGCGGCGCGGTCCGCCGGCAGCGGCCCCACCAGCTCCACAACGCCGCCATCCCGCGCCACCAGCGCGGCCAGCATCGCGCACAGCGTTTCGGGTCCGGACCGCGGCCCACCGGCCAGCACGATCCGCACCCGCGGGCGGGCGCCGACATGCACGACGTCGATCCCCAGCGCGGCGAGCAATCCAAGATCCTGCGGGCGCAAGCGGTGCCCGGCCTTCAGCAGGACCGTCCCGGCGCGCAGCCCCTCCCCCTGCCGCTCCACGCCCTCGCCCGGGGCGGCGCTGCCCAGCGCCTCGACGAAGGGACCATCGGTCTGCATGGCCTCCACGGGCAGGACGGCGTCGGTCCCCGGCGGCATCGGCTCGCCCGCCGCGACCGTCACGGCGCCCGGCAACGGAACCGGGTTGTAGGAGCCGGCGCCCAGCGTGTCGCTGGAGGCCACCGCCACGCCGTCGCGGGCGGCCCGGTCGGCGGGCGGCCAATTCCCCGGCGCGGTCACCGGAGCGGCGAGAACCACGCCCTCCGCCAGCGTGGCGGCGAGATCGGCGAGAGGCACGGCAAGCGGCGGCAGAGGGGCGACGGCGGCGTCGATCCAGCCTTCCATGACCGGCAGGGCGGCACGGCTGGAAAAACCGCGCCCGCGCACGTCGGTCGCTGAACAAGGACGCCGGTCGCTGTTTGCGGTGCCGTCTCCGGCTCTGGCCGCGGTCATGGCTGCATCCGTGATGCCTCAGGTCGGCCCCTTATACCGCAACCTCCACACCGCCGCTGCACACACGGTTGCGGCCGGCGCGCTTGGCCTCGTAGAGCAGGCCGTCGGCAAGCTGGGTCAGCCGGTCCGGCGTGTTGTCCAGAATCGGCTGGGCGGTGGCGACGCCGAGGCTGATGGTGACGTGGTCGGCGACATGGGACACCGCGTGGGGCAGGCGCCGGTCGGCCACCGTCCCGCGCAGGCGTTCGGCCACCTGGACCGCCCCGTCCTCGTCGGTTTCGGGAAGCAGGCAGACGAACTCCTCGCCGCCGTAGCGGGCGATCAGGTCACCCGGCCGCATCATCTGCCCGGCCAGGAGCTGGGCCACCGCGCGCAGGCACTCGTCGCCCGCCTGATGGCCGTAATGGTCGTTGTAGGGCTTGAACTGGTCGACATCGAGCATGATCAGCGACAGCGGAAGCTGCACCCGTGCGCAGCGCCGCCATTCGCGCAGCAGCACCTCGTCGAAGCGGCGGCGGTTGGCGATGCCGGTCAGGCCGTCGGCGAAGGACAATGTGCGCAGCAGATCGGTCTGCCGCTTCAGCAGCAGGTGGTTGCGCACCCGCGCCTTGACGATCGGCGGGCTGATCGGCTTGGAGATGAAATCGATGGCGCCGACCTCCAGCCCGTAGGTCTCGTCCTCCACCTCGCTCTTGGCGGAAATGAAGATGACCGGGATGTCGCGGGTGATCGGATCGGCCTTGAGGCGGGAACAGACCTCGTAGCCGTCCATGCCCGGCATCATGATGTCCAGCAGAACGAGATCGGGCAGCCGGGACTGCGCCAGTTCCAGCGCCTTCGCCCCGTCGGTCGCGAAATAGATTTCGTGGTCGTCCTTCAGGATGCGGCTCAGCACATGCACGTTGGACGGGATGTCGTCGACCACCAGGATCTTGGAGCGTGCGTCGGTCATGTTCGGTTCCTGGTGGCCGGTTCCTGAAAGGCGGTTCCTGGTGTGAAGCGGGTCAGTCGGCCGGAAGGGACAGGCCGAGGTCCTGGGTGATCCTGCGCAAAATTCCTTGAGCTTTTGTAAAATCGAGGCCGTCGACCGCCGACGAGAGCGCCTTCATGGCCACCGGGTCGATCCAGTCGGCCAGCGGCGGCGCCAGGATGGCGAACTCCTCCGCGGCGGCGAAGTTGCTGTCGCGCAGCAGCCGGGCGAAACGCTCCAGCATGGGCTCCAGCGTCGCGATGTCCATCGTCGGACCGTCACCACCCGGAGGGGGGCCGGGGGGGACGCCGGGGGCGTGCCCCGGCGCCACGGCCAGCCGGGCGGCGGAGTCCAGCACCGCCTCAAGCTCCGCGCGCAGCACCGGCAGCTGCTGCGCCGCCGCCGCCCCGTCCCCGCGGAAGGCGGCGACCTGCACCGCGTCCGCGGCGGCGGACAACGTCCGCGCACCGATGTTGCCCGCCAGACTTTTCAGCTCATGCCCCAACGCCTTGGCCCGCGGCAGGTCGCCGGCGGCCAGGGCGGAGGCGATGCCGTCCGCCACGCCGTCGTAGGTCCGGGCGAAATCGGTGACGAACTTGCGGAACAGCCCGACGTCGCCGTCCAGGCGGTGCAGCGCGTCCTTCACGTCGATGCCCGGCAGTTCGGCAGGAAGCGTTCCACGGGCATAGGACGGCACGGCCTTGGGCAGCAGCGGGATGCCGGGCGTCGCCGGTTGGCCGAGCCAGCGGGTCACCACGGAGAACAGCTGCTCCACGTCGATGGGCTTGGCGATGTGGTCGTCCATGCCGCCGTCCAGGCAGCGCTGCCGGTCGGACGGCAGGGCGCTGGCGGTCATCGCGATGATCGGCAGCCCCTGCCCGGCAGGCCGGGCGCGCAGCCGGCGCGTCGCCTCGAATCCGTCCATTTCCGGCATCTGCACGTCCATCAGGACGAGATCGAAGGGCGGATTGGCCTCCTCGACGCGGGCGACGGCCTCGCGCCCGTTGCCGGCCAGGGTCACGCGGGCGCCGGCGCGCTCCAGGATCTCGCGGGCCACCTCCTGGCTGATGCCGTTGTCCTCCACCAGCAGCAGGCGCTGCCCGAAGAGCGGGCGCCGTTGCGGCGGCCGGAGAAGGCCGACGGGAACCGGCGCGCAGGCGTGCAGCGCAGTGGTTTCCAGCGCCTCGCCCTCCGCGCTCTGCCCAAAGGCGTCGATCACCGCGTCGAGCAGGGAGGAGGCGGTGACCGGCTTCACCAGCGCGCCGCTCAGGCCCAGATCCGGCGTTCCCGCATCCCCCGACGCGGCGCCCATCCTCTCGCGGCCGAAGGCGGAGACCACGATGATGACCGGGGCCTTCACCAGCCCGTCCTCGCGGATGCGGCGGGAGGTCTCCAGACCGTCCATCCCCGGCATCTTCCAATCCATCAGCACGATGTCGTAGGGCTGCCCGTCGGCGGTCGCGCGCTCCAGCACCACGATCGCCTCAGGCCCGGACGCGCAGAGCGAGGCCCGCCAGCCGAACGAGGCGACCAGCTCGCCCAGCACCTCGCGCGCCGTGAGGTTGTCGTCCACCACCAGCACCGACAGGCCGCGCGGCACGGCGCGGAACCGCGACGGACGCTCCCCCGCCCGCCCGGCATTCCCGAAAGCGCCCTGCCCGAAGACAGCGTTCCCGAAAACGGCGGTGAAATGGAAATCGCTGCCCCGGCCCGGCTCGCTCGTCACATCCATGACGCCGCCCATCAGGGTGACCAGCCGCGTGCAGATGGCCAGCCCCAGGCCGGTGCCGCCGTAACGCCGGGTGGTGGAGCTGTCGGCCTGGCTGAAGGCCTGGAACAGCCGCTCCTTCTGCTCCGCGTCGATGCCGATGCCGGTGTCGCGGATGGAGAAGGTCAGGACCGCCCGCTCCTCCGTCACCTCGACGGCGCGGACGGACACCACCACCTCCCCCGCCTCGGTGAACTTGATGGCGTTGCCGGCGAGGTTGATGAGCACCTGCTGAAGGCGCAAGGGGTCGCCGACGATGTCGAGCGGAACCTCCGGCCCGACCGAGAACAGAACCTCGATGTCCTTGTCCTGCGCCGCCGCGCCGACGATCACCGCGAGGTTCTGCAGCAGGTCGTCCAGGCGGAATTCCACCCGTTCCAGCTCCAGCTTGCCGGCCTCCACCTTGGAGAAGTCCAGAATGTCGTTCAGGATGCCGAGCAGCGACTGCGCCGACACGCGGATCTTCTGGGCGTAGTCGCGCTGGCGCGTCGACAGGTCGGTCTGCTGGAGCAGATGGACCAGCCCCAGGATGGCGTTCATCGGCGTGCGGATCTCGTGGCTCATGTTGGCCAGGAATTCGCTCTTGGCGCGGCTGGCCGCCTCGGCCACGGATTTGGACTGGCGCAGCGCCTCCTCGGCCCGCTTGCGCTCGGCGATCTCGTGGAAGACGACCACCGCCCCCTCCACCCGCCCGTCCTCCAGCATGGGCGAGGCCGCGAACTCCACGGGGAAGCTGGTGCCGTCCTTGCGCCAGTAGATGTCCTCCGACCCGCCCCGCGCCTCGCCGGTGCGCAGCACCTCGAAGACCGGGCAGTCGATGGTCGGCGCCGGCGTGCCGTCGGCGCGGGTGTGGTGCAGCAGCACATGCAGGCTGCGGCCCAGCATCTCCTCGTTGCTGTAGCCGGTCAGCGCGCAGGCGGCGGGGTTGGCGAAGGTGATCCGCTCGTCGCGGTCCACGCCGCAGATGCCTTCCGACGCCGATTGCAGGATCAGGTTCAGCCGGCGGTTGGCCCCGGCGAAGGCGCGGTTGGCCAGTTCCAGGCTGCGGGCGGTGGCGTCCAGGTCGGCGTTCGTCTCGGCCAGCCGGCGGCGCCCCACCTCCTCGCGCGACAGGCTGCGCGCCGCCGCCATCGCCAGCGCCGCGCAGGCGGCCACCGCCAGCAGGACCAGCAGGCCGCCGTGGACCGTGCGCTCGCGCCAGGGCGTCAGCGCCTCGTCCCGCGACATGCCGACCTGCACGATCAGCGGCAGATCCTGAACCCGCAGGTTGGCGACGATCCGTTCCGATCCGTCCACCGGGGACTGGCTGAAGATCGTGCCGCCGGTGGCCCGCGGCGCCTCATCCATCGGGCGGGTGACCGGAGGCGTGTCGGGCGGTGCCCCGGACGGTGCCCCGGACAGCGATGCGGCGGTGTCCAGGCCCGACAGGCTGAACAGCAGGGTCCCGTCCTCGCGGTACACGGCGACGGCGCCTCCGCGTCCGATGTTCAGCCCGTCGAAGAAGGAACGGAAATAATCGAGGTCCAGGGCGATGTTGGCGACGCCCTGGAAATTCTCCACCGTCCCGATCCGGCGGCTGATGGTGAAGGTCGGCTGGCCGGTCAGCCGGCCCCGGATCATCCCGCCGATGTGGAACGCCTCGCCGTTCCGGTGAGCCTTGAAGAAGGCGCGGTCCGCGTTGTTCATCGGCGGCGACGGAAACTGGCGCGTGGTCAGCAGCCCGTTTCCGGCGGCGTCGAGTATCCAGATGGAACTGACCTCCGGCATGGCGTCGGACATCGCGCGCAGCTCCTGCCACAGCGGCAGGTCGCGCCCGACCGCCTCGACCTCCCGTGGGCGAAGCCGGTCGTCCACGCGCTGCAGAACGAGATCGCTTGTCGCCACGGTGCGGCGCACATGCTCGTGCAGCAGGCGGGCGGCGCTCAGCGTCCGGTCGCGGGCGTGGCTCACCGCCTCCTCGCGGTCGGCCCAGGTCGCGGCCCCCCAAAGGCCGACTCCGAACAGGGCGATCACCCCGACGATGGTCGTCAACAGCGTCCGCAGCCGCGTGCGGGGGGCCGCGGCGGGTCCCTCCCCCGTCGAAAAAGCTTCGTCCATTGCCGGTGTCCGCCAGGTCCGGCGCACGCCGGAGGAGAGAAAGTTGCCGCACATCGGAATTATGGCGTCCGGACGATATCCTTCGCAAGAGACTTGAAATGGCTGCCCCCCCGGCCGCGGGACAGCGCGTCGCGCAGAGCTTCCGCCCCTTCCTCCGCGGCGTCGAGGACGTTGCCGGCCAGCCCCTCCGCCTCGTGCCGGCGGCCGGCGCGGAGGGCGGCGCTGAGCGCGCGGCAGGCGGACGCCAGACGGACCAGCCCCAGATTGGCCGACGGCGCGATCAGCGCCTGCGCTTCCGCGAGCGGGCAGCCGGATTCGCTGCCCGTGCGCAGGCGGCTCATCCGCCGCGGCAACTCGTCGAGGAAGGCGGCGGCCAGACGGGCGCACGCCTCCTCCCCCAACTCGTCGGACAGCCGGACCAGCATCGCGCGGTCGAGCGGCTGACGGAGCGGGTTCGGCTCCACCGCCGTGAAGGTCTCGGGCATGGCGCCCTTTTGTGCCGCGCCGTCCGGGTCTTCGGCGGTCCGACCGCCCTGGATGGCCCAGCCCAACGCGCCGTCGATCGCGTCCAGCATGGTGGCGCGGTCCACCGGCTTGGCGATGTGGCCGTTCATGCCGGCGTCGTGGCAGCGCTGCACCTCGTCGGGCAGCGCGCTGGCGCTCATCGCCAGGATCGGGATGGTCCCCACCGGCGGCGGCAGGCCGCGGATCGCCCGTGTGGCGGCGTGCCCATCCATTTCCGGCATATGCACATCCATCAGCACGAGATCGTAGGCGCCGCGCTGCACCGCCTCCACCGCCTGCCGCCCGTTGGCGACGGCGCCCACGCGGTGGCCCGCCCCCTGCAGCATGGCCATGATCAGCTCCCGGTTCATCGCCAGATCCTCGGCCAGCAGGATGCGCGCCGGACGGCGGTGAACCAGCAGTTCCGCCGCGCAAGGGGCGTCGTTGCCGACGGGCGGATCGGCTTCGGGCAGCACCAGCGACAGCCAGAAGGTGGAACCGACGCCGGCCTGGCTCTTCACCCCGACCGTCCCGCCCATCATCTCCACCAGCCGCCGGCTGATGGCGAGGCCGAGACCGGTGCCCCCGCGCGACCGGTCGATCTGGCTGAAGCGCTGGAACAGCTGGCCCTGCCGGTCCGGCGGAATGCCGATCCCGGTGTCGGTGACGGCGATCGTCAGGTGCGGCCCGGCGGGCGTGTCGGCGATCTTCACGATGGTCAGGCCGACGCCGCCATGCTCGGTGAACTTCACGGCGTTGGCGAGCAGGTTCAGCACCACCTGCCGCAGCCGGTCGGGATCGCCGCGCAGCCAGTCCGGCACGTCCGGCGCCATGGCGGCGTGCAGCGTCAGCCCTTTGGCCTGCGCTTCCAGCCGCAGCACCGCCTCGCAATTGGCGATCAGGTCGCGGATGGCGAAGGGGGCGTCGTTCAGCACCAGCCGCCCCGCCTCGATGCGGGCGAAGTCCAGCACGTCCTCGATCACGGTCAGCAGCGACCGGCCGGCGTCGCGGACCAGACGGGCGTGGCGGCGCTGCCGGGGCGTCAGCTCCTCGTCCAGCAGCAGGCGGGCGAAGCCCAGGATGCCGTTCAGCGGGGTGCGCATCTCATGGCTCATGGTCGCCAGGAATTCGGCCTTGGCGCGGCTGGCCGCCTCGGCCTCCAGGCGGGCCTGGATCAGCGCCTGCTCGTTGCGCTTGATCTCGGTGACGTCGGTGACGATGCCGTCCCACACGATGTCGCCGTTGTCGCGCCGCGCCGCGCGGCTGGAGACGCTGATCCAGCGGATGTCGCCGTCCGGCCAGAGGATCCGGTATTCGAGTCTCCAGGGCTCCAGCGTCTCGGCGGAGGCGTGGATCGAGGCGAACAGGCGCGGGCGGTCTTCGGGGTGGAGGATGCGGTTCAGCGACTCCAGCGTCACCCGCTCGGTCGCCGGCAGCCCCATCACCTGGAAGAAGCCCGGACTGCAATAGGGAAAGCGCAGCCGGCCGTCCACCGTCAGCACCCGCTGATACACGCCGCCCGGCAGGTTCGCCACCGTCGCGGCGAAGCGGCGCTGGCTTTCGGTGAGGGCGATCTGGAGATCGCAGCGCTCCTGCTCCTTGCGCAGGAAGGTGCCCAGCGCCAGCGTGCCGAGAAGGTTTCCAAGGCTCAACGGCACCAGCGTCGTTTCGAACATGCGGAACGCCATGTCGGGCGGCAGCAGCAGGAAGCTGAAGGGCGCCATCACCGTCACCAGCAGGGCCAGCGCGGCCAGATGGCGATTGCCGAACCGCCCGGACCGCCGCGCCGCCGCCCCCACCAGCATGCCGATCAGCCCGGCCCCGACCAGCGAGATAACCCCCGCCACGGCTCCCGGCCCGCCCAGCCAGAAACGGAAGGCTCCGGACACCGCCGCCGCCGCCACTGCGGCCAGGACACCGCCGAACGGACCGGCCAGCCCGACCATCACGTTGCGCGCGTCGATGAACAGGCCCGGCGCCACCCGCACCGGGTCGGCCATGCCCAGCACCGCCACCGCGCCGAACATCAGGCCCAGAAGAACGTTGGCCGCCGGCGCCGGCCAGCCGGCGGCCCGGCCGCGAATCTGCAGGAAGACGACCGCCACGACCGCGAACAGCCCGATGTTCTGCGCCAGCCCGAGCAGCAGTTCACTGGACACCATGCTCATTGCAACCCCCTAGCGGTCCCGCTTCGCATTTTGCCAGTGCGGCGCGATGCGAATTCGCATCGTGCGACGCATTCCCGGCATACGGGGGGACGCCGCTCCGTTTCGGTCCGCCCGTCGGCCCCAGTCACGCAAAGGGCGTGCCGCGCCGGAGGTGGTCATCCATCCTGGGCAACCCGGCAGAGGCAACCCGCCCGGCATCGCCATAGGGGGTGGCGGAGCCGCGCCGCGCCGGGGCGGAAAAGATCCCGCGTCCCGCACCGCACCACGCCCTTCGGGGGACCCCGTCCGCGCCGGCAATCGTCGCAAATTCCATAGGTCTGTGACGTTCCGGGGACTTCCGCCAGCCGGCCCGGCGCTGCGGCGGCATGACCGGGTTAGTACCGAATTCCGACGGGGCAAAAGGGCCTGCAATCCCGTTGCGGAAGCGGGATGCCGGCGGTACCGCGCCGGTGTCGCCCGAAGACTGCGCTTTCGCCCGAAGAGGACCTCCGTTGGGTTTCACGCCGTGAACACCATCGCCGGGATTGCCATCGGGCCTGGAGCGTGGACGGGAGGCGGTGACGGGAGAAGGTTTATGCAGCACGCCGTTGCCGGGACCCCGCGGTTGTCCGTGGTGGTTCCCTGCTACAACGAGGCCGAGGGGATCGGCGAATTGCACCGCCGGGTGTCCGCGGCCTGCCGCGCCGAGGTCGGGGAGAGCTATGAGCTGATCCTGGTCGATGACGGGTCGCGCGACGGCACCTGGAGCCGCGTCGCCGATCTGGTGCGCGACGATCCGGCCGTGGCGGGGGTGCGGCTGTCGCGCAACCACGGCCACCAGCTGGCCCTGACCGCCGGCCTCCATGTCTGCCGGGGCGAGCGCATCCTGATCATCGACGCCGACCTGCAGGACCCGCCGGAGCTGCTGACCACCATGATGGCCCGCATGGACGCCGGGGCCGACGTGGTCTACGGCACCCGCATGGCCCGCGACGGCGAGACGTGGTTCAAGAAGGGCACGGCGGCGCTGTTCTACCGTCTGCTCGACCGGCTGGTCGATATCGAGATCCCCAAGGACACCGGCGATTTCCGCCTGATGAGCCGGCGCGCCCTGGAGGTGCTGAACGCCATGCCGGAGCAGCACCGCTTCATCCGCGGCATGGTGAGCTGGATCGGGCTGAAGCAGGAGCCGCTGCCCTACGACCGGCAGGCCCGCGCCGTCGGCGAGACCAAGTACCCGTTGGGCAAGATGATCCGCTTCGCGGTGGACGCCATCACCAGCTTCTCCATCAAGCCGCTGCGCGCCGCCTCCTACGTCGGCTTCTTCTTCGCGCTGTGCGCCGTGCTGGCGCTGGGCTACGCGCTGGTGAGCTGGGCCCAGCACGCGACGGTTCCCGGCTGGACCAGCGTGATGGTCGTCTCGCTGGTGCTGGGCAGCACCCAGCTTTTGATCCTGGGCGTCCTGGGCGAGTATCTGGGGCGGCTCTACATGGAGACGAAGCAGCGGCCGCTGTTCGTGGTGGACCGCATCGCCCGCCATCCCGACGCCATCGCCGCCCAGGCCGCCGCCCACGCCGCCGCCCGGACCGCCGCCGCCGGTGCCGGCGGGCAGGCCGTGCCGGAGCCCGTCGTGGTGCATCTGGGAACCGGCATCGCCGCGGCCGCCGGAGCCTTCTCCCGCATCGAGGTCAAAAGCGAGGCCAACAGTTGAGCGGCACGGAAGGCCGTGGACGGGCCGTTCCCTGGACGGCCATCCGTTTCGCCGCGGTCGGCCTGCTGAACACCGGGGTGGATTTCGCGCTGTTCCTGGCGCTGGTGTCGCTGGCCGGCACGCCCGTGCTGGCCGCCAACGCCGTGGGCTACGGAGCCGGGGTGCTGTGCAGCTTCCTGCTGAACCGCAGCTGGACCTTCCGCCTGCGCCGGGAGGCGGCCCCGATGGCCCGCCGCCTGCCGCTGTTCCTGGCCTTCAACCTTGTCGGGCTGGGGCTGTCCACGCTGGTGGTCGGGCTGCTGGTCCCCGCCGTGCCGCCGCTGGCCGCCAAGATCGCGGCGACCGCCGTCACCTTCGCCTGGAACTACTGGTCGAGCCGGCGCTTCGTCTTCACGGCACCGGCCGCCAATCCCCTCGCCTGACGTCCCGGCGCTGGCGGCCCCGCCGAAGCGGCGGGTGCGCTTTGCCGCAACGGCGAACCTTGACCGCCGGGCGGCCTACCCCAATCTATGACGAAGCGGCGCCGATCCTCCCCTTTCGGGCCGCCAGCCAGCCGGGCGCCGGAAACGGGCCCAATGTGCAACTCGCTCGCCTCTCGAGGAGGATGCGCCGTGACGACACGTCTTTCGCTCTTCAACAGTCCGCTGCTCCTGGGCTTCGACCAGTTCGAGCGCACGCTGGACCGCATCGCCAAGAATTCCGCGGAAGGCTATCCGCCCTACAACATCGAACAGATCGGAGACGAGGGCCTGCGCATCACGCTGGCCGTGGCCGGCTTCACCTCCGAGGACCTGTCGGTCCAGATCGAGGACAACCAGCTCGTCATCCGGGGCCGCCAGACCGACGACCGCTCGCGCATCTACCTGCACCGCGGCATCGCCGCCCGGCAGTTCCAGCGCAGCTTCGTGCTGGCGGAGGGGATCGAGGTGGTCGGCGCCTCGCTCGACAACGGCCTGCTCAACATCGACCTCAAGCGGCCCCTGCCGGAACCGAAGGTCCGCACCATCAAGATCGAGCAGCCCGCCCAGGCCGCCAGCGGCACCGCCGGACCGCAGACCATCGACGTCGCTCCCGACCGCGGCGACGCCTGACCGGCCCGGCGCCCGACCAGCCTGAGACTGGCCGCCCACACCTCCTCGACCGATTCGTCCAAAGGACTGCGTCATGAACAGCTTCGATACCGACAAGGCCGCAGCCTATCTGCGCCAACTGTCGCCCCAGGACTTCGCCACCTTCGGGCTGGACCATGTGGCCTATGTGCGGCCGGTGACCGTCGACGACGCCCCGGCCTTCTCCGTCCACGCCGCCGACGGCACGCCCCTGACGGTGCTGGCCGAGCGCGACGTGGCCTTCGCCACCGTCCGCCAGAACGACATGGAGCCGCTGAGCGTCCACTGACGCCCGCAGGTCTCCCACGGAAACCTCCCCGGAGGTTGCGACAGGGCCGGTCCGCCGCGGGCCGGCCCTTTTCGTTTCTGTACGAGCGGTGCTATGACATTGCTCCGGGACGCCCCCTTCAACCCTTGCCTGCCCCCCGCAACCCGCTATCCTTGTGGGGGACCTCGAAAGTGGCCAAGCGGGCGGATGGGCGCCGGCTTGCGGGGAGATGGCATTGAGCGACGGGGCAGACACCAGCGAAGCCGCGGCCGAGGTTGCGGGGGACAAATCGGCCCGGCCTCAGGGCGGAGGCCGGCGCAGGCAGTGGGAGGACGAGGCCCGCGACGCGCTGCACATCATGCCGCTGTCGGCCATCCCGCTGGAAACGCCGGGACTCCAGCACGCCCGGTTGATCAAGAACGTGCGGTTGCAGACCGTCGTCGAGATGTTCCACGACGTCCAGACCGGCAGCGGGCAGGTTTCGCCGCGCCACCTCACCGCCTATTTCGAATCCTACAAGGACGAGGTGGAGCGCGATCTCGTCAAGATCGAGAAGATCGCCGCCGCCTCCAGCTTCGACGTCTACACCTCCCGCATCGAGCTGCGGCGGATGAACATCGATGTCAACAGCATCGAGTCGCTGACCCTGTCCGACCGCAAGAAGGAGGAGCTGACCAACTACATGCGCGTCTTCACGCGCCCGCTGGTCGAGTATGTCTACGGGTCCGAGGACATGCAGGTCCAGGACGTGAAGGACATCATCGGCATGTTCTCCAACCCCAACCGGGACGAGGCGCTGCGCAATCTGCGCATGATGGCCGACCGGCTGGACATCGAGCTTGGAGAGATCCCGCAGTTCCTTGAGGAATACGGCGACATCTTCCTGTCGCTGGCCTATTTCAAGAAATGCCTGGACGACATCGTCCCGGAGATCCAGCGCTTCCTCTCCTGGATGGCCGAGATCCGCAGCTCCACCGAGGTCAAGCGCGACGCCCGGCAGATGCGCATGCTCGACGAGATCAGCCGCGACCTGACCGACATCTCCACTTCGATCACCGGACGGTTCGAGAGCTTCGACAACCGGTCGAAGGACTTCTGGCGTGACATCAACGCCGAGACCTTCCATTCCATCCGCGAGCTGATCGCGTCCCACCACGTGACCATCGGCGGCGTGCTGTGCGGTCTGGCGGTGAAGATGGACCTGTGGAAGGCGCGCTTCGCCCGCGGCGGCGGCGGCCCGAACCGGCGCATGGAGTTCGTGAAGTCGGAAATCCTGCCCGGCCTGTCCCACATCAAGTCACTGGAACAGTCCGCCCGCTCCGCCAGCGCGTGACCTTGCGTGACGCCATGGACACATCCGCGACGGGACGGCCCCGCACGCCCTACCGCCGCCGCCTGCTGGGCCGGCGGGTGCCGGTTCTGCTCGGCGCGGCGCTGGTTCTGGCCCTGCTCGGTCCCTTCGGCACCTTCGCGGACCTGACGCTGACGCAGCGGCTGGCCTATTGGGTCGGTCTGATCGGGCTGGGCGGCCTCGCCTTCGAGCTTCTCACCCTGGCCGCCGGCCGCCTGCTGAGCGAGAGGCCGGAGGCGTGGCGCGCCCTGCTGGCCGGGGTGACGCTGGCGGTGGCGGCGCCGATGACGCTGGCCGTGGCGCTGCTGGAGAAGTCGCTGCGCGGCAAGGACATGCTGGACCCGCTGGGTCTGGCGGAACTCTCCGTCTACGTCGTCCTCGTCACCCTGCTGGTGTCCGCCATCCCGGTCTGGCTGGAATTGCGCGACCGCGGGCTTCTCGCCGCCCCCACGCCGCCCCCGCCCCTGCCGGACCGCCCGCCGGCGACCTCGGCGGAGCCCGCCTTCCTCGCCCGCCTGCCCGCCCGGCTCGGCCGCGACCTGCTGGCGCTGGAGATGGAGGACCATTACGTCCGCGTCCACACGGCGGAGGGCAGCGACCTGATCCTGATGCGCCTGCGCGACGCCATCGCCGAGCTGGCCGGGCTGGACGGTATGCAGGTCCACCGCTCCCACTGGGTCGCCGCGGCGGCCGTCGCCAGGGTGGAGCGCAAGCCCGACGGCAAGCTGGTGCTGGTTCTGCGCAACGGCCTGCGCGTACCGGTCAGCCGCAGCTATGCGACGGCGGTGCGGGAGGCAGGCTGGGTGGAGAAGACGGGGCCGTGACCAACTTCCCCGTCGAAGACACGAATTCATCGTGAAAGCCCGGTCGGACTCCAGATACCCCACGCAATAACGGATGCCTCCTCTATCCCATCGGTCGTCGATTAACTTTGCATCATTGTTAGATCATTCAAAATGCCGACACCCTAAGGACATTCATTCAAGAATCCCCTTCAACACCTCGCCCCGATGACATATTATCGAATTCCAGGGTATTTTCCCGACAAGAACACCAAAAACATCTAAGCAATACAGACGACAACAAGGCCAATCTCAGGCCCATAATGCGACGTCTTTTTCACATTATCGATTTGTCAGGGGTAATCACGCTCCCCTTCCTCGCATAGCCGGGCATCCCGACACTCATTGCCGCTCGCCTCCCGCCACAGAACCGGGTTCGGGGCCGCCGACCCGCGCCTCCGTTCCACTCCAGCATTGCGGGTCCCATGACGTACCGCCCCGACATCGACGGCCTTCGCGCGGTTTCGATCCTTTCCGTTTTGCTGTTCCACGCGAAGTTTTCCCTGTTCAGCGGCGGATACATCGGCGTCGATGTGTTCTTCGTGATCTCCGGCTATCTCATCGGCTCGATCGTTCTGAACGACGCGCAGCGCGGCACCTTTTCCCTGGCCGACTTCTATGTCCGCCGCATCCGCCGAATCCTTCCCGCCCTGTTCGCGGCTCTGGCGGTAACGGCGGTGCTCGCGCTGATCCTGCTGTCACCCCAGGAGTTGAAGAGCTTTTCCCAGAATCTCGCGGCGACCACGCTGTTCTCATCCAACATCCTCTATTATCTGAAATCCAGTTACTTCGAAAACGCGGCGGAGATGAACCCGCTTCTCCACACCTGGTCGCTGGGGGTGGAGCAGCAGTTCTACATCGTCTTTCCCCTCGCCCTGCTGGCTTTGCTCCCGTACGGGCGTTCGGTATGGATTGCCGTTCTAGCGGCGGCGGCGGCGGTGTCCTTCGCCTTGAGCGTGTTCCTGGTGCGGGATCATCCGGTGGCGGCCTTCTACCTGCTGCCACCCCGGCTGTGGGAACTGGTGCTGGGCGCCCTTCTCGCCTTCGGCGCCGTCCCGGACATCCGCAGCCGCACGGCGCGGGAACTGGCGTCCGCCCTCGGCGCCGCGCTGATCATCGCCAGCGTGTTCGCCTTGACGGAGGCGACGGCCTTTCCGGGCTACGCCGCGCTGCTGCCCTGCCTGGGGGCGGCCTTGGTGATCCACGCGGGGCGGGGCGGCCCGACGGCGGTCGGGACGGTGCTGACGCTGCGCCCCGTGGTCTTCATCGGCCTGATCTCCTATTCCATGTACATCTGGCATTGGCCGCTGATGGTCTTCGCCCGGTTCTACAAGGGGCGGGACCTGTCCACCGGGGAGACGCTGGTCCTTATCGCGATCATCGCCGCGGTGTCCGTGCTGTCCTGGCGACTGATCGAGGTTCCGTTCCGCAAGGCCAGGGCGGAGCCGGGGACCGGGTCAGGGGCGGGGCCGGGCAGCCAGCCATACAAGGTCTTCGCCCGGACCGGCTGGGCCATGGCGGGGCTGGCGGGGGTCGGGCTGATCGGCCACCTGTCCAACGGGTTGCCGCAGCGCTTCACCGACTACGCGCCGCAGGACATCTCAGGGCGGGAACTTTACAAGGAGCACACCTGCTTCCTCGAAACCGACCAGCCGCCGGAGGCGTGGCCGGGCTTGGAGAGTTGCCGGATCGGTTCCCTGAAGGCGGACGCGCCCACCGCCCTGCTCTGGGGGGATTCCTTCGCGGCCCATTACGTGCCGGGGCTTCTGAACGCCGCCGACGCCCTGCCCTTCAACATCGTCCAATACACGGCGTCCGGTTGTCCGCCCATCAAGGACCTGTCGGTCAACGCCCGCCCGAACTGCCAGGAGTTCAACAGCCGCGTCGACGAGATCATCGACAGGAACGGCATCCGCATCGTCATCATGGCGGCGCGGTGGGAATGGTACATGGACACCAACGCCCTCGACCTCCGCCGCCTGCACGCGACCGTGGAGGCGCTGCTGAACCGGGGCATCCGCATCGTCGTGCTGGGGCAGAGTCCGGTCTTCCGCTTCCGCAACCCGTACGACCACACCTATTTCATGAAGTCGGAGCGGGCCTACTCGATCACCGGCCAAGCCACCGATGAGCCGGTGATCACGGCGACGCGCGGCGCGCGGTTCATCGACACCTCCGACTATTTCTGCGACCCCGATCCCTGGAAAGCCCTTCCTCTCTGCCGGATCAGGGACGACCAGGGCTTCTATTTCCTGGATCAGGGCCATTTCTCGACCCACGGCAGCATCCTGCTCGTGCAGAGCATCCAGAACACTCTAAGCGCGCCCGATCCGTTCTATGGAGAGTGAAGCCCGGCCGGGGTGCCGCGCAGCGGGAAGGCGGTGCCGCCGCCCCCGCTGCGCCGCCTTCCGTCACTTCGCCAGATTGCGCAGGACGAAGTTCAGCACGCCGCCGTTCCGGTAATACTCGACCTCGTCCACCGTATCGATGCGCAGCAGCAGCGGCACCTGCCGCGTCTGGCCGTCGGCGCGGGTGATGGTCATCGTCACGTCCTTGCGCGGGCGCAGGTCCTGCTCGATGCCGTCGATGTCGAAGGTCTCCGTGCCGTCCAGCGCCAGATCGTTGCGGGTCAGCCCGTCCTTGAACTGGAGCGGCAGGATGCCCATCCCGACGAGGTTGGAGCGGTGGATGCGCTCGAAGCTTTCGGCGATCACCGCGCGGATGCCCAGCAGCTTGGTGCCCTTGGCCGCCCAGTCGCGGCTGGAGCCGGTGCCGTACTCCTTGCCGGCGATGACCACCAGCGGCACGCCCTCCTGGGCGTAGCGCATCGCCGCGGTGTAGATCGGCAACTGTTCCCCCGAGGGATAGTGCCGGGTCTCGCCGCCCTCCACGCCCGCCAGCATCTCGTTGCGGATGCGGATGTTGGCGAAGGTGCCGCGCATCATCACCTCGTGGTTGCCGCGCCGCGCGCCGTAGGAGTTGAAGTCCTGCGGGCGCACCTGATGGCTCAGCAGATACTCGCCGGCCGGGCTGGTCTTCTTGATCGAGCCGGCGGGCGAGATGTGGTCGGTGGTGATGCTGTCGCCCAGAACGGCCAGCGCGCGGGCGCCCCGCACGTCGCTCACCGCGTCGGGCGTCTTCGGCATGTCGGCGAAGAAGGGCGGCAGCTTCACATAGGTGCTGCCCGCCTGCCACTCGTAGGTCTGGCCCTCCGCCGTCTGGATGCCGCGCCACTGCTCCGGCCCCTCGAACACGTTGCCGTAGCGGCTGCGGAACATCTCCGCCGACAGGGAGGCGTCGATGGCGTCCTGGACCTCCTTGTTGGTCGGCCAGATGTCCTTCAGATGGACGGGCTGGCCGTCATGGCCGATGCCGATAGGGTCCTTGGCCAAGTCGATCTTCATGTTGCCGGCCAGCGCGTAGGCGACGCACAGCGGCGGCGAGGCCAGATAGTTCGCCCGCGTGTGCGGGTTCACCCGGCCTTCGAAGTTGCGGTTGCCCGACAGCACCGCGGCGACCACGAGGTTGCCCTCCTCCACCGCCGCGGCGATGGGGTCGGGCAGCGGGCCGCTGTTGCCGATGCAGGTGGTGCAGCCGTAGCCGACGATGTTGAAGCCGAGCTGGTCGAGATAGGGCTGGAGCCCGGCCTTGGCCAGATAGTCGGTGACCACCTGCGACCCCGGCGCCAGCGAGGTCTTGACCCAGGGCTTGGACTTCAGCCCCTTCTCCACCGCCTTGCGGGCCAGCAGGCCGGCGGCCACCAGAACCGCAGGGTTGGAGGTGTTGGTGCAGGAGGTGATGGCGGCGATCACCACCGCCCCCTGGTCGAGGTTGTAGCCGCAGCCCTGCACGGGGATGGAACGGTTGGCGTCCTCCGCCTTGAAGGTCCCCACCAGATCGCCGCCGAAGCTCTGCGCCGCCTGGGACAGCGGCACGCGGTCCTGCGGGCGCTTCGGGCCGGCCAGCGACGGCTCGACCGTCGTCATGTCCAGTTCCAGCGTGTCGGAGAAGACGGGGTCCGGCGAGCCGGTTTCGCGCCACATGCCCTGGGCGCGGGCGTAGGCCTCGACCAGCGCCACGCGGCCGGCGTCGCGGCCCGTGAAGGTCAGGTAGCGGATGGTCTCCGCGTCGATCGGGAAGATGCCGCAGGTGGCGCCGTATTCCGGGGCCATGTTGCCGATGGTGGCGCGGTCGGCCAGCGTCAGGTGATCCAGCCCCGGCCCGTAGAACTCCACGAATTTGCCGACCACGCCCTTCTTGCGCAGCATCTGGGTGACGGTCAGCACGAGGTCGGTCGCCGTCGTGCCCTCCTTCAGCCGCCCGGTCAGCTTGAAGCCGACGACCTCGGGAATCAGCATGGAGATGGGCTGGCCGAGCATGGCCGCCTCCGCCTCGATGCCGCCGACGCCCCAGCCGAGCACGCCCAGCCCGTTCACCATGGTGGTGTGGCTGTCGGTGCCGACCAGCGTGTCGGGATAGGCGACGAGCTTGCCCGCCGGGTCGCTGTCGGTCCACACGCCCTGGGCCAGATACTCGACGTTCACCTGGTGACAGATGCCGGTGCCCGGCGGCACGACGCGGAAATTGTCGAACGCCTTCTGGCCCCAGCGCAGGAAGGCGTAGCGTTCCAGGTTGCGCTCGAACTCCAGCTCGACGTTCTTCTCGAAGGCGGAGGGGCTGCCGAAGAAATCGACCATCACCGAGTGGTCGATGACCAGATCGACCGGGACCAGCGGGTTGATCTTCTTGGGATCGCCGCCCAGCGCGGCCATCGCCTCGCGCATCGCCGCCAGATCGCAGACCGCCGGCACGCCGGTGAAATCCTGCATCAGCACGCGCGCCGGGCGGTAAGCGATCTCACGGTCGGACCGCTTGTCGTGAAGCCACTGGGCCACCGCCTTCACGTCGTCGGTGGACACCGTGCGCCCGTCCTCGAAGCGCAGGAGATTCTCCAGCAGCACCTTCATCGAATAGGGCAGCCGGGAGAGGTCGCCCAACCCGGCGTCCTCCGCGGCCTTGATGCTGAAATAATCGTAGCTCTTGCCCCCGGCGGACAGGGAGCGGCGGGTTTTCAGCGAATCCTGACCGGTGAACGTCGTCACGGTACCCCTCCTTCGCGTTATTGGCGGATTGGCCGGGCGGCGGCCAAGGTTTCCGCATGTCTCAACCGCCTGATTTAGTGCCGGTCCCGCCCCCCTTCAAACGGCGCCTTGAAAAGGGCAGGCAAGCGGAAGCGTGGGGGCTGCGCTCTCTTCGTGCGAAAAGGGGCCGGTCCGTACTAGAATCGCGCGCAACGAAAACCACGCGAACGGGCGGAACGGCCCAGCGCGCGACGGGTGGAGGAAACGGAATGGCATGGCGCGCCCCAGCCCTGGCGGTTGCGGCCCTCGTGGCGATGCTCGTCGGAGCACCGGCCGAGGCCGCCCCGGAGTCGCCGCAAGGGGCGCAGTTCTTCCCGCATCTCGTCTACCGCAGCGGCCCCTACGCGCCCTACGGCATCCCGCTGGCCGACGGAGTGGCCGACTATCTGACGCTGGTCAACCGGCGCGACGGCGGCATCGGCGGCGTGCCCATCGTGTGGGAGGAGTGCGACACCGGCTACAACACCGACCGCGGCGTGGAGTGCTACGAGCGGCTGAAGACCAAGGGGCCGACCGGGGCCGCCGCCGTCCTGCCGCTGTCCACCGGCATCACCTACGCCCTGATCGAGCGCGGCGCCGCCGACCGCATCCCGGTCTTCTCCTCCGGCTACGGGCGGGCGGACGTGTCCGACGGGCGGGTCTTCCCCTACGCGGTCAACGCCCCGGCCAGCTATTGGACGGGCATCGACGCCGCCATCAGCCACATCGCAACGGAGCTGGGCGCCACGGAGCTGGGCGGGACGGAGCGGCTGCGCGGGCGGAAGATCGCCTACGTCTACCACGACAGCGCCTTCGGCAAGGAGCCGCTGCCCATGCTGGAGGCGCTGCGCGGCCCGCTGGGCTTCGAGATGCGCAGCTTCCCCGTCGCCCCGCCGGGGCTGGACCAGCGCGGCGTGTGGACGCAGATCGCCCGCCACTACCGGCCCGATTACGTGATCCTGTGGGGCTGGGGCGTGCAGAACTCCACCGCCCTGCGCGAGGCCGCCGCCGCCGGCTATCCGGCCGACCGCATGATCGGGGTCTGGTGGGCCGGGTCGGAGCTGGACGTCCGGCCGGTCGGCCCTGCTGCGGTCGGCTACAAGGCGGTCGCCTTCCACGCCGCCGGGGCGGACCTGCCGGTGATCCGCGCCATCCGCGAGCAGGTCCACGCCCGCGGGTTGGGGGCCGGCGATCCCGGCCAGATCGGCACGGTGCTCTACAACCGCGGGGTCTTCAACGCCGCCGTCCTGGTCGAGGCCATCCGCACCGCGCAGGGAAAGTATGGGCGCCGGCCGCTGACCGGGGCGCAGGTGGCCTGGGGCTTCGACCATCTGGACCTGACCGCCGAACGGCTGGCCGAGCTGGGGCTGGACGGCTTCATGCAGCCGCTGCGCATCACCTGCGCCGACCATGAGGGGATCGCGCCGCTGCACGTGCAGCAATGGGACGGGGAGCGCTGGCTGGATGTGTCCGGCCCCATCGAGCCGCGCCGCGCCCTGATCCGCAAGCTGGTGGTGGAGTCGGCCCGGCGCTTCGCGGCGGAACGCAAGATCGAACCACGGGCCTGCGATTAGGAGCTTTCAGGTCGGGCGCATCGCCACGTAGCGGCAGAAGCGCAGCCCGCTGCCCAGCACGCGCAGGCGCGACCACCACAGCGCCAGCTCGCGGGCCAGCGCCTTCAAGACGCGGGGCTCGGGGGCGGCGGTCTTCAGCGCCTCGCCCAGCCGGCGCACCCGATCCACCGCCTGACGGCGGTGGAATTGCGTGAGGTCCTCGGAAATGCGCAGGTCGAGGTTACGCTGGGTCAGCTCGTCGGCCATGCGGGTGGCCGACCAGGGATAGACCTCCAGCGGCTCGGAGTCGCGCCAGCCGTTCCAGCTTTCCCAGGAGGAGGGGGTCCCCTCGATCACATAGTCGAACAGCAGCACGCCGCCCTTCGGCTTCACGCAGTCGCAGACGCGGTCGAGGAAGTTCTCCTTGTCGCGCACCCGGTGCATCACCCGGTCGGCCAGCACGAGGTCGAAGGAGCCCGCCTGGTTGAAATGCTCCGGGTCGTAATGGCCGATCGGCGCCTTCTTCGACACGCCCAACGCCTTGGAGCGGTCCATCCCCAGCTTGGCCAGCAGGGGCGACATCTCCAGCCCGGTCACCCAGGTGTCGTAGCTGTCGACGATGCCGCGCGCCGGCCCGCCCAGCCCCGCCGACAGGTCCAGCACGCTCTTGGCCGGGTTCAGCCCGAAGGAGCGGACGGATTCGACCATCCATTGCGAGTCGCCGGGACCGACGCAGTCCTGGCCCCACAGCATCTGCGCCCCCTCCGTGCGGGCGACCGACCAGACCGGTTCGCCCTGGCGGTCCAGTTGCAGGTTCTCCAGACGCTCAAGATCGGCATCGGGCCGCGGCGCTTCGGGCGGCAGGGCGGCAGCCGGCGCGGCGGCTCCCAGCGCCGCCACCGGGCCGCGCAGAGGCAGGCGGGAAGCCGGAGCGGTGCGGGCCAAGCGGGATAGGGCGGCGAGGTCGTAGCCTTCCCACCAGGCGACGAATTTCGTCCGCCAGTCGGGATTGCGCCAGCGCTCCCTATCCTGAAAATTGTGCCGCATCCGGCGCTGCGTTTCCAAAATTGCTGCCCCACAACGGACGGCCACCGCCAGCATCAACGGATACCGCACAATATAGAGGTAGACCTCAACAGTCGGGGAGTCAAGTAACCAGCCTGAACAGTTGAACAGGACTTGCAAGAACTGTCGCGAAAATTTTATCTAACTGTGTAATATTTTTGCAATGACCACGGCTTGCGGTCCCGACGCCGACGCTCGGCAAGGCGGCGGAAGCGCACCGCGTTGCAGCATGGTGCCGCAATGCCTATAGTTCCGCCCCAGCACCCCCTCAACCTGTCCCCAGCCTCCCACCGCGCAAGGAGCACCGGCGTGCCGCACAAGACCGGCAATCCCTGGACCGTCCTGACGACCAAGCCGATCTACGAGAATCCGTGGATGCGGGTGGTGGAGCACGACGTGCTGACCCCGCTCGGCAATCCCGGCATCTACGGCGTCATGCACGCCCAGAATCTGGCGACCGGGGTGGTTCCCATCGACGACCAGGGCCGCGTCACGCTGGTCGGCCAATACCGCTTCCCCTTGCAGCAATACAGTTGGGAAATCCCGGAGGGCGGCGGCAAGAAGGGCGTCGATCCGGTGGAGTCGGCGAGGCGCGAATTGCTGGAGGAGACCGGCCAGACCGCCCGCCACTGGCTGCCGATCCTGACCATGCACCTGTCCAACAGCATCACCGACGAGACCGCCCATTGCTTTCTCGCCTGGGGGATCGAGCAGGGACAGGCGGAACCGGAGGAGACGGAGGTCCTGCAGCTGCGCCACGTGTCCTTCGCGGAAGCCTACGCCATGGTCAAGCGCGGGGAGATCACCGACGCCATCGCGGTGGCCTGCCTGCTGAAGGTCCGCCTGATGGCGCTCGACGGCGACCTGCCCGAGGACGTCACCCGGCTGATCCTGGGCTGAGGGGCGAAGACATCATGCAGGCCGTCGCCATCGACTTCGAAACCGCCAACGAGTCACGAACCAGCGCCTGCTCCATCGGCGTCGCCTGGATCGAGGACGGGCACGTGGTGGAGACCGAGGAGCATCTGATCCGCCCGCGGGAGATGCGCTTCAACCCCTTCAACACCGCCGTCCACGGCCTGCGGGCGGAGGATGTGGCCGGTGCGCCGGAGTTTCCCGAGGTCTGGCGCCGCTTCGCCCGGAGGCTGGAAGGCCGTCTGGTGCTGGCCCACAACGCTTCCTTCGACATCAGCGTGCTGCGCCACACGCTGGACGATTACGGTCTGGCCTGGCCGGCCTGCAGCTACCTCTGCACCGTCGTGCTGGCGCGCAAGGCGTGGCCGCAACTGTCCGCGCACAAGCTGAACTATCTGGCCGACCATCTGGGGATCGCGCTGGACCACCACCACGCCGGCAGCGACGCCGAGGCCTGCGGGCGCATCGCGCTCGCCGCCACCCGCGTGCTGGGGCTGGAGCGTCTGGCCGACATCGCCGCGGCCACCGGCATCACGCTGGGGCGGTTGACGCCGGGCGCCTACAGCCCCTGCAAGGGCGGCAACCCGCCGCCGCGGCGGCGCAAGCTGGTGCCGGTGGTGTAGGAGGGAGCGGGTGGGGCAAGCGCTTCAGACGCCACCCCGCTCCGGAAACAACCCCGCCAACCCCTCGCGGGTCGCCGGACACACCCCGCGTTCGGTCACCAGACCGGTGACCAGACGGGCCGGGGTCACGTCGAAGCCGTAATTGACCGCCGGGCTGCCGGCCGGGGTGACGCGAACGGTCTCGATCCGCCCGTCGGCGGTGATGCCGGTCAGTTCGGTCACCTCGCGGACGTCGCGCTCCTCGATGGGGATTTCCTTGACGCCGTCCGCCATGCCCCAGTCGATGGTCGGCGACGGCAGCGCGACGTAGAAGGGCACGCCGTTGTCGCGGGCGGCCAGAGCCTTCAGGTAGGTGCCGATCTTGTTGCAGACGTCGCCGGTCGCCGTGGTGCGGTCGGTGCCGACGATGCACAGGTCCACCATGCCGTGCTGCATCAGGTGGCCGCCGGTGTTGTCCACCACCACCGTGTGGGGCACGCCGTGGCGGTTCAGCTCCCAGGCGGTCAGGCTGGCGCCCTGGTTGCGCGGGCGCGTCTCGTCCACCCAGACATGCAGGCGGATGCCCTCCTCGAAGGCGACATAGACCGGGGCGAGCGCCGTGCCCCAATCCACGGTGGCCAGCCAGCCGGCGTTGCAGTGGGTCAGCACGTTCACCGGCTCGCCGGGGGCCTTGCGGCGGGCGGCCTCGCGGATCAGGGCGGCGCCATGCTCCCCGATGGCGCGGTTGATGGCGACGTCCTCGTCGCAGAGCCCGGCGGCCTCGGCGTAGGCGGCCTCCGCACGGGCGGCGGGCGGCAGCGGCGCCAGACGGGCGCGCATCCGCTCCAGCGCCCAGCGCAGGTTGACCGCGGTCGGGCGGGTGGCGAGCAGCCGCGCGCAGGCCCCCTCCAAACCGGCGTCGGACGGGTCGGCCCGCATGGCCAGCGCCACGCCGTAGGCGGCGGTCGCCCCGATCAGCGGCGCCCCGCGCACCAGCATGGCGCGGATGGCGTGGGCGGCCTCCTCCAGGTCGGTCAGCCGCGCGACGGCGAAATCATGCGGCATCCGCGTCTGGTCGATGATCTCCACAGACCAGCCGTCCTGCGCCAGCCAGATGGTGCGGTAGGCCGTGCCGTCGATCCTCATACGCCATACTCCCCGCGCTCGATGCTGCTTCGGCCTTTCGGCCCGGCGCGACAATAGGGGGTGGCGCGGCGCGGTTCAACGGGCGTACCCAGGGAACAGGAGCCCGCAAAAAAGTGTTGGTCCGCCACAAAAGCCACGACCTTCGATGCCACGCCAACCCGTCCTTTCCCGTCCCGCCGAAATCATGCCCCTGCGCGCCCTGCGATCCAAAGGTTCCCCTCTGCTCTACCGGATGCCGGGGTCGGCGCTGGTTCTGATGGTCTGCGCGGTGGCGCTGCTGCTGACGCTCGGGCTGTCGGCCAGCTTCGCGTTGCGCGACCGGGCGGCGGCCCTGCAGCACGCCCAGGACACCGCCGGCAACGCCAGCCTGCTGGTCGCGGAGCACGCGGCCCGGCTGGTGGAGACCAGCGACCTGATCCTGAAGCAGGCGGTCCAGCTCGCCGGACCGGCGGACGCACCGCTGCCCGACGACCGGGCCGACTGGGAGCGCTACGCGGCGCTGGTGCGGGGCACGCCCTATCTGGTGTCGATCTGGCTGTTCGACGGCGAGGGGAACCCCGTCCTGACCACCCGCCGCTTTCCCACCCCGGCGATGAACGTCGCCGACCGCGATTACTTCGTGGCCCAGCGGACGGGCGGCAGCGAGGCGGGCGGCCATCTCTTCATCACCGCGCTGGACAGCAGCCGCTACAGCCAGGAGCCGTTGATCCTCCTCTCACGCCGGCTGCCCGCAGCACCGGGGGAATTCCGCGGCGTGGCCCTGGTCGCCGTCTCGCCGCGCTACGTCCGCGACATCTACAAGAGCTTCGATTTCGACTACGCCCGCTCCATCACCCTGCGCCGGGCCGACGGCACGGTGCTGCTGCACGAGACCCAGGGTCCGGACGCCACCGACAGCGCCGCGGCGGAGGCCGCCGGGGAGCCGGAAATTTCCGCGCTGCGCCGGGTGGACAGCGTGCCGCTGACCGCCGAGGTGGCCATCCCGGTGAGCAGCGTCATGGATCGCTGGCACGGACAGCTCTGGACCTACATCTCCTACGCGCTGGCGGCCTTGGCCGCGGTGTCGGTGATCGGCGGGATCGCCCTTCAGCGCGCCCGGCGGGAGCGGCAGGCGGAGAACGCGCTCCAGCACGCCTACGACACGCTGGAGGAGCGGGTTCACCAGCGCACGGCGGAGCTGGAGCGGACCAACGCCCAGCTCGAAACGGCGGTGACCGACAAGGAGGTCCTGCTGAAGGAGGTCCAGCACCGGGTGAAGAACAACCTTCAGGTCATCTGCAGCCTGCTGCGCCTTCAGGCCGCCCGCATCGACGAGCCGGCCCGCCGCGCCTTCGACGAGAGCCTGCGCCGCATCCAGTGCATGAGCCTGATGCAGGAGCTGCTCTACCGCTCCGACCAGCCGGCGCGCATCGACTTCGCCGATTACCTGCGCCAGCTCTGCGACGGGCTGGTCCGCTCGACCAACCCGACCGGGGCACGGCTGACGGTGAACGCCCCCCAGCCCTGGAGCCTGGACGTCGATCAGGCCACCCCGCTCGCCCTGATCGCCAGCGAGCTGGTGTCCAACGCGCTGCTCCACGCCTTCCCCCTCGGCCATCCCGGCACGGTGACGGTGGAACTGCTGCCGGAAGGGACGGAGGGCATGCGGATGACCGTGCGCGACGACGGCACCGGCCTGCCGCCCGATCCGTCCGCGCAGAACCGCGCGAACGAGAAGCGCCAGAGCGGGCTGGGGCTGGTTCTGGTCCGGGCGCTGGCCCAGCAGGCCGGGGCGCAGGTGACCATCGACCGCCAGCCGGACGGCGGGCCGGGCACCCGCTTCATCGTGTCGGTGCCGACCCTCGCGAAGGCCCAGACGAAAGTGGCCTGAGGGGGCTTGTGTGAAGCGCCGTCAGGGCTGCGGCGGCTCCAGACGCAGATAGACCATGGCGGAGGCGAGCGCGCTGGCGTAGGCGTCGTCCCCGGCGCGCGGCGGCAGGTCGAGAGCGCGCAGGATGCTGTCCAGCCGCAGATCGACCGCGTATTTGCCGGGCGCCTTGGCCTTGCGGCCGTAATAGAGGCTGGACACCTCGATCCGCTGGTTCGGCAGGGCCATGCCCACCATCGGCTGCACCAGCCGGTCCAGGAGCCCCACGGTGAAATCCAGGTAGTAACCGACCAGCGGCCGGTTGCCGATGAAAGCCAGCAGACGCGACAGCGCGGGCTCCGCCGGTTCGGTGGGCCAGAAGGAGAGAATCAGGCGCTGGCTGGTCAGGACGCGGCTGCCGCGGATGCGCAGCGCGGCGACGCCGCGCAGATCCGCCGTGGCCGCGTCGAAGGAGGTGGCCTCGCAATGGATCGCCACCCGCTCCCCGCTCTCGTCCCCCGACAGCAGCAGGGCACGGTCGGGATGCTCGGCATGAAGGCCGGCGGTGTCGGCGACGGTGGAAATCGGAGCGGGAGCGGCCACCACCCCGTTGGCCACCACGCTGGCAATGGTCTCGGTCGGCATGCCGCCTCCTCTCCCCGCTCGCGGCGGGTCAATGGTTCAGGTGGAAGTGGTAGGCGAGGAGTTCCTTGAACTTCTTCACCAGCGCCAGACAGTCCTTGAACTGGTCGCGGTCGAGCTTGCCCAGGGTCTCCGTGCGGACGAGGTTGTCGGTCTGGGTGCCGGACACGCTGCCGTCCAGCCCGGCCTTCAGCCGCAGCGTGGACAGGAAGGTGAAGGCGTCGGCCAGTTCGCCCGCCACGCTGCGGTCGAGAACGCCCTGGTCGGCGAGCGCCCAGATGCGCTCGGTCGTGTTGGTCTCCGCCATGTGCTTTTCCAGCGCCAGCGCGCGGACGCCGTGGACGATGGGGAAGATGCCGGCCTTCTTGATGTCCACCGCCTCGTTGCGGCGCCGTTCGAACAGGCCGCCGAACAGGCCCGACGGCGTGTCGAAGGCGAGCGCCGGGCGGGCGAAGGCGGTGAAGAACATCTGGTTGTCCTGAAGCCGGCCGAGCAGATAGCCCTTCGCCTCGCCCAGCAGGGCGGCATCCCCGGCCACCGCCGCCGCGTCGTAGAAGATGGCGAGGTTCATCTGCGCCGCCTCGTCGGGCCGGTGAATCCAGTGGAAAAGGGAGTCCTTGTACTGCGCCAGAGGGCGCGTCCAGTCCGGGTTGGACACCATGATGCGCCCCGGACAGGGCGGGTAGCCGAATTCGACCAGATGGCGGGTGAAGGCGTCGGTCACCTGGGACAGCGTCGGGCAGTCGTAGCCGTCGCGCAGGATCAGCCCGTTGTCCTGGTCGGTCTTCAGGAGCTGCTCGCCGCGCCCCTCGCTGCCCATCACGATCAGGCAGGCGTTCGCCAGCAGGTCGGGCGGCGCCAGCAGTTCGAACAGGCGGCGGAAGATCTTGCGGTTCAGCTCGGTCACGAGATCGGCGATGAAGGACACCTTGACGCCGGTGCCGTGCAGCGTGCGGATCAGCCCGACGATGTCCTGACTGGCCCGGCCCAGATCCTCCGGCGTGGCGGCGCGGTCGACCCTGAGCGCGATGACCTGGGAATGGTTGGACAGGACGGCCAGCAGATCGGTCTGCTCCAGCAGGCCGGCGATCTCGCCCTGCTCGGTGATGACGAGACGGCGCACCGAATGCTTGGTCATCAGGATCAGCGCGTTGAACAGCAGGTCGTCGCGGTCCAGCGCCAGCAGCTCGTAGCGGGCGAGCGGCCCGACCGGGCTGTCCACCGGGCGCCCCTCCAGCACCACGAGGTCGCGCAGGTCAGTGCCGGTCAGGATGCCGATGCGACCACCGCTCTCAGGGCCTCCATTTTTGGGATCGCTCTCGCGGACCAGCACGCTGCTCGCCTGGTTGCGCTTCATCGCCGCCGCCGCGTCGCGCAAGGACGCCCCGGCTTCGACGAAGACCGGCGGGTGCAGATAGGCCTGCCGGATGCGCGCCATCGTCAGCGCGGCGGTTTCACGGTTGGACCGCTCATTGGCCAGAGCGCTCAGCCGGTCCGCGAACTCCTGCTGGATCAGCGCGCCGAAGGCGGCGTTCTCGTGCGCCAGTTCGAGAAGGATCGGACGGGGCACCAAATCGCACAGCGTGTCCTCCGCCGCGACGAAGCTGCGCGCCTGCCCGTCGGAGAACAGAGCCTGGAGGTCGAAGCTGTCGTGGGCGCCGTGCACCGCCACCACCTCGCCGCCCCGGCGTTCGTGGACCAGCCCCTGGCGCACCACGAACAGGCAATCCGCCGGCTCGTCCCGGCTCAGGATCACGCTGTCCCGGACATAGACGCCGAGGTCGAGCGCCGCGACGAGCCGCTGCCGCTGCTCCGGGGTCAGGCGGTCGAAGGGGGAGACGGAGAAATCGAAGGCGTCGGACAAAATCCGCTCCACGAACCGGCGGGTGAATAAAAAAGGCGCCCCAAGACCGCTGTCTTGAGGCGCCTTGAAGATTACACCAGCCCCCTCATCTGCGGAAGGCGGGTGCGACCATTCGCATTAGTGAGCAGAGGCCCCTTCCGCGCCCAAGCCGGTCTGCGACCGGATGTACTGGGCCTTGTAGGCCTCGCGCTCGTCCTGCGCGGCCTTGCTGTTGTCGGTGATCGAGAAGAACCAGATCGCCAGGAACGACAGCGGGATGGTGAAGATGCCCGGGTTGTCGTACGGGAAGAGGGCGGCCGGGTTGCCCAGCACCGACTTCCACACGGTCGGACCCATGATCAGCAGGCTGACCGACGAGACCAAGCCGATCCAGCCGCCCAGCACGGCGCCACGGGTGGTCATCCGGCCCCAGAACATCGACATCAGCAGAACCGGGAAGTTCGCCGAGGCCGCGATCACGAAGGCGAGGCCGACCATGAAGGCCACGTTCTGGTTCTCGAAGGCGATGCCGAGGAAGATCGAGACGATGCCGATGACCACCGTGGTGATCTTCGACACGCGGATCTCGTCATGCTCCGACGCGCGGCCCCTGGCGATCACCGAGGCGTACAGGTCGTGCGACACGGCCGAGGCGCCGGCCAGCGTCAGGCCCGCGACCACCGCGAGGATGGTGGCGAAGGCCACCGCCGAGATGAAGCCGAAGAACAGGTCGCCGCCCACCGCGTGCGCGGTGTGGATGGCCGCCATGTTGGAGCCGCCGATGATGGTCGCCGGGTTGGCCAGCGCGCCCGCCGCGGGGGCCGCGGTCAGGAACGGATAGGCGCCGGTGGCGTCCGGGGCCAGCAGCAGCACGATGGCGCCGAAGCCGATGATGAAGGTCAGGATGTAGAAGTAGCCGATGAAGCCGGTCGCGTAGAACACCGACTTGCGGGCTTCCTTGGCGTCCGACACCGTGAAGAAGCGCATCAGGATGTGCGGCAGGCCGGCGGTGCCGAACATCAGCGCCATGCCCAGCGAGATCGCCGAGACCGGGTCGGAGATGAGGGCGCCCGGCGCCATGATGGCGGTCGCCTTCGGGTGGACCTGGGTGGCCGTGGCGAACATCGCCTCCGGGCTGAAGCCGAACTTGGCGAGCACGGCGAAGGCCATGAAGGAGGCGCCCGACAGCAGCAGCACCGCCTTGATGATCTGCACCCAGGTGGTGGCGAGCATGCCGCCGAAGGTCACGTAGGCGATCATGAGAACGCCGACGATCACCACCGCCCACATGTAGTCGAGGCCGAACAGCAGCTGGATCAGCTTGCCGGCGCCGACCATCTGGGCGATCAGGTAGAAGGTCACCGTGGCGAGCGAGCCGCAGGCGGCCATGGTGCGCATCGGGGTCTGCTGGAAGCGGTAGGAGGCGACGTCGGCGAAGGTGTACTTGCCGAGGTTGCGCAGCCGCTCGGCGACCAGGAACAGGATGATCGGCCAGCCGACCAGCCAGCCCACCGAGAAGATCAGGCCGTCGAAGCCGGAGGTGTAGACGAGGCCGGCGATGCCGAGGAAGGACGCCGCCGACATGTAGTCGCCGGCGATGGCGAGGCCGTTCTGGAAGCCGGTGATGCCGCCGCCGGCGGCGTAGAAGTCCTTCGCCGACTTCGTGCGGCGCGCCGCCCAGTAGGTGATGCCGAGCGTGGCCAGCACGAAGATCAGGAACATGACGATCGCCGAGAGGTTCGTCGCCTGCTTCTGAACCGCGCCTTCGACCGCCGCCGCGTGCACCGACGCGGGGATGAGCGCGCCGGCCGCGACGGCCGCGACGCCCACACGATTGACCAGCGAACGCATCACTTCGACTCCTCCATGATCTGCCGGTTCAGCTCATCGAACTCGCCATTCGCCCGGTGGACGTAGATGCCGGTCAGGATAAACGCCGAGATGATGGTGAAAAGGCCGACGGGGATACCCCAGGTGGTCACGCCGCTGCCGATCGGGGTACCCAGGAACCCCTTGCCGAACGCGACCAGCAGGATGAAGCCGAAGTAGATGACGAGCATGGCGATCGAAAGCGTCCACGCGAATGCGCTGCGTTTCTGCACCAGCTCCTGAAACTTGGGATTCGCGAGAATCCTCTGAGCGTTTTCTTTCATAGTGCGTCCCCTCGCGAGTGCCGAGCGATTTTTGCAAGGTCATATTAGACACTCGGGCCATATGGTCTTTGTAACGAACTATCCCGTCAACAACTTTGATGCAGGCCAACCGCTAAAAAGCGGCTTGACGCAGCCCGCAGCCGTTGTTCCGGAGGTTCATCCACAAACCCATGGCAGCGAAAGGGCAAGGGGTGCACGAAATATTGTGAAGCGTGGGCTTAGGAATTGGTGCGCGGAAGCCAAGGTATGCGACCAAAAGTCACACCTTCCTCCTTCAACTCTTCCGCTTCCTTGTCGGTGGCCTCGCCATAGATCCCGCGCGGGTCGGTTTCGCCATAATGGATGCGCCGGGCCTCCTCGGCGAAGCGATCCCCGACGTAATCGCAGTTTCCCTCAACCGTGCGGCGAATGTCCGCCAACTGACGCATGACCTCCGCCGCGAGGCGCTCGCGCATCTCCTCCGGCACGGGCGACGTTGCGGACGCCGGAGGCGCGGCGGGCGCCGTTGCGCCGCCGTCCGCCGCGGGCACCGCCTCCGGCGCGCCGCTCTCACGGGGTGCGTCGTCCTTGGGGCGGCCGCCTTTGGCGATGCGCGGGGCCATGGGGGCCTTGGCGATGTGCGTGTCGCCGCAGACCGGGCAGGCGATGGCTCGGGCGGCGGCCTGCGTCTCGTAGGCATCGCCGTTGCGGAACCAGGCTTCGAACCGGTGGTCGGCCGTGCATTTCAGAACGAAGAGGATCATGTCCCCGTCGGAAGCTCCAAGGTGAGAAGAACGGATGGCAATGGTATACGATCGATAACCGGTTGCCAGTTCACCACGACGCCGACGTCGCGGTCAAACACGCGTCATGAAGAGATTGGGAGCATCCATCCCTTGTCCACACCGCCCTCCGCCGGATCGCCCCCCAACGGATCGCCCCATGCCGCGATCAGTCCGCCCTCTCCCTGGGTCCTGCGCTTCGCGCCGCTGGTGCGGGCGGGCGGCCCGGTCCTCGACCTCGCCTGCGGGTCGGGGCGGCACCTGCGTCTGTTCCAGACGCGCAACCATCCGGTGGCCGGGCTGGACCGCGACCTGCGCGGGGTGGCCGACCTGACCGGAACGGCGGGGGTGGAGCTGGTGGAGGCCGATCTGGAGAACGGGGCGCCCGTGCCGCTGCTGCGCGACCGCCGCTTCGCCGCGATCGTGGTGACCAACTACCTGCACCGCCCGCTGTTCCCCGCGATCCTCGACGCGCTGGAACCGGGCGGCCTGCTGCTTTACGAGACCTTCGCGCTGGGCAACGCCCGCTTCGGCCGTCCCGCCTCCCCCGCCTTTCTGCTGCGCAACGGCGAGCTGCTGGAGGTGGCTCGCGGGCGTCTTCAGGTCGTCGCCTACGAGCATGGCGAGGTCGCTTCGCCCAAGGCCGCGATGGTGCAGCGGCTGTGCGCGGTCAAGGACCTGGAGGCCGGACACGGCCTGGACGGCGACCCGGAGCCCAGGCCGCTGCCCCACCCCCTGCCCGCATGACGGCCGGTTAAAAGCCGACCCGGTCGAGCGTGAAGGCCCGGTCGTGGGTCAGGGCCGGCACCATGCGGCGGGCCTCCTCGACGCGGGCCATGTCCAGCTCGGCCAGGACGAAGCCCACCGCCTCCTCGGCGTCGGCCAGCACCTCGCCCCAGGGGGCGACGATCAGGGAATGGCCGTAGGTCAGCCGCCCCTGGTCATGGCTGCCGGTCTGGGCCGGGGCCAGGACGAAGCAGCCCGTCTCGATGGCGCGGGCGCGCAGCAGCGTGTGCCAGTGCGCCCGCCCGGTCGGCACCGTGAAGGCCGCCGGCACCGTCAGGATCGACGCCCCCGCCTGGGCCAGCGCCCGGTAGAGATAGGCGAAGCGCAGGTCGTAGCAGACGGTCATCCCCACCCCGCCCCAGGGCGTGGCGGCCAGGACCGCCCGGTCGCCGGGCCGGAAGGTCGCGGATTCGCGGTAGCTCTCCCCGCCCTTCAGGTCCACGTCGAACATGTGGAGTTTGTCGTAATGGGCGACGGCCCGCCCCTCGGCGTCGAACAGATGGCTGCGGTTCGCCACCCGCCCGTCGTCGAGCAGGACGCCCAACGTCCCGGCGAGCAGCCAGGCTCCCGTCTCCCGCGCCAGATCGGCGAAAAAGGGGATCGCCGGATGCTCGTCCGCCGGCTTCACCCGCTCCAACACCTTGGCGCGGCCCTGGACGATCATGCTGACATTCTCGGGCAGGGCGATGAAGTCCGCTCCGGCGTCGCGCGCCCGGCGGACCAGATCGCCCGCCGCCTGAAGGTTCGGAAGGATTTCCGTGCCGGCGTTGACCTGGACGCAGGCGGCCTTCAGGACGCCGCTCATCCCCCGATTCCCAGGATCGGGTCGAGCTTGCCGGCGCGGTCCAGCGCGTGGATGTCGTCGGAGCCGCCGTAGGGCTTGCCGTCGATGAAGACCTGCGGCACGGTCATGCGCCCCTCGGCACGCTGCACCATCTCCTCGCGGCGGCCCGGCTGCATGTAGAGGTCGATCTCCTCATACGCCACCCCCTTGCTGTCGAGCAGGCGCTTGGCGCGCGAGCAATAGGGGCAGAAGGGCGTGGTGTAGATGACGACGTCGGCCATGCGGAGGGCTCCTTGGCTGTTTTGAACGGTTATAAGATCAACCGCCGCACCGCGCCACCCGTTACGTTTTCATGGCTCACGTTCACGGCTCACGTCTTGACGACGCGCGCCAGGGTCAGCGCGTCCACCCGCTCCGCCCCGGCGCGCAGCAGCACGCGCGCGCATTCCGACAGGGTGGCCCCGGTGGTCAGCACGTCGTCGACCAGGACGATCCGCTTGCCGGCGACCCGCGGCTCCAGCCCCGGCCGGACCGCGAAAGCGCCCTTGACGTTCCGCCGCCGCCCCGAGCGGTCCAGCCCGCCCTGCGACGGGGTGGACCGGCGCCGGACCAGCAGGTCGGGAAGCACCGGGCGCCCGGCCTGCCGCCCCGCCGCCTGGGCGAGCAAAGCCGCCTGGTTGTAGCGGCGCCGGAACAGCCGCAGGCGGTGCAGCGGCACCGGGGCCAGCAGATCGGCGTCGGCCAGCAGCTCCGCCCCGGCGCGGGCCAGCCACGCGCCGTAGGCCCCGGCGGCGTGGATACGGTCACCGTGCTTGAAGCCCAGCACCAGCGGGCGGCTGCCGTCGTCGTAGGCCAGGACGGCGCGGGCGCGGGCGAAGACCGGCGGCTCGGCGATGCAGGCCCCGCACAGCGGCTCTCCCTCCAGCGCGAAGTCGAAGGGCGTGCCGCATCCGGTGCACAGCGGCGGCGCGATGAAGGTCAGGCCGCTCCAGCAGGACGCGCACAGCCCACCCTGCCGGTCCACCGCCCCGCCGCAGCACAGGCAGCGCGGCGGCAGCAGCGTGTCGAGAATTCCCGCCAGAACCTTGGTCGCCAGCCGCTGCGGAAGGGCCATCGCGGCACGTCCCTCAGTTCAGGCCGGCGATGCGGTCGAAGATCACGAAGGTGTAGTCGCGCAACGCGATGTAGATCGCCGGCCCGGTGATGAACAGGATCGCCAGCGTCGCGAAGATCTTCAGGTCCTGCTGCAGCGTCGATTCGTTGATGTTGGTCGCCTGCTGGAAGATGGTCAGCAGCATGCCGAGCACCGTGGTGACGACGAGGACCGGGGTGGTGATCTTGATGATGACGATCAGCGCCTCATAGGTGGCGCCGATGGCTTCCTCGATGCCCATGGCCAAGCTCCAGCGACGTTCGGCGCCGAACATAGCACAGCCCGGCCCCTTCGCCGATGGTTGTAGCCCGCTGGGGCTGGGCTATATTGCGGGCATGACCACGCCCGACAGCATGACCGTCTTCGACCGCGCGCTCGTCCGCCGCCGCCGCGACCGCGCCGTCCCCGCCTTCGCCGAACACGCCTTCCTGTTCGAAGAGGTGGCCGAACGCCTCGCCGACCGGCTGGAGGACGTGGCCCGGCCCTTTCCCACCGCGCTCGACCTCGGCGCCCATGACGGGGTGATGGGGCGGACGCTGCGCGGGCGCAAGGGCATCGAGACGCTGGTCGCCTGCGATCTCTCGCCCGGCTTCGCCCGGCGGGCCGGGCCGCTGGCCGTCGCCGCCGACGAGGAGTTCCTGCCCTTCGTGCCGGAGACCTTCGACCTCGTGGTCAGCAACCTCAGCCTCCACTGGGTCAACGACCTGCCGGGGGCGCTGGTCCAGGTGCGGCAGGCGCTGAAGCCCGACGGCTTCTTCTGCGCGGCCATGCTGGGCGGGGAAACGCTGCTGGAGCTGCGCCGCTGCCTGTACGAGGCGGAGATGGAGGTGGCCGGCGGCGTGTCGCCCCGCGTGTCGCCCTTCGCCGAGATCCGCGACGTCGGTGGGCTGATGCAGCGCGCCGGCTTCGCCCTGCCGGTGGTGGACAGCGACGTCATCACCGTCACCTACAGCGACGCCTTCCGCCTGATGCGCGACCTGCGCGGCATGGGCGAGAGCAACGCCGTGCTGGCCCGCCGCAAGGTCCCGGCCACCCGCGCCCTGCTGTTCGACGCCGCCCGCCGCTACGCCGAGCGCTACGCCGAACCGGACGGGCGCATCGAGGCGACCTTCCAGATCCTCTATCTGGCCGGCTGGTCGCCGCACGAGAGCCAGCAGCAGCCGCTCAAGCCCGGTTGTGGGGAAATTCCGTTGGGCGAGGCGCTGAAGGGGGCGGCGGGGACGCTGTCGTAATTCCTGGAGTGTCGCTTGGGCGGCAATTCACCACGAAGACACGAAGGACACAAAGAAAGCACGAAAAACCGCGGCACTGAGAAGGCCGCAGGTCTAGAATTTTTTATCCGGGCTTACGCTTGATCAAGCCAAACAACCTTCGTGAAAACTTAGTGTCTTTCGTGTCTTTGTGGTGAAAACCCTTTACCCGATCATCCGGATCGCCATCCAGCCCAGCACCCCGGCGTTCACCACCATGATGACCGGCGCCGCCCGCGCCACCGCGGAGCGCCAGGTGCGCCCCGCCAGATGGCCGGCGAGGCCGACCGCCAGCAGGCTCGGCAGCGTGCCCAGCGCGAAGGCCGCCATGCCCAGCGCGCCGGTCAGCGCGCTGCCGCTGGCCGCCGCCACCGCCACCGCACCGTAGAGAAGACCGCAGGGAATGAAGCCGAGCGCCAGACCCAGCGCGTAGCCGCGCCAGCCCGTGGGGTTGCCGAACAGGGGGCGGGCCAGCCGGGACACCCGGTCGCCCCACCAGCGCTGCACCGCGCCGTCGAGCTTCGGCACCCAGGCCGTCAACCCCTTCACCGCATAGCCGAGGAAGAACAGCGCCGCGAAGGCCAGCAGCGCCACCGACAGCCATTTCAGCCCGGGCAGCGCCCCGACATGGCCGGCGACCGCCGCCGCCGCCGCGCCGATGAGCGTGTAGGTGGTGCCGCGCCCCAGATGGTAGGGCAGCACCGCCGCCCCGGCCAGCCGGTGGAACTCGCTCATCCGCGAGGCCGGGACCTGCTCCAGCCGGGCGGTGACCTGGGCCAGCACGAAGGGGCCGCACATGCCCGCGCAATGGGTCGATCCCCCGACCAGCCCCGCGGTCAGCAGCGCGACCAGAAGCCCGCCGTCGCGGTCGATGACGACGGCGCACTGGTTGAGGCCGGCTTCGAGAAGCGTCAGGGCCGAATGGGCGTCCAAGGCGGATCTCCGGTTGGAAGACCGCCCGTGTATAGGGCAAGCCCGCCGCGAAGGCCATGACCTGGGTCAACGGGACCCGGACGCCCCTCTGGTCACCCCTCGGAGCCGGACTGCGGCACCTCGTGCACCTCGACCGGCCGGGCGGCGTGGCGGTTCATGATCTCCAGCGCCTGCTGCTCCCGCCCGGCATCGGCCAGATTGACCCACAGCAGGATGCCGCCCTTGTCGAGGTGCTGGAGCATCGGCTCGTTGCGCTTGTCGGTCAGCCAGCTCGACATGACCGACCCCATCGCACCGCCGCCCACCCCCGCCGCCGCAGCGGCCGCCGCCGCCGCCAGGGCCGTACCGCCGGTCGCCAGGACGGCGCCGGTCGCCAGGATCGCCCCGACATAGGCCGGGAATCCGACCGCCACGCCCTTCACGCTGCCGACATCCTCCGGCGAGACGTAGGACTGGCGCGGCGCGTCGGGGTCGTGGGCGATGTCCTCCGCCCGCTGCGGCACATGGCCGAGATGGTCGCGGATGGTCTCGTCGTTGGCGAGGACACTCAGCTCATGGCGTTGGAAGCCGGCGAGTGTCAGGTCGTCGACGGCCTTCTGCAGGGCGTCGCGGCTGGCGAAGATGCCCACGGCCTCGCGCACGGCGCCGCGCAGATTGCCGCCGGAGCGGTTCGCGTTCACATCACTTTCGAAGGTCATGGCGGTCTTCCCCTGTTGCGCTTCCCGGTTGAGCTTCAACCATGGCCGCCGAGCGGAGGTTCCCGCCGGGAGACCGGGCGACGTCAGGGCGTTCCCGCGGCGGCGGGCGGGGTCACCACGCCGCGCGGCTCCGGCATGGTCCCCAGGAACCACCACAGGCCCAGCGCGATCAGCGCGGCCTTCACCGCCAGGAACAGGGCGATGTGGCGGGCGAGCGGGTTGCGGACCATGGGCGCCTCCATTGCAGCGGGTCGCCGTCGCCAAACCGGGCCAAACTGGATAGTATCCCCAGCCGAAAGACGGATCACCCACACGGATCGCACAAAAGGACGCGCCATGAAACGGTTGCTGATGCTCAGCCTGCTGGCCCTCGGCCTGACCGCCCCCGTCGCCGCGCCGGCCCTGGCCCAGATCAACCTTCTGGAAGGCCCCTCCATGGTCAAGGCGGTGACGTCCAACGACGCCAGCGCGCTGCGGCTGCTCCTGCTGAAGGGGGAAAACCCGAATCAGGTCGATGCCGGCGGGCGGCCCGTCCTGCTGCTGGCCATCGGCAACGGCCATCCGGAGCTGGTGCGGCTTCTGCTGGATGGCGGGGCGAATCCCAACCGCGCCGACAAGTCCGGCAACACCCCGCTGCACTATGCGGTGGAGGCCGACGCGCCGGAGGCGGTGGACCTTCTGCTGACCAAGGGGGCCAAGGTCGACCAGGACAACCGCCAGGGCATCACCCCGCTGATGACCGCGGCGCGCTTCGGGCGCGTCGATCTGGTGGAGCGGTTGCTGAAGGCCGGGGCGCAGGCCGACCGCACCGACTTCACGGGCCGCACGACGCTGAGCTGGGCGCAGGACAGCCGCAACGCCCGCGTGGCGAACCTGCTGCGCCAGGCCGGGGCGCGCTGAGGCGGCGATGGGCGACGCCCTGCTCACCTCCGTCCTCGGCGCCGCCCCCCTGAACGGTCCGGGTCCGCTGTTCCTGCTGCTGCTGGCCCTGGCCATCGACGCCGCCGCAGGCGACTGGATCGGGCGCGTCCTGCCCGACCCGGCGGCGCTGGCGCAACGAGTCTGCGCCTGGGCTGACCGGCGGCTGAACCGGGTGGAACGCGGCAAGACCGCCCGCCTGCTGCGCGGCGCACTGGTCGTGCTGGCGCTCGTGCTGGTTGCCGTCGCCGTCGGCCTGATCGTCGAGCGGATCGGCGCGCAGAGCCGCGGCTGGCTGCTGGAACTGGCGGTGATCCTCGCCACCCTGCGCGGGCGAAGCGCCTGGGCGCGGGTGCGGGCGGTGCGCCGCGCCCTGGACAAGGGCGGGGTCGCTCCGGCGCGGGACGCCGTCGCCCCCCTCACGCGCCGCCACGCCTTCAGCCTGGACGAGCACGGCGTCGCCCGCGCCGCCATCGAGGCCGCCGCCAAGGGCTTCGCCCGCAAGCTGGTGGCGCCGGTCTTCGGCTACGCCTTGCTCGGGGTGCCCGGCCTGCTGGTCTGGGCGGTGGTGGACGGCGCCGACACCGCGTTGGGCCACGCCGGCGTGCGGCACGAGCGCTTCGGCCAGACCGCGGCGCGGCTGGACGACGCGCTGAACGCCATCCCGGCGCGGCTGGCGGCGGTTCTTCTGGCGTTGGCCGCGCCCTTCGCCGGGGCGAAGGCCGGCGGCGCCTTCCGCACGATGATGCGGGACGGCGGCAAGGCGGCCTCCCTCAACATGGGCTGGCCGACCGCCGCGATGGCCGGCGCGCTGGGCCTGGCGCTGGGCGGTCCGCACCGCGACGGCGGCGTGGTCATCACCGAACCCTGGATCGGCGAGGGCCGCGCCCGAGCCACCGCCGCCGACATCGGGCGGGCGCTGGCGGTCTACGCCGTGGCCGGGTTGATGCTGGCGCTGCTCGTGGCGCTGCTGCTGTGGGGGATCGCGGGGCTGTAAAGCGCGGGAGCGGGGAACAAGACTTCACATGGATTGCACGAACGATTTCACGGATTACACGGATTCACTTATTGATTCTTGCCGTCTTTGTTGTTCGCGCAAGCGCAACAGCGTTCTCATTATTATCAATAAAAATCCGTGAAATCCGTGGATAGTCTTGCCCGCCACGCCACGACCTGCCCAAGAAAAAAGGCGCGATCCCGAAGGACCGCGCCTTTTTCATATCAGCGGCGAACCGCTGTTACCACTTGGACGCCCGGTGCGCCGGCTTGCCGCCCTGGGAGTCGCGGCGGGCATGGCCGCCGTGCTCGTTGCGGGCATGCTCGTTCCGGTTCGCCGGACGACCCTGCGGACGGCCCGAGTTGCCGGCAGGCTCGGCGCCACCGGCGTTGCGGACCCACGGCTTCTTGCCGTAGCCGCCGCCGTTGCCGCCACCCGGACGACCCGAACGGCCCGCCGGACGGCCACCGCCGCCGCCGCCGGTCTGGAACGGACGCTGCGGCTCCAGGCCGGGAACGACGTGGATGTCGAGGCGGGTGCCGGTGTAGCGCTCGATGCGGAACAGGGCGTCGCGGTCGGCGCGGGCGGCGAAGGAGACCGCCACGCCCGAGGCGCCCGCACGGCCCGTACGGCCGATGCGGTGGACATAGTCCTCCGCCGAACGCGGCAGGTCGAAGTTGATGACGTGGGTGATGTCGCGCACGTCGATGCCGCGCGCCGCCACGTCGGTCGCCACCAGCAGGCGGACCTGACCGGTGCGCAGGCGCTGAAGCGTGCGGTTGCGCTTGAACTGGTCCATGTCGCCGTGCAGGGCGGCGGCGGCGTGGCCGGCGTCGCTCAGCTCCTCGGCCAGCGCATCCGCGTCACGCTTGGTGGCGGCGAAGATGATCGCCTTGCCGACCTCGGGCTGGTCCGCGAAGTGCTTCAGCAGGCGACGCTTGTGGTCCATGTCGTCGGCGTGGTGCAGGCGCTGCTCGACGTTCACCGCGGTGGTCGCGCTTTCCACGGCGACACGCACCGGGTTGCGCAGCAGGTTGCCGGCGAGCTGGGCCATGCGGCGGTCCAGCGTGGCGGTGAACAGCAGCGTCTGGCGGCTCTCCGGGCAGCACTTGGCGATGGTTTCCACATCGTCCAGGAAGCCCATGTCGAGCATGCGGTCCGCCTCGTCCAGGATCAGCACCTCGACGGCGCTGAGGTCGATGCGGTTGCGCGACACATGGTCGAGCAGGCGGCCGGGGGTGGCCACCATCACGTCCACGGCGCGCGACAGCAGACGAAGCTGGTCGCGGTAGGGCATGCCGCCGACGACGTCCACGATGTTGTACTTCATGAACTTGGCGTACTTGCGGGCGGCGTCGGTGACCTGCTTGGCCAGCTCGCGGGTCGGGGCCAGCACCAGCACGCGCGGGGCGGCGACGCCAAGGCGCGGCAGCTCGACGGTGCGGGTCAGCGCCGGCAGCATGAAGGCCGCGGTCTTGCCGGTGCCCGTTTCGGCGGTCGCCAGGATGTCGCGGCCTTGCAGGGCCGGCGGGATCGCCTCGGCCTGGACCGGGGTCGGGGTGTTGTACTCGAACGCTTCCAGCGCCTTCACGACCAGCGGGTGGACGCCCAGCCCGGCGAACGCGTTGGGGGTAACGGTTTCAGTGGTGTCGGTCACGGTTTCGCCGGCGACGGCAGTCTCGACGACAGCAGTCTCGATGACAGAGGTCTCGGTGACGGTGGTCTCGGCAACGAGAACGTCGGCGGCGGTCATTTCGATGGACGACAAGTAGGGTAACCTTTCCTCAGGACCATGACGGCGCACGGCCGCAGCACCAGGATGGTGAGCGGTGGAACGCCGGCGTTTTCGCCGGGAGGAGGTCGGAAGAGGGAGAGGCGTCTGTCCGAAGCTACGGGCGACCGGGTCCCAAGGAAGGCCGTCCCGAAATATCAAAGCGCGTCTCGCTCAAGAGACGCGCGAGCCTCCAGCGATCAAGACGCCTTACATAAAGGGTTGCGCTGCACAATCCAAGAAGATTCTTTCACGCCCCCGGTCGGGTCGGGTCCCCGGAAGCGGTTGCCTGCCGTGCGCGCAGCGCATCCCGGATCTCCTCCAGCAGGATCTCCTGGCGGGGCGGCGCCTTCGGCTTGGAATCATGGAGGAAATGCAGGCGGTTGACCTGCCGCACGATGAGGAACAGCGCCCCCGCCACGATGAAGAAGTTGATCAGGGCGTTGATGAAGCGGCCATAGTTGATGGTCGCCACCCCCGCCGCCTCCGCCGCGGCCAGGCTCTCGTAATGGCCGCCGGACAGGTTCAGGAAGTAGTTGGAGAAGTCGATCCCGCCCATGACCCAGCCGATGGGCGGCATCAGCATGTCCCTGACCAGCGAGTTGACGATGCCGGTGAAGGCCGCGCCGATGATGATGCCGACGGCCAGTTCCACGACGTTGCCGCGGCTGATGAAGGTCTTGAATTCCTGCAACATGGCTGCGCTCCCGCTTGTTGATCGGAAGAACGCCACAGCCCAGCCGAAGTTTCCAGGGCGGCAAAAGGAAAGGGCCGGACCTCGCGGCCCGGCCCTTTCCTGCATTCACCGCCGGAATTCACCGACGGCGGCGCCTACGCCACCTTGCCGTGGCAGTGCTTGTACTTCTGGCCCGAGCCGCAGGGGCAGGGCGAGTTGCGCGGCGTGTTCGCCCAGGCGTTGGGGTCGGCCCCCGGCACCACCGAGGCGGCAGCCTCGCGGCGGACCATGCCGGCGGGCAGCGGCGCGTCGGCGGGCGGATAGCCCCCCTGCCCGACGGCTCCGGCCTCGGCCATGGCCAGCGCCGGATCGTCGCGACCCTCGTGCATCTCCTGCGGCGGGCGGGCGTAAAGCTCCTCCGGCTGCGGGGCGATGCGGATCTCGACATGCATCAGCACGGCGGTCACCTGCTCGCGCAGGGTCGACAGCATGGTTTCGAACAGCTCGAAGGCTTCCCGCTTGTACTCGTTCAGCGGGTCCTTCTGGGCGTAGGCGCGGAGGCTGATGCCCTGGCGGAGATGGTCGAGCTGGAGCAGGTGGTCCTTCCATTCCTGGTCGAGGATCTGCAGCAGCAGGCTCTTCTCCACATGGCGCATCGTTTCGGCGCCGTAATTCTCCACCTTCTCCGCGTATTTGCGGTCGGCGGCCTCGCGGACGCGCTCCTCGATCTCCGGCTCGGCGATGCCCTCCTCCTTGGCCCAGTCGGCCACCGGCAGGTCCATGCCCAGCAGGCGGTTCACCTCCTCGTGCAGGCCGGCGATGTCCCAGGCCTCGGAGTAGGAGTTCGGCGGGATCGCCTTGTTGACCATGTTGGAAACGACCTGATGGCGCATCTCCAGGACGGTCTCGGCGATGTCCTCGGTGTCCATGATCTCGCGACGCTGCTCATAGACGACCTTGCGCTGGTCGTTCATGACGTTGTCGAACTTGAGCAGGTTCTTGCGGACCTCGAAATGGTGGGCCTCGACCTTGGTCTGGGCCTTCTCCAGCGCCTTGTTGATCCAGGGGTGGATGATCGCCTCCCCCTCCTTCAGGCCCAGGCGCTGCAGCATGCCGTCCATGCGCTCCGACCCGAAGATGCGCATCAGGTCGTCGTCCAGCGACAGGAAGAACTTCGACGCGCCCGGATCGCCCTGGCGGCCCGAACGGCCGCGCAGCTGGTTGTCGATGCGGCGGCTCTCGTGCCGCTCCGTGCCGACGACGTAGAGGCCGCCGGCCTGCTTAACCAGTTCGCGCGCCTCGGCCACCTCGGCCTCGATCTGCTTGACCTTGGCGTCGCGCTCCGGCCCCTCGGGCAGGTTCGCCAGCTCCATCTGGATGCGCATCTCGACGTTGCCGCCGAGCTGGATGTCGGTGCCGCGGCCGGCCATGTTGGTGGCGACCGTGACGGCGCCCGGACGGCCCGCCTGCGCGACGATGTAGGCTTCCTGCTCGTGGTGGCGGGCGTTCAGCACGTTGTGCGGGATGCCGCGCTTCTTCAGCAGCTCGGCGATCAGCTCCGACTTCTCGATGGAGGTGGTGCCGACCAGGACCGGCTGCTGGCGCTTGCGGGCGTCCTCGATCAGGTCGGTGATCGCGTCGTACTTCTCCGACGCCTTGCGGTAGACCTCGTCATCCATATCCTTGCGCTGGACCGGCACGTTGGTCGGCATGTCCACGACCTCCAGGCCGTAGATCTCCGCGAACTCCGCCGCCTCGGTCATCGCCGTGCCGGTCATGCCGGCCAGCTTCGGGTAGATGCGGAAGTAGTTCTGGAAGGTGATGGAGGCGAGCGTCTGGTTCTCGCGCTGGATCGTCACCTTCTCCTTGGCCTCCAGCGCCTGGTGCAGGCCCTCCGAATAGCGGCGGCCCTCCATCATGCGGCCGGTGAACTCGTCGATGATGATGACCTTGTCGTCCTTGACGATATAGTCCTTGTCGCGCTGGAACAGCGTGTAGGCGCGCAGTGCCTGCTGGGAATGGTGGACCAGCGCCACGTTCTGGATGTCGTACAGCCCGCCCGCCTTCAGCAGCCCGGCCTCGGCCAGAAGCTGTTCCATATGCTCCTGCCCGGTCTCGGACAGGCTGACCGTGCGGTTCTTCTCGTCCAACTCATAGTCGTCCCGCGTCAGCAGCGGGATCAGGCGGTCGACCTGCACGTACATTTCCGACGAATCGGTGGACGGGCCGGAGATGATCAGCGGGGTGCGCGCCTCGTCGATCAGGATCGAGTCGACCTCGTCCACGATGGCGAAGTTGAAGGGCCGCTGGACCATGTCCTCCAGCCGGAACTTCATGTTGTCGCGCAGATAGTCGAAGCCGAATTCGTTGTTCGTGCCATAGGTGATGTCGGCGGCGTAGGCGGCGCGGCGCTCCTCGTCGTCCAGCCCGTGCACGATGCAGCCGGTGGTCAGGCCGAGGAAGCCGTAGATGCGGCCCATCCAGGCGCTGTCGCGCGAGGCCAGATAGTCGTTCACGGTGACGACGTGGACGCCCTTGCCCTCCAGCGCGTTCAGATAGACGGCCAGCGTGGCGACCAGCGTCTTGCCTTCGCCGGTGCGCATCTCGGTGATCTTGCCCTGGTGCAGGACCATGCCGCCCATCAGCTGCACGTCGTAGTGCCGCTGCCCCAGCACGCGCTTGCCCGCCTCGCGCACGGTGGCGAAGGCGTCGGGCAGGATGGCGTCGAGCGTCTCGCCCTGCGACAGCCGGCCGCGCAGCCAATCGGTGCGGGCGCGCAGCGCGTCGTCGGAGAGCGTCGCCAACTCGGGCTCCAGCGCGTTGATCTGCTGGACGGATTTTTGCAGCGCCTTGACCGTGCGCGTGTTGGCGGTGCCGAAAATCTTGCGGGCGAGAGCACCGAACATGAAAACCTCGGGGGTGGAACGTCGTGAAGCCGGCTTTTTGACCGGTCTCACATAGGCCCGAAGCAAGTTTCTGTCAACGAGACCCGCCCCTTTGCCCGGCCCTTTGAGGGGTGCGTCGCGGGGTGCCGGCGCTGCACGGGGCGGGGATCGGCGTGTGATGCGCCCTGGAAGCACCACCGTTCCGCCGCCATATCGCCTTGAACACGGTCGAAGCAAGGCGCCGAAGCAAGGCGTCACGGCCGCGCATCACGACCGCTTGCCCCGCGCCGCGAACCCATGCTTAATCCCCCGCGGATTCGGGCGCGGGGCCGGACAGCCGGCGCAGCTGGTCGTCCGTCATAAGAAGCCCCCTGTCATAACATTGCCTGTGACAAGACACATCCGCCGGAAGGAAGAGACTCCATGGTGAATCGAGTGTTCCGCGCCGCCCTGCTGTCGATGGCCGCCTGCGGCCTCGCGCTGGCCGCACACGCCCAGACTCCGGCACCGACTCCGGCTCCCGCGGCGACGCCCGCTCCCGCCGCGCAGGCCGCTCCCGCCCCGGCGGAGGCCGATCCGGTGGTGGCGCGCGTCAACGGCGAGGCGGTCCACCGCTCCGACGTCCAGCGCATGGTCGCCCAGCTTCCGCCGCAGGTGCAGCAGATGCCGCTGGAGATGATCTACCCGGCGGTGATCGAGCAGCTCGTCAATTCCAAGCTGGTGGCCGAGGCCGGCTACAAGGCCAACCTCGCCGGCTCGCCGGAGGTCAAGGACGAGATCAAGCGCGCCGAGGAGCGCGCGGTGCAGCGCGCCTACATCCAGAAGGAAGTGCAGTCGCGCATCACCCCGGCCAAGCTGGACGAGGCCTACCAGGCCTTCCTGAAGCAGAACCCGGCTCAGGAAGAGGTCAAGGCCAGCCACATCCTCGTCGAGAAGGAGGATGAGGCCAAGGCGATCATCGCCCAGCTCAAGAAGGGCGGCGACTTCGCCAAGCTGGCCAAGGAGAAGTCGAAGGACCCGGTGGCGGCCGAGCAGGGTGGCGATCTCGGCTACTTCACCAAGGACACGATGGTCGAGCCCTTTGCCGACGCCGCCTTCGCCATGAAGAAGGGCGAGGTGAGCAAGGAGCCGGTGAAGACGCAGTTCGGCTGGCACATCATCAAGGTCGAGGACAAGCGCACCCAGCCGCAGCCGTCCCTGGACGAGGTGAAGCCGCAGCTCGAGCAGCAGCTCAGCAAGGACATCGTGACCAACGTCGTCGAGGACCTGCGCAAGGTCGCCAAGGTCGAGACCTTCCAGCTCGACGGCTCGCCAATGCCGAAGGAGGAGCCGGCCACGGACGCGCCCAAGGCCGAAGAGCCCAAGAAGAACTGAGGTCCCACACCGGTTGCCCCCAGCCCTCCCCCGCTTCGCAGGGGAGGGAGATCAGTCCCCTCCCCTGCGAAGCGGGGGAGGGTTAGGGAGGGGGCAAGCGCCTGACACCCCCAACATTCCCCCGCACACCAGCCCCACGAGCCCGTCCCCATGGCCACGACCGTCTCCCCCTTGGCACCCGCCGGCTTCCCGACGCTCCCGCCCGTGGCGGGCGTGCGCATCGCCACCGCCAACAGCGGCATCCGATACAAGGGCCGCGACGACCTGATGCTGGCCGTGCTCGACGCGGGCACGACGGTGGCCGGCGTGCTGACCAAGTCGCTGACCTGCTCCGCCCCGGTGATCTGGTGCCGCGACAGCCTGCCGCGCGGCTCGGCCCGCGCGGTCGTGGTCAACGCCGGCAACGCCAACGCCTTCACCGGCAAGGCCGGCGACGCCACCGTCCAGGCGACCGTCGAGGCCGCTGCCAAGATCGCCGGCTGCGCCACCGACGAGGTCTACGTCGCCTCCACCGGCGTGATCGGCATCCCGCTGGCCGCCGACGCCATCGCCAAGGTCCTGCCCGGCATGGTCCCGGCCCTGAAGGACGACTCGGCGGCGCTGGAGGCCGGTGCGCGGGCCATCATGACCACCGACACCTTCGCCAAGGGCTCGACCCGTCAGGTCGCCATCGGCGGGACGACGGTGACGATCAGCGGCTTCGCCAAGGGCTCCGGCATGATCGCCCCGGACATGGCGACGATGCTGGGCTTTATCTTCACCGACGCGGCCATCGCCGCTCCGGCGCTGCAGTCCATGCTGTCGGAGTTCACCGAGCGCAGCTTCAACGCCATCACGGTGGACGGCGACACCTCGACCAGCGACACGCTGCTGCTGTTCGCCACCGGCAAGGCCGGCAACGCCCCGGTGACCGACGCCCGGGCGCCGGAGCTGGCCGACTTCCGCAAGGCGCTGGAGGAGGTGATGCTCGACCTCGCGCTGCAGATCGTGCGCGACGGCGAGGGGGCGACCAAGTTCGTCTCCATCACGCTGGTCGGCGCCGAGAGCGACGCCGCCGCCAAGCGCATCGCGCTCACCGTCGCCAACTCCCCGCTGGTCAAGACCGCGCTGGCCGGCGAGGACGCCAACTGGGGCCGCATCGTCGCCGCCATCGGGCGGGCCGGCGAGCGGGCCGACCGCGACCTCATCAAGATCACCATCGGCGGCACGCTGATCTGCGCCGAGGGCATGGAGGTTCCGGGCTACGACGAGGCGCCGGTCGCCGCCCACATGAAGGGCCAGGAGATCGACGTGCACATCGACCTGGGCATCGGCACTGGCAAGTCCCGCGTCTGGACCTGCGACCTGACGCACGGCTACATCGACATCAACGGCTCCTATCGGAGCTGAGGCCGGCCCTGACGTCATGACCGGCGCGCCCCTGCCCGACCGCCTCGACACGGTGCGGCTGACGCTCCGCCCCTTCCACATGGAGGATGTGGAGCGTTTCGTGCCGCTGATCGGGGACTGGGAGGTGGCGCGTTGGCTCGCCCGCGTGCCCCATCCCTACGGCCCGGAGGATGGGCGCGCCTGGGTCGCCCTGGCCGCCCGCAACCGGGCGGAGCGCGCCTCGCTCGACCTGCTGGCGGTGCGCCGGAACGACGGGCAGCCGAATGACGGGCAGCCGGTGGGCGGCATCGGCGTGATCCTGGCGGACGGCGAAATCGGCTATTGGCTGGGCCGGCCGCACCAGGGCATCGGCTACGGCACGGAGATGCTGCGGGCCGTCGTCCCCACCGCCTTCGCTCTGGGCCTGCCCCGCCTGTGGGCGCGGATCGCGCCGGACAACCACCGCTCCCGCCGCGTTCTGGAGACGGTCGGCTTCCTGCCGCTCAACGATGCCGACCATTATGAACTGACCGCCGGACGCTGGCGGTTCCTCACCCGGGAGACCGCCTGATGCCGGCCTGCTTCGATCCCTCCTCCACCCCGGCCCCCGGTTCCCTGCCGACCCTGCTGGTCGTCGCGGTGGCCCTGGTGGACGCCGACGGCCGCGTCCTGCTGGCCCAGCGCCCGCCCGGCAAGTCGCTGGCCGGGCTGTGGGAATTTCCCGGCGGCAAGGTCGATGAGGGCGAGACGCCGGAGGCCGCTCTGGTCCGCGAACTGAAGGAGGAGTTGGGAATCGACACGGCGGCGAGTTGCCTCGCCCCCTTCACCTTCGCCTCGCACAGCTACGAAAAATTCCACCTGCTGATGCCGCTGTTCGTCTGTCGCGTCTGGGAAGGCGACGTGGTGGCGCGGGAGGGGCAAAAGCTCGCCTGGGTCTATCCGAACCGCATGGGCGACTACCCCATGCCCCCCGCCGACGTGCCGCTGGTGGCGATGCTGCGCGACCTGTTGTAGCCGGCTGGGGATTTGCAACGCCGGGGAATTGCGCTACCTTATCGAGAGTGGCCGGCAGGTGCTGCTAACACCCACCGGCACGCTCCTAGTGCTTAGCCGACGGTGATGCGGATTTCGATCCGCCATCGCCGCCACTGGAGCACCAGGAAAAAGAGCATTTTGGGCATGCCTCTTTCTCCTTTCGAAACGGCGGGTGGCCTATTCCACCCGCCGTTTTCACTTACACACGATCGGATGCACTCGCTCCACGGTTTTTCCCGCATCGCGCGATGCACCATCCTTGTCCCCTTACCCATTCCGGATTGCGTCTTCACGAATCGGGCGATCTGTGCCACATCATAGCCGTTGAGTTCGGGATCGCTTCCTGGCCACCAGATTTTGACCCGACCACCGGATTTTGAATCGTCCAAAGACGGACCCGCATCTGAACCGCATCGGCGTGGACTCGCTCTTCAATTTCAAGGCCCATCCGGCGGAGCCGGCCCAGGACCCTGACGGCAACCCCGCCCTGGAGGTGCTGGCGTCGGTCTTCGGCTATTCCGCCTTCCGCGGGCAGCAGGCCGACATCATCGCCCACGTCATCCGTGGCGGCGACGCGCTCGTCCTCATGCCCACGGGCGGCGGCAAGTCGCTGTGCTACCAGGTGCCGGCGCTGGTGCGCGACGGCGTGACGGTGGTGGTCTCGCCGCTGATCGCGCTGATGCGGGATCAGGTGACGGCGCTGCGCGAGCTGGGCGTGCGTGCGGCCTTCCTCAACTCCTCCCTCGACCCCGCCGAGGCGCGCGATGTGGAGCGGGCCATGGTCCGCGGCGAGATCGACCTCGTCTACGTGGCGCCGGAACGTCTGGTCACCCCGCGCTTCCTCGATTTGCTGGACCGCACCAAGCTCGCCCTCTTCGCGCTGGACGAGGCGCATTGCGTCAGCCAGTGGGGCCATGATTTCCGGCCCGAGTATCTCCAGCTCTCCATCCTGCACGAACGGCACCCGACCGTGCCGCGCGTCGCGCTGACCGCCACTGCGGACGCGCAGACCCGCGCGGAGATCAAGGACAAGCTGGGGCTGACCGAGGCCCGCGTCTTCCTGTCCAGCTTCGACCGGCCCAACATCACCTACCGCGTCGTCCCGAAGAAGAGCGAGCGCCAGCAGATGCTGGCCTTCCTGCGGGAGAACCACCCCGAGGACGCCGGCATCATCTATTGCATGTCGCGGGCGAAGGTGGAGGACACCGCCAACTGGCTGAACCAGCAGGGACGGGAGGCGCTTCCCTACCACGCCGGGCTGCCGTCGGAGGTGCGCGAGGCGAACCAGGACCTGTTCATCAAGGGCGAGGGCATCGTCATGGTGGCGACGGTGGCCTTCGGCATGGGCATCGACAAGCCGAACGTGCGCTTCGTCTGCCACCTCGACCCGCCCAAGAGCCTGGAAGCCTATTATCAGGAGACCGGCCGCGCCGGGCGCGACGGCCTGCCCGCCGACGCCTGGATGAGCTACGGCATGGCCGACGTGGTCGGACTGCGCCAGATGCTGGAGCAATCGGAGGCCGGCGATTCCCACCGCCGCGTCGAGCGTTCCAAGCTGGAGGCGCTGCTCGGCTTCTGCGAGACCTCCGCCTGCCGCCGCAAGGTGCTGCTGAATTATTTCGGCGAGACGCTGGAGGCGCCCTGCGGCAATTGCGACACCTGCCTGGAGCCGGTCGAGACCTGGGACGGCACCGTCGCCGCGCAGAAGGCCCTGTCGGCGGTCTACCGCACCGGCCAGCGCTACGGCGCCGGGCATCTGATAGACGTGCTTCTGGGCAATTCCACGGAGAAGGTGGCTCAGCAAGCGCACGACGCGCTGAAGACCTTCGGCTGCGGCAAGGAGCTGTCGAAGGCGGAATGGCAGTCGGTCTACCGCCAGCTCGTCGCCGCCGGCTATCTGACGGTCGATCTGGAGGGCTATGGCGGCTTCCGCCTGACCGACGCGGGCATCCCGGTCATCAAGGGCCAGCAGACGGTGAAGCTGCGCAAGGACCCGGTCGTCGAGAAGCGCCGCGGCGTCCACGACGCGCTGCGCCGCCACGTCTCCCGCGGCGGCTCCGCCCCCTCCGGCGGCCTGTCCGGCGAGGGCGTGTCGCGGGCGGGCGCGCGCGGCGCCCTGTCGCCCGCCGACGACGCGCTGTGGCACGCGCTGAAGGACTGCCGCACGGAACTGGCCCGCGCGCAAGGGGTGCCGCCCTACGTGATCTTCCACGACAGCACGCTGCTGGAGATGGTCGCGACGCGTCCGACGGACCACGCCGCCTTCGCCCGCCTGCCCGGCGTCGGCGCCCGCAAGCTGGAGCGTTATGCCGACCCCTTTTTGGACGTCATCCGCCAGAAAGGATAATTTTATCCATCTCCCAAAAAAGCGCTTGCGCCGGTCCGCCCCCGCGGTTAATTTCCGCGCCCACGACGCACCGACGTCGGCGCCGCAGTAGCTCAGGGGTAGAGCAACTGATTCGTAATCAGTAGGTCCGGGGTTCAAATCCCTGCTGCGGCACCACTCTAAGGCCCTGGAAGGTAACGCCTTCCGGGGCCTTTCCATGTGTGGCAATACTCATCGCGCCCTTTTCCCGACAAGGCCGATGCCCCAACCACTCGCCCCCTCCCCCCTCACCGACCTCGCCGCCGCATTGCGTCGGCCCGTGACGAGCGGGCACGAGCTGAAGGCCATCGAGACGCTCTGCGAGGCCTTTCTCGACCGCCCCAGGGCCGAGCGGGCGCGGGCGGCGCGGGAGTTGCCCCGGCTGGCGCGGGGAGCGGACACCGTCCTGCTGCTGTCGGCTATGGCCGCCGTCTCGGGCGATCTGCGCTATTACGACGAGCTGCTCGACGCGGTTGAGGGCAACATCGCGCAATCCGGGCTTGAGGGGTTGCTGCACATCCACGCCGGCATCGGGCGCCAACTCTTTTTGATGCGCATGAACCCGGCGAGCCGCCCCGGCTTTTTCGAAGAGCGGCAGTTCCCCTTTTACCGCCGCATCCTCGACGAGATCCGCCGCCGTCAAGCCATCGTCCCGCCCGCCCGCCGGGCCGGGGGAGCGGACAGCGGGCGGGTCGTGCTGGTGACCAACCAGTTCCTGTCGCTGCGCCATCAGCCGTCGCGCGACCTGCTGTCCTACGCCGCCCTGCTGGAGGACCGCTGCGGGCGGGAGGTGGTGATCCTCAACACCAACATCATGCCGACAGAGGTCCACAGCCTGTTCGTGCCCTCCTTCGCGGCGTCGGTGGAACCCGCCTTCTCCAGCGATCAGAGGATCGAGGCGGACGGCCGCACCCATCGCATGCTGTCCTCCGTCGAGCCCTGCGTCAGCCCCGGCAAGATCGCCGGGTTCATGGAGGCCATCGCGGCGCTCGATCCCGACGCGGTGCTGTCGCTCGGCGGGTCGTGCGTCGTGGCCGACCTGATGGCCGGCGCGCGTCCCACCCTGTGCATCCCGACGACCACCGGAGCCACCCTGTCGCTGGCCGACATCGTGCTGGATTTCGGCGGCGGCGCGGCACCCGCCCAGGGACCGCTGGTCCGGTCCTGGCGTCCCTTCCGCTTCCTGCATTCGCTGGCCGGGGCCACCCCGAGGAAAGAAGGATCGCGCGCCGCCTTCGGGCTGGATGAGGGCGCCTTCGTCTGCGCCGTCGTCGGCAACCGGCTGGACGAGGAGGCGGACGGCGCCTTCCTCGCCATGCTGGACGCGCTGTTCGACCGCGTGCCGCGCGCCGTCGCCGTCTTCGCCGGGCACGCCGACGCCCTGCCCCGGCGGCTGGCCGCCGCGCGCCACGCAGCACGGCTGCGCTGCCTGGGCTATGTGTCGGACATGGGCGCCCTGCTGGCGGTCTGCGACGCCTATGTGAATCCCCGGCGGACCGGCGGAGGCGCCAGCGCCGCCGAGGCCTTGGCCGCCGGGGCGGTGCCGCTGTCGCTTCCCGGCGGCGACGTCGCCAGCGTCGTCGGCCGGCACTTCATCCATCACGACTATGGCGCTTTCGTCGATCGGCTGGCCGCTCTGGCCGCCGACCCCGCCGCCTTGGCCGCCGCCGCCGCGGAGGCCCGCGTCCAAGGGTCGCGCCGCGCCGGGCCGGCGGAGGCCGCCGCCAACCTGTCGCGCTATCTCGACGAGGCGGCATCGCTGTTCCACGGCCGGCGGTCCTCAGCGGACTGATCCGGGCGAAGTGATCCGGGCCGGCGCCGTCAACCGCTTTATCGCACAGGCGGAGCAAACTCCCGGCTTGCTTTGCCGCCGGTGCCTTTCCAATAATCCGCGCTCCCCGACCGGGCGTCCGCTGGGACGCCGCGGCGGGTGTCTTATTTTCTGCAACGAGGACCTTTTCATGCGCGCCTTCGACGGCCAGCATTCCGACAACGTCGCCATCAAGCGCACGCGGGAGCAGAAGCAGCTTCAGCTCCAGCAGTTGAAGGAGCAGCTCGCCACCCTGAAGTCCCACGCGGCCCCGGCGATCCGTGAAGCGCTGATGAAGCGCATCGCCGAGCTGGACGCGGAGATGCGCCAGCCGCCGAAGCCCCCGCGCGAGGGCCGCGGCGACGGTCCCCGTGGCGAGGGGCGCGGCCCCCGTGGTGATGGTCCGCGCGGTGATGGTCCCCGTGGTGATGGTCCCCGTGGCGACCGCCCGCGCCGCGAGGGCTTCTCCCGCAGCGAGACCTTCCGGTCGGATGGCCCGCGCGGAGATGGCCCCCGTGGCGATGGTCCTCGTGGCGATGGTCCTCTTTCGCCCTTCGCCTCCCCGCGCCGCCGCGGCTGAGCCGCGAAACACCCCTTGACGGGTCCACGTCCAGCCCCATGAGTCGCCAGCCGTGAGCGAAAACGCCACCCCTGCCCGCCGCCGCCTGTTCGATCAGGCGTGGCTCCTGATGATGTTGCCGCCGCTGTTCTGGTCCAGCAACGCCGTCCTGGGCCGCGCGGTGTCGGGGGAGGTGCCGCCGGTCGGGCTGGCCTTCTGGCGCTGGACGCTGGGGATGCTGCTGGTTCTGCCCTTCGCGTGGCGGCATCTGCGGCACGACGCGCGGGCGCTGGCCGCCCAATGGCCGGTCGTGCTGCTGCTGTCGGCGCTGGGCATCGCGGTCTTCAACACCTTCCTCTATGTCGGGCTGCACACCACCACGGCGCTGAACGCGGTGATGATGCAGTCCTCGATGCCGGTGCTGATCGTGCTGATGAGTCTGGCGCTGTTCGGCGACCGGGTGACCCCGCTGCAAGGGGTGGGCATCGCCGTGTCGTTGGCCGGCGCCCTGACGCTGATCGCGCGGGGCGACCCGGCGGTGCTGATCGGGCTGCAGCTCGCCGCCGGGGATCTGTGGGTGCTGGCGGCGGTGCTCGGCTACGCCGCCTACACCGCCCTGCTGCGCCGCCGCCCGACGGTGCATGGCCTCAGCTTCATCGCCGTCACCTTCGCGGGCGGCGCGGCCATGCTGCTGCCCTTCTATCTGTGGGAAAGCGTCGGCGGGAACCCCATGCCGATCACCCCGACGGCGCTGGGGGCGGTCGCCTATGTGGCGCTGTTTCCGTCGATCGCCGCCTATCTCTGCTTCAACCGCGCCGTGGCGCTGGTCGGCGCCAACACGGCGGGAATGTGCATTCATCTGATGCCGGTGTTCGGAAGCATCCTCGCCATCCTGTTCCTCGGCGAGCAGCCCCACCTCTACCACGCCGCCGGCATCGGCCTGATCGCGGCGGGCATCCTGTTGGCCACCCGCCGCGCCAAGACCTGAAGGGTTACAGGTAGCCGAGCTTCCGGGGCAGCCAAAGCGCCAGTTCCGGCACGAAGGTCACCAGCACCAGCGCGCAGAGCATCGCCGCGACCATCCACAGCACCCAGCGCACCGTCGACTCCATGCTGATGCCGGCCACCCGCGTGGTCACCATCAGGTTCACCGCCATGGGCGGCGTGAACTGGCCGATGGCGAGGTTCATGGTCAGCATCACGCCGAACCACACCGGGTCCCAGTGGAAGGCGGTCATGATCGGGGTCAGCAGCGGCAGCAGGATCAGGAAGATCGACACCGCGTCGAGCACCATCCCCAGCGCCAGCAGCGCCACGTTCAGCAGCAGCAGGACGAGGACCTCGCTGCCCACCCCCTCGATCGCCAGGGCGGCGACCCGGTCGAAGGCGCCCAGCGTGCTGCCCGCCCAGGCGAAAACGCTGGACAGCGCGATGATGAGAAGCACCACGGCGGACATCTCCGCCGCTTCGGCCAACACCTCGTACAGCTCGCGCCAGGTCAGGCTGCGGTAGACGAAGACGCCGACGGCCAGACCATAGAAGACGGCGACCACCGCCGCCTCGGTCGGGGTGAAGGCGCCGGTGCGCAGACCGCCCAGGATGATGACCGGGGCCAGCAGCCCCCAGATCGCCTGCCGCAGGCTGCGCCAGAAGGGCGGGCGCGGGCCGGCGTCCTTCAGGCCGAAGCCGTGCTTGCGCGACAGCCAGATCGTCGGCGCCAGCAGCGACAGACCGGCCAGCACGCCGGGGATCAGCCCCGCCGCGAACAGCGCCGGCACCGACGCCTGCGGGACCAGGACGCTGTAGATGATGAAGGCGACCGAGGGCGGGATCAGGATGGCCGTGGCCGCCGCCGCCGCGATCACGCTGGCCGAGAAGGCCTTGGGATAGCCGGCCTTGTGCATGGACGGGATCATGACCGTGGCGACCGCCGCCGCGTCGGCCGGGCCGGAGCCGGAGATGCCGCCCATCACCATGCAGACCAGGATCGCCACCACCGCCAGCCCGCCGTTCTTCGCCCCGACGATGGAGGACGCGAAGGTGACGAGCTGCTTGGCGACGCCCGCCCGCTCGAAGATCAGGCCGGCCAGGATGAAGACCGGGATCGCCAGCAGCGGGTATTTGGCGATGCCCGCATAGACGTTGGTCGGAACCGACAGGATGCCGAGTTGCGCGTCCAGGATCGCCAGCGACCCCGCCAGCCCCAGGGCCACCGCCAGCGGCGCGCCGATCACCAGCAGCAGCAGGAAGCCGCCGAACAGAATCGTCAACGCCATCAGGCCGTTCCCTTCGCCGTGCGGATCAGGCGCCCGATCACGCGCAGGGAAACCACCACCGACAGCAGCGGAAGCCAGACCGTGTAGAGCCATTGCGGGTTGCCCAGGCCGGGCGAGGTTTCCTCGAACCGCCACTGGTCGTAGGTCAGGCGCCCGCCGTACCAGACGAGCAGGCCGAACATCGCCAGAGCCGCCGTCCAGGCCACCAGCTCCGTCACCCGGCGCAGGGCCGGCGGCAATTTCTCGGCGATGAAGGTGATGCGGATGTGCCGGTCGGCGGCGGCGGCGACGGCGGAACCGAACAGCGTCATGACCACCAGCAGGAAGATCGAATATTCCTCGGTGAAGGCCAGGGACACGTCGGTCAGGTAGCGCGTCACGACGTTGGCGAAGGTGACGAGGCACAGGGCGGCCATGGACAGGGCGGCGAGCGAACGCTCCAGCGTCACCGGCACCCGCGTCTTGGGCTGCTCCGTCGCCATGCCGGCTTCCAGCAGATCGTTGTTCATCGGAAAATCTCGAAGTGGGAATCGATTGCCCCCACCCTCTCCCCTTGCGGATCAGGATGGGGGCAATGACTTGGGCAGTCCGCGGGCTTACTTCCGGTTGGCGACGGAGGTCTCGGCGGCTTTCACGAGGTCGGGACCGATGGTCTTGGCCCACTTGTCGTAGACGGCCTGGGTGGCCTTCTGGAACGCCTTCTGCTGCTCGGGCGTCAGCTGCACGACCTCGACGCCCTGGGCGGCGATGTCCTTCAGCAGGCTGTCGTCCTGGGCGGTGATGCCCTTGCGGGCGATGGCGACCTCCTCCGCGGCGGCCTGGACGGCGGCGGCGCGGACCGCCTCCTGGTCCTCCTTCGACCAGCTGTTCCAGACCTCCTTGTTGACCACGAAGATCAGCGGATCGGCGACGTAGCCCCACAGCGTCAGGTGCTTCTGGCCGAGCGTCGGCAGCTTGCCGGCGACGAACACGCCGACCGGGTTCTCCTGCCCGTCGACGGCGCCGGTGGACAGCGCCGGCTGCGCGTCGGCCCAGCTCATCTGCGTCGGGTTGGCGCCCAGCGCGGTGAAGGTGTCGAGGTAGAGCGGGGAACCGACGACGCGGATCTTCAGGCCCTTCAGATCCTCCGGCGTGCGGATGGCGCGCTTGGAGTTGGAAACCTCGCGGAAGCCGTTCTCGCCCCAGGCCAGCGGCACCACGTCCTTGGTGGCGAGCAGGTCGAACAACTGCTTGCCGACCGGCCCCTGGGTCAGCGCGTCCATCGCCTTGTGGTCGGGCATCAGGAAGGGCAGCGAGAAGAGGTTCAGCTCCTTCACCTGCGGCGACCAGTTGATGGTGGAGCCCACCGCCATGTCGATCACGCCCTGGCGCAGCGCGGTGAATTCCTTGGTCTGGTCGCCGTTCACCAGGGCGGAGCCGGGATACATCTTCACATTGATGCGCCCGTTGGTCTTCTCCTTGACCAGCTCGGCCCAGCGGTCGCCGCCGATGCCCCAGGGGAACGGCTTGCCCAGCACGGTGGACAGCTTGTACTCGGCCTTGTAGTCCGCCGCCGCCGCGCCGTTGGCGACCACGCCCGGCAGCACCATGGCGGCCAGCGCCAGACCGGCGAACAGCGCCTTCATCGACTTCATTCTTGTTTCCTCCCACATACCGCAAACGAAAGATCGGACCGGGATCGTACAGAGGCACGCACGACTGTTCCACGCGGAATTTGACGGCCCGCCCCCAAGCCTGGGACAATGCCGTCATGCATATGTGCAAAATCCCAACAATCGGGGCATTGACGGTCGGACTTTTAGGGGGCTGGCTGGCTCTTCCGGCGGGTGCTGCCCTGGCGCAATCGGCGGCGACGCCCGCCGTCCCGCTCGGCCCCAACCCCAGCGAATGCGAGATCCAGGCCGCCCTGTTCGGCGCCGCCGGACCCGGCTGCCCGCCCATCGTGATGAAGCGCCCGCCGCCGCCGCCCGTCGCGGCGGCACCGCCCCCGGCTCCCGCCCCCGCATCGCCTCCCGCCCCGGTGGCGGTGCCCGCCCTGCCGGGGCCGCCGCCGGACCCGCCCGTCGCGGCGCTGAAGGCCGGGCTCCGCGCCGCCTTCCGGATCGGCTTCGACTTCAACTCGGCGCGCATCCGCCCGGAATCGCGGGCGGTGCTCGACCGCATCGGCGCGGTGATGACGGCGCCGGAGGCGGCGACCGCCCGCTTCCGCATCGTCGGCCACACCGACGCGGTGGGCGGCGACACGGCCAACCGGGCGCTTTCGCAACGCCGGGCCGACGCGGTCGCGGATTATCTGGCGGAGCGGCACGGCGTGCGCCGCGACCGGCTGGACACCGCCGGGATGGGCGCGCGGGAACCTCTGCTGCCCAAGACGCCGAAGGCCGCTGAGAACCGGCGGGTGGAGATCGTCAATCTGGGAGGATAGGCTTTCCTCCGCCCCCTACCCGTCCAGATCGTCCCAACCGCGCCGTTCCCAAGCGCCGTCGATGAAGGCGGCGGCGCGGGTCGAGCGGGGAAGGCCGCAGCAGGTCAGCACCGACGGCGGAACCCGCCCGCCGCCGCGGCTCCACCACAGGCTGGCGCGGGGCGGCAGTGGGCCGACGCGCTCCTCGACCACGGTGGCGACGGTGGGGTCGGCGCCGTTGGGCTCCGGACGGCCCAGGATCGCCATGCGGGCCGGCAGGGCGTCCACGTCGGCCCCGGCGCGGCAGGCGTCGGCGGCGATGGATTCCGCGCGGGTGAACCAGTGCAGGCAGGCCACCGGCACCACCGCCAGATCGGTGCCGTAGGGCAGCGTGCCGACGATGGTGAAGGGATACTGCCGGCCCACCCGGTCGGCACTGGGCATCATGATGCCGGCCAGCGGCGGCTCCCCGCACAGGCCGGGGGACAGGGCGAAGCGCCAGACCGGGGCCGACTGGAACAGCCGCTCCCAGGGCGAGCCAAGCTGGCGCACCGCCGCCTCCAGAACCTCCGTCAGCCAGGCGTCCCAGGGAAGCAGCACGCCGCGCGGCAGGCCGTAGCCCACGAAATCGCCGCGCGCCGGCACCTTCCCATGGAAGCCCACCGCGAAACCGGGGCTCATCAGCCGGCCCCGCCGTCGTTGGGGGTGCGGGGCATCGGCGCGGTCGGCTGGCCCAGCACGTCGAGGACGCGGGACACCAGCGCCTCGTCGGGCGGCACCGGGGCGAAGCCGGCCTCGACCAAAGCGGCCAGATGATCGCCCAGCGCCCGGCGCTCCGCCTCATGGGCGGGGCCGGGCAGCGTGCGCCGCCAGTCGGCGGCCAGCCATTCGGCCAGCACCGCCGGGTCCAGCGGCTCCCGCCCGCCGATCATGGCGTAGGCGCGCAGGCTCTGCCGCAGCAGGTCGGGCCGCGCCCAGCCGGTGCGCAGCTGCTCCTCCAGCCGCAGCACGATGCGCGACAGGAACACGCTGCGCAGCGCCCGCCGGTAGACGTCCTCGGCGGGCAGGCCGATGCGCTCCCCCTGCGACAGGCCGAAGCCGAGCAGGGAGGCCCGCCGCTCCGCCCGCTCGGTCCAGCCGGCCGGAAGCGCGCGCAGCGCGTCGAGCGCCGGCAGGACGGCCAGGAAATCGGAATCCTCCACCCGCGTCAGCGAGCGCGGCGGGGTGTCGAGGACGCGCAGCCGCTCCTCCGCCACCGCCACGGCGGCCTCCGCCCGCGCCAGCAGCGCCTCGTTGGCGCGGTGGCTGCTCAGCCCGGCCAGCCCCAGCAGCAGGCCCGCTGCCGCCGTCCCGCCCAGCGCCCAGACATGGCGCCGCCGCCGCGCCCGCTCCAGCTTGCGATCCACCCCGACCATGTTGGCTTCGGGGAAGACCACCTCGGGCAGCAGCCGTTCCAGGAAGAAGGTCTGGGCCGGCGATTCCGCGGAGGCGCCGGGCTGGGTCGCGCTGGTCAGGTAGATGCCGCGCAGCAGCGGCACCGCCTCCTCGGCCTCCGCGGTGAAGGCGGTGTCGACGAGATCGGCCAGCGCCGCCTCGAACGCCGCCATGCGCAGCGGGAAGGCGAAGGCGTCGCCGCGCCGCTGGATGTCCGGCTCCTGGTGCAGCCGTTCGGGAAGCCGCTCCTCCAGCCGGCGCAGCAGCGCGGCGTACTGCGCGTGGAAGCTGGCCAGCGGGCCGGGCGGCATGTCCTCCACCGGGAAGGTGATGCCCCAGATCTGGCCGCGCTCTGCCCGGTCCAGCGGGTCGAAATAGGTGGTGAAGCCGTCCACGAGGTCGGCCTTGGTGCACAGCAGATAGACCGGCACGCGGATGCCAAGATGGGCGCGCAGCTCGCCCAGCCGCTGGCGGATGGTGATGGCGTGGTTGTGCCGTTCCGCGTCGCTCCAGCCGGCGAGGTCGGTCAGGCTGATGGTCAGCAGCACGCCGTTCACCGGCTGGCGCGGGCGGTGCTCCTTCAACAGGTCGAGCAGGCCGGACCAGACGCGGCCGTCGATGGCCCGGCGGCTGTCCTGGGTGGTGTAGCGGCCCGCCGTGTCGATCAGTACCGCCTCGTCGGTGAACCACCAGTCGCAGTTGCGCGTGCCGCCCAGATTCTGCACCGGCATGCCGTCCAGCCCGCCGCCCAGCGCCGCGCCCAGCCGGGCGTTGGCCAACGCGGTGGTCTTGCCCGAGCCGGGGGCGCCGATCACCAGATACCAGGGAAGCTGGTAGAGATACTGGCCGCCCCAGCGCGCGCCGAAGCGCTGCGTCTTCAGCCGGTCGATCACCGCGTCCAGCCGCTCGCGCACCGTGCCCAGCTCGTCCAGCGACGCCTTCAGCTCGGGATCGCGGGACGCCGCCAGCGCCTCGACGAAACGGGCGTTGGCGGCGCTCTGCCGGCCGTCCTCGTGCCGGTTCAGCGCGTACCACAGGCCGAGCAGGAGCAGCGCCGGCAGCAGGCGGGCCAAGCCGCCGAAGCCGAGCAGCGGCATCACCGCCCAGCCGAGCAGCCCCACCGACAGGGCGACCGCGAGCGTGGTCCACCAGCGCAGGCGCGGCGCCATCGCCGGGTCGGCGCGGCGGGACCGGTTGCGGGCCCGGTTGGGGAAGCGGGATTCGGGGCGGGTGCGCGGAGACGGTTCGCTCATGGACCGCGGCCTATTCGGGGTAGAGGCGGACATCGACGCGCCGGTTGGCGCCCCGGTTGGCCGGCGTGGTGTTGGGGGCCAGCGGTTCGCGCTCGCCCCGCCCTTCGGCGGTCAGGCGCTCGGTGCCCAGCGTGCGCTCCAGGATCTTCAGCACGGCCATCGCCCGCGCCTCGGTCAGCGCCTCCGGCGTCGGCAGCCCGCCGCCGCGCGGGGTCTGGTCGTCGGTGTGGGCGACCACCAGCACACGCCCCGCCTCGGGACCCAGCGCCTGCCCGACGCGGTCGACCACGGCGCGGTAGCGGGCGCGGATCGCGTCGCTGCCGGTGGCGAACATGCCCGCCCCCTCGATGCGGATGACCAGCGCCCCGTCGTCGCCGGCCAGCACCGCCACGGCGCCGGAACGGATCTCCGGCTGGAGCAGGGCGGTGACCCGGACGGCCAGCGCCGGACCCGCGCTGGGCGGGGGCGGCGGGACGGCGCGGACCAGCTCCAGCGGCCGGTCGGGAAGCAGCGCGCCCAGCCGGCCCACCACCGCGTCCGCCCGGCCGCCCAGCGAGGCGGACAGATTCAGGAACAGCCCGCCGAGCAGCGTCGCCACCGCCACCGCGGCCAGCCAGGGCGGCAGGACATGCCCCAGCGGACGGAAGCGTTCGGCGACGCCGCGCCATTGCGGCGACAGCGCACGCTCCCGCTCGCCGCGCAGGCGGCGCAGCACGCGGAACAGCTCGTCCCGCAGGTGGGCGAGGTCGTGGGCGCCACGCGGCTTGTCGCGGAACTTGCCCTCGAAGCCCAGCGACAAGCAGGCGTAGAACAGCTCCAGCTCCAGCCGGTGCAGGCGCGGGTCGCTCAGCATGGTGTCGAGCAGGTCGAAGAAGCGGTCCGGCCCGCCGGCGCCGGGATCGACCACCACCGCCAGCCCCTCGCGCGCCCAACGGCAGCGCGCCCCCCAGGGGGTGGCCCGCACCACGTCGTCCAGCATGGTGCATAGGGCGAAGCGGGCGACGCGCACCTCCTCCGGCGGGACGCCGATGGCGGCGGCCTCCTCCTCGAAGCGGCGAACCTCGGCGAGGATGACGTCGCGCAGCCCCTCCGGATTCTCGTGCCCCGAGCGTTCGCGCAGCGACCCGGCGAGGTCGAGCAGCGGCCCGGCGGCGGCCAGCAGCGGGTTCAGCGCGCCGCGCAGCCGCGCTGGCTGCTCCGGCGGCGCCTCCACCTGCGGGCGGTCCTCAGGGGCCACGGCGGGCCCCGCCGCGAGGAAGGCCGGGAGCGCGCGCGGCCCACCGCCGGACTCCGCGGAAAACTCCCCGCCGTCCCGCAGGCCCGCCCCGCCGCCGAAGCGTCCGTCCGATTCCATGCCCCCGCCGCCACTCTGCTGTATGATGATCCGTGTGATGGGAAATCCCCCGCCGGAGGAGGTATAGCAGGCCCGGCCGGATGGGGAAATCGGAGGGTTTGATGCAAATCGCGGAAGAGGTGCGCGGCGACGTAACGATCCTGCGCCCGGTGGGGCCGATCGACAGCGCCGCCGCCCCCCGGTTCGAGGCGCGATTGATCGCAGCACTGGCCCCCGCCACATCGGACGAGCCAGGAAAGACGCCGGCCGGGCTGGTGCTCGACCTGTCGGCGGTGACGCAACTCACCCCGGCGGGGCTGCGGTCGCTGCTGCTGGCGGTGCGGCAGGCGCGGCCGGGCGCGGGAAACGCTGGCGGGCGGTCCGGTGTGCGGATCGTGCTGGCGGCGGTGCCCGGCCCGATCCGCGGCGTGCTGGAGGAGGCCGGGCTGGCGGCGCTGCTGGAAAGCCACGGCGACCTCGACGCCGCCGTGCGCGCCGCCTCACAACAATGAACTAATCCATATTGCGAAGACTGGAGTCGTAGAGCTGCTGCGCCAGGATAGTCTTCAACAGAGCCTCGACGGTAACGCTCATGTAGCGCGCCTGCTGTTCCAGACGCCGATAGACGTCGAGCGGCAGATCAAGCGTCACGTTGACCCTGCTGGCGTGGGGAAACTCGGCCATATCCCCTCTCCATCTCTGTGAACCGCGTCACGCGACGCCGGGCCACAGACGATAGGACTCCCCTCCGGCGCGGTCCATGGCGCAGTCCGCGAAGCGCGCTGTGCGGTTGCGCCGGACCGCTCCCCCAAATTGGAGCGCGTCAGGCCGCGGCCCGCAGCGACCCGTGGACCTCCGCGAGGATCTCGTAGGAGCGCACCCGCGCCGCGTGGTCGTGGATGGCCGAGGCCACCATGATCTCGTCGGCGCCGGTTTCCTCCAGGAAGGCGTCCAGCCCGCGCCGCACCGTCTCCGCCGAGCCGACGAAGGAGCAGGACAGCATGTTCATCGCCTGCGCCTTCTCCAGCGGCGACCAGAAGCTCTCGATGTCGTCGATGGGCGGCGGCAATTGGCCGCGGGTGCCGCGGATCAGACGGGCGAAGCTCTGCTGGGCGGAGGTGAAGAGCCGGCGCGCCTCGGCGTCGGTCTCGGCGGCGACGACGTTCACCCCGACCATGGCGTGGGGCCGGTCGAGTTGCGCCGAGGGCGTGAAATTCTCCCGGTAGACCTGCAGCGCCCGCATCAGCGCGTCCGGCGCGAAGTGCGAGGCGAAGGCGTAGGGCAGGCCGAAGGCCGCCGCCAGCTGGGCGCCGAACAGGCTGGAGCCGAGAATCCACAGCGGCACCTCGGTGCCGGCGCCGGGCACCGCCTGCACCCGCTGGCCCGGCTGGACGGGGCCGAGCAGGGCCTGAAGCTCCAGCACGTCCTGCGGGAACTGCTCCGCTACCGACGGGTCGCGGCGCAGGGCGCGCAGCGTCATCTGGTCGGTGCCGGGCGCCCGGCCCAGCCCGAGGTCGATGCGGCCGGGGAACAGCGCCTCCAGCGTGCCGAACTGCTCGGCGATGACCAGCGGCGAATGGTTGGGCAGCATGATGCCCCCGGCGCCGACGCGGATGGTCGAGGTGCCCGCCGCCACATGGCCGATGACGACGGAGGTCGCGGCGCTGGCGATGCCGGTCATGTTGTGGTGCTCGGCCAGCCAGTAGCGACGGTAGCCCAGCCGCTCGGCGTGGCGGGCGAGGTCCAGCGTGTTGCGCAGCGCGTCGCCGGGCGTGCTGCCCTCCGGCACGGGAGCGAGGTCGAGGACGGAGAGGGGGGAACGGGCGGTATGGTCGGTGGGCATGACAGGGGATTTCCAATGAAACGGGAGGATCGGGAGAGGTGCTGTTGCCCCCACCCCGGCCCTCCCCCGCTGGGCGGTGGAGGGAAAGTCAAGTCCCCTCCCCCGCCCAGCGGGGGAGGGTTAGGGTGGGGGCAATGCGGGCCTAGAACGCCGCCCCCTCCTCCACCCAATCCTGAACGCTCCTGGCCAGCGGCTGCCCCTCGGGCAGGAAGGCCAGCGAGACGGAGTTGATGCAGAAGCGCATGCCGGTCGGCGGCGGGCCGTCCGGGAAGACGTGGCCCTGGTGGCTGCCGCAGCGGGCGCACAGCGTCTCCACCCGCACCATGCCGTAGCTGTTGTCCTGCACCAGCTTCAGATGCGCGTTCTCGTAGGGCGCGGTGAAGCTGGGCCAGCCGGTGCCGGATTCGAACTTCGTCCCGGACCGGAACAGCGGCAGGCCGCACAGCCGGCAGGCGTAGGTGCCCGGCGTCTTGTTGTCGAGCAGGCCGCCGCAGAAGGGCGCCTCCGTCCCGTGGCTGAGCAGGACGTGCCGTTCCTCGTCCGACAGGCGCTCCACCAGCACCGCGCGCTGCTCCGGCGTCGGCGGCGTCAGGTCGAAGGGTCCAGCGGTCGGGGAACGGTCGGCGGGGGCGGACATCGGGCGGCTCCAGTGACGGGATGACGGTCCTAGGGGATATGGGCCAGTCGGTCGCGGATGACACCCGGCGTCAGGCTGCTATCTTCCCTGCACGGAAGGAATGGAGGGAGTGACCAGCCATGACCGGAACGACCACCGGAACGACCACCGGCACGAGCAGCGCCTGGACGCACCTGACGGCGTCCGACGGGCACCGGCTGACCGCCTACGAAGCCCGACCCGTCGGGCCGGAGAAGGGGCGGCTTCTGATCGTCCAGGAGATTTTCGGGATCAACAGCCACATCCGCCGCGTCTGCGACGGCTACGCGGCCGACGGTTACCGCACGCTGGCCCCCGCCCTGTTCGACCGGGCGGAGCGCGGGGTGGAGCTGCCCTATGACGAGGCCGGCGTCCAGCGCGGCCGCGACCTGATGGGCGCGGTCAGCGTCGAGGACGCGCTGACCGACGTGGCGGCGGGGCTCGCCCATCTCGGCGGGGCGGAGGGGGCGGCGGTCGCCGGCTATTGCTGGGGCGGCACCATCGCCTGGGCCGCCGCGTCGCGCCTGCCGGTCCGCGCCGCCATCGCCTATTACGGCGGCGGCATCGGCAACCGGCTGGACGAGGTGCCGCGCACGCCCGTGCTGCTGCATTTCGGCGAGACGGACCACGCCATCCCGCTGACGGTGGCCGAGGCGGTGCGCCAGCGCCATCCCGCCGCGATCACGCACCTCTACCCGGCCGGCCACGGCTTCAACTGCGACGAGCGCGCCAGTTACGACGCGGCGAGCGCCGCCCTGGCCAAGAGGCGCACGCTGGGCCTGCTCCAAGCGGTGTTCTGAAAAAGAAAAGGCCCTTCCCCCGCCGCGGGAAGAAGGGCCTTTCTCCCTATACGTGGCCCTTACGTGGCGACGTCCGGCTTGGTGCGGCCGGTGTGGCGCTCGATGCCAGCCAGCTCCGCCGCCAGATCGGCCAGCGGCTTCAGCGCCACCGGGGCGTCCAGCCCGTGCTCGCCGCCAACCGGCTCGTACCGCTCGAAATAGACGCGCAGCGTGGCGCCCGACGTGCCGGTGCCGGACAGGCGGTAGACGATGCGCGAGCCGTCCTCGAACCCGACGCGCAGGCCCTGCCGCTCCGACCGGCTGCCGTCCACCGGGTCGGTGTAGGCGAACTCGTCCGCCGCGGCGACCGTCCGCCCGCCGAGGGCCGTGCCGGCCAGCGAGGGCAGTTTCCCGCGCAGTTCGGCGATCAGGGCGTCGGCGGCCTCCTGCGGGATGGCCTCATAATCGTGGCGGCCGTAATAGGTGCGCCCGTAGGTGCCCCAATGCTCGGCCATCAGCTCGGCCACCGACAGGCCGCGGGCGGCCAGCACGTTGAGCCACATCAGGACGGCCCACAACCCGTCCTTCTCGCGCACATGGTCGGCGCCGGTGCCAAAGCTCTCCTCGCCGCACAGGTTGATGCGCCCGGCGTCGAGCAGCGTGCCGAAGAACTTCCACCCCGTCGGCGTCTCGTAGCAGGAAATCCCCAACTTCGCCGCCACCCGGTCCACCGCCCGGCTGGTCGGCATCGAGCGGGCGACGCCCGCCAGACCGCCCTTGAAGGCCGGGACGTGGGTGGCGTTGGCGGCCAGCACGGCGAGGCTGTCGCTGGGCGAGACGAAGACGTTGCGGCCAAGGATCATGTTGCGGTCGCCGTCGCCGTCCGAGGCGGCGCCGAAGTCCGGCGCGTCCGGCCCGAACAGCCGCTCGACCAGTTCCTCCGCGTGGGCGAGGTTCGGGTCGGGATGGTGCCCGCCGAAATCCTCCAGCGGCGTGCCGTTGATCACGGTGCCGGCGGGGGCACCCAACCGGCGCTCCAGGATTTCCGTGGCGTAGGGGCCGGTGACCGCGTGCATGGCGTCGAACACCATGCGGAAGCCCGACGCGAACAGCTTGCGGATCGCCGCCATGTCGAACAGCGATTCCATCAGCTCCGCGTAGTCGGCCACCGGGTCGATGACCTCCACCGCCATGCCGCCGAGCGCCGTCCCGCCGAGCCGGTCAAGGTCGAGGTCCGGCGACTCCAGCGTCTTGAACTCGGCGATGGCCTTGGAGCGGGCGAAGAAGGCGTCGGTCATCGATTCCGGCGCCGGGCCGCCGTTGGCGGCGTTGAACTTGATGCCGAAATCGCCGTCGGGGCCGCCAGGGTTGTGGCTGGCCGACAGGATCACGCCACCGATGGCACCGCGCTTGCGGATGACGCAGGAGGCCGCCGGGGTGGACAGGATGCCGCCGCGCCCGACCACCGCGCGCGCGACGCCGTTGGCCGCGGCCATGCGCAGGATGGTCTGCACGGCGGTGCGGTTGTGATACCGCCCGTCGCCGCCGATCACCAGCGTGGCGCCGGAGAGGCCGTCGACGCAGTCGAAGATGGATTGGACGAAGTTTTCCAGATAGCGCGGCTGCTCAAAGACCTTCACGGCCTTGCGCAGCCCGGAGGTGCCGGGCTTCTGGCCGTCGAAGGGCGTGGTCGGACAGGTGACGGGAACCACTGGACGTCCTCTCTTGGTCGTGTCGGGCCGGGGCGGCGCGCCGTCGCACCACCGTCCCGGCCCCGCCACGATGCGCGGCTTTGCGCCGCCGTTCAACCGGGCCGAACGACACCTTACCTTCGGAAGCCCACCTTCGATGGGCCGACGCTTTACGCCTCTTCGACCGAGACGGCTTCCGGACCCTTGTCGCCCTGGCGGACGGAGATGCGGACGCGCTGGCCGTCGTTCAGCCCCTGCAGGCCGGAGCGCTCCACCGCCTTGATGTGGACGAACACGTCCTGGCCGCCGCCGTCCTGGGCGATGAAGCCGAAGCCCTTGGTGGCGTTGAACCACTTCACGGTGCCCTCGGTCTGGGTGGCCGGGCCGCCCGCCGCCGGACGGCGCGGGCCGGCGAAGCCGCCCCGGTCGCCACCCCGGTCGCTGAAGCCGCGGTCGCCACCGCGATCGTTGAAACCACGGCTATCGCCTCGGGCACCGAACCCGCGATCACCGCCACGATCCCCACCCCGATCGTTGAAACCACGGTTGCCGAACCCGCGGTCGCCCCCGCGGTCGTTGCGGTCGCCGAAGCCACCCCGCTCGCCGAAGGACGGGCGCGGACCCTGGGCACGGGCCGGGCGCGCCGGGGCGGCGGTGGAGGTGTCGACCGAATGCAGGGCGGAGACCTGGTTGCCCTTGCGCCCCTCGACGATGTCCACCACGACGGTGGCGCCGTCCGGCAGGGACTCGTGGCCGGCGGTGCCGACGATGGCGGCGGGGATCAGGGCGTCGGGCGACCCGTCCTCGAACTTGACGAAGCCGAAGCCGCGGGTCGGATCGTACCACTTGACGGTGGCCTGAACCTGGGTGCCGAGGACGACGGGCTGGCGGTAGACGTGCTGGCGCGGGGGTTGACGGTGCATGAGACCCACTGAACTCCAAAAGGCGACTCGGCACCGGCCTCCGGTGCCCGACAGAAGACATCGCCTTTCCCCGCGCGAATCACAAGACCGCAGGAGCGCCGTTTGGCGCTCCTGCGGTCCTGGTGCCATTTTTCTCCCGGATGCGGCCTCAGATCAGCCGCTCGGGGTTCGGCGGCGGCTCCTCCGGCGGGACCGGAATGGCGTCCGGCGGCTCCTTGATCGGCGGACGGGACGGGTCGCCGGGCATGTCCGGCATGCCGGGCGGCGGCACCGGCATGTCGGGGGTCGGCGGTGACGGTGGAAGGGGACCGGCAACGCTCAAGTCGGCGGCCATCAGTTCGGCCATCATCAGCGCCGTCGCCATCAGCCGCCCCCGCCCATCGTGCCACCCGGCGCGGCGCGGGTCAGGCCGCGCGCCTTGTCCAGCGATTCCATGCAGAGTGGCTCGTTGCCGTCCTTCGCGGCGGAGCGCGCGGCGGTCACCAGCGATTCGATCTGGGCGTTGCGCGCCGCCTGCCCCATCGACCCGCTCTCCATGGAGGAGCCGCTGTTCGGTGCCGCGTCGGGCCGCACCGCCGGGGCGGTCGGCATGGGAGCGCCGGTGCGCGGCGGCTCGATCACCGCCCGGTCGCCCGAGGCCGGCGGCGCCACCACCCCGCCCGAGCGGGCGAGCTGGTCCGGCGTCGTCCCGGAGCTTCCATTCGGCAAAGATCCGTCCCCCGCGGTGGAGCCGGAGCTGCCCGGCGGTGTCGCGACCGGCGGCGGGCGGGCCGACAGGTTGTTCTCGGCGGCGAAGTGGTCGACCAGCGCGGCGCAGCTTCCCTGCGCCAGAGCGGGACCGGCGCCGCACAGCACGAGGCCGGCGGCGAGCAATAGGCCCTGTGGGATCGGGTGTCGTGCCATCGGTTGCCTCCCCATCAGCAATACCACCCTCAACCGGCGTAGCGGTGCGGCGGTTCCGCCTGCCTTTTTCCCGCCATGAACACCATTTGATGGTGCCGTTTCGCCCGCTCCTCCTGTTGAAGACGCGAATGATGACGGCGGGGGAGAGGGGGTGCGATGGACGGCAACCGTGAAAGCCGGGGGCGCGAAAGCCGGGGGCGCGAAGGCCGTGCGGATGTCTCGGCCGAGGCCGAGGCCTTCTACACCGAGAGCCTGAAGGTCCTGAAGGAGTCCGGCATTCCCTTCCTGCTGGGCGGCACCTACGCGCTCAGCGCCTACACCGGCATCACCCGGCCCACCAAGGACATCGACATCTTCTGCCGGGGCGGCGACTTCCCGCGCATCCTCGGGCATTTCCAGGACCGCGGCTTCGCGACGGAGATCGAGGACGAGCGCTGGATCGGCAAGGTCCTGCACGGCGACCTGTTCTTCGACGTGATCTTCAACTCCGCCGCCGCCATCAATCCGGTCAACGACCGCTGGTTCGAGGAGGATCACCGCGCGCTGGTCTGCGGCGCCGACGTGCAGCTGATCCCACCGACGGAAATGGTCTTCTCCAAGGCCTTCGTGCAGATGCGGCACAAGTACGACGGCCCCGACGTCGCCCACATGATCCTCAAGCAGCACGCCCACATCGACTGGAAACGGCTGCTCGGCCACATGGAACAGTATTGGGAGGTGCTGCTGATGCATGTCCTGAACTTCCGCTTCATCTACCCGACGGAACGCGACCACATCCCGGATTGGCTGTTGCAGGAGCTTCTGGACAGGCTGAACGAGCGCGCGAAGCTGCCGGTGCCGCAGACCCGCATCTGCCGGGGGCGGCTGTTCTCCCGCGAGGATTATCGGATCGACGTCACGGACTGGGGGTTCGCCGACGTCGTCGGCGAGGAAACGAAGCATGGTTGAACACATTCGGGCTGAAGGAACGATCAAGGTCGCCGCCATCGGCGACATCCATGTGGGGGAAACCTCCACCCATCCCTACCGCGAGCTGTTCCAGGAGATCGCCGACCGGGCGGACGTTCTGGCGCTGGCCGGCGACCTGACCAACCACGGCAAGCCGCGCGAGGCCGAGGTGCTGGCCGAGGACCTGCGCGCCATCGGCATCCCGGTGGTCGCCGTGCTGGGCAACCACGACCATGAATGCGGCCATGTCGAGGAGCTTCAGCGCATCCTGGAGCAGGCGGGCGTCCGCTTCCTCGACGGTAACCCGGTGGAGATCCGCGGCGTTGGCTTCGCCGGGGTGAAGGGCTTCGGCGGCGGGTTCGAGAACCGCATGCTCGACGCCTTCGGCGAACCGGCGATCAAGCAGTTCGTGCAGGAGTCGCTGAACGAGGCGATGCGGCTGGAAAGCGCCCTGCGCCAACTGGAGACGGAGCGGACGATGGTCGTCCTGCACTACGCCCCCATCGCCGAGACGGTGCGCGGCGAGCCGACCGAGATCTATCCCTTCCTCGGCTCCTCCCGTCTGGCGGAGACCATCGACCGCTTCCACGTCCAGGCGGTCGTCCACGGCCACGCCCACCACGGCAGCTACGCCGGCCGGACCCTGCGCGGCACGCCGGTCTACAACGTCGCCCAGACCATCGAGAAGGAGTCGGGGAGGCCGTACGCGCTGATCGAGCTGTAGGCGACGGCTTCGATTGCCCCCACACCCCCGCCATGCGACCGCCGCACTACCACCCCGGCGGGGTTCCGGATAGGGTGCGGGCACAATGCCCTACCCCGCCCTTTCGAAGCTCCCACCATGCTGACCGCCAACCTCGCCGCCCTGGGGGCCGCGCTCTGTTGGGCGGCCAGCGGGCTGATCGCCATCGGCCCCGTGCGGGCCATCGGCTCGGTCGCTTTCAACCGTCTGCGCATGAGCATCGTCTTCGTCGGCACGGCGCTGGCCGCGACGCTGCTCGGCGGCTGGCAGACGCTCGACCTGCAGGGTGCTGCGATCCTGGCGCTGTCCGGCGCGGTCGGCATCGTCATGGGCGACACCGCGCTGTTCTGGGCGCTGGGGCGCATCGGCCCGCGCCGCAACTCGGTCATCTACGCCACCAACGCGCCGATCACCGCGCTCCTCGCCTGGGCCGTGCTGGGGGAGGCGCTGGGGCCATGGACGGCGGTCGGCATCGCGCTGGTCACCGCCGGGGTGATGCTGGCGATCTTCTTCCGCGCCAGCCCGGTCCCGAACGGCACCGGCACTGTCCCCCACGACTGGGAGTCGGTGCGCGGGCGCCTGCTGATCGGTGTCGGCGCCTGCCTGATCGCGGCCGTCTGCCAGGCCGCCGGCTCGGTCATCGCCCGGCCGGTGATGGCGGCGGGTGCCGACCCCATCGCCGCGGCGGCGGTGCGCGTCGGCATGTCGGGGCTGCTGCTCTTCGCGGGCGGGCTGCTGCCCGGCCAGCGCTTCGGCTTCGGCCCCGGCCTGACGCCGCGCATTTTCGCCCAGGTGGTGGTGAACGGCTTCATCGGGTTGGGGCTGGGGATGACGCTTCTGCTGATCGGGCTGGCCCATGGCAACGCCGGGGTGGTCGCCACCCTTTCGGCCACGAGCCCGGTGCTGATCCTGCCGATGCTTTGGGCCTGGACCCGCCAGCGTCCGGGAGCCGGCGCCTGGGCAGGCGCCATCGTCGCGGTGCTGGGCGTGGCGCTGATCGTCAACCGCTGAAGCGGTTTGAAAATTTTTATCTGAAACGGTTGCGTCCGCCAATTTCCGGGGCAGGATGGAGAAACCGGCATCCGGTTCCCGCATTCCGATAAGGCGCGACACCCCATGGCCTCCCCCCGCCGCAAGCGTTCCGGCGCCGATCCCGCCGCGCCGGTGCTGCATCTGACCCGCTTCCTGCCCTACCGCCTGTCGGTGCTGTCCAACACGGTCAGCCACACGGTGGCGAAGCTGTACGAGAAGCGATTCGGCATCACCATCCCGGAATGGCGGGTCATCGCCGTGCTGGGCGGCGGCGAGACGCTGAGCGCGGGGGAGATCGCCCAGCGCACCGCCATGGACAAGGTGCAGGTCAGCCGGGCGATCAGTCGGATGCTCGATTCGGCGCTGATCCTGCGCGAATCGGGCGCCACCGACCGCCGCAAGGCGCAGCTGACCCTGACGCCCAAGGCGCTGGCGATCTACACGGAGATCGTCCCCCTCGCCCTGGCCTACGAGCGGGAGCTGACCGGCGCCCTGACGGAGGAGGAGATGGGCCAGCTCGACGGCCTGCTGGCCAAGCTTCAGGCCCAGGCCGACGCGCTGGCCGCCCGCCCCGCCCCGCAGACCCCGAACGCGGACTGACTCCGGACGCGGACCGACCGCCTACGCGAAGTCCTTGAAGCTGTCCGCCGCCGCCCGGTCGTAGCCCTGGCTGGCGCGCAGGAGCTGCCGCGTGTAATCCTCCCGCGCCGCCCCCCGGCGCAGGGACTCCACGTCCATCTCCTCGACGATGCGGCCGCGGTTCATCACGGCCAGCCGGTCGCACATGGTGGCGACCACCGCCAGATTGTGGCTGACCAGCACGTAGGTCAGCGCGTGCTCCGCCCGCAGCCGCTTCAGCAGGTTGAGGATTTCCGCCTGCACCGACACGTCGAGTGCCGAGGTCGGCTCGTCCAGCAGCAGCACCCGCGGCTCCAGCACCAGGGCGCGGGCGATGGCGACGCGCTGGCGCTGGCCGCCGGAGAGCTGGTGCGGGTAGCGGAAGCGGAATTGCGGCCCCAGCCCGACGTCGCGCAGCACCCGGTCGATCCGCGCGTCGGCGTCGCGCAGCCCGTGGATGGCGATGGGCTCGGCCAGGATGCGGTCGATGGTGTGGCGCGGGTGCAGCGAGCCGTAGGGGTCCTGGAAGACCATCTGGCAGGACTTGAAGAAGCCCTTCTCACGGCGACGGCTTTGCGCCGCACCGGCCACGGCGATGGACCCGGTCCAGTCGTGGTTCAGCCCGACGACGGCGCGCAGCACGGTGGACTTGCCCGACCCCGACTCGCCGACCAGCCCGAAGCTCTCGCCCTCCCGCACGGCGAAGGACACCCCCTGCACGGCGGCCACGATATCGGCGCCATGGCCGAAGGTGACGCGCAGATCCGTGACGTCGATCATCGCCTCAGCCCTCCAGCCAGGACGGGTCGCGCGCCAGCACCGGCAGCTCCGCCCGCGTGTCGTCCAGGCGCGGCAGGCTGTCGAGCAGGCCGCGGGTGTAGGGGTGTTTCGCCGCGTGCAGCTCCGACGCGCGGCAGGTCTCGACCACCCGGCCGGCGTACATGATCAGGATGCGGTCGCAGAAGGACGCCACGAGGTTCAGGTCGTGGCTGACGAAGATCATCCCCATGCCGCGGCTGGAACACAGCTCGTCCATGATCGCCAGCACCTGCATCTGCACCGTCACGTCGAGCGCCGAGGTCGGCTCGTCGGCGATCAGCAGGTCGGGGTTGGGGATCAGCATCATGGCGATCATGATGCGCTGGCCCATGCCGCCCGACACCTCGTGCGGGTAGAGGCCGTAGACGCGCTCCGGGTTGCGGATGCGCACCGCCTCCAGCATCTCCAGCGCGCGCCGCTTCGCCTCCGCCTTGCCGGCGCTGGAATGGACGCGGTAGGCCTCGGCGATCTGGGCGCCGATGGTCATCACCGGGTTCAGCGAGAATTTCGGGTCCTGCATGACCATGGAGATGCGCCGCCCGCGGATGCCGCGCAGCCGCTTCTCCGGCAGGGTCAGCAGGTCCTCGCCCTGGAAGGACAGCTTGTCGGCGGTGACGACGCCGGGCGGCGGGACCAGCCGCAGGATGGCCCGCCCGGTCATCGACTTGCCCGAGCCGGACTCGCCGACGATGCCCAGCTTTTCCCGGCCCACGGTGAAGGAGACGCCGCGCACCGCCTGCGTCACGCCCGTCCGGGTTGGGAAGGAGATGCGGAGGTTCTCGACCTCCAGCAGTGCTTTGTCGCTCATTGGCCTTTCGGGTCCAGAACGTCGCGCAGGCCGTCGCCCAGCAGGTTGAAGCCCAGGCTGACCACGAAGATGGCGATGCCGGGCATGGTGGCGACCCACCATTGCTCCAGCACATACTGGCGCCCGGTGGCGATCATCGCGCCCCACTCCGGCGCCGGCGGCTGCGCGCCGAGGCCGAGGAAGCCCAGCCCCGCCGCCGTCAGGATGATCCCCGCCATGTCCAGCGTCACCCGCACGATCAGCGAGGAGGAGCAGAGCGGCACGACATGGCCGAGGATGATCCGCGGCGTCGAGGCGCCCTGGAGACGCGCGGCGCTGATGAAGTCGCTCTTGCGGATGGTGATCGTCTCGGCCCGCGCGATGCGGGCGTAGGGCGGCCAGCTGGTGATGGCGATGGCGATGATGGCGTTCTCGATGCCCGGCCCCAGCGCCGAGACGAAGGCCAGCGCCAGGATCAGCTTCGGGAAGGCCAGGAAGATGTCGGTGACGCGCATCAGGACCGCGTCCACCCAGCCGCCGAGATAGCCCGCCACCGTCCCGATCAGCAGCCCGGCCACCGGCGCCGTCACCGCGACCAGCGCCACGATCATCAGCGTCAGGCGGGAGCCGTGGAGGATGCGCGACAGGATGTCCCGCCCGAACGCGTCGGTGCCCAGCCAGTGCGCCGCGCTGGGCGGCAGCAGCCGCTGCGACAGGTCCTGCCTGTAGGGATCGTAGGGGGCGATCAGCGGGGCCAGCGCCGCCATCAGCACCAGCAGCAGCACGATGCCCAGCCCGATCATGGCCAGCCGGTTGCGCGAGAAGGCCAGCCAGCCCAGATAGACCCGGCCCAGCCGCGCCTGCCCGCGGGACTGCGGCGTCTCCGCCGTCAGCCACGCCCGCAGGCCATTGTCAACAGCGTGCGTCATCGCGCCACCCTCATCGCGCACGGGGATCGAGCAGGCGGTACAGCAGGTCGGACAGCAGGTTCAGGCCGATGAAGACCGCCCCCACCACCAGCGTGCCGCCCAGCACCGCGTTCATGTCCGCCGACAGCAGCGAGTTGGTGATGTACAAGCCCAGCCCCGGCCAGGCGAACACCGTCTCGGTCAGCACCGACCCTTCCAGCAGCGAGGCGTAGGACAGCGCGACCACCGTGGTCAGCGGCACCGCGATGTTGCCCAGCGCGTGGCGCCAGATCACCCGCGCCTCGGACATGCCCTTGACGCGGGCCGTCGTGATGTATTCCTGGCGGAGTTGGTCCAGCATGAAGCTGCGCGTCATGCGCGCGATGTAGGCCACGCTGTAGAGGCCGAGGATGCCCGCCGGCAGCACCAGATGGTGGAGCGCGCTCCAGAACACGTCGGTCTCGCCGGCCAGCAGGGCGTCCACCGTGATGATGCCGGTCACCGGATCGACCAGCCCCTCGTAGAAGACGTCCACCCGCCCCGGCCCCGGCGCCCAATCGAGCCGCGCGTAGAAGACCAGCAGCGCCATCAGCCCCAGCCAGAAGATCGGAATGGAATGGCCGATCAGCCCGATCACCCGGATCAGATGGTCCGGCCAGCGCCCGCGATGGACGGCGGCCATCACCCCCGCCGGGATGCCCAGCAGAACGCCGACGACCAACGCGGCGGTGGCCAGCTCCAGCGTCGCCGGGAAGACGCGCAGGATGTCCTCCAGCACCGGGCGGGAGGTCAGCACCGAGGTGCCGAAATCGCCCTGGAGCACGTCGCCGACGTAGCGCAGGAACTGCTGCCACAGCGGCAGGTCCAGCCCCAGCTCCTGTCGGACGCGGGCGTAGGTGTCGGCGGACACGCGGTCGCCAACCACGGAGATCACCGGGTCGATGGGCACCACGCGCCCGATCAGGAAGGTGACGAGCAGCAGCCCGAGGACGGTCAGCGCCACCGAGACGAGCAACCCCGCCCCGCGGATCGCATGACGCCGCCCCGGCATCCCCGGTCTTTTCAAGATAGCGGCCAAATTTCACCCGAGCTTGAAAGCAATAACCCTCTCCCCGGAGGGGAGAGGGGATGACGTGCGGAAAGGATAAATCCCGCCTTACTTCTTGCTGACCTTCCAATAGTAGTTGCTGTCGAAGCTCGGCCCCCAGACCAGCCCCTCGACGTTGCTGCGCTCCGCGATCACCTCGGTCTGCTGGAACATGATGACGAAGGGCGAGGTCTCCAGCACCTCGCGCTGAAGCTCCTGGTACATCGCCGCGCGCTTGGCGGTGTCGCGCTCCTCGACCGCGGCGGCGGTCTTCTTGGTCAGTTCGGGGATGTCCCAGGCGTTGCGCCAGGACAGCGGCTTGGCCTTCGCGTCGTCGGCGTTGTCCGGGTTGGCGGCGAAGGTGTCGGCGTTGGTGTTCGGGTCCTGGTAGTCGGCGCCCCACTGGTAGAGCAGCGCCTCGTGGTTGCGGGCGCGGTACTTGGTGACCACCTGCTTGCCGTCCGCCGGCAGCAGCTTGACCGTGATGCCCGCCGCCGCCGCGCTGCCCTGGATGGCCTGGGCCATGTCCATGCTGGGCGAGGTGTTGCGGACGTCCATGGTCACCGTGATGCCGTCCGGATAGCCGGCCTGCTTGAGCAGTTCCTTCGCCTTGGCCGGATCGTACGTGTACGGGTTCTCCTCCAGCGCACCGAGGAAGCCCTTGGGCAGGAAGGCCTGATGAACGGTGCCCAGCCCGTTCATGATGGTCTTCGCCATGCCGTCGTAATCCACGGCGTACTTGAAGGCCTTGCGCACGTCGGGCTTGGCCAGCACCTCGTTCTTCTGGTTCAGGCCGAAATAATAGAGCGTGCCCTTGGGCGCCTGGACGATGCGGATCTTGTCGTTGCCGCGCAGCGGCTCGAACTGCTCCGGCTTCAGGTTGCGGGCCACGTCCACGTCGCCCTTCTCCAGCAGCAGGCGCTGGGTCGCCGGCTCCGCGATGTGGCGGATCAGCACGCGCTTCACGGCGGGGGCGCCGCCCCAGTAATTGGCGTTGGCCTCCAGCGACAGAAGCTCGCTGGCCTTCCACTGGCGCAGGACAAAGGGGCCGGACCCGGCGGAGTTGGCCTTCAGGAAGGCGGCGCCGAAGTCACCGTTGACCTCCTTGCTCTTGACCAGCTTGGAATCGACCACCCCAGAGACGTCGGCGGTCAGGCAATAGAGCACGAAGGTCGGGGCGTAGGTCTTGTCCGTCTCGAACACCAGGGTGCGCGGGTCGGTGGCGCGGACCTTCTGATCGACGTTCTCCGGCGTCAGGCCGAACTGGGTCAGGATGAAGGCCGGCCCCTTGTTCATCTTCACGGCGCGCTGGAGCGAGTAGGCCACGTCCTCCGCCGTCAGCGCGTTGCCGGAGTGAAACTTGATGCCGTCACGGATGGTGAAGGTGAAGGTCTTGCCGTCGTCGGAGACGGTCCAGCTTTCCGCCACCTGCCCATGGATCTTGCTGACGTCGTTGACGTCGAAGCGGATCAGCCGGTCATAGACCTGGGCGCCATATTCGGCCCCCGACAGCTCGAAGATCTCGCCGGGATCGAGCGTCACGATGTCGTCGAACTGCCAGGCCATGACCAGCGTGTCCTTCGGCGTGTCGGCCAGGACCGGCGTGGCCGCGAGACCAAAGGAAAGACCGGCGGACAGAAAGGCGGCACCGGCCAGACGGCGCGCGAGCGTGTTCATGGTTCCCATACTCCCTGCGTGATCCCGGAACGACCCCGGACGGGGCGAATTCTCTTTGGAATTCTTGGCGGTTAACGGCCGGATGATCCGGCGGCGTGGGTTCGCCTGTCAAGCGGGCGGCGGTCATAGCGCCCCCTGTGATCGAACGCGAATGCCTTAACCCGGTCCGCGCCCCTGTCCGGAATGGGCTTGCCGATCCCACCCGTCCGTCCACATCACTGGCAAAGCGATGGAGGACCCATGGACCAGGACCACGAGAACGGCCAGTCGCGCGTGCCCAAGCCGCCGAGCCGCGACGAGGTGGAGAAGATCAGCGACGCGCAGCGCTACATCACCGACGACTGGACCGGCGACGGCGGGAAGCCGGAGGACAAGCCTGAGGACGACAGCGGACGTTGAGTCCGGAACCGTCCCCGCGTAGCTTCGGCGACCAGCAACCACGCGCGCGGGGACGACCATGATCGGGAACGACGGAAAGCCGGTGTCGAAGGAGGGGCTGCGCCAGCACCTCGCCGCCTACAACACGCAATCGCGCGGTTCGAAGGAGTTCGCGGCGATCCCACGTGCTCTCGTCACCGTCTGCGATAATCTGAAGGCCGGCAAGACCACCTACGTGAAGTGCCTGGACGGCCAGTTGCAGCTGTCGCGGCGCAAGGACAACAGCGTCCAGGCGGCCTAGCGGCCCGTCACCCCTCGCCCTTCACCCCTCGCCTTTCACCGGGAAATCGAACCAGGGCAGGCGCAGGAACTCATATTCGCGCAGTCGTGGCGTCCGCCCGCGCCGCATCCAGTCATGGAGGATGGCGTAGGGCGCCGCCTGGTCGAGCGTCCAGGCCGCCTCGCCCCGGTCGAAGAACCAGCCGATGTAGGCGCGGACGAGGCCGAGGAATTCCCGCCCCGCCGCGGTTGGCGCGATGCCGAGGAAGCTGACGATGATGTCGTCGAACGGCCCGCGGGCGCGGCGGTCGCGCATGATCGTCAGGTCCCAGCCCGCCCCGTCCCGCAGGTCCGGTGGAAGCGGCGCCGTGCAGCGGGCGTCGATGTCGGTGATGAAGACCGGCGCCCCCGCCCGCTCCAGCAGGTCCAGGGCCACGAAGAAGCGCGCGCAGGCGTAATAGGTGGTCTCCACCCCCGGCGCGTGGGCGGACAGGTCGATGCGCTCCAGCGACCAGGACAGGCGCCCCGGCTGGGCGGCGCAGCGGCGGTCCAGGTCGGCGCGATCCTCCGCGCCGGGATTGACGATGTGGACATGCACGCGGTCGCCCGGCTCCTCCTTCAAGGCGTGGGACAGGAACCAGCCGCCGAAGCGCCGCCAATAGCCGGAATCGACGCTGACCAGCAGGATCGCCCCGCCTTCGGCAGCGGGCGGAACCGGCATCGACCGCTCCCCCGCCTCCGCGATGCGCGGCCGATACCCGGCGAGCGCCTCAAGAAAGACCGGACGCGCATCGACCGGACGCCATTTCGCCGCCTGCGGGTCGGCGCGGATGGCCTCCTCCGACCAGCCGCGCAGATACCGCCGGGCGAGGCGCGAGGCGGTCACCAGCCGCCCCCGGCGATAGAGGCCATGGGCGATGCAGGCCGCCGCGGCGCCGTCTCCCGCCGCCCGCCGCAGCCGGTCCCGCGCCCGTTCGGCGATCCGCTCCAGCCGCGCGTCGTCCAACATGCCGCGGTGGATGGTCAGCACGGCGGTGCGGAACAGCGCCACCTCCGCCACCTCCCCGGCCCCGCGCTCCAGCGCCGCCAGGAACAGGTCGAGGGCGCGGGCCAGCGGTTCGCCCCAGCTCGCCTCCCGTCGGTCGGCGCGGGGGAACTCCGGCAGCGCCCCGCTGGCCTGCAAGGTCGCCATCGCGAGGTTGCTCAGCGCCGCCCCGTCGCCCGGACGCAGCCGCGCCGCCCGGCCATAGCCCGTCATCGCACCATCGGCTTCCCCCGCCGCCAGCCTTGCGCGCCCCACTGCGGCCCAGCCGTCGGCGCTGTCCGGCGCCAGGGACAGGGCGTGGGCCAGCCAGCGCTCCGCCGCCCCACGGATCACCCCTGACTCCGGCCCCCCGGACAGCAGCCGTCCGGCGGCCAGCGCCGCCGCCCCATAGCCGGGATCGATCCGCAGGGCGGCGCGGAAGCATCCCAGCGCCTCTCCCATCCGGCCCAGATCGCCGAGCGCCAGCCCGCGGTTGAAGGTAGCCTTGGCCCGCGCCGGTTCCAGCGCCAGGGCACGCGCGTGATGCGCGGCCGCACGCATCGCATCACCGCCGCCGCGGCGCAGGCTACCCAGATTGTCGTGATAGTCCGCCGCCTCCGGGTCCTGCGCGATGGCCTGGGCGATCAGCGACACCGCCTCCTCGCTCCGGCCGGTCTGGCCGGACAGCACCCCCAGCAGATGCAGCGCGTCGGCCTGCCGCGGATCGGCATCGAGAATCGCCCGGTAGACCCCGGCGGCCTCGCCCATCCGTCCGGCCCGGTGGTGACCGATGGCGATGGCGTAGGCTTCGGACAGGCTGACCATGACGACTCCGGGCTGCGCTTGCGACATCGCGCCCGCTTGCGGAGGCGCACCGTCCCTCTACCATCGCGGGCCATGAGAACCGATCCCGACGGCCTTCCCCATCATGACGACCGCCGCGCCCTGGCGGAAGCCCTGCGCGCCGCTCTGACGCAGCGCTTCCCGGACGCCGACGCCGATCTGGTCGCGGCAACCGGGGCCATGGCGGCCAGCCGTTTCTTCGGGGTGCGTTTCCGCGCCGAGGGGAACGCCGCTCGCGCCTGGGTCGCCCGCCGCCCCAACCCCGACGTGTTCGAGGTCTGGGACCCCGCCACCGGCGCCTGGGACTTCGTCGAGCGCCTGCCCGACCCGTCGCTCTACCAACCGGCTCCCGAGGGCACCGCGCGCATCGCCGCCAAGGCGCAGGAGGCCATGGCCATGGTCGCCGCCACTGGGCGTCTGGCCCACGCCCTGGCCGCCGGGATCGAGCCGGACGACGAATAGAATTTCCGCTCAGGCGGTGGCGAACAGCCCGCCGTCCTCCGGCCCGTCCGCCCCGTCGCCGGCGTTCGGGTCGGCGTTCGGATCACCCAGCGCGGTTTCCCAGCCCAGCGCCGGCAGGACGATGCTGCGCGTGTTGCCCAGCCCGCTGCGCGTGGCGACGAAGCCCCGCTGCTCCATGTAGGTCAGCAGGCGCCGCGCCCGCCCGCGCGACCGGCTGCCGCAGGCGCGAGCCACGTCGGCGTCGGACGGGCAAGGCAGATGGTCCAGCGCCGCGCGGGCCAGCAGCAGGAAGACGACCTGGATGTCCTCCGGCAGGGTCGCCGCGACCTGGGTCGCCTTCGCCCAGGCGGGATTCTCTTCGGTGCCCTCCCCCGCCCCGGCGCGGGCCGCCGCCAGCTTGCGCCGGAAGGCCGGCAGTTCCAGCAGCTCGCCCCGCACCCCCTGCGTCCGGCAGCGCACCAGGAAGTCCTGATAAAGCACGGCGATGGAGCGGTAGGGCGCCTCCGGATCGGCCAGCACGTCGCGCAGGATCGCCTCGTAGGCGGCTTTGCGCTCCGCCGCCTGCTCCGGCGTTTCCGGCTCCTCCAGGGGCAGCGCGGGCACCGCGTCGTCGCTCTCCGGCTCCACCGGCAGGGGGCGCGGGCGGGAGAGCTGGGCCAGCAGGTCGGCGCTGGCGCTGGTCGAGGGGCGGCGCACCGCCAGGCGCGGCGGTTCCGGCTCGCCCGGCCGGAAGATCAACTCCCGCGCGTCCTCCAGCGGGGTGTCGGGCAGCGGCATCAGCTTCGGGCTGCCGGCCCGCCCCTGCGTCTCGACGGCACCGATGCGCAGCGGCAACGGGCGGCGCGAGATCGCCGGGCCGAGCGCGATGAAATGGCCGCGCTCCAGGTCGCGGAACATCTCCGCGGTGCGGCGCTCCATGCCCAGCAGGTCGGCGGCGCGGGCCATGTCGATGTCGAGGAAGGTGCGGCCCATCAGGAAGTTGGAGGCCTCCGCCGCCACGTTCTTGGCCAGCTTGGCGAGGCGCTGCGTCGCGATCACCCCGGCCAGCCCGCGCTTGCGCCCGCGGCACATCAGGTTGGTCATGGCGCCCAGCGAGACCTTGCGCGCCTCGTCCGACACCTCGCCGGCGGCGGAGGGGGCGAAGAGCTGCGCCTCGTCCACCACCACCAGCATGGGGTACCAGTGGTCGCGGTCGGCGTCGAACAGCCCGCCCAGAAAGGCCGCGGCGTGGCGCATCTGCATGTCCGCGTCCAGCCCCTCCAGGTTCAGCACGACGGAGACGCGGTGCTGGCGCACGCGGGCGGCGACGCTCTGCAGGGCGGCCTCGCTGTGCTCTTCGGCGTTCACCACGATGTGGCCGAAGCGCTCGGCCAGAGTCACGAAGTCGCCTTCGGGGTCGATCACCGCCTGCTGCACCCAGCGCGCGCTCTGCTCGATCAGGCGGCGCAGCAAATGCGACTTGCCGGAACCGGAATTGCCCTGCACCAGCAGGCGGGTCGCCAGCAGCTCCTCGAGATCCAGCATCGCCGACGCCCCCGTCGCGCCAGCCGTCATGGCCGCCCCCATGTCGATGCCGACCTTCATGCCCCGCCGCCTCCGTCTGCGTTGAAGCGCACCCCTATAGCGCAAAGCGGGGCCGGGGTGCGAAGGGCATTTTGGATCGCGCTGCGCGCAGACGCCTTGCCTTTGTCACGAAATCGAAAAGATCATCCGCTACAAGATGGGCTTGCCCGCGACGAACATGGACAGCCGGCAGTGAACGAAGCCATGGCCTCGGTGCCAGCAGAAGAATGGGACGATCGCTCCGGCGCCCCGGCGGGGAGCGCCCGCAAGGCCGCGCTGCCGGCGGAATGGACCCGTCTTCTGGCCGGTCTGTCGGTCGCCTTCCAGCCCATCGTGCAGATGCGCACCGGGCGCTGCCACGGCATGGAGGCGCTGCTGCGCGGATTGGAGCGCAGCCCCTTCGCCAGCCCCAACGACCTGCTGGACGCCGCCTGCATGCAGGGCGTGCTGGCCGAGGTGGAATGCGCCCTGCACGCCAAGGCGACGGCGGCCTTTCGTGCGCTCGACCATTGGCAGGACGCCAAGCTGTTCCTGAACATCGACGCGCGGGTGGTCGGGGTGGCCGGCTCGCCCTGGCTGGCTCCCTTCGCGCTGGACGGCGGCACAGCCGACCCCCGCCTGACCATCAGCCTGGAGATTTCAGAACGTCGCGAACTGCGCCCCGACCACAGCATCGAGCAGGCCATCGACCGCTACCGGCAGGCGGGCATCGGGGTGGCGCTGGACGATTTCGGCGTCGGCTTCGCCGGGCTGCGCCTGCTCTACGAATCCAAGCCCGACTATCTCAAGATCGACCGCTACTTCGTGGCCGGAATCGACCAGGACACGCGCAAGCGGGCCATCGCCCACGCGCTGGTCGGCTACGCCCACGCGCTCGGCATCCTCATCATCGCCGAGGGGGTGGAGACGGAGAAGGAATTCTACACCTGCCGCGATCTGGGCTGCGACTTCGCCCAGGGCTATCTGATCGCCCGGCCCAGCGTGGATCTGCGCGCCATTCCCGAACGCTACGGCATCGTCGAGGAGATGAACCGCCGGGACCGCCGCAAGCCGAACGAGGCTCGTCTCCGCCTGTCCGAAGTGATCGAGCGGCAGACGCCGCTGGCGGTCAATTCCCCGAAGACGGAGCTTCTCGACTATTTCCGCGGCGACGACAGCCCGTCCATCGCCCCCATCGTCGACCGCCAGCAGCGCCCGCTGGGGCTGATCCGCGAGCGCGACCTGAAACGCTTCGTCTATTCCCGCTTCGGCAGCGAGCTTCTGCGCAACAAGGGGCTGGGCGACACGCTTCTGGATCTGGTGGTAAAGAGCCCGGTCTGCGACATCTCCACACCGCTCGACCAGGTGATCGAGGCCTTCTCGGCGGAGGAGGCCAGCGACGGCATCATCATCATCGAAGGCGGCGAGTATGCCGGCTTCCTGTCCAGCGGCGCGCTGATCCGTCTGGTGCACGAGCGCAACCTCGCCATGGCCGCGGACCAGAACCCGCTGACCCGTTTGCCCGGCAACGCCGCCATCGTGCGCCACATCGAGCGGGCCCTTCAGGAGCAGGACCGCGGGCATGTCCTGGCCTATCTCGACTTCGACAACTTCAAGCCCTTCAACGACCGTTTCGGTTTCCGCCAGGGCGACCGCGCCATCCTGATGTTCAGCGAGCGGCTGAAGGCCTGGGCCTCGGGCAACGGCGGCTTCGCCGGCCACATCGGCGGCGACGATTTCTTCGTCGCCCTCAGCGGCGCCGCGGACGAGGACGCGCTCGCCCGCGTGGCGGACCTCGTCGCGCAATTCCGCTCCGACGCGGAGAGCCTCTACGACGCGGAGGCGCGGGAGGCCGGCTGTTTCGAGGGCAAGGACCGCTACGGCGCGGTGCGGCGTTTCCCGCTGCTGTCGGCCAGCGGCGTCGCCGTGGTGATCGCTCCCGGCGCGCATCGCTTGACCCCCGACGCGATCAACACCGCCATCGCCGGCCACAAGGCCATCGCCAAGGAAAGCCCCGACAAGCTCTGCACCGTCCGCCTCCCAACCCTTTATCCCCTCCCCTGCGAAGCGGGGGAGGGTTAGGGAGGGGGCCTGTGGCGACACCCGGACACGACAAAAAACCGGCGCTTCCCGTTGGGGAAAGCGCCGGCTTTGTCGTTCATGAAGCCGATTGTCAAGTGAGTGCGAAACCTGTTGCGT